>CALFEQ010000121.1 GCA_937949945.1 uncultured Myxococcales bacterium
CTGAAAAGACTCACCCGCCACGTCGTCGCTGGCTGCTGAACGACGACGTGGCGGGCGGCAAGAAAAGGCGTCTCGTCCGGGGAGCGGCGCCCGCGCCGCGGCACGGCAGGGAGGACCGGCTGGACAGCGGGCAACCTTGGTGGGGAGGGGAGGAGGGGAGCGTCCCCCGACGAGACGGCCCCTGTGTAACACACAGATGTCTACATGCAATCCCTATGTGTGCTCGAGGTTGCTCGAGGGACCGTCCAACGGGGGTGTGACAAAAACATGAATGAAGACGCACGGTTGAGGCTTCGGCGCGATGCGATCCGCCGGTAGGCGTGCCGTTCTGATACCGTGGGCCGACGCTCATGGATCCCAAGCGAAAGCTGAAGGGCATGCTCGCGCGAATCTTCTCCGACGCCGTCGCGGAGCCGAGCGAGCGCGAAGAGCTGAAGACCTATCTGGCCTCCGGTGTCCTGACCGAGACCGAGATCAAGGAGGTCTTCGAAGACTTCGTGCAGACGACGTGGAAGATCACGATCGCGGACGGCGTCATCTCCGACCGCGAGAAGCAGCGGCTGCGCGAGATCGTCGACGTCCTCGCGCTCGACGTGCGCAAGCTGCCCGCGGAGTGGGCCGCGGTCCTCGAGGGCAGCGCCTGACCCTCGAAAAGAGACATCCACCTCCGACGCTGCCGCGCGTCCGCGCGTCGTGGAGGTGGATGCCCGCCGAGGATCGGAGAGGCGGTACCGATCAGTCGCGCATGTGCTTGCGGATCTTCCCGAGCGCCTGCTCCTGGAGCTGGCGAATGCGCTCGCGCGACAGGTTGTACTTGTCGCCGATCTCCTTGAGCGTCAGCTCGTCTTCGTCGTCGAGACCGAAGCGCCATCGGATGATGCGCGACTCGATCGGCGTGAGGTGCTGCAAGAGGCGCCGCACCTCTTCGCCCCACTTCTGCGAGACGAGGCTCTCGTAGGGCGACTGCATGTTCTCGTCCTGGAGGAAGTCGATGAACTTGCGGCCGTCCTCGTCGCCGACGGGACGATCGAGCGAGAACGGCGTCTCCGCCCACGCGCCCTTCACCTTGTCGAGCTTCTCTTGCGGGATGCCGGTCTCTTTCTCGAGCTCGTCGAGCGTCGGGTCGCGGCCCGTCCTCGCGATGACCGCCTGGGTCGCGCGCTGCACGCGGTTGTGCGTGTCGAGCATGTGCACGGGGATGCGGACCGCGCGGCCCTTGTCCGCGAGCGCGCGGCTGATCGCGTGCCGGATCCACCACGAGGCGTAGGTCGAGAAGCGATAGCCGCGCGTGTGATCGAAGCGCTCGACGGCCTTCATGAGGCCGATGTTGCCTTCCTGGATCAGGTCGATGAGCGGAAGGCGACCGCGGTTGTAGCGCCGCGCGATCGAAACGACGAGGCGGAGGTTCGCCTTCACGAACTTGTTCTTGATGTGTTTGCTCCTGCGCGAAGCCTCCGTGATCGAGTCGAGGTACTTCTTGAACGCAGGCGAGCTCGCGATGGGCTGCTGCTCCTCCTCCGACTGCGGAGGCGCGGGAGCGGGCACCGCGATGCCCTCCTCCTCGAGATCCTCGACGGGCGCTGGATCGCCGAGCTTCCGCACCGTCTCCTCGGCGTGTGCGATCCACAGGCGATCGGAGTCGGCGAGGCGGATGGCGCGCGCGAGGCTCTCGCAGAGCGCGCGGTACTTCTTCTCCTGGTCGCGCGTGAGCTTGCGCTGCTTCTTGTAGAGCTTGATGTACTTCCGGAGCTCGGGGATCTGCGGGAGGTCGAGCGCGTCTTCGTCCTTCGGCAGGTCGGCCTCGAGGGTGTCGAGCGCGTGCTCCGCCGCAGGCAAGAACGAGAGGATCGCACACCAGTGCTCCACCTCGGCCTTCTCGACCTGGATGGCGGTCTCGAGCTCCTCCTCCTGATCCATCACCGGATGCGTCGCCATCTCGCGGAAGTAGCGGGCGAGCATCGAGTCACCGGCGCTCTCGTCCGCCTTCGACTTCGCGGTCGGCGGGCGCGGCTCGTCGGTCTCGACGAGGTCCGGGTCCGGCACGTCGTCGTAGTCGAACTCGTCCTCGAGCACGATGAGGTTGGCGTCGGGGCTGTCGACGCCCGAGGTGAGCTCGTCGTCCGCGTCCTCTTCGATCGGAGGTGCTACGGCCGCAGAGGCGGCGTTGCTCTTCTTGCTCATCGCGGTTGCCTCGTTTCTCGCGGAGCCTTTGGCGTCCGCAGCTCGAGCCGATTTCGTGGACGACCTTCGGGGCATGGGATCAGGGAAGGGGGTCGTACGTCGCGTGGGAGGGGATCGTGGCCTACGTCTTCGCGGGTACAGGGCCCGCCATTTCTTCCGCGCAATGAGGACGCAGCTTTGACAAGTGACGATTTCGGAGTCAGACCGTCACGAGGCGTCGGGAAGCGAAGCGGGGAAGGGAGACGAAAGAGACGCGTGCGCGACGGGGACTCGTCATCGTAACGAGTTCCGCTGGGCCCTGTCCGTCCGAAAAATACTGCAAAGAACATTCTAGGTTCGACTCCGACATGGGAGCCTTGGTTACGCGCCCATGGCGGATGTATGTGACTCTGCGTGCCCGTCAGGATTCGCTCGGCACCGTCAACGGATGCACGCTTCACGCCGTCGCAGCGGCGGGCGCTCTCGCTGTACGGGCACACATGGTCGGCCGTTCGGGCGCGGTGGTGGCTCGGAGCTACCATCGTCCTCGGTTCTTCGATGCACGCCGCCGGCCATGCCTCGCTCGCGGCGGCAGCCGGGGTCCTGGCCCGCGCGCTCGCGGGGTCCGGCCCGATGGTCTCGGGATCCATGCCCGTTTCCGGCCTCCTCGAGCGCGTCGGGGCGCTCGCGGCGGAAGGAACGCGGGGCGTCCTCCTGCTCGCCATCTATGGAGTCTTTGCGGCCCTCGCCAAGTTGGTTGGCGGCGCGCTCTCCGTCTGGGCGGAGGCTCGGCTCGCGTCCGAGGTCGGCGCCCGTGTCCGCGGCCGCGTCCTCGACGGGGTCCTGGCCGTCGGATCGCGCGAGTCCCCACGACACCGCGATCATGGATCGGCCGCGAGCGACACAGTCGACGCACCTCGGGGCGACCATCGCGGAGAGCGGCTCGCGGCGCTGACGTCCGAGGTGCATGCCGTCGAGCAGGGCGTCGCGCACGGTGTGCTCGCGGAGGTGCGCGCCGTCGTACAGCTCGTCCCGCTGGGGGTGCTGCTCGTCGTCCTCGCTCCGAGGCTCGCTGCCAGCGCCGTCGTCGCCCTCGGCGCGTTCGGCCTGCTCGCGTTCGTGTTGCGGCGGGCGTTCAAGCGCGCGCACACGCGCGCCGCGGTGTCCGCCGCGGCCCTCGTCGAAGCCGCCGACGAGGCCGTGCGCCATGCAGAGCTCTGGGCCACGTACGGCGCGAAGCGACGCATCCGCGCACACCTGGCGGGCATCGGCCGTGCGATGGCGCAGAAGACCGCGCGCATGCGCGTTCGCGCCTCTCTGCTCTCGTCGACGAGCGAGGTGCTCGGCGCGCTTGCGCTGGTGCTCGTGCTCCTGCTCGCCGCCCGTGGAGCGCTCGGCGTCGATCACGGTGTCGTCGTTCCCTTCGCGATCGCGTTCTTCATGGCGTACCGGCCTTTGCGTGATCTCGTCGATGCGCGAATCGCACGGACGCGCGGGGAAGAGGCGCTGCGCGTCGCGTTTCGGGCGGTCGAGCGCGCTTCGGCCGCCGCCACCGCGGTCACGGACGGCGGCGTCGATCGAGGACCGAGCACGTCGGCGCGAGCGACGTGGTCTCTCGAGCCGATCGTGCTCGACGGAGCGCGCGCCGTGCACGGCCGGCACGCACCGCTGTCGCTGGAGATCCCCGCGGGTGCGATCGCCGTCGTCGCCGGTCCGACCGGGATCGGCAAGACGTCTCTCTTGCGCGCGATGCTCGGGCTCGAGCCGCTCGCGAGCGGTCGGATGCGGTACGGCGCGCGTTCGCTCGAGGGCGCGGGCGTCGGGCCGACGCACCGGCCGTTCGCGTGGGTGCCGCAAGACGCGCCCGTCGTCGGCGACACGCTCGCCATCAACGTCGGGCTCGGGCGTGCGGACGACGACGGGCCCGTCCCCGATCCGGCGCCGCTGCTCGCCGAGCTCGGCGCCGAGCACCTCGTGAGCTCGCTCGGCGAGGCGATGCTCGGGACCGAGCGCGCGCTGTCGGGCGGCGAGCGGCAGTGGATCGCCGTCGCACGAGCGCTGGCCACCGGTTTGCCGGTGCTCCTGCTCGACGAGCCGACGAGCGCGCTCGACGGTCCTTCGCAAGCACGTCTGCTCGAAGCGATCGCGCGGCTCCGCGGCAAGCGGACGGTCATCCTCGTGACGCACCGGCCCGAGCCGCTCGCGATCGCCGACCTCGTCGTGCGCCTCGAGCCGGAGGCGTCGCGCGCTCGCTCAGGGCGTGAGCACGTCGATCGTCGGTCCGGCCGTGACCTCGAGCTCGTCCGTACGGAAGAGGTCACCGTCGAGGACGTACGCGCCGCGGCCGGCGAACCTCAGCCGTAGCGTCCGCACGAGGGCGTCGAGGCGCGGCCCGACGAGCGGACGTCCCGCGAGCACGAGAGGCATCTGCGGGCCGAGCAGGCGTGCGCCGAGCGGCGTCGCGACGGCATGGAAGCGATCGTGCTCCTCGCCCGCTCGATAGAGGAGGCGCATGCCGAGCCCGAGATCGCGGACGACGCTCGCGCAGAACAGGCTCACGCGATCGAACGGAGCGATCACGCCGTCGGCCTCGATCTCGCACGGCGAAGGATCGAGCACGGCGCGCGCGAACTTCGAGCCGACGAAGCTGCCGGCGAAGACGCGCGCGACGATCCGCGCCGCGGCGGCCGTCCCGTTCGCGCCTCGCGCCTCGTAGACCTCGAAGAAGTTCGAGACGAGCCCGGCGCCGACGATGAAGCCGATCCGTTCCGAGCGCTCCTCTCCTCGCGTCGTCGCGCGTACGCGCAGCGTCGGGCGGCGCGTCGAGCGCGCCGCGCCGGTCTCGATCGCGTCGAGCAGCCGGCGCATGGACCGGACCGGATCGCCGGACATCCCCCAGTTGCGCGCGACGGTGCGGACCGTGCCGCCGGGCGCGAGCGCGATGGGGGGCAGCGCGCGGTCGCCGAACGCGCGCGCGAGCGCGGTGACGCCGGCCATGTACGCGCCGTCGCCTCCGGCGAGCACGACCGGGACGCCGGGATCGCCCTCGGCGATCGCGCGCGCGGCGGCGTCGAGCTCGTCGGTCGTCCGCGTCTCGAAGACGCGCATCGTCGCGCGCGACCGACACTGCTCGAGCAGCGGAGCGGCCGGGTCGATCAGGTGGCGCGCCCGACGATTCGCGACGACATACGCACGCAGATTCAGCTTGGTCTCCTTGTCGGTGCCGGCGGCAGCAGGTAGCTCTTACACCATGTCGACCAGCGAAGTCGCTCGCAGCGCGAGCCCTGCTGCTCGCATCCTTTCCTCGCCGGCACGACGGCCCCGAGGCGGCGTCCTTCCGAGGACCTTCGTGCTCGCCGTCGCCCTCCTCGCGCCGCTCGCCGGATGCGGGAACGCTGCGGTCCGCGCCGCCGAGAGAGGTGACAGCGAGAGGCTCCGCGCGGAGATCGCGCGCAAGCACGAGCAAGGGAAGCTCACGAACGACGAGGCCGCGAAGATCGCGCGCGCCGTCGCCGAGCGCGAGATCGTGACGGCGAAGGACGAGGCCACCGCGCTCGCGCGCCTGCGCGAGACGCGTGCGTGCGCGGCCGAGCTCGACGACGCGCTCGAGGACCTGATGAAGCGGCGCGACGGCGCGGGGGCCGAGGCGGCGCTGTCTCGGCTCGAGGACGGCAAGCTGAGCGAGGGTGACGCGAGGGCATGGCTCTCCGATCCCGACGATCGCTGGCGCGCCGTGGCCACGCGCACGCTCCACCGCGAGAAGGATCGCGAGCGACGGCAGGCGGCGATCCTCGATCCGAGCCCGAGGGTTCGTCGCGCGGCGATCCGCGCCGCCGCCGTCGCGAAGGATCCGGCGGATCTCGATCTGCTCGCGGAGACGGCGCGCGTCGATCCGGATCTGTTGCTCCGCAACGAGGCGCTGCGTGCGATGAGCGCCATCGTTCGCGGCGACGCGGGCAAGAGCCGGGCGGCCGAGCTCGCGCTTCGCCTGCGCGACCTCTGGACGGCCGGCGACGACGCGATCAAGGAGGACGTCGCCGTCGCGTGGGGGCTCTCGCCCGTCTTCGAGAACGGCGGGCGCGAGGCTCTGCGCGTCATCGTGTCGAGCGGGAAGGGACCTGGCGCGGTCGCCGCCGCGGCGGTGGTGACGAGGATGGCATCGAAGGACGCCGAGCTCGTCAATTCGGCGAGCGCTCTCCTCGCGCGCAACATCACGGACGGCCCGCGGCGAGAGCGTCTCTTCGCGCTCGCCGTCGCGAAGCCCGAGGGCGTCGTCCTCGACGCGATCCGGGCGGCGGCGAAGGACGACGATCTCGAGGTCAAGGTCTCCGCCCTGGCGCGGCTGCTCGACGTGAAGGAGGACCGGGAGGCTGCGACGAACGAGCTCATCCAAATCGCGGGCTACGGCGTCGCCGGCGCTGCGGACGATGCCCGGATGCTCCGGCACGCCGCCCGCGCGCGTCACGCCCTCGCGTCCGCCGGCGAGCTGCGCGTGCAGGCGTGGATCGAGCGAGACCTCGAGGCTGCCGAGCCGGAGCGCAAGACGAGCGCCGCGTCCGCGCTCGCCGCGCTCGGCCGTCCCGCGCGCGCCGCTCCGCTCCTCGTCGATCCCGACCCCAGCGTGCGCACCCGCGCCGCGTGCACGATCGTGATGGCGTCGCGTCGCTGAGTCGCGCTTGGTCTGCCGTGTGCATGCGGCGCTCCCTCGTCGCGCAAGGATCCGGCGAGGCGCGGATCACGAGACGTGCGAGCGCTCACCGTGATTGCGCGACGGCGCGCGCAGCATGCGCGTGATCCTTCTCGCCGAGGGAGGAGGATTCGCCACACGCTCGGAGCGAGGAAACGCGGTCGTCCGAGCGGTCCATGTGTTACGCTTTTCACCGAGCGCACGCGGTGTAGGACGACGCGCTCTCGAGGTGGAGCAAGATGCAGCCGGACTGGGCGGCAGGGCGCCTCGTGGGGCGATACATGGTTCACCAGCCCATTGCCGCGGGCGGTATGGCCACGGTCCACCTCGGGCGCCTCGTCGGCGACGGCGGCTTCTCTCGGACGGTCGCCATCAAACGGCTCCACGACGCGTACGCGAGCGATCCCGAGTTCGTGGCGATGCTCCTCGACGAGGCGAGGCTCGCCTCGAAGATCCGACATCCGAACGTCGTCCCCACCCTCGACGTGGTCGCGGAGAACGACCAGCTCCTGGTCGTCATGGAGTACGTGGAGGGCGAGTCGCTCGCGAGCCTCGCGCGGTCCGCGTACACGGCGGGTGAGAGCATCCCGATCCCGCTCGCGGCATCCATCGTCGCGCAGGCGCTGCACGGCTTGCATGCCGCTCACGAGTGCCGAGACACCTCGGGCGAGCCGCTCGACATCGTCCATCGCGACGTCTCGCCTCAGAACGTGCTCGTCGGGACCGACGGCATCGCACGCGTCCTCGATTTCGGCATCGCGAAGGCGGCGTCGCGCGCCACGTCGACCAACGACGGGCGGATCAAGGGAAAGGCCGCGTACATGGCTCCCGAGCAGCTCCAGCACGGCGTCGTCGATCGGCGGACGGACGTGTTCGCTGCGGCCGTCGTGCTCTGGGAGCTCTTGGCCGGCCGGCGTCTGTTCCTCGGCGACACCCCGGCGCAGACGATGGCGCGCGTGCTCCACGAGCCCATCGACTCTCCGACGCGCTGGGCTCCGGACGTGCCGATGGAGCTCGCTCTCATCGCGCTCCGCGGCTTGGAACGCGATCCAGACGCACGGTTCGCGACCGCGGAGGAGATGGCGCTCGCGATCGAGGACGCCGTCGCGCTGCCCCGTCCCAAGGAGATCGGCGCCTGGGTGGAGCGTGTCGCGGCTGCCTCGATCGGGCGACGCGCCGAGCTCGTCCGTGCGCTGGAGCGCGCCACTCCGCTGCGTATGGCACAGGCCGCCTCTCCCGAGCTCGCCGCGGCGATCGAGGAGGCCGATCGCCGCCGTCAGCTCGCAGACTTGCCGACGGACGTGGGCGCGCGCGCGCCGAGCTCGGGGCACGTGACGCCGCCGTGGGTGGCGGTCGCCTCGACGAAGACGTCGACGAAGACGAAAGCCCCCGCCGCGCCCGATGTCGTCGCTCCCCTCTCCGGGCGTGGGGAGGAGCTGACGGATCTGGCCACGGTGCAGAGCTCGTCGGCGCCCGTGCCCACGGCGCCGCGCCGCGTGTCGTGGCTCACCGTGGCCCTCGCGATCGCCGGTGGCGGCGCCGCGCTCACGCTCGCCGTCTTCGCCGGCAAGCTGGCGATGCCCGATCGCGACGCTCCGAGCAACGTCGCTGCGCCCACGCCGCCCGCGGCCGTCGACTTCGAGCTTCCAGCCGATCCTGCTCCGGAGCCCGCGCCGTCTTCGACGGAGGTCGCCTCGGAGCCCGCGCCGTCGTCCCCGGCGCCTCGGGCGTCGGCAGCTTCCTCACCGCCGACGCGCTCGACGCGGTCGAACGCGGAGACGAAGAGGCGCGCGTCGCCGTCGCAGCGTGCGGCGAGCGCACCCGACTGCCGCATCCCTTACGTCCTCGACGAGCGAGGCTTCAAGCACTTCAAGGTGGAATGCTTGTGAGCGGTCACGTCCAGGCGTGCCGTTGGGCCGTCGTCGCGACCTTCCTTCTCCTGGCGACTTCTGCGAGCGCTGCGCCGGCAGGTCGGCGAGCTCCCGAGCGGCGATCCACGACGAAGCAAGCGTGCGTCGCCGCGCACGAGGAGGCGCAGGAGCTCCGCTCGCAGAAACGGCTCCATGCCGCCCGCGAGAAGTACCTCGCGTGCGCGCGCGCCGAATGCCCGGTGGTCGTCCGAGAAGAGTGCATCGCGCAGGCCGAGCAGATGGAGGCGGCTGCGCCGACGCTCACGCTCGAGGCGATCGACGAGCGCGGCGAGAGCGACGCGAACGTGAAGGTGACGCTCGACGGCAAGCTCGTCGCCGAGCGGCTGACCGGTGCCGCCATCCCCGTCGAGCCCGGCGAGCACGTGCTGCGGTTCGAGCGCGACAGGGATCACGAGGTCGTCGAGCAGCGCGTGCTCGTCGTCGAAGGCGAGAAGAACCGCAAGGTCGTGGCCGACTTCCAGGCGCTCGCGCCGCAGCCGCCGCCTCGCGAGGCGCCGCCTCCTCCTCGGAAGGTGGAGATCCCGACGCTCGCGTACGTCGCGGCCGGCGTGGCCGTCCTCGGCCTCGGCTCGTTCACCGCCTTCGCGCTCGCCGGGAGGAGCGAGGAGGACGATCTCGCGAAGGGCTGCGCGCCTCGCTGCTCCGCAGACGACGTGTCGTCGGTCGAGCGCGCGTACCTCGTCGCGGACGTCTCGCTCGCCGTCGGGCTCGTGGCCGCCGCGGCGGCCGTCGTGCTCGCGCTGCCGGCGCTCACGTCGAAGTCGAGCCCGGCGCTCGGCAGGAACGCGACGGCTCCGCCATGGCTGCCGCGCACGAGGGTGTCATGGTGAGCGGAGCTTCGATCGTCCGCACCGCGCTGACGAGCGCAGCGTTCGCGGCCGCGCTGTTCGCGTGCACGCTCACGCGTTCGCTCGACTACCTCACGGCGGGCGTCGGCGGCGAACTCGACGGAGGCGACGGCGGAGGCGGCGGTGGCGGCGGCACGGATGCTCCGGGTGGAAGTGGAGGTGGAACGGGCGACACGATCGCGTCCGGCCAGCTCGGTCCGCGCAACCTGACGCAGGACGATGCGAACCTCTACTGGTCCAACGCGGACGGCGCGATCATGACGGCGCCGAAGGCGGGCGGCGCCGCGCGCAAGATCGCGTCCGCGCCGCCGCGCGCGGAGATCCGCTGGCTCTCGGCGGATCCCGGCACGGGCGGTCATCTCTGGGTGATCGCGGGACCGGCCGTGCACCGCGTGAGCAAGGAAGGAGGCGAGCTCGAGCTCGTCGAGGACGAGACGCCGATGCCTCACGCGCTCGCCGTCGACGACGATTATCTGTTCGTGGCGCACTTCGAGGAGTTCGGGATGGAGTTCGGCCGTCTCGTCCGCTTCTCGAAGCGTCAGCTCTCGAACCGCGTCGTCCTCTCGGACGCGAACGACGAGCCGGCCGCGGTCGCGCTCCACGGCGGATCGGTCTTCTGGTCGGGGCTGTTGCCCAACGGGGCGCGTGTCGTGTTCGAGGTCCCGAGGGATGCGTCGGCCGGCGCCGGCGCGCGTGCAAAGGTCTACGGCGCGCCGGAAGACGACGGCCAGTTCACGCTCATCTGGCCGGACACGGCCGCAGGCTTCGCCGTCGACGACGAGGCCGTCTACTACCTGGAGTTGGAGGAAGGAGCGGTCATCTACCGGCTCCCGCGCGACGAAGGCGCCACCCCGACCGAGATCTTCGCCCCGCCGCGTGAAGGCAAGCCGCGCGGCTTCGCGTTCGACGGCACGAACCTCTACGTCGTGGACGAGCGGGAGAACGGGGCCATCGTCCGCGTGCCGAAGAAGGGGGGAGACTTCGCGCCCATCGCGTCGAACCTGCGCGTGCCCACGTCCGTCGTGGCAGACTCCTCGTTCGTCTACTTCACCGTCCAAGGCAGCGGGTACGAGCCGGACGGCGCCGTGCTCCGCGCCGCGAAGTGACCCGCGGGTGACGATCGCGCGCTGCGCTCGAGCTCGCTCGCCGAAGCCGAGCTCGAGCACGGAGACCGCGGGCCGGTCGGTCGGCGCTCGACGAAGGGGCGAGCGGGGCCGAGGTCGTTGACACATCCATCGGGCCGCCTGTAGACCGTGGCGGCACATGCGTACCAACCTTCTCGCCTTGCTCATCGCCGCGGTGCTCGCCCTTGGCAACACGGGCTGCATCAAGAAGATGATGGTCAACGCGCAGATCCGCGCGACGCGCGTCGGGGGCGGCGCCATCGACACGATCGGCGACTACGAGGTCGCGCGAGGAGCCGCGGCCGCCGGCGTGCTGCAGTTCGAGGGCATGCACCGCCTGGCCCCGGACAACGAGGACGCGCTCTTCTTGCTCCTCCGCGGCTGGACGGGCTGGGGCTACGCCTTCGCGCAGGACGACTACGAGGTCGCGCTGCTCGCCGGCGACGACGATGCGGCCGAGTACCACAAGAAGCGCGCGAAGCTCGCGTTCGACCGGGCGATTTCCTACGGCCTCGAGCTCGCCGCGCGGAAGGACAAGGGATTTTCCGAGGCCCGTAAGAACGTCGACACGATCAAGGCTTGGCTGAAGGAGCACTTCGACGAGCCGGAGGACGCGGAGCTCCTCTACTGGCTCGGGTCGGCGTGGCTCGCGCGCGTGAACCTCCTGAAGGACGAGCCGGAGTACGTCGCCGACCTCTTCATCGGCGTCGAGATGCTCGAGCGGAGCCGCGAGCTCGATCCGGAGCTGAACTACTGGGGCGCCACGTCGCTGCTCGGCGCCTACCACGCCCGCTCCGGTGTGGCTGAGCTCGACGAGGCGAAGAAGCTCCTCGAGCTGGCGATGGAGAAGACGCAGCGGAAATCTCTCGGCATCCTGCTCAATTACGCGAGGTACGCGTGCGTCAAGTCGGACCAGGCTCTCTACGAGAAGACGCTGAACGAGATCCTCGCCGCGGAGGATCCCGATCCGAACAACCGGCTCCAGAACGCGATCGCGAAGCGGCGGGCGAAGCGCGCCCTCACGAAGGCCGCGATGGAGGACTGCGGCTTTACGCCGTCCGAGACAAAGTCCGCAGATTCCAGCAACTAAGCGCCCTGTCCGCGTGACGTCTCGCGGCGTCCCCTCGGACGGCGCGCGGCGGGTGGAAAAGCGCGATCCACTTGGGAAAAAGCACGGGACGACCTCGACCGCGGGTGGCAGAATGCGTCGCCGGGCAGGGCCGTCCAAGTCCATGCCCCGACGTGCCTCACGCACGGTCGTGTGGCCGGTACGAGAAGGAGAAGTCTTCATGCTTCGAAGGTTGATGGTCGTCGTCGCCGTGGCGCTCGCTACGCTCGGCATCACGAAGACCGCGTCGGCTGACGCGAGAGAGATCAAGCTGGGGACGGTCGCGCCGAAGGACTCGGCGTGGGGCAAGGTCTTCAGCGCCTGGTCGAAGGCCGTGGCGGAGGAGAGCAACGGCGGGCTGAAGCTCACGTGGTTCTACGCCGGCTCGAAGGGCGACGAGATCGCCATGGTCGGCAAGATGCGGAGCAAGGAGCTCGACGCTGCGGCCATCACGGGCACCGGCCTCGCACAAATCTGGCCGCACATCAGCGCGCTCCAGATGCCGGGTCTCTTCCAGACCTGGGCGAAGCTCGACGCGGTCCGTGACAAGGTCTCGCCGAAGTTCGACAAGGAGTTCGCGGCGCAGGGCTTCGTCATCCTCGGCAAGGGTGACGTCGGCATGGCGCGCATCATGTCGCGCGGCGCCGCGGTGCGCGTCCCGAACGACCTGAAGAAGATGCACCCGTTCTACATCGCGGGTGATCCCATCGGGCAGAAGTTCCTCGAGACCATCGGCGTCCCGTCGCCGAAGGCCCTCGCGGTCCCGGCGATCCTGCCGGCGGTCTCGGCTCGAGGCGCGGGCGCCGTCGACGTCATCAACTCGCCCGCGATCGCGGCCGAGCAGCTCGGCTGGGCGCCGCACATGGATCACATCAACACGATGGTGAGCGGCATCGGCATCGGCGCCCTCGTCATGAACAAGGAGACGTTCGACAGCCTCCCGGCGGACGCGAAGGCGCTCCTCGAGCGGACCGGCAAGAACACCGGTCGCCTGCTCACCGACCGCATCCGCGCCATCGACAACAGCGCCTACGAGCGCTTCAAGAAGAGCAAGACGGTCGTCGAGATCAACGACACCGAGAAGAAGGCTTGGGACGAGGTCTTCGCCAAGGTGCGCAACGCGCTCAAGGCGGAGGGCAAGATCCGGGCAGACGTCGTCGACGAGGTCGTGAAGGCCGCTGGCGGCAGCTGATCGCGTCGGCGAAGCCGACGACCCGTGCGCCGCCGAGCGCGGCGCCGACCGAGAGGCCTCGGGGCATGCGTCCCGAGGCCTCTTTCGTTCTCGCGCACGTTCACGCGGCCCGTGGCAGGACGAGGGCCGTGGGAGGCGTAGCCCAGCCGTCCGCTGCCTGCTTTGTGCGTGTAGGTGGCCGACCTCGTGTACCCTCCCGTTCTGGGATGGCAGACGAGGAAAAGCCGGCCAAGGACGAGCCGGGCGCGCAAACCGACGACGCCGGCGGCGCCGAGCCCTCGCGCGACTCGCGGGACGCCGGCGGCGCCGAGGCCGAAACGAAGGCGAAGCCCGACGCGGAGGCCGAGGCGAAGGCGAAGGCCGACGCCGAGGGCGCCGACGCGGAGAAGAAGGACGAGCCCGAGGCCGAGGAGAAGTCGAAGCCCGAGGCCGAGGAGGAGAAGTCGGCGAAGGACGAGGACGAGCCCGCCGCGGCCGCGGAGAAGTCCGCCGCGGCCGAGGACAAACCCGCTCCGTCCTCCGACGAAGGTGACAAGGCCGCGTGGGGCGCACCGCTCGCGAAGCTCGATCGTGCATGGACGGCGCTCGAGGCGCGCCTCTGCGCGGCGGTCCTCGTCGCCGAGATCGTCACCCTCGTCTTCTGGATCGGGATCCGGGCGCTCTCCGCGACGGGACGCGAGGGGCCGGGCATGATCTTCCGCGTGCTGCTGACGGCGGCTGCCTTCGGCGTCGTCGCGCACCTGGCGTCGAAGAAGCACCCGCGGCACGAGATCATCACGACCGCGGCCACGCTCACGGGCGCCGTCTTGGGCACGCGCTGGGGCGAGGCGGGCACGACGTACTTCTCGAACCTGTTCGCGTGGCTCCAGAACTCGTCGATCCTCGTGTTCTTCGGCGGCGTCAGCGAGCTCGCGAAGCGGCTGACGCTGTGGCTCGCGCTCCTCGGCGCGTCGCTCGCGACGGCGCAGGGCAAGCACATCAACGTCGACTTCGCGATGCGCTTTCTCAAGCCGAAGGCGCGCGTGCCCGTCGCCGTGATCGGATGGCTCGCCGCCGCGGTCGTCTCGATCTCGGCGTCGTGGGGCTTCTTCGACTACGTCTGCGTCGAGGAGCTTCGCGCGCCGCCGACGATCGCGTGCCCGGACGACGAGACGAAGCGCTGCCCGGCGCCGCCCGGGACGAAGTTCGAGAAGGTGATGTCGGTCACGCGCCGGAACATGTTCCTCGCGGGCCGCCAGCTCTCGCTCGACCTGCGCTCGCTGCCGAAGGTCCTGACGGGCACGCCCTACAACCAGTGGATGACGCCGCAACAGTGGAACGAATGGCTCCGCGGCGGCGACTGGGACAGCCACTTCAAGACGGAGGACTGGAAGGCGTTCGAGCTGCCGGAGGACGGCAGCATCGACTTCCGCAACCCGTCCGTCACGGCGATCCCCGGCGGTACGGAGGCCATTCCGAAGCTGCTCGTCCCGCTCCTGAACCTCGTGTTCGCGTGGGGCCTCTTCGTCATCGGCATCCGTTTCATCTTGCGCTCGCTGCTCGCCCTCGCCGGATGGGTGAAGGTCGACCCCGCGGCGGCGCACGGTGACGACGACCTGGCCCACGCCCACGACCACTCGCCCGAGGCCGAGATGGCCGAGGCCCGGATGAAGGAGACGCACTCGTGAGCGCCACCGTTCGTGAGGACACGCCCAGCCCGAAGGCGGCGCGCGCCGCGTTCGGTGCGATCGGCGCGGTCGTCGCCGTGCTCGGCGCGTGGGGCGGAGCGCTCGTCGCGCTCGTCGGCGCGCTCGCTCTCTTCGGCGCGCCGCTCTTCGCGGTGATGGGAGGGGCCGCCGAGATCGCGTGGCTGACGCACCCGCAGCCGGATCAGCAGGTGCTGCGTCGTCTCGCCTCCGACGTCTTCGGCCCCTACTTCGCCGGCTCGCCCATCATCACGACGATCCCGCTGTTCACCTTCGTCGGCTACCTGATGGCCGAGTCGAAGACGCCGGAGCGGCTCGTGCGCGCGGCGAGCGCGTGGCTCGGATGGATGCCGGGTGGCCTCGCGATCGTGTGCGTGATCGCGAGCGCCATCTTCACGCTCTTCACCGGCGGCAGCGGCGTCACCATCATCGCCGTCGGCGGCCTGCTCCTGCCTGCGCTCCGCAAGAGCGGCTACTCGGAGAAGTTCTCGCTCGGCCTCGTCACGACGGGCGGCTCGCTCGGCCTCCTTCTGCCCTGGGCGCTGCCGCTGCTCGTGTACGCGATGATCACGGGCCTCGACTTCCAGCTCGTGAACAAGGCCGTCCTCCTGCCGGGCGTCCTCGTCCTCCTCTTCCTCGCCATCTACTGCGTCTACGTCGGCATCCGGGAGAACATCCCGCGCCGGCCGTTCGACTTGAAGGAGGCCCTCGCAGCGACGTGGGACTTCAAGTGGGAGATGGGCGTCTTCTTGCTGCTCATCGTGAGCATCAAGAGCCAGCTCGCCGGGATCGACGAGGCGGCCGGTCTCATCGCCGCGTACACGCTCGCGATCGAGGTCTGGATCTACAAGGACCTCTCCCTGAAGAAGGACCTCGTGCGCATCGCGCGAGGATCGATGTCGCTCGCCGGCGCCGTCATCCTCATCCTCGCGATGGCGAACGCGCTCGTCAGCTACGTCGGCGACGAGCACCTGCCGGACAAGGTGCTCGAAGCGATGCTCCGCATCGGCTTCGACAAGACCTGGCAGTTCCTGATCGTGATGAACGTGTTCCTGCTCGTCCTCGGGATGATCATGGACGGGTTCAGCGCGATCCTGGTCGCCGTCCCGCTCGTCCTTCCGTTCGCGGCGCACTTCGGCCTCGGGCCGTTCCACGTCGCGATCATGTTCGTCCTGAACCTCGAGCTCGCGTTCTCGTGCCCGCCGTTGGGCCTGAACCTGTTCATCTCGAGCTTCCGGTTCAACCGCCCCGTCATCAGCCTGTACCGCGTCGCGATGCCGTTCGTCGGCATCCTCGCGTTCGCGCTGCTCATCGTCACGTACGTGCCGCGTCTCTCCAACCAGCTCGTGCTCGACGACATCCGGAAGTGGCGTGAGCAGGCGGAGAAGGAGGGCCGCGTGCCGAGCGAGGCGTGGTTCCTCGAGTGCGTCCAGCTCGATCGCAACAACCCGAAACCCTGCACCGAGGAAGACAAGCAGAAGTACCCGAACGGCCAGATGCCCGAGCCGCCGACCCCGGAGGACGGCACGGGCACGGGTACGGAGCCGGCCGGCGAGGACGAGGAAGATCTCGACGCGCTCATCAAAGGCGGCGCCGACGGAGATGCGACCCCGAAGGCGCCGGGCCAGGAGTCGGAGGACGACATCCTCGCGGCCATCAAGGGCGGCTCGAGCGACGAGGACGCCGGCGCCGCCGAAGAGGCTCCGAAGCCGAAGTCGAAGATGGGGCAGGAGAGCGAGGAGGACCTGATGGACCTCATCAAAGGCAACTGAGCTCTCCTCGAAGCGACAGGGTGCGATTCATGTACAAGCTGCAAGTCCTCACCGCGGCGCTGCTCACTGCACACGTCGCCGGCTGTTCGAAGAAGGAGACGACGCCCGCGTCGACGACGAACATCGAGCCCGCGCCGGGCGTGCAGGTCGCGACGTTGACGGTCACCTCTCCGTCCTTCCCGTCGAACGGCGCCATGCCGTCGAAGTACACGTGCGAAGGTGAGGACACGTCTCCCGCGATCGCGTGGAGCGAGCCTCCGCAGGGTACGAAGAGCATCGCGGTCATCGTCGACGATCCCGACGCGCCCGACCCGGCGGCCCCGAAGCAAGTCTTCGTGCACTGGGTCCTCTACGACATCCCGCCGACCACGCGCGAGATCCCCGAGGGGGCGAAGAACGCGGCCAGCATCGGCGGCGGGGCGCGGGACGGGAGGAGCGACTTCGGCCGTACCGGATGGGGCGGACCGTGCCCGCCGAAGGGGCGCCACCGCTACTTCCACAAGGTGTACGCGCTCGACACCGTGCTGTCGGACCTGAAGGAGCCGACGAAGGCCGAGCTCGAGAAGGCGATGAGCGGTCATGTGCTCGCGAGGGGCGAGCTCGTCGGGACGTACGAGAAAGAGGAAAAATGATCTCTTCCGGCGCACGTCGTTGAACACGCCGGCCCCGTCCCGCCTTAGATTGGCATCATGGGTCATTTCGTCGATGGGCAGTGGCACGTCGGCTGGTTCCAGCCGGATTCCCGTGGCGCCTTCGTGCGGGCGAGCTCGCAGTTCCGGTCGTGGATCGTTCCGGAAGGCACGGACGCCGACTTCGTCGCGGAGCCCGACCGTTACCACCTGTACGTATCGTACGCGTGCCCCTGGGCCCATCGCGTCCTCATCACGCGCTCGATGCGCGGTCTCGAGGACGTGATCGGCGTCACGATCGTCGACCCGAAGATGGGCGACGACGGCTGGGCCTTCGGCGGTGGCGGCGACCCCGACCCGCTCTACGGCGCGAAGTTCCTTCGCGAGCTCTACGTGCGCGCCAACCCGCACTACACGGGTCGTGTGACGGTGCCGACCCTCTGGGACAAGAAGAAGCAGACCATCGTCAACAACGACTCGCGCGATCTGATGCGCATGCTGAACACGTCGTTCGATCGCTTCGCGAAGCGACCGTCGCTCGCGCCCGCGCACCTCCAGCCGAAGGTCGACGAGATGCTCGACGCGATCTACGACACGTACAACAACGGCGTCTACCGCGCCGGCTTCGCGATGTCGCAGGAGGCCTACGAGGAGGCCTGCCGCGACGTCTTCAAGACGTTGGATCGGTGCGAAGAGATCCTGTCGAAGCAGCGCTTCCTGTGCGGGAACGTCTTCACCGAAGCGGACGTCGCCATGTTCACGACGTCGCTGCGCTTCGACCTCGTCTACTACAGCCACTTCAAGTGCAACATCCGGCGCGTCCAGGACTATCCGAACGTCTGGGGCTTCGTGCGCGACGTCTACCAGATGCCCGAGGTGAAGAAGGTCTGCAACCTCGAGCACATCAAGGTGCACTACTACTGGAGCCAGACGATCGTGAACCCGAGCCGCATCGTCCCGCTCGGACCGACGTTGGATCTCGATGCGCCCCATGATCGGGCGACGCGGTTTGCCTCGTAGGGCGTAGGGACGCTCGACGATTCGTGCCGCCTGCGGCTTCACGCGTGCGAGCGGCCGAACGAACTTCGCTCGTCCTGACGGCGAGCAACGGGCCGTCGACCGTCGCTGGCACGACGCCGCGAGGGGCAGGAGCATGACGCCCTTCGGCTGCTCGTCCACGTGCGCTGGCGCAAGTGCAAGAGGCGTGAGCCATCGGCACACCGGCCGCGCAACGTCGCGGCGGCACGTCAGAGCTGGATTTTCTTCCAACTCCCGCCGCGGAACTTGAGCGTCATCACGATCGCCGCGCCGATCGAGTAGCAGACGGCGGCGGCCCACATCCCGTTCAGGCCGAGGTCGGCCTTGACGCCGAGGAGGTGCGCGAGAGGAACGAGCAGGAAGAAGACGAGGCAGAACTGGGCGGCGGCCACGAACTTCGTGTTGCCCGCGCCGAAGAGCGCCTCGCTCAGGATCATGGCGACCGCGATGATCGGCGTGACGAGGCCCATCATGCGCATGGGCGTCATCGCGGCGGCGCGCACGGCCTCGGAGTGCGTGATGAAGCCGACGATCTGCGGCGTGAAGAGGACGCCCTCGACCAGGCCGACGACCCCGAAGAGGACGAGGCCGAGGCGGACGCTCGCCCAGCCGAAGCGCGACGCGTCGTCGGGGCGCTTCGCGGCGAGGGACTGGGCGACGAGCGTCGCGGTCGCGGTCCCGAACGCGAGGCAAGCGGTGAACGTCAGCTTGAGGACGGCGACGATGTCCGTCGTCGCCGCGCCGTTCACCGCCTCCCGCTCGCCCTCGAGGGCGCCCGCGGCCTGCGCCTCGTCGAGCTGGCCGGCGACCTGCGCGAAGAGGCCGAAGCCGACCATCATCACGGCCGTCGCGGCGGCGGCCGGGATGGAGAGCTTCAGGATGTCCCACGTGAGCGAGCGCGAGATGTTCGACCAGCGGAGGAAACGGAACCGCTCGCGCTCGCGTCCCGCGTAGAAGAGCATGATGGCGAGGCCGATCCAGGTCGCGACGAACGCTGCGAAGCCGGCGCCAGGCGCCCCCATGCGGGGCGCGCCGAGGTTGCCGAAGATGAACATCCAACAGAAGAGGACGTTGAAGACGTTCATCACGACGGCCGAGACGAGGTGGACCCACGTCTTGCCGATGCCGTCGAAGAAGGCCTTGAGCGCCATCGTCATCGACATCGAGACGATGCCGAGCAGGCGCCAGCGAGAGTACGAGTAGGCGATCGCGTGCGCCTCGGGCACCTTGAGGACGAGCCCGAGCAGGCTGTCGATCGTGAACGCGCCGAGGATGCCGAACAGGATGCCGGCCACGAGGCAGAAGAACGCGGAGTTCGCGACGACCGCACCGGCGGCTTCGTAGCGGCGTTCGGCGTAGCGTCGTGCGACGAGGGCCTGGGTGCCGACGCTGATCGCGGAGAGGGAGCCGCCGAAGAGCCACACGAGGAGAAGCGACGGCAACAGCGCCGCCTGCGCGTTCGAGCTCTCCGGATGCGGCAGCTTCGTGAAGAAGAAGACGTCGATCTCGTTGACGACGCTCTGCGAGAGCATCGCCACGACCGTGGGCAGCGCGAGGCGCAGGATCGTCCGGTAGGGGGGCCCCGAGATCAGCTCGAGGTCGACGTCTCCTTGCGCTGCCGCGGTTGCCATCCGTACGCGCCCTCGGCCCCGGCAAAGCGGCCGGGAGAGCGTTCGTCTTCCGTAAGCGACCGCGGCGAGAATGGCAAGGCCACCCACGTGAACGGCCGGGCGCGCACGCATCTTGCCGTGCCTCGCCGTGCCTCGCGGCGAGCGCCCGCCGCGGTCGTCCGGCGCTCGTGAGCCGCGGCGCCGCCGCGAAATGCGCGCTCGGTGGGAATTCTGGATTCCCGAGCGTCGTTCGACTAGAGCCGAGTCCATGAGCGCCCACTGTCCCGTACGAACGACGAAGTGGGGCGCCCAGGCGGGCGCACGGTCGAGCTCGAGGCTCCTATTTTGCGCTCTTCTGGTGCTCTCGAGCTCGGGGTGCTTCGTCCTCCAGAAGGACCACGAGGTCGTCGCCGCTCGCGCCGAGGCGGCCGAGAAGCAGGCGGCCGAGGCGCGAGAGGAGGTCGAGCGGCTCCGTGCCGACCTCGAGGCGACGCGGCAGCGGCTCGACAACGCGCTCCGCGCGAACGCCGACTCGTCGACCGAGACGCTCTCGACGAAGCAGCGCCTCAACGATCTGGCGGGCCGCGTCGACGAAGCGAACCACCACATCGAAGAGCTTCGCCGCGAGGTCACGGCGTCGCGCACCGAGCTCTACGCGCGCATCGACGAGCTCAAACGCGCGCAGCAGGCGTCGGCCACGCCCCCGCCGCCGCCCGTCCAGGTGCCGCAGGACAAGGTCACGCACTTCAAGCAGCTCGAGGAGGCGCACAAGAAGCGCGACTGGTCGACGGTGCGCGTGCTCGCGCCCGAGTACGTCAATCGCTATCCGACGGACGACAAGGCGGACGAGGCGCTCTACTTCGCCGCGGACGCCGATCTGTCCGACGGGCGTCCGAGCTCCGCGCTCGGGAACTTCAACCGCCTGCTCAAGCTGTTTCCGCGGTCGAACGTCCTCGACAAGGTCCTCTTCGGGATGGGCGAGGCGTACATGATGATGCACGACTGCGCGAACGCGAAGCTCGCCTACGAGGCGTGCGAGAAGCGCTTCTCCAAGGAGAAGATCGGCGCGGAGGCGCGCGCGCGCCTCCAGGTCATCGCGAAGAACGCGCCCGGGACCTGCGCGCCGCAATAGCGCCGCGAGGGCACGGCGACGGCGCGGCGGCCGCGCCCGGCGCGGTTTGGTCGGAATGCGACCGACCGCAGGTAGGAGCATTCGGTTCCATCGGCCACATGGCGCCGATCGGGCGGCGCCGAGGTCCGTCCGAAACTTGGCCCTGAGCGCTCGAACTCCTTATGCAACGGCGCATGAGCGAAGCTCTCGCCGAGAAGCCCGCGAAGGCCGAGGGGCACAAGGAAGCCGGAATGACGTCGGCGGTCGTGAGCATCCCGCTCCCGCGCGTCTTCGGGCGGCTGCTCCTCCTCAAGCTGCTCGCGCGCGGGGGAATGGGAGACGTCTACCTCGCCGCGACGACGGGCATCGAGGGCGCGGAGCGGCCCATCGTCGTCAAGACCGTCCGCCGCGATCACATCCACGACGGTTCGTTCCTCGCTCGCTTCCTCGACGAGGCACGCGTCCAGTCGCAGCTCAATCACCCCGGTGTGGCGCAGATCCTCGAGGCCTCGACCGACGAGAACGGCGAGCCGTACACCGTCGTCGAGTACGTCGAAGGCCGCTCGCTCGCCGACGTCCGCCACCGCGCCGTGCAGGTCGGCGTGCGCATCGGCTGGCCCGAGGCGGTCTCGATCGCGATCGAGATGGGGCAGGCGCTCGCGCACGTCCACGAGCGCGCCGGCGCGGACGGCACGCCGCTCGGGATCGTGCATCGCGATCTGTCTCCGCAGAACGTGATGGTCGGTTACTCGGGCGAGGTGAAGCTGATTGACTTCGGCACCGCGCGCGGACACAACCGCCGCTGCCACACGGTCGCCGGCGTCGTCTTCGCGAAGCCCGGCTACGTGGCGCCCGAGGTCGCGCGTCAGCAGGTCGGCGACGGCCGCATCGACATCTACGCGATGGGCGTCATGCTCTGGGAGCTCTGCGCCGGAAAGCGCCTGCTCTCCGGCGACGCGCAGAAGCATCTCGAGGAGGTCGCGGCCGGCAAGTTCCAGGTCCCGCTCCTCGCGCAGACGCGTGGGATCCCGAAGGAGCTCGACGACATCATCCAGAAGCTCTGCGCCAACGATCCCGACGAGCGCTACGCGAGCGCCGGTCACGCCGCGAGCGATCTCGGACGCGTGCTCGCGCAGGCGCCGGCAGGCAAGAACGGCGAGCGGAGCGTCCGTCAGCGCATCGCCTCGCTGATGAAGGCCCTCTGGCCGAACGAGCCCGCGAAGTCTCGCGCCGAGTTCGCGAAGCTCCTCAAGCAGGGCCGCGCCCTCCGCCGCGATCCCGAGACGCCGCCGTCCGATCGATCGCTCCAGCTCGCGGCCGCGACGGCGAACCAGGATCCGCGCATCCTGCCGGGCACTTCGTACCGCCTCGGCAAGAAGATCGGCGAGGGATCGAGCGGCGAGGTCTTCGAGGCCGAGCACGTCGAGCTCGGGTGGAAGTACGCGGTCAAGGTGCTCTCGGCCGCGCACGCGGCGGC
Source organism: uncultured Myxococcales bacterium (assembly GCA_937949945.1). Taxonomy (GTDB): domain Bacteria; phylum Myxococcota_A; class Polyangia; order Polyangiales; family Polyangiaceae; genus Labilithrix. The sequence goes on from CALFEQ010000121.1 coordinate 22,373, forward strand.
CCACGACGCGGTCGAGCGCTTCCGCCGCGAGGCACGCGCGATCGCGAAGCTGTCGCATCCGAACCTCGTTCGCCTGCACGACTTCGGCAAGTCGCTCGACGGACGCGTGTTCCTCGTGATGGAGCTGCTCGACGGCAAGACGCTCGACGTCCACGCCGCCGAACGCAGAATCCCGTGGCGCGAGGCGATCAAGCTCGCCATCCAGGCCGCGCGTGCGCTCGAGACCGCGCACGAGGCCGGCCTCGTGCATCGCGACCTCAAGCCCCAGAACCTGTTCCTCACGTCCGCCGGCGAGCTCAAGCTGCTCGACTTCGGCGTCGCGATGGCGCTCGCGGACACGACCGACACGGAGAAGCGGCAGAAGGGCTTCGCCGTGTTCGGGACGCCCGAGTACATGGCTCCGGAGCAGGTCGCCGGCGAGCCCGTCGACGCGCGTTGCGATCTGTACGCGCTCGGCTGCGTGCTCTACGAGCTCCTCACCGGCTCGGTGCCCTTCGAGGGATCGCCGGTCGTCGTGATGGGCAAGCAGCTCCGCGAGCAGCCCGAGCGCCCGCGGATCCGCGCGCCCGAAGCCGGGATCCCCGCCGACATCGAGGCCGTCGTCATGAAGGCGCTCGCGAAGTCGAAGGAGGATCGGTACCCGACGGCCCGCGCGATGCGCGAGGCGATGGAGGCCGCGCTCGTGGCGCCCGATCTGCGGAAGGCCCGTGCGCGGAAGCTCGTGTCGACGGTCGTCTTCGGCGCCGTCGCGACCATCGCCTTCGCCGCCTTCAAGGAGCCGATCCTCGAGCACGTCGACTCGGCACGTGATCGCGTACAGGCGATGATCGCGCCCGTGGCGGAGCGGGTCGCTCGCGCGTCCGAGACGGCCGCGCCGGCGGTCCTGCCTGCAGCCGCTCCGCCACCGCATTCCGATGTCGCGATCGCGCAGCCGCCTTCGACGGCGGCGAAGACCGCTCCCGTGGCGATGAACGATGCGTCGGCCGGTACGAAGGAGGCGGCGCCCCCTGCTGCGAAGACCGTCGCGGCACGGCCGTCCACGCCGCCTCCGCTGCCTCCGCCGGAGCAGGCGTCGGCCCGGGCATCGAGCGAGCGCCCGGCGGGCGAGCGATCGGCGGAGGACGCGAGCTCGACGCGCGTGGCCGCGCGAGCGAGGTCGAACGAGGAGCGGCGCGACGAGAGCTCCGAGCGCGACGCGAAGTCGAAGTCCGATCCGCGCGACGGCCTGCTCGTCCGCGCGTCGGCGCGGCACGAGTCGGACGCGAAGGCGCGCCTCGACGAGGCGCGCGCGGCCGCGAAGGCGCGCTCGAAGGATCCGCGCGCGCTGAAGGCGTGGGCGACGGCGGCGCTCCAGGCCGGCGAGACGAAGGAGGCGCGCCGCGCCGCCGAGGCGTGGGCCTCGCACGATTCCAGCGCGGAGCCGCGCCTCTTCCTCGCGGCCGCGCTCGAGGCCGCCGGTCGTCGCCGTGAGGCGCGCGCCGTCCTCGACGAGTGGCTCTCGAACCACCCCGACTCCGTCGAGGCGAAGAAGATGCGCGAGCGCCTCGGCGCATCGCCCGAGCCCGCCATCAAGAAGAACGGCCGCGCGCGGGCGGCGACGGTATCGACGGCTCGCGCGCACGGCCGAGCGTCGCTCCACCCGCCGGATCCCGTCCTCGACGGCGAGTGAGCCGCGAGACCGGGTGGCGGGCAGCCGCCACCCCCGTTTCGACGGTGTTCTCACGGTGTCGCTGTCATTTTACGACTGGAACGGACGCTGCAGTCGCAGCGGTCATGGCACCGTCGACCAAGACCAAGCTCTCGCTCCTGATGATGCTCGCTCTCTTCTCCGGCTGCGCCGGTGAAGAGGACCTCGACGAGCCGATCGAAGGAACGCAACACGACATCCGCGACGCCAAGCTGGCCGACGACTACCCGGAGGCCGTCCTCATCGGCGACTACTGCTCGGGCGCGCTGATCTCTCCGTTCGTCGTCCTCACTGCTGCTCACTGCATCTCGAGCGACATGGCGAACGACACCGTGGTCGCGCCCTTCGTCGGCGCGAGCGCCGTGGTGGTGGGCGGAGAGAAGTGCAAGCTGCCGAAGGGCTCGTCGCCCGACGTCGGGCTCGTCTACCTCGCGACGCCCATACACCTGCCGCGGTACCCGAAGATCGCGACGAGCCGAGTCGCCGACGGCAGCCGAGCCGTCCTCGTCGGACGGAACAAGAACAAGAAGTTCTCGTCCGAAGCGCTCTTTCGCTCGACCTACCGTGTCGAGCGCGGCACGAGCGATCGCAACTACGTCGTCGACGAGGCCGTCCTCCGCGCGGGCGACTCGGGCGGTCCGGACTTCGCCGCGGGCGTGAAAGAGCACGTCATCATCGCGGTGAACTCCTCGGAGGACCGTGGCCGCGCGTACCTCGCGCGTGTCGACAAGATCAAGAGCTGGATCGCGCCACGCGTCGAGGCGCGAGGCGGCTTCACGGCCGGCGGCGGCTTCCGGCGCGTCGACTGAGGGACGAGGCTCACCGACGGTGCGGATCGTATCCGCCGGGGTTCGGCGGCCCTGCCGGGCCGTGAGGTGGAGCGCCGTAGCCTCGAGGAGGTCCGAAGCCTTGCGGGGCCTGCGGAGGGCCGTGACCGTGCGGAGCACCCTGCGGAGGTCCGAAGCCCTGCGGAGCCTGCGGGGGACCGTAGCCCTGCGGTGCATTTCGAGGAGGCCCGAAGCCCTGCGGAGCCTGCGGAGGGCCGTAGCCGTGCGGAGCACCTGGCGCCGGATACCCCGGCCCCGGCGGTCCGACCGGAGGTCCGGCCATCGGACCATACGCGGGCGGAGGCGCTCCGTACGGCGAGGGCTGACCGAAGCCGCCTGGCGGCGGCGGCGGACCTGCGGGCATCGGGCCTTGCGGCGGAGGCGTCCAGGCGGCCGCCTCCGGCGCGGGCGCGCCTGCGTGGGCGGGAGCCGGCGCGTAGCCGATCAGCTGCAGAAGCTCGGCGCGCCGCGCTTCCGAGCACCCGGCGAAGACCTTCCCGAACACGGGGAAGGCGGCGAAGGAGAGCAGCGCACAGACGAAGCACGCCACTCCGACCAGCGGCAGTCGCTCCGCGAAGGCGGCGACACCTCCGACGACGAGCCCGATGCCGCCCATGATGGACCAGCCGCGGAGCCAGCCGCTCAGGGCGGCCTTGAAGCTGAACGGCACCTTCACGCCCCGGTCGTCGTCGAGCACGAACACCGTCTCGAACGGGATCAGCGGCACGAACATGATGTGGAAGAACCGACAGGCGACGTGCCCGACGCCCTCGATGACGTCCGCGCGCCCGAACATGCGCGTGCCGTAGACGATGATCATGGTGCCCCGCTTTCTCGAGGCGCACGGCCGGACCTCCCGAAACGTGCGGCTCGACGACCTCCATCGTGCCTCGCCTCGCGAGCGGAGCCAATGGTCGTGGCAGAGCTCTCGGTCCGGTCGAGCAACGGGGCGAAAGAGCCCCGCTGGGCTCACCCTTTCACCCGGCTCGCGAGCCTGCTAGGAGGCAGCCCCGGAAGAAACTCCGGTGCCCCGTCGCGACGACATCGAGAAGATCCTCATCATCGGCGCCGGGCCGATCGTCATCGGCCAGGCCTGCGAGTTCGACTATTCCGGAACGCAAGGGACGAAGGCGCTGCGCGAGGAGGGGTACGAGGTCATCCTCGTCAACTCGAACCCCGCGACGATCATGACGGATCCGGAGCTCGCGGCCCGGACGTACGTGGAGCCGCTCGAGCCGCGCACGCTCGAGGCCATCATCGAGCGCGAGAAGCCGTCGGCGATCCTGCCCACGCTCGGCGGGCAGACGGCCCTGAACCTCGCGCTCGCGCTCCACGAGCGCGGCGTGCTCGAGAAGCACGGCGTCGAGATGCTCGGCGCCCGCCCCGAGTCGATCGCGAAGGCCGAGGATCGGTCGCTCTTCAAGGCGGCCATGGAGAAGATCGGCCTATCGTGCCCGCGCGCGGGCGTCGCGCACTCGGTCGAGGAGGCGTGGAAGATCGTCGAGGAGACGGGGTTCCCGGCGATCCTCCGGCCGTCGTACACGCTCGGCGGCTCGGGCGGCGGCATCGCGAAGGACGCGAGCGAGCTCGAGGCGAAGGTCAACTGGGCGCTCGCGCAGTCGCCGGCGCACGAGGTCCTCATCGAGGAGAGCGTCCTCGGCTGGAAGGAGTTCGAGCTCGAGGTCATGCGCGACCGAGCGGACAACTTCATCGTCGTCTGCTCGATCGAGAACATCGACCCGATGGGCATCCACACGGGCGACTCGATCACCGTGGCGCCCGCGATGACGCTGACGGACAAGGAGTACCAGCGCCTGCGCGACGCCGCGCGCGCGGTGATGACGGAGATCGGCGTCGAGACCGGCGGCGCGAACGTGCAGTTCGCGGTGAACCCGAAGGACGGCCGGGTCTACGTCATCGAGATGAACCCGCGCGTGTCGCGGTCGAGCGCGCTCGCCTCGAAGGCGACGGGCTATCCGATCGCGAAGATCGCCGCGAAGCTCGCCGTCGGCTACACGCTCGACGAGCTCAAGAACGACATCACCGGGACGAGCGCGGCCTTCGAGCCGGTGATCGACTACGTCGTTACGAAGTGGCCGCGCTTCGCGTTCGAGAAGTTCCCCGGCGCGGACACCACGCTCGGGACGCAGATGAAGAGCGTCGGCGAGGTGATGAGCATCGGTCGGACCTTCTGCGAGTCGCTCCAGAAGGCCGCGCGCTCGCTCGAGACGGCGCGCGACGGGCTCGTCTCGCTCATCGGGCGCGTCGACTATCGCGTCCTCGCGATGCCGAAGAAGGAACGCGACCTCGCGATGGAGGCCGCCGAGCTCGAGGCTCCGAAGACGTTGCCGCCGCCGCGGCACGAGGAGCTCGTCGAGGCCCTCCGCGCCGTGATCCCGGTCCCGACGGCCGACCGCCTCTTCTACGTGGCCGACGCGATGCGCTCCGGGATCTCGAAGGAGGAGATCCACGAGCTCACGAAGATCGATCCCTGGTTCCTCGCGCAGATCGAGCGCATCGTCCGCGCGGAGGAGCGCATCGCGAAGGGCGAGCTCGGGCCGGCGCAGCTCGCCGAGTACAAGCGCCTCGGCTTCTCCGATCCGCAGATCGCGAAGCTCGCGCGCAAGACGCCGGAGGAGATCCGCGCGATGCGGAAGGAGCACGGCGTCCTCCCGGTCTACGCACGCGTCGACACGTGTGCGGCCGAGTTCGTCGCGCGGACGCCGTATCTCTACTCGACGTACGAGTCCGAGTCGGAGGCGCGGGCGGAGTCGGGGAGGAAGAAGGTCGTCATCCTCGGCGGCGGTCCGAACCGCATCGGCCAGGGCATCGAGTTCGACTACTGCTGCGTCCACGCGGTCCAGGCCTTGCGCGAGCTCGGCTACGAGACCGTGATGGTCAACTGCAACCCGGAGACGGTCTCGACGGACTACGACACGTCCGACCGCCTGTACTTCGAGCCGCTCACGCTGGAGGACGTCCTCGCGATCTGCGACGAGGAGAAGCCCGAGGGCGTGATCGTCCAGTTCGGCGGGCAGACGCCGCTCAAGCTCGCGGTGCCGCTCGAGAAGGCGGGCGTGCGACTGCTCGGGACCACGGCCGACGCGATCGATCGCGCCGAGGACCGCGGGCGCTTCGACGAGCTGCTGACGAAGCTCTCGCTCCGCCGTCCGCGGAGCGGCATCGCCACCAGCACCGAGGAGGCGGTCGCGATCGCCGAACGGATCGGCTACCCGGTCCTGGTCCGACCGAGCTACGTGCTCGGCGGGCGCGCGATGATGATCGCCTACTCGCGCGCCGAGCTCGAGTCCTACGTCCACCTCGCCGTCGAGGCCGCGCGCGACGCGGGCACGCAGACGATCCTCGTCGACGAGTTCCTGAAGGACGCGATCGAGGTCGACGTCGACTGCGTCGCCGACGGCAAGCGCGTCGTCATCGGCGGCGTCATGCAGCACATCGAGGAGGCCGGCGTCCACTCGGGCGACTCGTCGAGCGTGCTGCCGCCGCACTCGCTGTCGCCCGAGATCGTCCTCAACATCGAGGAGCAGACGCGCATGCTCGCGCTCGAGCTCGGCGTGGTCGGCCTGATGAACGTGCAGTACGCGGTGAAGGGCCGAGACGTCTACATCCTCGAGGTGAACCCGCGCGCGTCGCGCACGGTCCCGTTCGTGTCGAAGGCGACGGGCCGACCGCTCGCGAAGATCGCCGCGAAGGTCATGGTCGGGCGCACGCTCGACGAGCTCGGCGTCTTCGACATCGAGATCCCGCGCCACGTCGCGGTGAAGCAGAGCGTGTTCCCGTTCGCCAAGTTCCCGGGCGTCGACACCATCCTCGGCCCCGAGATGCGCTCCACGGGCGAGGTGATGGGCATCGCCGACACGTTCGCGCGCGCCTTCTACAAGAGCATGCTCTCGGCGGGCCTCGACGTTCGGCCGCCCGGCGAAGGCGACGGCGACGTGCGCCGGCGCGTCTTCATCAGCGTCCGCGACGACGACAAGCCGGTGGCCTGCATCATCGCGCGGCGCATGCGCGCGGCCGGCTACGACATCGTCGCGACGAGGGGAACGGCCGCGGCCCTCCAGCGAGCGCGCATCCCGTGCACGGCGATCAACAAGGTGCTCGAGGGCCCGCCGCACGTCGTGGACGCGATCCGGAGCGGTACCATCGCGATGGTCGTCAACACGACGATCGGCGCACGCGAGGTGAGGGACAGCTACTCTCTCCGCCGCCAGACGCTCCTCATGAACATCCCGTACTTCACGACGATCGCTGCGGCCCTCGCCGCGTGCGATGCGCTCGAATCGGCGCGCGGGGAGAACGGCGTGCGCGTGCGCTCGCTCCAGGAGTGGGGGGCCAGCTAGGGTCCTTCGGCGAGGCTCACCGACTCGATCGTCCGTACGCCGGCTGCGCACCCGCCGCCGGCATCTGCACGGAAGCGGGCTCGAGCGCGTCGAGGTAAGAGAGCTCCTTGCTCGCGAGGTCGAGATCGTCGCGGACGGCGATGCGCAGACGCAGGCTCGTCGCCTCGTCGCGGACGGCGGCGACGGCGGCTTCGATGCGCGTGCGTGTCTCCGGAGCGGGAAGGTGGCGGAGCACCCGCGCCGCCGCCGCGCGGATCTCCGGGTCGGCTTCGGGATCCTCGAGGACCGTCCAGAGATCCTCGGTGTCGAGCGTGTTGCCGCGGTAGCCGGAGCCCGACGCGAGGAGCTGGCCCGCCATGTCGAGGCGCACGAGCCAGTCGCGCGGGCTCTCGCCGTGGCGTCGCAGGATCTCGACGCGACCCAGCACGTCCTTCTTCTCCGGTCCGAGCCCGCGCGCGCGCTGCGCGGCGGCCGTGATCTGCGATACGAGCGTCTCTCGCTCGTACGGCGAGAGGCCGCCCAACCACGTCGAGTCGCCCGTCACGGCGACCCGCATGTACGGCGGGGGCACGTGGAACACGACCGCCTTCTCCTTCGGCTCGATGTGCTGCACTCCCTCGTAGGGGAGGGCGAACCAGCCGCGTGGCGTCCTCAAACGCAGACCTTCGGGGGTCATGACGATGGACGGCCATTCGAAGCTGGACAGTTGGCTCACGAGGCCGATCAACGCGGCGAGCGTCAGGGTCAGAAATCCCGTCACGCCGGTCAGGATGCCGAGGGCGTCGAGCGAGCCGAAGAGCTGGTTCACCAGGAGCGTACCGAAGACGAGCGCCAGACCGACGATGGCGAGCACACGGGCGAACTGAGCACGGCGTTGGCTCGGGTGCTCCGTATGCCACGCGATCGTCCCGAACCCGCCATGACCGATGCCGAGCGCGTGCCTCACCCGCTCGGCGTCGGCCTCGCTCTCGACCTCGAGCGTGATGGGTCGAATGCGCGCTCGATGCTGCAGCGTGATCACGACGCCTTTGGACGTGCGCGCGGTCGTGGCGCCCGTGACGTCCTTGGCCGAGATGCGCTGGTTGCGCGTGCCGCTCCGGCGGACTTCGACGTAGCCCGGACCGCAGACGAGCTCTGCCGCACGCGGGCGTCGCTGCCGCGTGCCGACGAGCCCGACCAGGACGAACGCCAGGATCGATGCCACGAAGAGGCCGAATCGCGTGCTCGCCGGAAGCGGCGAGTTCAACGCGAGCGTGAGGGCGAGGGCCGGCAAGGCGTATGGAGCCAGTCTCCACAGGCGCGGCCCGTCGGGGTCCGTGAACTCCACACGCATGCTCCTCCAAGATAGAAGAGCCGTCGAGCCTGGCAACCGACGCCGCGGCACGCGTGATGCAGCCCGATCGCAGCACGGGGTCGATCCCCGCCGCGAGCAGGCCCGTGACGTCCTCGAGCTCGAGCTCACCCGTCGAGAAGCGTGCTCCGCGTGTGCTCGTCGCGGACGACGACGAGGTCACGCGGACGGTCATCGTCGAGAGCCTGCGAGCTCGAGGTTACGAGGTGCTCGAGGCGACGAACGGCAGAGAGCTCTTCTGGGCCATCGAGACCGCCACCCACGACGACCCGCTCGACCTCGTCGTCGCGGACATTCGCATGCCGGCGTACTCGGGGCTCGAGGTCGCCGAGGCCTGGGCGGAGATCGGCCTGCCGAAGACCATCTTCATGACGGCCTATTCGGACGCCAGCGTGCGAGAGCGTGTCGAAGGGCTGGGGATGCGCCTCGTCGACAAGCCGTGCGACATCGAGGAGCTCCTCCGCTTGGTACGCGAGATCGTGGGCTGTCCGAGCGAGCGATGCTCGCCAGCGAGCCAGCCGGACGCGGGCGGGACGCGCGTGGGCTGATCGAGCGGTCGAGGGCGCGCGACACCGCGCGTCGTGAGCCCCGGGCGCGAAGACGCTCGAGGCCGGAATGTGCCGTGTGCTTCGGCTCGTTCGGGGTAAACTGCGCCGGAGCCGACGCGACCCATGCCGACCCCGAAGTATCCGCTCGACCCGCTCCTCAGGCATCGCGAACGGCAGGTCGACGACGCGAAGGCGAGCCTCGGGGAGGCGGTGCGTGCGCGCGAAGCCGCCGAAGCCGCGGTGCGGAGGGCGGAGGCAGCGCGGCGAGAGGCCGAGGAGCGTGCCGCACGCGTGAGGGCCGAGGAGCAGGAGCGTCTCGTGCGCGGCGAGCTCCGCGCGGTCGACCTCGCGCGTGGCGACGCTTGGGAGCACGCCGCGCGCGCGGAGATCGGCCGCCTCACGAATGCCGTCGCGGATGCGGAGGCGAACGAACGGCGCGCCCGCGACGAGGAGGAAGAGGCGCGTGCCACGCTCGCGAGGACGATGGCGGACCGCGACGTCGTGCGGAAGGACCATGCTCGGTTCAAGGAGCGCGTCGCGAAGGCCGTCCTCGCCGCGGAAGAGGAGGCGGCCGAAGAGGCGTTTCGAGGTGGAAGGCGACGATGAAGCAGCGGTGGCTCGGCGGTCTCGTCCTCTCGCTCGCGTCGATCTCGCTCGCGTCGTTCGCTTCTTGCCGGAGCGGTGAGAGCGTCGCGCCGCCCGTCGTGACGCCTCCGGCGTCGGCCGAGGCGAAGGTCGCGCCGAAGGGCTCGATGCCCACCTTGCGCGTGCTCCTCGACGACCCGCGGCTCGCGCAGGCGCGGAGCTTCGCGCGCGCGAAGGACTGGGCAGCAGCAGCGAAGGCCGTCCAAGACGCACGACCGGCGGACCTCTCGGACGCGGATGCGTGCGCGTGGGACTTCCTCGAGGGGCGCCTCTTCGCCCTCGCGGACGCTTTGCCCGAGGCCGTGGCTGCCTTCGAACGCGCGGAGAAGCCGACCTGCGTGCTCGCCGGGCACGCGAAGCTCCGGTCGGCGCAGGCGCTCGCGCGCTCGGGGCGCGCCGACGACGCGATCGCGAAGGCCCGCGCCGTCCCCGAGGACCACACCACGTTGAAGGACGACGTGAACCTCGTCATCGCGGAGTCGCTCGCGGCGAAGGGCGATCGCGCCGGAGCGCTGCCGCTCTGGCGAGCCTGGCTCGCCGCCCACCCGTACGGCTCGCGCTGGGTGGACACGTGCGTGCGGATCGCGAATGCGCTCCTCGACGGAGTCGACGGCGATCCTTCGGAGCGCGCGAAGGAGGCCTACGATCTCGCGACGCGTGTCGTGACGGAGGCGCCGAAGATCGCCGACACGACGGGCGCGACGCAGGCGCGTCAGCGCGCGGTGGCGTTGCTGAAGGCCAAGGACCCGACCGTGACCGAGGCGCTCAGCGACGCGGAGCGCGTGCGCCAGGCGCAGGCGTGGCTCGACTCGAACGAGCCCGCGCGTGCGTTCGAGCTCCTGAACGGGATCCCGAAGACGTCGCCCGTGTTCTGTCGCGCGGCGCTCACGCGCGCGAACGCGGGGGCGAAGAAGAAGCCGAAGATCGACCTCTGGAACGAGGCCGTCGCCGCTTGCGAGAACCACGCGGACCTGGTCACGGCGCTCTACTCGGGCGCGAAGGCGCGCACGAGCAAGGACCCCAAGCTGGCGATGGAGTGGTTCTCCCGCATCGAGAAGCTCTTTCCGACGCACCGCCTCGCCGACGACGCGAGGTTCCGCGCGGCGCTCCTCGTCGCGGAGAGCACCGAGGAGGGAAGGGAGGAGCGCTTCGAGCAGATGATGCGGACGCTGCCGGACACGTATCCCTCTGGCGACATGGGCACCGAGGCGCTGTTCCGGGTGGCGCTCGCGAAGATGCAGGCCGGTCGCGAGGACTGGGAAGGCGCGAAGACCGCCCTCGATCGCATCCTCGAGCTGACTCCGGAGGATCGGCATTGGGCCACCGCGGGGCGCGCCGAGTACTTCCGCGCGCGCGCGGCCGCGGCGACCGGCGATCTCGAAGGCGCGCGTGCTCGATGGGAGCACATCGTCGAGCGGCACCCGCTCACGTTCTACATGCTCCTCTCCTACGGGCGGCTCGCTGCGCTGGACGCGTCGCGAGCGAAGGCCGTGCTCGACGCGGCCATCGCGCGGGACAAGGAGGGCACGTTCCCGTCGAAGACGCACTCCGTCTTCGACACGCCGGCGTTCGTCCGTGCCGTGAAGCTCCTCGAGGTCTCCGACGTCGACGCGGCCAAGCGCGAGATCTCGGCGTCGGGCGCGCTCGCGGACGACGCGGATCCCGAGGTCGTCTGGGCGATCGGCGCGCTCTACAACGAGGCGGGGTTCCCCGAGCTCGGGCACGCCTTCTCGCGCAAGCGCCTGACCGATCACCTCGAGCACTATCCCGAGGGCCGGTGGCGCGCGCGTTGGGAGATCGCCTATCCGCGCGCCTTCGAGCCGCTGGTGAACGCTGCGTGCGACAAGTACAAGCTCCCTCGCGCGATCGCTTGGGGGGTCATGCGGGAGGAGTCGAGCTTCGTCGCCGACGCGCGGAGCCACGCGAATGCGTTCGGACTGATGCAGCTCATCATCCCGACCGCGAAGGGCGTCGCGGCCGGCACGGGCTTCGGAAGCGACGAGGCATCGCTCAAGACGCCGGAGGTCTCGATCGAGCTCGGGACGAAGCTCCTCGCCGCGCTCCGCTCGCAGCACGGGCACGACGCGCTCGCCATCGGTGCGTACAACGGCGGCTCCGGCGCGATCCGCCGCTGGATGAAGGCGCGCACCTCGGACGAGCTCGACCTCTTCGTCGAGAACGTGCCTTGGGAGGAGACGCGCAACTACATCAAGCGGGTGCTCTCGAGCGTCGCTGCCTACGGCTACCTCTACGACAAGAAGAGCTTCGAGGAGGCGCTCGCGATCCCTCTGCGGTTGGAACGGTGAGCAGGCTCACCGCCCCGGGGCGGCGAGGGGAGCAGTGGAGCGAACGGTGAGCAGCGACGAGCTCTTCGTGGTGCCCGCGGAGCGGCACGTCGAGCGGCTCGCGCGCGAGGGACGGCGTGCCGAGACGCGTTCGTCGCTGCGCGCGCGCCTCGCCGCGGCGCTGCTCCCGGACGTCCGCTTCGCGGATGCGCGGGAGACGAAGCTCACGCTCGCCGTCGCGCTCGAAGAGGCGAAGGCGCGTGGCGCGCAGCTCGAGCTGTTCGGCGCTTCGTCCGGCGCGTCGGAGCAAGGCACCGATCCGCTCCTCGCGACGTTGCGCGGGCGTGGCGGCGCGTCGTGGGTCCGCGCGGTCGCGGCGATCGACGAGGCGATCGGCGCGCTCCGATCGCGAGGCGCGACCGAAGCGCACCTCGAGCGCGTGCGTGGAAACGGCGTCGCGCCGGCGCGCGCACGCACGCTCGCCGCCGCGATGCGAGCGCTCGACGCGGCGCTGGCGCGTACGGGCGCGCGCGACGGGAGGCTCGTCGGCGCGACGCTCGCCCCGGCGATCCGCGAGGCGGGCCCGGCGGCCGTCGCCCGGATCGTCGGCGCACGGCACGTTCGCGCGCGCTGGCTCGTCGCGTGGGACCCGCAGGATCTCGCGTGGTGGCGCGCGCTCGACGAGACGCTCGCCCGCGCCGGAGGCTTCGCGCGTGTCGTCCTGCCTGCGTTCGACAAACGGCTCGAGGGAAGCCGGGAGCGCGATCCGCTCGAGGTCGTCGCCGACGTCGTCGCGCGCCACCTCGACGCGGCGCCGGAGACGGAGATCATCGCAGCCGTGCTCGGGGATCTCGCGCCGTCCACGCCGTCGGCGCCGGAACCCGACGCCGTGAGCCGCGTGCGGCTAGGTCGCGCCACCAGCGCTCGGGACCAAGCACGGCTCGTGGCGCGCCTCGTCCGCCAGGCGCTCGATGCACGTCAGGCGCGCGTCGAGCGTGTCGCGATCGCGTATCCGGCGCGGGACGAACGTACGCTCGTGCCGTTGCGGCGCGCGCTCCTCGACGAGGGCGTCGTCTTCCACGACGCCGCCGCGGCGTCGCCCGCCGCCGCGCCCGTGGTCGCGGCGGCGCTCCATGCCCTCGCCGCGGCGGAGTCCCTCGATCGCGTGGCGGTCGCGCGCCTTCTTCGTTCGGGTTACGTCGACGGACCTCGCGTGCTCCGCGCCGCCTTCCCCGAAGGAGCGCCCGATCCGCAGGAAGCGGACCGCCTCCTCGCGCGCATCGCGCGCGCGCTCGAGACGCGCGCGACGGCGGCGGCCGAGGACGCTGCGACGCGTCTCGTTCTGACGGCGTCGGGCGGGGAGCGTGACGGAGCCGCGGAGGCGGCCGTGGCGAAGGCCGTCGTCGACGTCCTCGTGCGTGCGCGTGGGGCGCGGACACGCGGCGAGCGCGTGCGTGCAGCGCGCGGCCTCTTCCACGAGCTCGGCCTCGGCGCGCGCGCGGGGAGGGGAGCGCTCGGCGCATTCGCGCGGGACGACGCTCCTTCCGGCGTCGACGGCGCCGAGCGCCTGGCGCTCGCGCGGGACGTGCGGGCGTGGGAGGCGCTCGAGGAGGCGCTCGACGTCTACGAGCAGGTCGCGCATCGGACCGGCGGCGCGGAGCGTCCGCTCGACGCGGAGGTCTTCCGTCTCGAGCTCGCCGAGCTGCTCGACAAGCCGATGCGCCTCCCGAACGCGAGCCGCGCCGGAGCCGTGCGCGTCGTGCCGTTGTCCGACCTCCCCGGCGACGCGCTCGATCTGCTCGTCGTCCTCGACGCGAACGACGGCGTCCTCCCCCGCGACACGCCGCCGATCACGCTCTTGTCGGAGGCGGTCGAGACCGCCGTCGTCCGCGCCGCTCGCGGTGCGTTCGCTGCGCGCCACGAGAGCGAGCTCTCCGCGCGCGATCTCGCGGCGCTGGCGACGAGCGCCGCGGAGGCCGCTCGGATCGTCATCGTCACGACCGCCGAAGAAGGTCCGGACGCACCGGCGTCGCCGTCGCGCGTGTTCGTCGCGCTCGAGAAGGCAGGCGCGGAGCCCGTCTCCGTCCCCGAGGAGGAGCCGCTCCTTCGGATCGAGACGGCCCTGCAGACGCCGGCGGAGATCGCGCGTCGCGCCGCGCGCGAGCGCGTACGGGAGTCGTTCTTCCTCGATCCCGCGCGCCCGGAGGGCGACCTCGTCGGGCTGCTCTCGTCGTCGCCGGCGATCGCCGCGGTGGTGGCGCCGGAGCTGGGCTCCGACGAGCGGCGGCCGCTCGCGGTCACGTCGCTCGAGCGGTTCGCGCAGTGTCCGTTCAAGGGCTACGCCCACGTCGTCCTCGCGGCGAGGGAGCCGGAGGAGCAGCGCGAGCTGCCGGACGCCCGCGAGGAAGGGAACCTCGCGCACACGGCGCTCGCGGCGGCGTTCACGGCGACGCGAGACCTGTGGGCTCGGCGTCCGAGGAAGGCGGAGGAGATCCTCGAGCGCGGTCTCGCCGCGGCCGAAGAGGTCCTCGGCGCGGCTCCGGGGCATGCGGCGCTGCGTGCGGTCGTGCGCTTCCGCGTGCGCGAGTCGGTCCGCGCCGTGCTCCTCCGTGCGATCGAGGACGAGCGCTGGGACTTCTTCCTCGCCGAGCAGTCCTTCGGCTCGCGATCGCGTCGCACGGAGGAGTCGTGGCCGGCGTTCGACGTCGGAGGCCGGCTCTGGCTGCGCGGCTCGATCGATCGCGTCGATCGCGCGCACGGCACCGGCGCGGTCCGTGTGCTCGACTACAAGCGCAGCAAGAACACGGTGCGCGAAGCGTCGTCGCAGCTCGGCGTGACGGCGCTCCAAGTCCCGATCTACGCCGCGGTCGCGGCGAGGCAGCTCGGCGCGCACGCGACGGGCACGTACATGCCGATCCAGCCGCGCGATCTCGCCACCGAGACGAAGTCCCGCGCGAGCGTGGAGGACCGCGTGACGGAGCTCGTCCAGAGACCTCCCGGCGGCCTGTCGGAGATCGAGGAGCGTGTGCTGGAGATCGCGAGCGCGGCGCGCGCGGGCCGCTTCGTCCCGCTGCCGGTCCGGGAATCGGAGTGCACCCATTGCGGGGTCAGCGGCGGCTGCCGCAAGCCGCGCTTCGCGATGGCCCCTGCCGACGAGGTGATGGAGGAGAAGGAGCTTTGAGCGCGGCGCTCTACTCCATGCCTCGCAATCTCGTGCTCGCGGCCAGCGCGGGGACGGGCAAGACGCACGCGCTCGTCGGCGTCGTCGTGCATCTCCTCCTCGGAGCGCGCGCCGGCGGCGCCGTGGATCCGGCGCGCATCGTGGCGACGACCTTCAGCCGCAAGGCCGCCGCCGAGATCCGCGAGCGCGTCGCGACGGAGGTCGAGCGGCTCGCGACGGCGCCCGCGACGTCGGTCTACGCGGCCGGTCTCCGGGAGGCGCTCGGCGGCCGGGTCTCGGACGCCGAGCTCGGCAAGCGGGCGCGAAGAGCGCTCGCACGTCTTCCGCAGGCGCGGTTCGGGACGCTTCACAGCTTCGCGACGAGCATCGTGCAGCGCTACGCGGTCGAGCTCGGTCTCGGCCCCGGCTTCGAGCTCGCCACGGAGGCGGACGCACGGGCGCGCACGGAGGACGCGATCGCGCGCGCGCTCGAGGCGAAGCTCGCGGAGAGCCCGAACGAGATCCGCGCGCTCGCGGAGGCCGCCGGTGGCATCGATCGCCTCGTCTCGTCGCTCCGGCGCGTGCTCGAGCAGCTCGAGGAAGACGGACGCTCCGCGCGCGATCTCGTCGTCGATCCCGACGACGACGCGCAGGTGGAGCGCGAGATGCAGAGGTTCGTGATCCACGCGCGCGCCCTCTCCGCGTTCCCGAAGTGGGAGGCCGCCGCGCGGGAGCTCGGGAGCGCGTGGGACTCGAAGGACGAGGACCGGATCGAGCGGGCCGTCGTCGCGCTCGCTTCCATCCCCGCGACCGGCAAGAAGTCTCCGGAGGTGGAGGAGTTCTGCATCTATCGCAAAGAGCTCCCCGGGACGACGAACGAGGAGAAGGGGCGCCGCCTCGCGCGGGCGTGGCGCGCGCGTCACCGCTTCGCGCGTTCGGCCACGCTCGTCCGCGAGGTCTTGGCCGAGGCGGAGGCCGACGTCGAGCGGGCATCGCGCACGCAGGCGACGCTCGGCTTCGGACAGATCCTCCGCGCCGCGCGCGAGCTGCTCCGCGATCGTCCGGACGTCGCGGAGGAGGTCGCCTCCGAGATCGACGCGCTGCTCGTGGACGAGTTCCAGGACACGTCCCGCGTGCAGCGCGATCTGCTCCAGCTCTTGTGGGCCCGCCCGGACGTACGTCGCCATCCGGGCGAGATCCCGCCGATCGCGGCGATGCGCGGGCAGGGCCTCCTCGTCGTCGGCGACCGCAAGCAGTCGATCTACGGCTTCCGCGGCGCCGACGTCGGCATCTTCGCGGAGCTCGCCGTCGGCCTCGCGGGCGCGCCCGCGCGCGAGGCGCTGGGCATCCCGGCCGGCGTGACGTGGGAGCCGAAGGAGCCGCTCGCCGATTTCCACGCGCTCCGCCACAACCGGCGCAGCGTCCCGTCGATCCTGGCGTTCGCGAACGCCTTCAGCGCGCGGCGCTTCCAGGTCGGCGAGCCGCCGCCCGAGCTGTTCGAGATCGAGTACGTCCCCGAGACCGAGGATCTCCTCGTCCCGCCCGAGCGCGCCGGCGAGCCCCTGCCCTCGAAGCCCGCGACGACGTGGCTGCGCGTCCTGCCGAAGGGAGACAAGTCGACGCGCATCGAGGAGGCGCTCGTCATCGCGGAACGCATCTCGCGCATGGTCCGCGGGGAGCTCGAGTCCTCCGGCGAACCGCGCCCGGCTTACCGCGACATCGCCGTCCTCGCGACGACGAACGGCATGCTCGACGCCGTGTCGTTCGCGCTCGCGCAGGCCGACATCCCGTACGTCGTCGCGGGCAAGAGCTTCTTCCGCGCGCGCGAGATCAGCGATCTCGCCGCGATGCTCGCGCTCGTGCTCGAGCCGAGCGACCGGCTCGCCATGCTCGAGGTGCTGCGCGGACCGTGGGCGGCCGTGCACGACGAGACGCTGCTCGGTCTCGTCGAGCCGGGCAGCGGCCTCGTGCCTCCGTCGGCGTGGTCGCGACCGCCGAGGCCCGAGCTCGTCCACGAAGAGGACAAGCCCGCGCTCGCGACGATCGCGTCGCTCGTCGCGTCGCTCGGTCGCTGCGCAGGCCGCCTCGGCGCCGGAGCGATCCTGCGCGAGGCCGTGTCCGCGTGCGCGCTCGAGTCCGTGCTCGCCGCGATGCCGCGCGGCCAGCAGCGGGTCGCGAACGTCCAGAAGCTCCTCGCGATGGCGGATCGTCATCCGGACGCTCGTGCCTTCCTGGCGTGGCTCGAGGACGCGAAGGAGCGCGAGGTCGCCGAGTCGGAGGCCGCGACGTTCTCCGACGAGGACGACGCCGTGCGCCTGCTCACGGTGCACGCGAGCAAGGGGCTCGATTTCCCCATCGTCTTCGTCCCGGAGATCGGCGCGACGCCCCCGCGAACGGAGCGCGGAGTCGCGCGCGTCGCGCTCGGCGCCGGGGACGCGCCCAACGTCCTGTCCGTCCGCGTCGCCGACGACACAGGCCTCGTCCTCGAGCCGCCGTCGTACGTGCGCGCGTACACGATCGCGAAGCGCCGCGAGCGTGCAGAGCGCCAGCGCCTCGCCTACGTCGCGATGACGCGCGCCGCCCGGCGCCTCTTCCTCGTCGGAGGACGCGCGCGCGACGGCGCGCTCGACCCCGGCGCGTCCACGCTCGCCGTCGTCGAGTCGCTCCCCGACGATCTGCGGTCGGTCGAGGACGTCGTCGTGCCCGCGCTCGGCTCGCGCGCCCACGAGGAGACGCCGCCGGTCGTCGACGCGACGCGGCCGCCGCCCGAGCGCGCCGTCCCGCCGTGGCTCGTCCTGCCGATCGCGCCGACGGCCCTCGCCGACTTTCACCACTGCCCGCGTCGCTTCGAGCTCGTGCACCTGCTCGGCTTGCCGGAGCACGCCCGTGGTCGTGGCGGCTCCTCGTCCGTCGATCGATCCATGCCTCTGCTCGACGCACGCGCGCAGGGAACGATCGCGCACGCCGTCCTCGAGCGCCTGCCGCTCGATGCGTTCCTCTCGCGCGGCGACACCGCAGGCGCCGTCACCCGTGCGCTCGAGCGCGCGGGCGTCCCCGAGGATCACCCGCAGCACGGCGCGATCGCCGCGCGCGTGATGCGCTTCGTCGGGACGGAGTACGTGCGCACGGTCGCCGAGCAGGGAGCGACGACCACCCGCGAGCTGCCGTTCGTGCTTCCGATCACGGACGAAAAGGGCCGGAGCGTGACGCTCCGAGGGACGATGGACCTCGTCGTCGAGTGGCCCGACGGCGCGGTCGACGTCGTCGACTACAAGAGCGCGCGCGGCGGGCCCGGCGGCGCCGACGGCTATGCCTTCCAGCTCGACGTGTATGCGCTGGCGGCGCGCGCACGCTTCCCCGACGCGCCGCGCGTGCGCGCCGGGCTCTCGTTCCTCGGCGGCGGCACGGGCGAGCCCGTGTGGCGGGATCTGCCGAGCGAGCGCGAGATCCGCGAGCGCATCTCCAAGCTGGGGGCGGATCTCGTCGCCGCGCGTTGGCTCGGCTCCTTCCCGCGCGTCGCGATCGATCGTTGCGAGAAGATCCACTGCGGCTTCATCGGCCGCTGTCACCCGCACCGGAGCGCATCCTCCGACGCCGAGGGCGCCGAAGCGGAGTGAGGTCCTCTGGATGGAGCTTCCGTTCGCGGAGCCGGCGGGAGCGGGACGCTCGCGAAGCCGTCGCGCGCGACGACCACGTGATCGAGGAGCGCGACCCCGACCACCGCCGCGGCGGCGGCGACCTGCGCGGTCAGGTGGACGTCCTCCCTGCTCGGCGTCGGATCGCCGCTCGGATGGTTGTGCACGAGGACGAACGCGCTCGCATGGACGCGGAGCGCGGCTCGGAGCGGATCGGCCGCGCGCACGGCGGCTCCGTGCAGACCGCCCTTGGCCACGCAGCGCGCCGCCCGCAGATGTCCTCGACCGTCGAGCGCGAGCATCCAGAGCTCCTCGTGCTCGAGCGTCGCGATCCTCGGCCCGGCCCATGCGGCGACGTCGGCCGGCGAGGCGAGCCGAGGACGCGCCCCGCGCCGCGCGATCTCCGCGCGCCGTCCGAGCTCGAATGCGGCGGCGAGCGCGCGGGCCGCCACGAGCGTGGTCCGCGCCGGCGGCCGGCCGTCGTTCGAGGCGGTCCGGCGATCGAGGTGCGCGGCGATTTCGAGGGCGTCCGCGCGCGAGAGGCGCTCGAGACCGCCGGCGCGCTCGAGCAGATCCGCAGCAGGCCGGCGCAGGATCATGAAGAGGAGGTCTTCGACCGAACGCCGCTCGATGTCCGTGTCTTCGTCGATCACGCCGGACGCCGTCGCAACCGGCGTGCCTCGCACGCCCGGCAGCGATCACGTGGATTTGCCGCGCGTGACCTCATGGCCCATCGGCCCGAGGGCCGGCCCGCGGGCCACTACCGATTCGAGCGCTCCTTGCAGACGCCGAACGTCGCGTCCTGGAAGACGGCGCCCGTGGTGCACTCCTGGCCGGTCTCGCAGTCGGCGCCGCCGACCCGGCAGAGCTTGTAGCATCGCCGGTCGTCGGGGCTTCCGAGGCACGTCGCGCCGCGCTCGCAGTGCTCTCTCTCACAGGACGTGCCGGCCTTCGCCTCTCCGATCGTCACGCATCCGGTGTCGCCGCGCTCGTTGACGATCGCGCAGGTCTCCTTCGCACCGCACTCGCCCTCGACGAGAAGCTTGCACTTCTTGAGGGGCATGCAGACGGGCGCCTTCTGATCCTTCGTGTCGACGAGCTTCTGGACGTCGCAGAACGTCGGTCCGCCGCTCTGGGAAACGACGCCGGCGCAGGAGCCGGAGCAGCAGTACCGCCGGCAGACGTTGCCCTTCTCGCCCTCGATGCAGTCGAACCCCGGGGCGCAGTCGGCTCCGGTCTCGCACGGCGTGCCGTCGACGCCGCGGCGATCCGCGGGGAAGCAGCTCGGACCCTGTCCCTCGTCCGGCTTCGAGAGCCGGCAGGCCTTCGCCTCCGTCGACGCGTCGGCCGGCAGAGCTCCGGCCTCGGGCAAGGGCTCGACGCACGGCGCCCCGTACACGGCGCTCGAGCCGTCGTCGTCCGGCATGCACGTGTCGGGCGTGACCCGGCAGAGGGGGCTCCCTCGATAGGAGATCGGGGGCGTCGCGCCCGCGTCCGTTCCGCCGATCGTCGTCTCGCCCTCGCCGTGGAAGCCCGGGTCCTCGGCGTTCCTCGGGCTCTCGCCCGTGTCGAGCGCGGCAGTAGTGGCGTCGCAGCCGGCGCTGGCGCCGACGCCGGCGGCGAGCATCAGAGCGCCGAGAAGGGTCGCGAAGTGAAAGAGGGGGCTACGCAAGAGGAATGCTGTCGGCCGAGGCGAGGGGTGCTCGCCTTTACAAGAGTACGCCGGGCGTGGCGCATCCCGCGAGGATTCACGTGACGTGCCGGGCGCCGCGGGGCACGCGACGCATTCTCTTCAGGCACGACGGCGGCGCAAGTGTGCCGCGATCGTCGCGCAAGCCAGCGACCTCACGACGATCGTGGCGATGAGGTGGCGTTTCCGATGGGGGGCATTCCCGACAGCCCCATGACAGAAATGTCAGACCCCTCGCTCGCTCACTTCGCTTCGATGTCCCTCGACACCGAGTTCCCGGCGGCGTCGAACGCGCGGATCACGACGATGTGCGACCCTGGTGGGACCACGGCGGAGACGTCGGTGTCGATCCTCTCGTCGACGGTGTCGAAGATGCCGTCCGCGGGCGCGAGCGGCCGGAAGTCCGTCCTGCCGTCGATCGCGATCTCGACGCGCGCGATGGGGGACGTCCCGTCCACGACCCGTGCGCGGAGACGACGTCCCGTGAGCTGAAGCGCCTCGATGCGAGGCGGCGTGTTGTCCACGATCACCGTGTCCGACTCGAGCGCGTGCTTCTGGACCTGGTCCGGTGGGTTGGCCGGCTCGTCGCTGGCCTCGACGCGGATGCGGTACTTGCCCTCGGGCAGCGCCGACGTGTCCCAGTCGAGCTCGGTCTTGGTGAGGACCTCGTCGGGTTTGAGCGCGTCACGCCATTGGGTCTGACCCTCGCGCCGGAACGAGACGCGGTAGCGAAGCTGATCCGCGTCCGGGTTCTCCACCTTCCAGCTGACCTTGATGACGGGGTCGGCCTTCGGAGGCTCGTGGCCGCTCGAGGGGATGTCCTTCGCGGGCTCCTTCGGCTGCGCGAGCTTCCGCGTCGCGGTCACCTCGGTCACGATCGGCCGCACGTTCTCGGTCACGAACGGGATCGTGACCTCCGAGAGCGCCGCGTTCGGATCGCGCGAGAAGCGGGCGCGCACCTGCACGTAGCGCGCGGTCTGGTTGATCGGGGTCGGCGCCGTCATCGGGTTGCTCCACCCCGTCCACGTCGCGTCGGGCGTGCTCGTGCCGCCCGTCCGCACGGACATCTCGATGGGACCGGTCGCGCGCCAGGACAACGTGCCGAACCGAGCGGGCAACGACGCGTCGAGGACCTTGCTCGTCCAGACGGCGTCGGGGCCGCCGCGGCCGAGGATGCGGTGGAAGACGGGCGGATCGCTCGTCGCGACGAAGCCCTTTCCTCCGCGCACGAAGACGGCGCCGACTTGTCGCTCGTCGGTGTCCGCCACGAGGGTCACCACGTGGGCGTCGTCGACGGTGTAGACGCGCCCCTCGTGCCCCGTCCCGACGTAAGGAACGCCCTTCTCGTCGAGCGTGAGCGACATGTAGTGGGTGTCGTCGTTCTTCATCATGCGCTCGGCGCGACCGCGCGCATCGAAGCGATGAAGCCGTCCCTTGCCCGGCTTGCTCTTCGGAGGCGCGACCGGCCCTGCCGGGATGCGTCCTGCGGCCGGCGACCGCTTCGGCGGCTCGGGCGGCTCGCCGTACTCGTTCGACACCACCCAGACGACGTTGCCCTTGCCGACGGCGATCGCCTTCACCTCCTCGCCGGGCAGATCGGCGAGGACCGTCGCACGGCCCGGGCCGCTGATCTTGTAGAGCAGGCCCTTGCCGCTCGACCCGGCGTAGAGGTCGCCTTTCTCGTCGAGCGCGAGCGACACGATGTGCGGCTCGGTCGTGCGGTAATAGACGGAGCTCGAGCCGTTCGGCTGGATGTGGAAGACCTTCCCCTCGGGCCCCGTCGCGGCGAAGAGCCCGTTGCCCGTCTTGTCGAGGGCGAGCGCCCAGACGTGGCTCGCGTCTTCCAGCGTCGCGAACGGCTCGGCCTTGCCCTGCGAGAGCTTGAAGACCTTGCCGTCGGGGATCGTGGCTGCGTAGACGGTCCCGTTCTTCGCCTGCACGATCGACGTGACCGCGAGCGCGCCCGTGTCGGCGTATGGCGAGACGACGTCGCCGGTCACCTTGTAGACCTTGCCGTTCGGGCTCGTACCCACGAGCGTCGACCCGTCGGCGAGCGTGACCGCCGAGAAGACCGCCGTGGCGTCCGGGATCGGCGCTTCGCCCAGCGTGAAGCCGGTACGCACCACGCCGTCCGAGCTCACGGCGACGCCCTTCAGATCGCCGCCGGACATCTGCTCCAGCGAGTCGAGGACGAAGGTGCGCGTCCCGACCGCGCCCGCGTCCCTCGCGAGGAAGATGGGCGCGAACGCGACACCGGCGGCGAGGATGGCGGAACGCAAGGAGGATGGACGGCCGATCCCGAGGATCGCGAGCATGGGGTCGATCCTACAACAGTGTTCGCTTCGATCGAAAAAGCGGCACAGTGCCCGATGCCGCTCTTTCACCGCAGGATCGGCCGGACCTTGATCTTCACCTTGTCCGAGCCCTCCACGTAGCGGTCGAGCGGGACGATCGTACGGTGGTACGAATGGAAGGCGTCCGGTGCGACGTCGGAGCTCGTCGGGCGGAGCGCGTCGAGCGCGAAGCTCGGCAGGCGATCCGCGACGTGCCCCTTGAAGGCCACGCCTTGCGTGCGCGTCTTGACCTGGAGCACGAGGCTCCGGGGCAGGACGGACTGCCGCGTCGAGTTGGCGAGGAGGTCGGAGAGGCTCTGCGGGGCCGCGAGATCCGGCACCACCAGGTAGCCCGGCACGATCTCGAGCTCCACGTCCTTGCCGGCGAGCTCCTCGGGCATGCGGATGTCGAGGACCTTCGTGGTCGGCGGCCCGGCGAACGGGACGAGATGGACGCGGACGCGCGCGGTCTGTCCCGCGTCGACGACCGGATCGAGCACGTCGACGCCGCGGAGCTTCCAGAGGTCGCGCGTGTAGTCGACGGAGAGCACGCTCTCGATCTTCTCGATGTGCGTCAGCTCCCACGGGTTGTTGAGGACCTCGCCCACGGCGCGGACGATCTTCGACCGCGTGAGCTCGCCGGCGTCGGGCATGCCGCCGACGGCGACGCCGAAGTCCTCGAGCTCGATCGTGCCGTGGTTGCGGACGGTCAGCTTCGACTTGAGCTTCCAGGTGACGTCGCGGCGCTCGTTGATCGACGCGTCGACGATCGAGCCGAGCACGGACGCGACGAGCCCGGAGCTCATGAAGCGCTCCTCGGCGATCTCGACGTTCCAGTTCTTCTTCGGCATCCCCTCGGCGCCGCGGATGTCGACGCTGAGCGTGAAGGTCGGCGCGGTCTTCGTCTCGTCGACGACGATCGCGCTCTGCCGATCCTGGATGAGCGCGCCGAGCGGTCGCGCGGCCTCGCCGATCTTCGACGAGTGCTGATCGCTCGCGAAGATCCAGTGCACGCGACCGATCGCCGTCGGAAGCGCCGTCACGCCGGCTTCCATCATCGGGTGGCCGAAGGCGCACAGCTTGCCGCCTTCGACGTACGTGACCGTGCCGAGGCCCATGAACGAGACGTCGCCGCGCGCGAGCTGTACGCCGACGCCGCCGCCGTCGACGTAGTGCCGCGGCGCCGTGGGATCGTCCTTGTTCGATCCACCGCCGCCCGCCTGCACCGGCTCGAGGTTCATCGGACCGAACAGCTTCCGGACGAGGGCGATCGAGCGATCGCTCATGCCCGCGAGCATGAGCGGCGTACCGGCCGGCACGATCGGGCGGGCGGGATCGAGCCCGGCGGCGAGCCGCGTCGCGACCTGGTTCGCGTGCGTCTCGACGTCGTACGAGCCGGGCGGCCCGTCGAAGGTCGTCGCGCCGCCGACCGGGAGGCTCGCGTGCTTCTCCTTGCGATCGTCCTTGCGAGCTTTCCCGCCGGGCAGCGGCGCGCCGCCTTCGAGCGGCCAGAACCCCGGCGGGATCGGCCGGCGCATCTCCGTGAGCATCGGCGCGATCGGCGTGACGCCCGCGACGGGCTCGACCTGGAACGAGCTCCAACTGTAGGCGTACGCGCCGGCGAGGCGGCCGTCGAGATAGATCGGGCTGCCGCTCATCCCGCGCACGTTCTTCGTGACGTTCAGGCGCGGGTGCGGTGTCTTGACGAGGATCAGCTCCTGCGACGGGCGGAAGTTGCGGAGGACGCCGACGACCTCCACGTCGAACCTCTCGGGCTCGGTCCCCTTGAAGACGGTCAGACCGTAGCCCTTCATGCCGTCCTTGATCTCGTCGACCGAGATCGTGCGTGGCTTCGCGTCGCCGCGCGCGAGCGGAATCGTCAGCCCGAGCCCGGCGAACAAACCGACGGAGAGCGCAGCAATCGAGAGGAGCTCTTTGCGCACGAGCACCATTGTTTCGCGCGGCGTCGGCGCCGTAAAGCTTTGGTCACTCGCGTGATGCGGCCTTCGCCGGGCGCGCGATACAGCTCGGCCTTGGGCGTGTGCTCGCCTGTCCGCGACTTGCCGTCGAGCGGGGCCGGACGCCGCCGAGGCGGGCCGCCGGTCGCGTCAGATCTGGCTGACCCGCCGCATGAGCGTCGCGACCAGCTCGGACTGCGGGTTGCGGACGCGCTCGACGTCCAGGCCGGCTCGGAACGCGGCGGACGCGGCCTTCTCGTCACCCAGGTAGAGGTGCGCGAGGCCGAGCAGCTCCTGATCGGCGGGCTCGCCATGGGCCTCGACCAGCGCCTTGAGCCGTGGGAGCGCGGCGCGGTGTGCGGCCGCGACGATCTCGCGGTCCGCCGGATGGTTCTTGGCCATGATCATGAGCTTGAGGGCCTGCCGCTGCTCGTCGGGGCGGAAGTTGGCGAAGGCCTGGCTCGAGAACAGCGTCTCGTACTCGCGGTAGGCGTCCGCGACGCGGCCGTTCTTCGAGAGCATCATGATCTTCTTCAGCGACGCCACGAGCGCCTCGTTGCGCGGTTGGCCGTCGTCGTTCTTCTTCGTGACCACCTTCCGCGTGGACTCCGGCAGCTCTTCGAGCAGCGCGTCGGAGGACATCTCGACCTCCTCGACGACCTCGACCTCCGGAGCATCCGAGGTGGGGCGCTTCGTCGACGCGGGCGGGACGGGGACCGGCGGCGCCGGAGGCGGCGCGCCCTGCGGCGGCTTGAGCGTCACGTGCGGCGGGGCCGGCACGACCACCATCGGCTTCGGCGGCGGAGCGGACGGCGGCAGCTCGGAGCGCACCGGCGGACGATCGCTCGACCCCTTGGAGGGCGCGGAGCGGTTCGCCGTGTCGAGGCCGAGCGGGTCGAAGTACGCGCGCGCCTCGGGCGGCAGCACGTTGAGCTTCTCGCGGAGCGTCGCCTTCGCGACGAAGATCTCCTCGCGGCGATCGTCGGACAGAGGCCGACGGAGCACGAGCTCGTTCGGCGTGAGCGAGCGCGCCGAGATCTCGCGGACGATGGGCGTCATCATGCCGACGAGCGCCTGGACGAAGTCGACGAACGTCGGGAGCGTTCGGAAGTCGGTCCCGTCGAACGTCGCCGTGATGCTCGGGAGGCGCTGGAGCCCCTCGATGCTCGCGCGCAGCTTGTTCGCCAGATCGGTGATCTGGGGCACGTCCTCCACTTGGAGATCGAACGGCCCGGCGGAGGCGTCGTCGGCGGGCGCCGCGCGCATCGCCTTCACCGTGCCGTCGGCGTGCAGGACCTCGAAGTCGTAGCCCAGCTCGGGATGCGACTCTTGCCGCAGCTCGAAGCGCAGGCGCTCGTCGTCCTCGACGAGCTTCGTGACCGTGTATCGCTCGAGCCGCTGCGGGCGGAACTTCACCTCCTTCGTGATCCAGCCGCCGAGCTGCGGCGCGCGGATCTCGAGATGCGGCACCAGCCTCTCGACGCGCATCACGGACGCCCAGGGGTGCTGCTCGGGGATCCCCAGCGTGAGCGTCCACTCGAGCGCGGGCTCCGCCTTGCCGTCGACGGTCGCCGTGTACCGTCCCGACTCGCCCAGCACGAGCCGGGTCACGTTCGTCGTCGCCGGCGGATCGTGCGGCGCGATGAGCGCGCCGAGCGCGTTCAGGCAGGCGTCGCGTCCGGCGGCCTCCTCCGCCTCGATGCGTGCGATCGCGTCGGCGAGGGTCTGGCGGATCTTGTCGACGGTCTGTCGGTGCGCCTCGACGATCGTGGACGCGAGATGCGACGCGCAGTGCGCGGTCGGCGAGTCCGGCTCGCCCTTCTCACCGCCGTGCACCGCGTCGAGGACGCCTTTGATGAAGCGGTCGAGGCGCTCGCTCTCGGCGTCGGCCTGCTCGCCGAGCTCGCGGATCTTCGCTCGGCCCTCCTTCATGCGCGCGTCCGCCTGGAGCACGAACACGCAGAAGTCGAGCGCGTCGCGGAGGAACTCGAGGAAGTTGGACGTGAGCTGCGACGTCGTCGAATCGCCGTATAGGTAGTTCATACCGAGCCTTCGACCTCCGATGGTACGCGATGCTGGCCGTCCTGGACGCTCGCCTCAGTCGTAGGGATTCGGCGGTGGCTCGATGGTGGCCACCGGGTTCACGGGACGAGGCTTCTTCTTCATCGTGACCTCGATTTCCTCCTCCGAGGTCGGCGTGATCGTCACGGTCGTGTCTTGACGCCCGTCGGCTTTCACCAAGACCGTGACGCTGCCGGCGTCGGGCCGCGCGACCCACCGCTGGCCCGCGGGTAGCGCCTCGCCGTTCACGAACAATCGCGCGCCCTCCGGCACGACGAGGGTGATGCGATCGCTGAGCGCAGGCGTCTCGTCGTCGAGGTCGCCGAGGAAGAGCGCGGGCTGTCCTTGACCGCTCCGATCCTCGCCCGCGTCGGGTGCGGCGGAGGCGACCAGCGCGCCCGCGTCGGCCTGCGCGAGGCTCGCGAGCATCGCGCGCTCCTTGCGGGCGGTGCGCACCCAGGAGAGGACGGCCAGGCCGATGCCGAGGCCGACGAGCACGGCGGCGACGGCGGAGAGCAGGCTCATCCCCTCGCGCTCCTCGCGCGGGCGCGCCCTCCGATCGATCTCCATCGCGCCCGGCCCGGAGTCGGCGACGGGCGTCACGCGAGGCATCATGTCAGGGAGCGACGGCTGCGGCTCGGGCCACGGCGCATGCGACGAGCGCGGCGGCGGAGGCGGGACCGACATGACGCCCGCGGCGCGCGCCTCGATCTCCTCGCGGCAGCGCTCGTGCACCAGGAGCGCGATCTGGTTCTGGCTCACCGGCGGGCCGCTCGTCGAGAGCCAGCCTTCGAGCGCACGGCGAAGCTGCAGCGCCGTCTCGAAGCGGGCCTCGGGCGAGATCGCCATCGCGCGCATCACGATCTTCTCGAGCGCGGGCGGGTATCCGGGGACGACGGCGCTCGGCGGATCGAACGTGCCGTGGATGATCGCCGTCATGATCTGCGGGTCGTTCTCGCCCACGAAAGGCCTCTTGCCCGTCGTGATCTCGTAGAGGACGACGCCCAGCGAGAAGACGTCGCTGCGCCGATCGAGCCCGCCGCCGACGAGCTGCTCGGGCGACATGTAACCGAGCTTGCCTTTGAGCTGCCCGGCGAGCGTCACCTGGAGCCGCCCGAGCGCCTTCGCCACGCCGAAGTCCGTGACCTTCACCCGGCCGTCGAGCGTGAGGAGGATGTTGTGCGGAGAGACGTCGCGGTGGACGACGGAGAGCGGGCGGCCTCGTTCGTCGGTCAGCTCGTGGGCGGCATGGAGGCCGGCGCACGTCTCGGACACGATCTTCGCCGCGTGCCGGAGCGGGAGCGGCACGCGCGGCGGGTCCTCCATGTCGGGAGGTCCGGGTCGGAGGACGTGTGCGAGCGACGCACCGTCCACCCACTCCATGACGAGCGTGAGGTGACCTTCGAGCTCGACGAGCTCGAACGTCTCGCAGACGTTCTCGTGGCGGATCCGCGTCGCGATCCGAGCCTCGTCGAAGAACATGTCGCGGAAGGCGGCGTTCTCCGCGAGCTCGGGCTGCAGCATCTTCAGCGCGTGGATGGCGCCGGTGCTCCGGTGCCGAGCCGCCCAGACGGACGCCATTCCGCCCGTGCCCACGGGGACGAGCAGCTCGTAGGGGCCGAGGATGCGCCGTGGATGGAGGTCGTCGGCTCTCTGCACCGCGGACCACCAGTATAGGAGGCGCGGGCCATCGACCTCGCGCGAAATCACGATGGGTCGCGAGCGCTCACGATCCACGCCGACGACTCGCACGCCGTCGCGAACACATGCGCGTTGCACGCATCTTTTCGTTCGCGCCGCACGATCTCCCGCCGTTTGCGCGAAAATCGACGCTACTACACGGGGGCACGGCCGTTGCTCTTCGGGGGAGCATGGCGTCGCGGGGATGTTCGGGGGCGCGCAAGGGCTTGCGCATGTGGGTCTTTGCGCTCTTGGTGCCGGTGGTCGCGGCGGGCCTTGCGCTCGTCGACAAGAAGGAGGCGCATGCCGAGGGCGCCGAGGCCGACAAGGCGGAGGCGAACGAGCGCTGCGCGATTCGTCTGGCGATCTCGCTCGTCGGCAAGAGCCCGGACGAGGCGCTCCTGTCGTCGTCGAACCCGCAGGACCGCGTCGACGAGATGCTCGCGTCGCCGGAGTTCGCCGATCGCTTCGCGCGCTTCACGAACGCCCAGCTCAACGGCGGTCCGATCGCGAACGCGAACGATGATCCGATCTACTGGCTCGCCAAGCACGTCATCACGCAGAAGCGGCCGTGGTCCGACCTGTTCGTCGGACGCTACCGGATCACGCCGTCGCCCACGGCCGGCGCCGGGATGATCGTCGAGGACGACCCGGAGGGACTCGGGTACTTCCGCTCCGAGTCCTGGATGAAGCGCTACGCGGGCAACGAGGAGAAGGGCCTCATGCTCGTCGCGGCCTTCCGCATCGTGCAGAACACGACGGGGCTCGAGCTCACGCCGTCGGTCGGTAACCCGGGCGACGATCGCAGCGAGGCCGGACGAAAGGCGGACGCGTGCAGGGGCTGCCACTACGACGCGTGGTTCGCGATCGACACCGTGGCGAACCTCCTGCCCACGCGGACGGGGATGGGCGACGAGATCACGTTCTCGCCGCCGACCGCGGGCCCGCAGAAGCTGTTCGGCAAGACGATCGCGAACGATCGCGAGCTCGTCGAGACGCTGGTCGACTCCGACGCCTGGCGCTTCAACCAGTGCCGCGCCGTCTTCCAGTTCCTCTATGGCCGCCCCGAGAACCAGTGCGAGGCGAAGGTGTTCGACGCGTGCGTCGCCGCCCTCGAAGAGAAGAAGACCATCCAGAGCGCGGTCGCGGCCGTCGCGAAGGATCCCTCGTTCTGCATCAACTGAGGAGCACCGCCATGGAGTCGATCAAGCTGGGCTTCGGTCCTTGCCTCTTCGTCACGATGACGGCGCTCCTCGTCGGGGCCTGCGTCGACGAGGATCCCAACTCGCTCAAGCGTCGCGGCGGCGCCGGCGACGATCCGAGCGCCGAAGGCGCCGACGAAGGATCGGAGGCGCTGCCCGAGGCGCTCCAGTGCACGGTGAAGCCGGAGGGACGCTCGTACGTCCTGTTCGACGGGACGAGGCTCGAGGCCTCGCGGGTCAACGAGAACGCCGGCGTGAACCGCGCGCGCATCAAGCCGTACGCGGTCATGGCGACCGAGTACGAGCGCGTGCTCGGCCTCGTCCCCGAGGGCATCAAGACGGCCGGCGGCTCGTTCGACGATCCGCCCGAGCGCTGGTACGCGGAGGGCTCGCACTCCGGCGTCTCCATCAATGCCATCTTCGAGATCTCGTTCGAGGGCTGCCTCGCGTGGGCGAAGGCGGCGCCGGAGCTCGCGGACGCTCCGACGGACGAGTCGGCGACGGCCGAGTGCACGAAGCTGATGCGCAAGGCGTGGAGCCGGACGCCGTCGCCCGACGAGATCGCGGGCTGCGTCGATCTCGCCGTGAACAAGCTCGCCTCCCAGTCGGATCCGGCGCGTCGTTGGGCGTACGTCTGCGCGTCGGTGCTGTCGTCGAGCCACTTCCTGACGTTCTGAGGTGCCACCATGAAGAAGCTCTTCGGTCAGAACCGAGAACGCGGGCTCGAGCTCTCCCGGCGAGGGCTCCTGAAGGGCGCGCTCGCCGTCGCGGGCGCCGCCGCCGGAGCGCGCCTCGCCGGTCCGCTCGTCGGCAGGGCCGGCGCCGCGCCGAACGGCGAGACCTCGCACTTCGTGCACATCTTCTTCAACGGCGGCCTCAACGCGCTCTTCGCCGGGTGCGCGGACAAGTTCCTCACCGGCAACGTCTTCGGCGTCACGAGCAGCAACATCCTCGAGGTCGGCGACGGCGTCTTCACCGACAAGGGGACCTTCGGCACGCTCCCGAAGTTCGCGCTCGATCACTGGGCCGCGATCGGGATCCGGCACGGCAACGCGCTCCACACGACGCCGCAGAACCTCCGCTCCGGCGGCGAGCGCGCGCTCCTCGTCAACGGATCGAAGTGCTACCTGAACGAGCTCGCCTACTACATGGGCGGCGACTCCGCCTTCAAGGCCGTATACTTCGGCGACCGCGCGCCGGCGTACCAGGCGCAGCCGAAGTTCCAGGACGTCCCGCTCGAGCGCGTGTCCGATCTCAAGAACGCGCTGCGCGCGGCGGGCGGCGACGGCCCCGATCCGGACGCCCCCGAGCGCGAGCCTGCGGCGATGGCGCTCGAGACGTCGGCGGCGATCTCGCAGCGTCAGATCGGCACCAACCCGGGACGGCTCTCGCCGCTCACCGACGCGTACGACTCGGCCGTCGCCTCGTTGAGGAAGCCGCTGCCGCCGCCGGTCACGTTCGAGGAGATCGACAAGGCCTACGGCCTCGGCGGCAGGAGCAGCGTCAACAGCTTCGCCGCGATGCTCGCCGGCGCGGAGATCATGATCCGCGCGGCGAACACGAACGTGATCAACATCTGCGACTTCGGCCTCGCGTCGTGGGACTTCCACCAGGTCTCCGGCGGCCGCTCGCTCAACGGCACGTACTCCCGCAACAAGCTGACCGGCACGGGCGGCTTCAGCGGCAACCGCATCGCGCCCATCCGCACGTTCATCTCGCGGATGCTGAACACGCCGGGCCGCAACGTCGTCGTCGCCATCTCCGGCGAGCTCGTGCGCCTGCCGAACGGCGATCACGGCGACGGCACGCTGGCGATGCTCTTCGGCAAATACGTCAAGCGCGGCCTCAGCTTCCCGGTGAACTCGCAGGCGCGCTTCTCGCCGAGCACGCCGGGCCCGAAGGGCTTCTGGGCCGCCGTCGCCGCGGCGCTCAAGGTGCCGGGGCAGCCGTTCGGCGCGAATCCGCATCCTCTCATCGTGTGATCACACCGACTTCGACTCGGCCGGCTCGCCCGGCGCGCGCGGCGTCTCCACCGAACGTCGCGTCCTCCGCGGCGCGCGAGCCAGTCCCTCGTGCCTCCGTGACGAGCTGCCTCCTCCTCGTCGTCACGGAGGCACGAGGGCCCGGGCCGGCTGCTTTCGGCGCCGTGGCGCTTGCTGCACGCGCGGCGCGCCCGCAAGATGCCCGCGCCCATGAACGCGGAGCTGATCCGTCGCGTCGACACCGCCGCCGGGGCGTTCGCCGCGCTCGCGTCGTCGTGCGCGGTCGTCGTCGAGCGGTGCTTCTCGGAGGAGCGCTGCGCCGAATGGGTCCGCGGCGTGTACGCGGCTCGCGACCGGTGGACGCACGATTTCGGCGGCGAGCAGTTCTGTCTCGGGCGTGCGTTCTACACGCATTTCGAGGAGGGGCGGAGCGCCGAGTACTTCGCCGACGCCGCGCGCTCGGACGCGCTCGTCGAGGAGTACGCGCCGGGGCTGCAGCAGGCGATGCGCGACCTCGTCGCGACCGTCATCGGCGACACGCGCGTGGTGCCGCGGCGAGGGTGGTGCGGCCCCGGCGTGCACGTGTTTCCGCCGGGCGGGCCCGTCGCGTCGCGCGGCGGCGTCGTGCACTTCGACACCGAAGGGCTCGCGGCGCATCACGCGCGGCAGCGGCGGCCTGCGATCTCGATCGTCGCGATGCTCCAGGCGCCGGAGAGCGACGGCGGGCTCCGCGTCTGGGACGTGCGCTACGAGGGGCACGACCATCCCACCGACGAAGAGCTCGCGCGGCCGAGCGCCGTCGTGACGTACCAGACGGGCGACGTCGTCTTGTTCGAGAGCTACCGCCTGCACCAGATCCAGCCGTTCGGCGGATCGCGCGAGCGCATCAGCGCCACGGTCCACGCCGCCCAGATCGACGTCGGGCTCTGGGAGTGCTGGTTCTGACCTCGCGGCGCGCGCGCGGCGCCCGCTCAGCGCGCGTGGAGGCGCGAGTCGGCGGTGTGGTCGCGATCGCGAAGATCGCTGGTCGTGTCGGTCGCGAGGAGCTGATCGCTCGTCGGGCTCGCCTCGGTCTCGGGCAGCACCGGGCGGATGTCGTCGAGGCCGTTCGTCTTGAGCACGGCCTCCGCGGCGACGAGCGACACGCCGAAGGTCGCCGCTCCCATCGCGGCGAAGATGGCGAGTTTCGCCAAGCTCACCCCCAGGGTCTCCTCGATTCGCCGTTTCGGCCGAAGCTCCCGCGCCGGACCCTCCGTCCTGCGCGCGGTCGGCACGACGCGGGCCCGCGTCGACGTTCCGATCATCATCGCCCTCGTCCTCCCGTGAGTCGATCTCCGCCGGGCCGGGCATCTGCACGGGCTGCGCCACCTCGCGCACGCGGAGGCTCCGGCGGTACGTCGCGTTCGACGTGTCGTTTCGCCTCGACGCACGCGCCTTCGAGCGTGCAAGCCACACGAGCGAACAGGAAACCCGTTCACTGTGGACAAGCCGGGGCGGCGGGCGCCGCTGTCGCTCTTCGCAGGTTCTCCACAGCTTGACGACAGCTCGCCTGCCGCGGTCTTTCGCGCCACACGCCCGCGGGCTCGGTGCTCACATGCTGCGGAGGCGGAGGTAGCGGCGGAGCGAAGGGAGCTCCTTCGCGAAGATGACGAGGCCCACCGCCGTCAGGGCTCCGAGCACGAACACGGCCGCGCGCGAGAGGCCCGCTTCAGCGCGGCGTCTTCTTCTCCAGCCCGAGCTTCTTCTCCAGTCCATGGGACACCTCGGATTCGACGATCCGCCGCACGAGACGTACGGCGGGCGACACGGCCTCGCGGACGCGCGGACTGAGCTGCATCCCCTGCTCGAGGGACGAAGGCTCGCACCCGACGATCCGCGTCGGCGGAAGGCTGCCTCCGAGCGCGGAGAGCGCCGCGAGCACGGCGGACGGGCTCATGGCGTGCGCGTCGGGAGGCGCGACGAGCGCTTGGGCGTCGAGGTCCGGGTCGATGACGTACAGCGTCCCGGGCTCTCCGCCGCGCGCCATCGCGTCGACGAGCACGAAGAGATCCAGCGGCGGCGGGCTCGAGAGCTCGAACGCGAGGTGCAGCGATCGGACGCCGAAGTCGACGACCTCGAGCCACGGCGGCAGATCCTCTTCCCGCAGGCGCCGGACGACCTCGACGCCGAACCCGTCGTCGCCGAAGAAGACGTTCCCCACGCCCGCCACGAGGGCGCGCCTTTTGGTGTGCGTCATAGCGGCTCGACCTCGTCCGGGTAGTAGTGGTGGAAGCGCCCGTACCAGCGATTGAGCTCGGCGGCGGGATCGTCGTCGATCGTGACGGCGAGATAGGCGCGGCCGTCGACGTCCTCGAGCACCGCCTCGACGGTCGCGAGGAGGCCTTCGTAGAGGAAGTCCTGGGCGTCGGTCCCCGTCGCGCCGTCGGCCTTCTTCCGTATGCGAACGCGCTGACCGCGCACGAACCGCGTCGTGCGCGGCTTCATCGTCGCGTGCAGCTCGCTGAGCGCGGCCTCGCCGAGCCGTTCGGCGCGGTCGACGACCTCCGCACCGCGCGGGTCGGTCGCGCGCGCACGCGCCTTCTCTTCGGGGGTGAGCGTCCTCGTGCGCATCGCGAGGAGCTCGTCGATCTCGGTGGCGTCGAACGAGTCGCCCGGGCTCTCGGGCGAGATCTGCGGGTGGTCGTAGAGGATGACCGGCGCGCAGAGCACGAGGTCCGTCGTACCCGGCTCTCCGGCGAGCACGGGGTGCGTGTGGACGTTCATGAGCTTCGCGGCCGCCTCGCGCGCGTGCTCGGGAGGATCGACGACCGACACGAACGCGCCGTCCTCGGACGCGAGGAGCAGGTGCGTCGAGACGAGCGAGGCGTGCATCGCGTCGGCGCGTGACGCCTCCGCGGGATGGGGCGTGAGGTTCTCGACGCGAACGGAGACGCGCGAGAGCGGCAGCGCCCCGCCGAGGTCGTGGACCTGCACGCGGATCGCGCCCTGGATGGCGGCGCGCGTGCGTACGACGCGGCCGACCGGCCTTCCCGATGCGTCCTCGAACGTCTCGATCTCCTCGCACGCGGGAATCGAGAAGGGCACGATGGCCTCGCCGCCGGGAGCGCGGGGGGAGCTGTCGATCGGGATGTCGATCTCGCGGACCTCGCCCTCCTCCCACGGCACGAGCAGCCGCTCGCCGACGTGGAGCTCGGGCACGGGGTAGAACGCGCCGTTCAGGTACGCCTCCACGCGACGCACGACGACGCGCAAGAAGCGCAGGCGACCTCGAATGCGCGGGTGGAGCGTCTCGACGAGCACCTGCGCCTCGAGCCACCACGGCTCGCATCCGCCGGCCTCGCTCCAGCTCCGCGGCGCGAGGACGCCGAACGTCCATCGGTAGCGGTTCTTCGTCGCGTCGGCGCGGTACGGGTAGAGGAGGTAGCCCTCGAAGAGGACGGCGTCCGCGATCTTCCGCGCGCGCTCGAAGCGGGACGTCGCGCTCGTCCGCTCGACCGACGGCTCGCTGCGCTCCGCCAGGCGCGCGAAGAACTCGTCGACGACGCGCCGCGCTTCGGGCCCGCCGTCGAATCCCTGCCAGTGACGGCGGAGCAGCGCGATGAGCTCGTAGCAGACGTCGATGGGGACGACGAACGACGTGCACGCGCCGTCGCGCCCGCGCCGGACGAGCAGCGCCTCGACGTCGTCCTGGATGCTGCGCACGAGCGCGCGCCCGCGGGGATCGATGCGCTCCTCGAAGGCCTCGAACGCGCCGTCGGGCAGCTCCGCCTCCGTCGCGCCGCCCGGGCTCGGGAACACCACGGTCCAGCGTCCGAGCTTCGACGGGCGGAAGAAGAACGCGAGCCCGACCGGGATCTGGAGCGCGTCGAGCTCGCGGCTCGTCAGCGCCCAGCTCGGATCGATGCGCACCCGTTCGGGCACCGTGCGGAAGCGGCGACCGCCGTGATCGGCGAAGAGCACCGCGCACGCGTTGCAGGCGCAGAGCAGCCTTCGGTCGACCAGATCGACGACGTGCCGGTGCACCTCGGCGACCGGCTGCGCGCACAGCTCGCAGCCGGGCGGCTCCTCCGACGCGGAGCTCGCGCGGTGCGCCCTGCGTACGTAGCGATCGAGCACGCCGAGCGCCGTCATCGTCCACCTCCGCGGCGAAGGCGCTCGACCGGGACGAGGCCCGACGGCGGCGGCGACGGCAGTCCCTCGATCTGGACGGCCGAGACCTCGGGCGCCTCGTGCTCGATCGCGCGCACGACGACGTGCACGGAAGGGATGGGCGCGTCGCTCGTCTCGACGCGCCG
This sequence comes from uncultured Myxococcales bacterium, assembly GCA_937949945.1. Classification (GTDB taxonomy): domain Bacteria; phylum Myxococcota_A; class Polyangia; order Polyangiales; family Polyangiaceae; genus Labilithrix. The sequence goes on from CALFEQ010000121.1 coordinate 58,073, forward strand.
CAGCCTCACGACGTCGTCGTTCACCTCGACGAGCTCGAGGCTCGCCGCGCTCGGCATCTCGCTTCGCAGCTTGGAGAGCGCGAGCTCCACCCGCTCCTCGAGGCGGAGCGGATGCAGATCGTGGACGAGCAGCAGGCTCGAGAGCAGGTCGTCTCCCGCGAGCCGAGCATCGAGATCCTCGCGGCTCTTGGCGCCGTCCCTCGCATGCGCGAGGATCCGGGCGAGACCTTCGCCGTAGAGGCCGACGAGCGCGGTCACGAGCGCCTCCACGCGCTCCCAGACCGCAGGCGCGGCGGACGCCTGGATCTCCGCCAGCAGGCGCTCGATCTGCTCGCCGTGCGTGCGGGCGCTCGCATCGGCCTTGGTCGTCGAAGTCGTCATGTCGCGAGCTGCCGGCGGATCCAGTTGCACCACTGGTCCATTCCGTCTCCGCGCAGGGCCGAGACGCGGAGGACCTCGATCTCGGGGTTCACTTCGCGTGCCCAGCGCACGCAGCGGTCCTCGTCGAAGGAGACGTGGGGGAGGAGGTCGATCTTCGTCAGGACGAACAGCTCCGAGGCGCTCCAGACGTGCGCGTACTTGAGCGGCTTGTCCTCGCCCTCGGTGACCGACATGACGACGATCTTCGCGCGCTCGCCGATGTCGAAGAGGGCAGGGCACACGAGGTTGCCGACGTTCTCGACGAAGACGACGCTCGAAGGGCGCGGCGCGATGATGCGCAGGCCCTCGGCGATCATCGCCGCGTCGAGGTGGCATCCCGAGTCCGTGTTGATCTGCAGGACGCGGCAGCCCGCGCGCTGGATGCGCTGCGCATCGCGATCCGTCGCCTGGTCCCCTTCGAGGACGGCGAGCATGAGCTCGCGCCGCAGCCGGCCGATCGTCGCCTCGAGGAGCGCCGTCTTGCCCGCGCCGGGGCCGCCGATGATGTTGAACATGCTCACGCCTGCGGCGGCGAGGGCGCGGCGGTTCTCGGCGGCGATCCGATCGTTCTTCGCCAAGAGATCGCGCTCGAGGAGCACGGTGCGGCGGCGGCCGTTCGGCGGCGTGCCGTCGCCGCGCGGCCCGTGCGCATGCGCATGGTCGTGATCGTGGCGGCCGTCGTGATGGTGGCCGTGGGCGTGACCATGAAAGGTCGCCCCGTGATGACCGGTGCCGCAGCCGCAAGTCGTACACATCTAACCGTCCTCGCTGATCTCGAGCTCCTCGAGCCGCAGCTCGTCTCCCGGCGTCTCCTGGATTTCGATTGCCGCGCCTTCCAGAGGCGTGCCACGCGCGCAGACCTCGAAGCAGAAGCGGAGCGCATGAGCGGAGGCTCCCGAGCGCCGCCCGACCGCGAGCCGCACGACATGGACGCGTGCGTCACCGACCTCGTTCGTCACCGCAGTGACGAGATCCGCCATGAGCGACAGCTCGTGCACGTGACCCTCGGGTGATCGGATCGGCGGAGTCATCAAGAAGCGCGCCGCGGCGGCCGCTGCGCTCGTCCCTCGCGCTGTGTCCACGTGTTGACGGCGCACGCCTGGTCGGACGGGCGCGAGAACGCCCCGCTGCGTGTCGCGCACGGACCGCGAACGTCGATGGCGCAGCGGAACGTCGTGACCGCTCGTCGGCACGGCCGTCGCTTCGTGACCGAACGCGCCATGTGCCTCGCCGTGCCCGGAGAGGTCCTCTCGACGTCGGAGAAGGACGGAGTGTCGTACGGCGAGGTGCGCTTCGGCGGGATCACGCGCGAGGTCTGTCTGCACGCGCTGCCGGACGTGAAGCCGGGCGATTTCGTGCTCGTGCACGTCGGGTTCGCGATCGCGCGGATCGATCGCGAGGAGGCGGAGCGCGCCTGGGAGCTCCTCGGGCGTCTCGGAGAGCTCGGAGAGGAAGCCGAGATCGCGCTCGGCGAGGAGGAGACGTGAAGTACGTCGACGAGTACCGCGATCCCGAGGTCGCGCGATGCATCCTCGACCGCATCCGCGCCGTCACGACGCGTCCGGCCGTGATCATGGAGGTGTGCGGGGGACAGACGCACTCCATCGTGCGGCACGGGCTCGACCGTCTGCTGCCCGAGTCGATCGAGCTCGTGCACGGTCCGGGATGCCCCGTCTGCGTGACGGCGCTCGAGACCATCGACCGAGCGCACGCGATCGCCCAGACCCCGGACGTCGTCTTCACGTCCTTCGGCGACATGCTCCGCGTCCCGGGCTCGCGCGACGATCTCCTCGGTCTCAAGGCGCGCGGCGCGGACGTGCGCGTCGTGTACTCGCCGCTCGACGCGGTGCGGATCGCGGAGAGGGAGCCGAAGAAGCGCGTCGTCTTCTTCGGCATCGGCTTCGAGACGACGGCGCCCGCCAACGCGATGGCGCTCCGCGAGGCGAAGCGCAAGAAGCTCACGAACTTCTCGATGCTGGCGTCGCACGTGCTGGTGCCGCCCGTCATCGCGTCGATCCTCCAGGCCGAAGGCAACCGCGTGATGGCGTTCCTCGGTCCGGGCCACGTCTGCGCGGTGACCGGCTACCGCGCCTACGAGTCGCTGGTCCGCCGGTACAAGACGCCGATCGTCATCACTGGGTTCGAGCCGGTCGACATCCTCGAGGGCGTGCTGATGACCGTACTCCAGCTCGAGCGCGGCCGCGCCGTCGTGGAGAACCAGTACGTCCGCGGCGTGCAGCCCGAAGGCAACCCGATCGCCCGCGAGCTCGTCGAGGAGACGTTCGAGGTGACGGATCGGAACTGGCGCGGCATCGGCGCGATCCCGAAGTCGGGGCTCCGCATCCGCTGGGAGTATCGCGAGCACGACGCGGAGCGCATCTTCGACGTCGGCGACGTCGTGACCCAGGAGCGGCCCGAGTGCATCAGCGGCCAGATCCTCCGGGGACGGAAGAAGCCCTGCGACTGCCCCGCGTTCGGCAAGGAGTGCACGCCGCGGACGCCGCTCGGCGCCACGATGGTCTCGGCCGAGGGCGCTTGCGCCGCGTACTACGCGCACGGCCGGCGTCGCGGGGGCGATGCCGCGGCGCCGCCGCCACCTTCGAGGAGGCCGTCATGACGACCGCGTCGATCCTGCGCAAGGCGACGGAGAGCGCGCAGCTCTGCGTCGCGTTCTTCGAGGCGCATGCGACCGAGCTCGAGCGCTGCGCTCGAGCGCTCGCGGATTGCTTCGAGCGCGGCGGGAGGCTCTTCGTCGTCGGCAACGGCGGCTCGGCCTGCGACGCTCAGCACGTCGCCGTCGAGTTCGCGCATCCGATCGTCCAGAAGCGGCGTGCGCTCCCGGCTCATGCGCTCACCGAGGGCAGCGCGCTCCTCACCGCCATCGGCAACGACAGCGACTTCGCGCGCGTGTTCGTGGAGCAGGTCGACCTCTTCGGGCGCCCGAGCGACGCACTGCTCGCCATCTCGACGTCCGGCGCGTCGGCCAACGTGAACCGGGCGCTCCGCCGCGCCCGCGACAAGGGCATGCTGACGATCGGCTTCGCCGGACGCGACGGAGGCAGCATGCCGTCGCTCTGTGACTTCGTGTTCGTGGTGCCGGCCTGGTCGGTGCATCGCGTGCAGGAGGTGCACACCGTGCTGCTCCACCTGCTGTGGGACGAGGTCCACCTCTCCCAAGGAGAGGCCGATGTCCTCTGAGCTGCGCTCGGATCCCCGCGCGGCGGAGGTGATCGGGGCCGCGTGCCCTCTGCCGATCCGCGAGCGTGACGTCGTGGTGCTGGGGCACGGGAGCGGCGGACGCCTCGGGGCCGAGCTCGTCGAGCGCCTCATCCTTCCGTCGCTCGCGAACCCGACGCTCGCCGAGCTCGACGATCAGGCCGTGGTCGAGCTCGAGGGCGGGCGTGTCGCGTTCACGACCGACTCGTTCGTCGTGACGCCCATCTTCTTCCCGGGCGGCGACATCGGCGAGCTCGCGGTCAACGGCACGATCAACGATCTCGCGGTCGGCGGCGCTCGCCCGATCGCGCTCTCGCTCGCGTTCATCCTCGAGGAGGGCTTCCCGCTCGCCGACCTGCGCCGCGTCCTCGCTTCCGTGCACGCCGCCGCGAACCGCGCGGGCGTGCCCATCGTGACCGGCGACACGAAGGTGGTCGGCAACGGCAGCGGTGACGGCATCTTCATCAACACGTCCGGGATCGGCGTCGTCCCGCCCGGCATCGAGCTCGGCTCGGCGCGCGTGCGTCCGGGCGACGCGGTGCTCGTCTCGGGGCCGATCGGCGAGCACGGGATCGCCGTGCTCGCGAGCCGCGAGGGGCTCGAGCTCGGCGGCGATCTCCGCAGCGACACTGCTCCGCTGCACGGGCTCGTGCATGCGCTCCTCGAGGCATGCCCCGCCGTTCACGCGATGCGCGACCCCACGCGCGGCGGCATCGCCGCCACGCTCGTCGAGATCGCCTCGCGGCGATCGGTCGGGATCGACGTCGACGAGGCGGCGGTCCCCATCCAGAGCGACGTCCGCGGCGCCTGCGAGATCCTCGGCCTCGACCCTTGGTTCGTCGCGAACGAGGGGCGGCTGATCGCGTTCGTGCCCGAAGAGCACGCCGAGACGGCGCTCGCTGCGCTACGTGCCCACCCGCAGGGGCGACGCGCCGCGCGCATCGGGACCGTCACCCGCGAGCATCCGGGCGTCGTCGTGGCGCACACGCCGCTCGGGAGCAAGCGCGTCGTCGACCTTCCTTTCCACGAGCCACTCCCACGGATCTGTTGACGAGGTGGGCCATGACGTCGGAGCGCATGGAAGGACGAGGCGTCGACGAGGTCCACATCCTCTGGATCTCGGAAGGCATGAGCTGCGACGGCGACACCGTCTCGATGACGGCCGCCACCCAGCCGAGCATCGAGGACGTCGTGCTCGGGCTCATCCCCGGGCTGCCGAAGGTGCACCTCCACAACAAGGTGCTCGCGTACGAGACGGGAGAGGAGTTCCTCGCCGCCTACCGTCGCGCCGCGCGCGGAGAGCTCGAGCCGTTCATCCTCGTCATCGAGGGATCCATCCCCAACGAGGAGATCCATCGCGACGGAGGCTACTGGACGTCCTTCGGCAACGATCCGGAGACGGGCGAGCCGATCACGCTCAACGAATGGATCGACGCGCTCGCGCCGCGCGCATGGGCGGTCGTCGCCGCGGGGACCTGCGCGACCTACGGCGGCATCCACGCGATGGCGGGCAACCCCACCGGGTGCATGGGCCTCGCCGACTACCTCGGCTGGGACTTCCGCTCGCGCGCGGGGATCCCGATCGTCAACGTGCCCGGCTGCCCCATCCAGCCCGACAACTTCATGGAGACGCTCGTGTGGCTGCTCCTACAGGCGGCGGGCAAGAACCCGATGATCCCGCTCGACGCCCAGCTCCGTCCGACGTGGCTCTTCGGCAAGACGGTCCACGAAGGTTGCGATCGCGCCGGCTACTACGAGCAAGCGGACTTCGCGCCGGATTACAACTCGCCGAAGTGCCAGGTGAAGATCGGCTGCTGGGGGCCGGTCGTGAACTGCAACGTCCCGAAGCGGGGATGGATGCGCGGCATCGGAGGCTGCCCCAACGTCGGCGGGATCTGCATCGCGTGCACGATGCCGGGGTTCCCCGACAAGTTCATGCCGTTCATGGATCAGCCGCCCGGCGCGACGGTGTCGGCGTCGCTCCTCGCGCCGTACGGGCGGCTCATTCGGCGGCTGCGGGCGATCACGAACCGGACGGCGAACACCGAGCCGAGGTGGCACCGGCGCGGGGCGGCGTTGACGAGTGGGTACGAGCCCGCGCGCAGGAGCGAGAGGGCACCGCGGCGCTGAGCGCGCGGACGAGCACGAGCGGGAAGGGGAGAGCATGACCGTCACCGGGAGTCAGCCGCAGCGTCGGATCGTCGAGATGGCGTGGGATCCCATCACGCGCATCATCGGCAACCTCGGCATCTACACGAAGATCGACTTCGACAACCGCGAGGTGGTCGAGTGCAAGAGCACCTCGTCGATCTTCCGCGGCTACAGCGTGTTCATGCGCGGGAAGGATCCGCGCGATGCGCACTTCATCACGAGCCGCATCTGCGGGATCTGCGGCGACAACCACGCGACCTGCTCGATCTACGCGCAGAACATGGCCTACGGCATCAAGACGCCGCCGATGGCCGAGTGGATCTTCAACCTCGGCGAAGCCGCCGAGTACATGTTCGACCACTCGATCTTCCAAGACAGCATGGTGTTCGTCGACTTCTGCGAGCGCATGGTGAAGGAGACGAACCCGACGCTCCTCGCGAAGGCGGAGAAGACGCCGGCGCCGCACGCGGACGTCCACGGCCTCCGGACGATCGCGGACATCATGCGGGCCTTCAACCCGTTCGAGGGATCGGTCTACCGCGAGGCGCTCGAGATGAGCCGCCTCACGCGCGAGATGTTCTGCCTGATGGAGGGCAGGCACGTCCATCCGTCGACGCTCTATCCGGGCGGCACCGGCACGATGCCGAGCCCGCAGCTCTTCACGGACTACCTCTCGCGCGTCGTCCGCTTCATCGACTTCGCGAAGAAGGCGGTCGTGATCAACGACGACGTCTTCGACTTCTTCTACGAGGCTCTTCCCGGCTACGAACGCGTCGGCCAGCGCCGCATCCTGCTCGGCTGCTGGGGTGCGTTCCAGGATCCCGACGTCGTCGACTACCGCTACGAGACGATGACGCGGTGGGGGCGCGCGATGTACGTCACGCCGGGCATCGTCGTCGACGGCGAGCTCGTCACGACGGACCTCGTGGAGATCAACCTCGGCATGCGCATCCTGCTGGGGAGCTCGTACTACGACGACTGGGTCGACGGCGCCTCGTTCGTGCCGAAGGATCCGCTCGGCAACGACGTCGACCCGCGTCACCCGTGGAACCAGCGGACGCTCCCGAAGCCGCAGAAGCGCAACCTCGAGCGCGGCCCGTACAGCTGGGTGATGAGCCCGCGGTGGTACGACAAGCGGACGAAGCAGTACCTCGCGCTCGACACGGGCGGCGGGCCGCTCGCGCGCCTCTGGGTGACCGCGCTCGCGGGCCTCGTGAACACGCCGTACGTGCGCTCGACCGGATCGAGCGTCGTCATCCATCTGCCGAAGAGCCACACGCTCGGCGAGATGGAGCTCGAGTGGAAGATCCCGCGCTGGTCGAACACGCTCGAGCGCGACCGCGCGCGTGCCTACTTCATCGCGTACGCCGCCGCGATGGCCCTCTTCTTCGTCGAGAAGGCGATGGATCGCCTGCGCGCGAGCGACCTCAAGACGTTCGAGGACTTCAAGGTGCCCGATTACGGCATCGGCTGCGGCTTCCACGAGGCCGTGCGCGGCGTGCTCTCGCATCACCTCGTGATCGAGAACGGCAAGATCGCCAACTACCACCCGTACCCGCCGACGCCGTGGAACGCGAGCCCGCGCGACGTCTACGGCACGCCCGGCCCCTACGAGGACGCGGTGCAGGGCATGCCGATCTTCGAGGAGAACGGGCAGGACGAGTTCAAGGGCATCGACATCATGCGCACGGTGCGGAGCTTCGATCCGTGCCTTCCGTGCGGCGTCCACATGTACGTCGGCGACGGTCGCGTCATCGAAGAGCGGCACGCGCCGATGTTCGGCGCCGCGCGGGGAGCGGAGAAGGAGGAGTGACCCATGAGCAGCGGGCGAACGAGCGAGTCCGGCAACATCGTCGTCGGCGTGCCCGACGTCGATCCCGAGGCGCCGTCGCACGTGCGCGGCGTCCATCAGGGCAACTGGCCGTCGCGGCGCTGGCGCCGTCGTCAGGCCGGCGCTCGCTCCACCGAGTTCGCCGGCATCGTCGGCCCGAGCCGGTCGACGGGAATCGACCCGGAGCGACGCTGGCCGATCGATCCGCGGATGCCCAGGCTCACCCCACCCTGATCCATGCGCATCGGCGTCATCGTTCGTGGCACGGTCCAGGGCGTGGGCTTTCGTCCGTTCGTCCGCCGCGCAGCGCTCGCGCGCGGGCTGACGGGCTGGGTGAAGAACGGGCGCGACGGCGTCTACATCGAGATCCAGGGTGACGAGGGCGCGGTGCGTTCCTTCGCGCGCGCGCTCGATCGCGAGCTGCCGCCGCCGGCCTCGATCGTGACGCTCGAGCAGCGCCTGCTCCAGGATCGCCGCGCGGGCGAGGAGACGTCCTTCCGGATCCTCGAGAGCGAGGAAGACGCGCCGGTCGCGCCCGTGCTCCCGCCCGACCTCGCGGCGTGCGCCGAGTGCATCGAGGAGGTGTTCGACGACGGCTCGCGCCGGCGGCGCTATCCCTTCACCAACTGCGCGCGGTGCGGGCCTCGCTGGTCGATCACCACGGGGCTCCCGTACGACCGTCGCAACACGTCGATGCGCACGTTCGTCATGTGCACCGACTGCGTGCGCGAGTACGACGACATCCAGGATCGGCGCTACCACGCCCAGCCCATCGCCTGTCCGAGCTGCGGTCCCACGCTGTCGTTCCTCGATCCGACCGGCACCGTCGTGCGTGGCGGAGAGGACGCGCTCGCGGCCGCCATCGAGCTCCTGCGGAGCGGCGGCGTCGTCGCGCTGCGCGGCGTGGGCGGCTTCCAGATCCTGTGCGACGCGACGGACTCCCGCGCGGTCGCCGTCCTGCGCGCGCGCAAGGTCCGGCCGCACAAACCCTTCGCGGTCATGTTCCGCGATCTCAAAGAGCTCGCAGAGAGCGCCGTCCTCTCGCCCGAAGCGCGCGCAGTCCTCTCGTCACCGGAGGCGCCCATCGTGCTGCTCGAGCGCAAGCCCGAGTCGCCGCTGAGCGAGGTCGTCGCGCCAGGGAGCCGGCTGGTCGGGGCGATGCTCCCGTACACGCCGCTGCACGCGCTTCTGTTCGAGTCGGGCGGCCCGCCGCTCGTCTGCACGAGCGGAAACGTCTCCGAGGAGCCGATCTGCACGAGCACCGAGGATGCGCTCGAGCGCCTCGCTCCGCTCGTCGACGGCCTGCTCACCCACGATCGTCGGATCGTGCGGCCGCTCGACGACTCCGTGGTGCGCGTCGGCCGGCGCCGGACGTCGGTCCTCCGCCGAGCGCGAGGGTACGTGCCGAGGAGCGTCGCGACGATACCGGAGGACGTGACCGTCCTCGCCGTGGGCGCGCATCTGAAGAACACGGTGACCCTCGGCCATCGCGGCGCGCTCGTCCCGAGCCAGCACCTCGGCGATCTCGACTCGCTGCGCACGCGCGAGCTGCTGAAGGCCACGATCGACGATCTCTGCCGGTTCTTCGACGCGTCGCCGTCGCTCGTCGCGTGCGACCTCCACCCCGACTACGCCTCCACCGTCGTCGCCGAGGAGCTCACGGACCAATGGTCCGTCCCGCTCCTGCGCGTGCAGCATCACCACGCGCACGTCGCCGCGTGCATCGCGGAGCACGCGCTCGACGTCGACGAGCCGGTCTTCGGCCTCGCGTGGGACGGCACGGGCCTCGGCGTCGACGGGACGATCTGGGGAGGCGAGGCGCTCGTCTGTCGCGGCAAGGAGATGGAGCGCTTCGGCACGCTGAGGCCGTTCCCGCTGCTCGGCGGCGACCTCGCGGCGCGCGAGCCGCGCCGTTCGGCGCTCGGTCTCGTCTTCGAGGTCGCTCCGAACGAGATCGCGGTATGCGAGCCCGCGTGGTCCGAGGCGGATCTCGCGTCGTCGCTGCAGGTCCTCGATCGCCACCTGGCCCCCTCGTGCTCGAGCGTGGGCCGCCTCTTCGACGCGCTCGCCGCGCTGCTCGGGCTCTTCCACCGGTGCACGTTCGAGGGGCAGGCGGCGCTGGCCCTCGAGCAGCTCGCCGCGACGGTCGACCCGGACGGCGCGTACCCGCTCCCGCTCGTCGACGACGGAGTCGTCATGGGCGACACGCGCGCGCTCGTCGAAGCCGTGCTCGCCGATCTTCGCGCCGGCGTGGAACGCGCCCGCATCGCTCGCCGCTTCCACGAAGCGCTCGTCGCCTTCGGCGTCGCCCTGGCGAAGCGCGCGGACATCCCGCGCGTCGTGCTGTCCGGCGGGTGTTTCCAGAACCAGCTCCTCGCCGACGGGCTCGAGGAGCGGCTCGAGAAGGCGGGGTTCGAGGTGTACGTCCCGGCGATGGTGCCGACGAACGACGGCGGGATCTCCGTCGGGCAGGCGTGGCTCGCGGCTCAGCACGTGGCGGGCGGCGGGTGAGTCGAATCGGTCGCGGCCGAACGGTCTCTGCTCACCGCCCGGACGAGCGACTGGCACGCGCGGTTTCCCAAACCGGACGCACCGACATCGATCCTCGCGCTTCCGGGCTCGACGGGAGCGAACGGTCAGACGGTCCTGTCGATGTCCGCCGCGTCGATCGCCGAGACACGCTCGCCGAGCATGCCCATGCGCGACGATCGAAGACGAGCCTCGACGCAGCCGCTCTCGCCGGCACGCTACAAGCTACAGGTCACCATCAGCGCGGAGCTGAAGGACGAGGTCGCGCACGCGACGAATCTGATGATGCACCGCAACCCGACGGGCGATCTCGAGGTCGTCCTCGAACGAGCCATCGACCTGCAAACGGTCGAGCGCACCGACTCGACCTCGAGCGATCGACCCTCCGCGTGCAGCCTGCGCACGCCGATTGCACTTGTGCCCTCGTATGGCGAATCCTCGACGAGTGCTCGTCCCGTTGGATGGCTCGGACGCGTCGACCTCGGCGCTCCAGCACGCGGTTGCGTTGGCCGAGGAGAACGACACGACGACCATCGACGTCATCCACGTGCACGCTCCTCACAGCAGGTTCTCCGTCGGCTCGAGCGCTCCGCTCGCTCCCGAGGCCGAGGCGGAGGCGCGGCGAGACATGCTCGCGGCGGTCGAGTGCGCGAAGCAGAAGATTGGCGACCGGGTCACGTTCCGCACCGAGGAGGGAGAGCCCCTGGTCAAGCTCCTCGAGATCGCGCGCGACGGTCACTACGACCTCATCGTCATGGGGACCCACGGCCGGTCCGGTCGCCTGCGGACGTTGCTCGGCAGCGTCGCGGACGGGGTCATCCGCAACGCGCCGTGTCCGGTGCTCACCGTTCGCGAGCCCGGCGGTGAGTACGAAAGCTTCGCCGAGCGCGTGCATCACGTACCCTCGGTCGCCGAAGCCGAAGTCGAGGCGGCTGTGCACAGATGAGCGTCGCCGTCACGGCGACGCTGCCGCCTGTTGGCCGCGACGCGTGCTGAGGTCGTGCCGGACATGGGCCCTTCGATGGAGTGGACGCGGATCCTTGCGCCCGCGACGTCGCCCCTCGAGCTCTTCGTGCGAGGGTCGATTCTCTACCTCGCGATCCTCTTCCTGATCCGTCTCATGCCTCGGCGCACGGGCGGGGAGCTCGCCCTGATGGACCTCCTGTTCGTCGTCCTCGTGGCGGACGCGGCGGCGCGCGCCCTCGGTGACTACCAGAGCCTCACGGACGCGCTCTTCATGGTCCTCGTCCTCATGGGGTGGAACTACCTGTTGAACGTCCTCAGCTTCCGCTTCCGGTTCGTCGAGCGTCTCGTCTCGGCTCCGCCCCTGCAGATCGTGCGCGACGGTCAGCTCCTCCTCCGGAACATGCGCCGCGAGCTCATCACGAAGGACGAGCTGATGGATCAGCTACGGCAGCACGGGGTCGAGTCGCTGGATCAGGTCAAGGCCGCGTACGTCGAGTCGGAGGGGAAGCTCACGGTCATCCACAAATGAGGGAACGCGCGACGAGGGCACGCGGCCGGCCCTCGTGCGGCGTCACTTCCTCCACGCCCCCGCCGCGCTGATGACGTCCGGAATGCGGGCGACCGCGTTGCGGACCGCGGCGCGCGCGACGGCGAGGCGGGGATCGCCCCCCGCGTTCTCGTCGGCGTAGGCGTAGCCGGCGGCGATGCCGAGCATCGCGCCCGTCCGCCGATCGAGCACCGTCGCGTTGACGATGCACGAAGCCGGCGCCTTCGTCGCCCCGACGATCGCGAGCGAGATCGTGACGGGGCGCGTGACGTGGCTGCCGTCGAGCGTGCGGACTTGCTCCTCTGCCGCGGTCCTGAGCGTGTCGCCGTCGATGCCGGCGACCGCGGGGGGCTCGGCGACGGCTCCGATCGTGATCGGTCGATCGGCGGCGTCCGCGAACGTCGGGGCGGCCATCGAGAGCGCGCATGCGATGCACGCGACGAGAGCGAGACGAGCAGACATCGGCCGCCGCACCGAGCAATCCGCGGACCAGGGTGGATCGAACGCTCCATCCCACGCATTGCCGCGCGAAACCACGAATGGACTCCGCGGGAGTGACGCTCGTGGACCTCAGATCGAGGACTCGTGTTTGCTGTGCGCGCGAGCGCTCGAAAGACGCCTGCGCAATTGGCGCAGAAGATTCTCTTTGCGCTCGGCGTAGAGTGCGCTAGTTGGAGCTCCAACCAATCGCAGGCCTACTGCAGGACGCGAAGGTAGTGGAATTTCTGGTGGGCGAGGTCGTCCACCGTCAGCCCCCAGTCGTCGTCGCGCGGGATGAGGTACATCACGTCCGATTTCACGCTCGCGAAGTTGATGACGCCCATCCCCGAGAGGAGGCGCGCGAAGACGTCGCGACGCCATAGGTGCGTCTGAGGGATGTCACAGAGCCGCCTCATCGCGTCGTCCGTCGGCGAGGGGCGGACGAGCAGGAACGTCATCGTGAACGTGAAGTAGCGGGGCTCGCCGCGGTACGGATCGGGGCGGCCCGAAGGGAAGGGGCGCGCGCCCTCCTCCGTCGTCATGCCGCCGAGCCACATCTTGAAGTCCTTCTCGGCGCGCTCGTGATCGTCGAAGTAGTCCCAGCATCCTCGCTCGATGATGCCGATGTGGTCGAGCAAGGCCTCGCTCGCGCGGCGATAGAGCTGCCACTTGTGGTGCAGGCCGATGACGTGGGGCTGCTCGGTGATCGCGCTCCGGAGGATGGGCAGCAGGTTGGGCGCGCGGTCGAGGCGTCCGGCGACTTCGATCGAGAAGATGGAGCTGTACATCTCAGCTTCCCGAGCTCGTGTACGTCGTCCGGTTCCAGGTCCCGCTCCGGCTCATCTTCGCGCCGAGGACGACGCCGGTGCCGACGGCGACGGCGACGGGCACCATGCCGAAGTTCGTCGGCCGCGGGCGCAAGGCCCCGGCCGACGTCGCCGAGCCGGAGGAGTACGCCGTCTTGCGAGGCTTCGGCGTGTACGGCACGAGGCGCGTGGCGGTGTCGAGAGAGGACGGCGGCGTCTCCCAGTCCTTCCAGAACGTCGACTCCGCCTCGGGCGAGCCGCCGTAGTAGCTTCGCTCCGTGCTCGCCGCGCCCGTCGCGCCCGCATCGACGGCGCCGACCGGCGCGTTCTCGTTCCAGAACGCCGTCGCCGGCAAGACGTGAAGCTTCACGTTCGCCTGCGACCACGCGAGGAACTCGTCGACGAGATCGTCGAGCTCCTCCCGCGCGATGCTGTTCGGGCTCACGTAGATGACGTTCTCGATGCCGAGCTCGGCGAGGCGCTCCGCGCTCGGCACCTTCGCGAGATAGCGGTTGTCGAACTGGGTCGCGTCGTCGCTGTACGGCGCGAGCCGTTTGCGATCGAGCACGAACATCGGCCGCGCGTCCTTCGGCCGGGTCTTGCGAGCGTTCGCGAACAGCGGTTGGTAGTAGGCCGCCGCCGCGAGCGTCCGGTGCGCCGGCACGACGCCGCGCGGATGGGGCCAGTTGTCGAAGACGAAGATCGGATCGAGCACGCTCGACGCGCCGGCCGCGAAGGCGACCGCCTCCGGTCCGGACAGGTCGACGACGACGGCGAGGTCCTTTCTCCGTGCGTCCTTGCCGAGGACCGCTGCCAGACCGCGACCTTGCTTGAAGGCCATGTCCATCATTCCCGTGAAGATGGGAACCAGCGCCTCCTCGAGCGGCTTGAAGAGCGCCGCGGACGAGTCGCCGGCGGGGGTGGACTTCGGCAGCGCCGTGGGCGACTCGAAGAGCGTCCCGAAGTAGTAGGGGAGGTGCTCGGCGCGCGACGGAGCGAGGTCGTCGGACATGCGCGCGAGGGCCTTCCGATCGAACGGCCGCTGCGAGATGCCGTCGAAGACGAGCTTCTCTCCGGTTGCCCCGAAGTCCCAGCCGTACTCCTTCTGCATGTCGAGCGCGCGCTTCGACTCGAACGTGACCGAAGTGGGGCTGTCGCTCGACCCGGTCGAGCTCCGGGCCGCCTTGTTCCCGGCGAACACGCCGATGCCCGCGAGGGCCACACCGCTCAGCGTGGCGAGCGCGAGTATGGCCTGCCGTCGCGGCAATTGGGTGGCGACGCTCTCCTGCCACCAGCGGGCGCCGATGATGCCCGGCTTGTCGACCACCTCCTTGCGCGTGAAGGTCCCGGGGGGCGAGGTCACGATGCTGCTCCGTCGCCCTCGGCACGTGCGCCGGACACGTCATTGCCGAAACCGCGCTGGCTCTCGGCTCGAAGCATCTCGAGGAAGTCGGGGCGGAACACTCCGTCGATACGAATGGAGTACCGGAAGAAGGGATCCGCGTCGACCCCGTGGTAGTCGTGGTCGTTGAACCAATAGGCGCGACCGAGCACCGGCGTCTTCTGCTTGGTCTCCTCGTCCCATAGGAACAGGCGCTTGTCGCCGGCGGGACAGATCGTGATGAAGTGATCCGGCTCCTCTTGCTCGTCGGGGTCGCCGTCGCGGTGCACGGTTCCCCAGTCGTTCGCCTCGAGGCCCATCACGTTGCACCGTCCGATGTGGAGGAAGGGGAGGCTTTTGACGTACGCGATGGTCTTCGGAAAGAAGGTCTTCGCGATGCGCGTGAAGTCCTTCCCCTCGGGGTTGGCTTTGTCGCTCCACCAGCGGTTCGGGATGAGCTCCACGTAGGCCTTCCAGGGGAAGTAGACCTTGTGGCGGAACTTCAGCCAGAGCATCTGACGTCGCGACAGCGGGATCTCGCGTTCCTCTCCGAACTCGAGCTCCTGGCGACGTGCCGGATCGATCGCGTCCGGATCGTCGGCGAGCGAGCGGAACGTCTCGAAGGCCTCGGGGGAGAGGCTCCGGATCACCTCGCCGTAGTCGAAGACCGCCTCGTCGAGCCGCGACTCGGGCATGATGCCCATCGAGCGGTGGCTCCCACCCGTGTAGTCGACGGGGATCTGCGTGAGCGCGAGGCAGACCTCTTCGTGGATCTCGTCGAACGCGCTCGTGTCGATGTAGCGATCGAGCGGGACGTACGGCAGGGGGGCGCCGGGGAAGACTCCACGCAGCGGCACGCCTCCTGGGTACCGAAGCCGTCGCGGGCTGACAAGGCGCCCGGCCGGAGCGCGACCGCGACGGCGCGTTGACAGCCCGGTGCCGGCCGATACCTTTCCGACGGGGATGGAAGACGTCGACGTCAAGCCACTCTACGTGATCTGCTTCGGCGTCGTGACGACCCTCGTGATGCTCGTCCTCTTCATTCTCTCGAGGAGGAGCCTCGCGACGGAGCTCACGAAGGGCAACTCGGCGCAGCGCCTGCTCGGCGTCGGGCAGGTCACCGCGATCTTTCTCGTCGCCGCCAACGCGGTCAAATCGTCGGTTCGAGGAGAAGACATCGCGCACGACGCGACGTGGGTGGCGGCGTTCGGCGTGGTCGGCGTCCTCCTCATCGCGGTCACCGGCCATATCGGCGTGCGGCTGCTCCTCGCGTCGCGGCTGCCGAAGGAGATCGAGCGCGGGAACGTCGCCGCGGGGCTCGCGGCGGGCGCGCACTACGTGGCGACCGGCATCATCACGTCGCACGCGATGGCGGGGGACGACCTGCACACGCTCGGGATCTCCGTCTTCTTCTTCGTGCTCGGACAGCTTTCGCTCCACGTCTTCGTCTCGCTCTTCCGCGCGCTCACGACCTACGACGACGCCGAGCAGATCGCCGGCGAGAACCTCGCGGCGGCGCTCAGCTACGCCGGCGCCGCCATCGCCATCGCGATCATCGTCGCCCGCGCCACGGAGGGCGAGTTCACGACGTGGAAGGAGTCGCTCGTCGGCTACGCCGGAGTTCTCGCGTGCGTGGTCGCGCTCTATCCGGTGCGTCAGGTCTTCGTCCAGATGCTGCTCCTCCGCGCGCCTCTGCGGCTTCGTGGCGGTCCGCTCGACGAGGGCATCGCCGTGAATCGGAGCGAGGGCATCGGCGCGCTCGAAGCGGTCACCTACCTCGCGACCGCGCTCTCGATCTCCCGTCTCGCCTGAACGCCATGAGCGACGTCGAGGCCGTCGGTCCGGCCGCAGCACCCGAAGCAGGCAGCGGCGAAGCGGCGAGCGGTGTGGTCCGCGAGAAGGAGCGCGAGACCTACGACGCCTTCGCGAGGCGCATCGTCGCGAGCGGCGTGCTGACCGATCCGTGGCTCGACGGCGCCCCGCGGTTCCGCGCCGAGCCCGTCGTCGTCGACGCGAAGCTCGCGAAGGACCTCTACCGCGCCGCGGAGGAGGTGGCCGCCGTCTACAACGAGATGTGCCTCATCGTCTCCGACGAGCCGCGGCTCCTCGACGACTTCTTCATGATGACGCCGTTCCAGAAGGCGATGTGGACGGCGTCGCAGCCGCTCTGGCACGGGATCGCGCGCGCCGACGTGTTCGTCACGGACGAGGGGCTCGCGTTCACCGAGCTCAATTGCGACACGCCCACCGGAGAGGCGGAGGCCGTCGTGCTCGGCGAGCTCGCGTCGGAGACGCCGCTCGCGAAGGAGCGGGGCCTCGTCGATCCGAACCGAGACCTCGAGGCCCGCTTCGTCGCGATGGTCGAGGCGCTCGCGGCGCACGAGCTCGAGCCGGACGCGCCCAAGGCGATCGGCCTCGTCTACCCGACGGAGTTCACCGAGGACCTCGCCCTCGTCCGCCTCTACAAGAAGTGGTTCGAGTCACGTGGCTACGACGTCGTGCTCGGCTCGCCGTACAACCTCGCGTACGACGAGCGCGACGGCGGACGCACGCTGCTCTTCGACTTCCCCGTCGGTGTCGTCCTCCGCCACTACAAGACGGACTGGTGGGGCGAGCGCACGACGGTCTGGGACGACGAAGAGGAGATGCCCGATCCCGAGCCGCTCGTGGAGCCGTTCCGGGCGCTCGTCGCGGGCATGGCGTCGGGCCGCGTCACCGTCGTCAATCCGTTCGGGGCGGTCCTCCCGCAGAACAAGCGCACGATGGCGTTCTTCTGGGAGCACATCCATCGCTTCTCGCCGCGCGCGCAGGAGATCATCCAGCGCCACATCCCGGTGACCGCGCGCCTCGAGACGATGCACGAGGAGCAGCTCCTCGTGCAGCGCGAGGAGTGGGTCATCAAGAGCGACTACGGCGCGGAGGGTGACGAGGTCATCGTCGGGAGGCACGTCAGCGACGAGGTCTGGCGGAAGTCCCTCGCGCACGCTCGCCCCGGACGTTGGGTCGCGCAGCGTTACTTCGAGGCCAAGCCCATCGACGCGGCGGGCGCCGTCGTCAACTACGGCGTCTTCCTCGTCGCGGGCGAGCCGTGCGGCCTCTACGCCCGCGTGCAGGTCGGTCCCACCGACGTCCGCGCGCTCAGCGCGCCGGTGCTCGTCGAGAGCGCTCGCCCGGCGTCGTGAAGCGTGCGCGTCGGATGCTGCGTTGCAGCATGTTCATGATAGCGAAATCCTTAGAGTAATTCGGCGTAAGGCGGAATTGTCTTGCTGCGCAGCAACAAAGCGCTAGGGTGGCGCGCCGTCTCGGAGACGGAGAACCGCCATGCAGTCCAACGCCGACGCCGCTGCTCGTCCCGTTCCCTTCGCGGATCCGACCTCGCTGGGTCTCTTCGGCCTCGCGATCGGCTGCGCCTCGCTCCTTCCGGTCGCCTTCGGCGTGCAGGAGGCGCTCACGCCGGAGGCCCTGCGGACCACCGCGCTGTTCTGTCTCCTCTTCGGGGCAGGCTGCCAGCTCCTCGCCGGGCTCATGAGCTTCGCCAACCGCAACATGCTCGGCGGGACGTTGCTCACCACGTTCTCCTTCAACTGGGTCATGAACTGGTGGTCGCTCACGGAGCTGGCCGAGGGGCGCGTCCCGTCGAGCGCCGTCATCCTCGCCGTCGACGTCTGCTTCCTCGTCGTCTTCCTCGTGATGACGTACGCGTTCGGCTTCTTCTCGAAGCTCCTGTTCGTGTTCCTCCTCGACATCGATCTCCTCTACGTCCTGCGCATCGCGCGCGAGATCACGCACGCGCAGGCGCTCGCGCTCCCGATCGCGCTCACGACCGTCGTGCTGATGGCGCTCGCGCTCTACATCGCCTTCGCGATCGTCTTCGTGAACGCCGCCGGTCGCGCCGTTCTCCCGCTCGGCGGTCCGCTCTTCCGCGCCGGTCCGGTCGTCGCGCCGCCCGCCGAGGAGCAGAAGTCGAACGGTGCCTCCGAGCGCCCGGCGGCCATGGCCGCAGCGCTGCCGCTCGTGGAGCAGACGCAGCGCTTCTCGGCGCTGCCCTCGTGAGCGGCTCAGGGGCCGCGCCACTCCGACGAGCCGGCCTCGCGCGCGGCCCACGCCATGTCACGATCCGCCGCTGCGGCCATGTCGTTCGGCGAGATGACGATGATGCCGATGTCCTTGCCGCGGAGCATGTCGACGGCGCGCTTCGCGGCGGCCTCTGCGCTCGCGCCGCCGGCGAGCCACTCGTGCACCGCTCGCGCGAGGCCCGCCTCGACGATGCGTTCGCCCGTGCCGGTCGCGGCCGCCGCGCCGTGCGGTCCGGCGTAGAGACCCGCGCCGAGGATCGGCACGTCGCCGACGCGCCCGCGGAGCGTGATCGACGTCCCGCCCGTGGAGAGCGCGACGCCGAAGCGGCCGTCGGCGCTCCGCACCGCGACGCCGACCGTGTCGCTGCTCGCGCCGCCGTCGCCGGTCGTGCGGCCGTCGCCGAGCGCGCCGCCGTCGGGCGCGACATTCCCCTCGAGCCCGGCGTCCGCGAGCGAGCGCTCGAAGTTCCAGTGCGTGCGCCAGTCGAAGTCGGTCCACGCCGCCGGCAGCGAAGGATCTCTCGCGAGGAGCTTCTTCTGCGTCTCGCGGGTCTTCTCGCGCGAGGCGGGCGTCACCGGATCGTACGGCTCCATGCCGAGCGTCCTCGCAAAGCGGGTCGCGCCGTCTCCCGCGAGGAGGATGTGCGGCGTCTCCATGACGGCGCGGGCGACTTTGACGGGGTTCTTCACGCCCTCGACACCGGCGACCGCGCCGAACCGCCCGTCGGAGCGCATCACCGAGGCGTCCATCTGCACGGTGTGGCCGTCGATGCGCACGCGCGATCCCGTCCCGGCGTTGAAGCGCGGATCGTCCTCCAGCACGACGACGCCGGCGACCGCGGCGTCGACCGGATCGGCGCCGCTCTCGAGCGCACGGAGCGCGGCGTCGACGGCCGCGCGGCAGCCGTCGGCCTCCTTCGACGGGGAGCCGACGCCGCCATGCGCGATCGCTGCGGCCGGCCCACGCGGTGCGCTCGCGTCGCGCTGCCCGCTGGTGGTCGCGCCCGCCCCGGCGTCGGGCGTGGGCGCTTGCGGCCGGTCGCAGGCGAGCGTGGAAAGGAGGAGGACGGCCACCGGGGCAGCGCGGCGATGCATGGCGCGCATCCTACCCCGTCGCCGCCGACGGGCCCGTGTGGGAGCGCCGAACGTGGAGTTCGGCGTCGGTGAATTCCGCTCTCAGCGATCGCCCAACCGAGTCGGTTACTCGGCGGGGGCGCGTGCCAACGAGGCCAAAACGGCGAAATCGCTAGGCAGCCCGACGCCGAAGCAAGGCGCACGCCCTGTGGGTGTGCGGAGGGAGCAACAATACCTAGGGAGCGTAGGTGGTTGAGACGCTCACTGGACGGCACTTCACCTTTGCTCAGCCGCCCCCCTTGGGGTACGTGGGCGCGCACTCTCAACGGAGGAGTTCATTTCATGCGTCTACCGTCGCTCGTCGTCTCGCTCTGTCTCGTGGTGGGGGGCTCGGCCGGCATCGGCTGCGTCCTGGACGACACGACCCCGAACGAGGAGGCGGCGACCTCCGACCTCACGGCTGCGGATCGCGAGCTCGCGCGCAGGGCCGTGAACGTCATCGCCGGCAACAGCGCGCGCTGCAACCAGTGCCACACGGCTTCGCGCGACGACATCCGCCGCTGGGGCGAGGCGATGAAGGCGGTGGAGGACGCGTGCCTCTCGCCGGAGCTCGAGCTGACGGCCGCCCAGCGCCTCGACTGCCTCCGCGACGATCCCTCGGATCCGACGAGCGGCTGGTCGGCGGGCAAGCTCGGCCTCTACTCCGCGGGCGCCAGGCTCTCGCAGCTCAAGTCGCTCTTCCAGGAGGCGTTCGGCGAGGACGAGTGGCAGGCGCAGTACGACGAGTTCCTGGCGTTCGCCGCGATGCCCGTCGGCAGCATGCGCGGGTTCAGCGAGAGCGACTTCACGACGGTGAAGAACTGGGCCCTCAAGGGCATGCCGGGGCTCGACGAGGTGCTCTCCGAGCCGGGCGCGTCCGATTGCGTCCCGAGCACGACGCCCGCCCTCCGCGCGCACATCGACGAGATGAAGGCCGAGGGCTGGGGTGCCCGCTTGCTCTCGGCGAGCACGCCGATGGCGGGTTGCGGCTCGGCCACGGACCCGACCGAGTGCTTCTCGTCCCTGCCCGACATCACGGCGACGATGGGCGCGAAGAACACCCGCCAGACGCTCCGCGAGCTGCGTCAGCTCAGCTTCCGGACGAGCTACTGGACGCGCTCCTCGGCCGACGGCCGCTTCGCCGCGTTCGGCGGCTCGCCGTCGAGGATCATCGATCTCGAGGCCCCGGCGGACGAGGCCCCGGTGAAGGTGGATGCGCCCTACGACCCCCACTTCTTCCCCAACAACGACGGCTTCTCGTACGCCGGCACGCGCCCGGGCGGCTTGCGCGTCTGCAAGCAGAGCGTCCTTCTCGACGCCCTCGCGTCGCCGGAGCGGACGGTCACGTTCCGCGAGCCGGGCTGCTCGCAGATCATCAACACCGTCTATCAGAGCATCGGAGCCTCGCTCGACGGGTCGCTCTTCCTGATGGCGACCGGCGCGCACACGAACGACGCGGGCGGATCCAGCGGGCCCCTCTCGGCCGCGTTCGGTGAGAACGCGACCACGACGCTGACGCCGATGTTCAACGACGGCACGCGCTACGTCCCCGGACGTGCGGTGCAGGTGAAGATCCCGTTCGAGGGTGACCAGCAGCTCTCGCCGTCGAACAAGCTGCTCATCACGCGGTTCGGTCAGCGCGCGGGCACGGCCGGCTATCGCATCCGCGCCCTCAAGACGACCCTCACGCCTCCGCCGGTGGACGAGAACGGCAACGTCCCCGCGAACGCGCTGCCCACCCTCGACGTCTCGACCACCGAGATCGCGACGGTGTGCATCGCCGGCGGCAAGCCGCAGCTCTCGTTCGACGAGCGCTTCCTCGCCCTGCACCAGTACGTGGACCCGAACGACAACCCGCACGGTCTGCCGACGGGCACGGCGAACATCTTCGTCGTGGACCTGCTGACGGGGGAGACCATCCAGGTCACGCAGGTGGCGGCCGGTCAGAGGGCCCTCTACCCGCACTTCCGCGCCGACGGCTGGCTCTACTTCCTCGTGCGCGAGTCGGGTAAGGAGACGCTCGTCGCGAGCGACGTGGCCGTCCGCCGAGCCCAGCAGCACTGATGCGTCCGGGCGTCCGGCTCCTCTCGTTCGCCACACTCCTCGCCGTCGCCGCGCTCTTCGCGCTCGCGTCGGGCTGCGCGCGGACCACCGGCGAGGAGGTGGGGACGAGCGAAGATCGGATGACGCCGCTCGATCGCCTCCTCGTCGGGCGTGCCACGAGCTACCCCGCGGATCTCGGGATGCGCGAGCGGCTCCCCGAGCTCCGCACCTCGCAGGCCGCGCGTCGCGCCGAGGCGTGGGCGGTCGTGCGCAAGGTCCTCGAGCCGGTCGCCATCGCCGCCGGCGGCGACGGCGAGCCGCTCGAGCTGCCGCGCTTCCAGACCTGGTACTCGAAGGACGAGATCCTTCCGATGTTCGATCGCCTCCTCCGGGCGCAGACCAAGGAGGAGCGCGCCGCTCGGACGCCGCCGAGCGACGAGGCGATCGAAGAGGCCTTCTCGTGGCACGCCGGACGCGCTCCGTCGCTTCCGGGTTGGTCGGAGCAGCGCCTCGCGCAGCGGCTCGCCGAGCTCGAGGCCGACGGGACCGCGTCCCTCGGCGGACCCGAGCGCGTGCTCATGAGCCCGTCGCTCGTCGCGCATCTCTATCGCAACTACGGTCGCATCCTCGACTGCATCGGCCGCGTGCCCGCGGCGGAGGACGCGCCGCCGAGCGAGACGAACTTCGCTCCTTGCCTCGGCGAGGAGGCTCCGGCCGACGCGGTCGTCGTGAAGGCTCGATGGGTTCCCGAGACCCTCCCGCTCGAGGTGTTCGACACCTCGGCCGAGGCGCTCGAGGCGACGCTCGCTGCGGGGCAGTGGGGACCCGCGCCGAGGAGGGCGTCGCCGAACGAGCAGAGCATCTACACGATGCGTCTGGCGAGCGGCATCCGCATGAGGCTCGCGGCGCTCCACATCGCGACGAAGGAGCTCCGCGACTGGATGTGGATCACGCTCTTCTGGTCCGACACTCCGAAGCAGGACTTCGGCGCCGATCGCCCCGCCGACTTCACCGGGCCGTTCGGGAGCTACAAGATGTGCGTCGTCGTCGCGTACGACGAAGAGGATCCGGGCGAAAGCCATCCGAGCCCCGAGCTTTCGAGCCTCGAGGCGGCGCACGCCGCGACGCGCGCGTTCGGGCCGCGCACGTGGTGCTCGAACCCCTACCTCGAGCACGGGCCGGGCAACGCGAAGACGAACTGCATCGGCTGCCACCAGCACGGGGGCACGAGGCACACGTCGGAGTCGGTGCTCGCCGCGTTCCCGGACGGCTCGCGCGCGAAGCTGCGCGAGAACTTCCCGGCCGACTACCTGTTCGTGACGAGCACGGGCCTCGAGCTCGCGACGCTCTTCCAGTCGAAGGTCGCTCAGCTCTCGACGCCCTGATCGGCGAGCACGCCGACGCTGCGCTCAGCGGAGCGAGGCGCGGATGCGCTCGACGAAGTCGCGCTCGAACACGCCGTCGACGCGGATCGAGTAGCGGAAGAACGGCGCCGGATCGACGCCGTGGTAGTCCATGTCGTTGAACCAGTAGATGGGCGCGTCGACGACGATCTTGGTCTCGCCCGTCGGATCGCACAGGTAAAAGCCCTTGTTCCTCCGCGGGTCGATCGAGATCGACTGCGCGATCGTGAGCGCCTTGCCCGGCTCCGAGTCGCGATGCGCGGGCGCATGGTCGTTGGCCTCGATCCCGAAGAGGACGCAGCGGCCGATCTCGGTGAACGGGAGCGACTCGATGAACTCCACCGTGCGCGGGAACAAGCGGCGCGCCTCCTCGGTGAAGTCTTTGCCCTCGCCCGAATGCTTGTCCTCCCAGCGATGGTTCTCGAGCAGGTGGTAACAGACCTTCCACGGGAAATAGACCCCGTAGCGGTACTTCAGATAGAGCATCTGCTCGCGGCTGAGCGGGTGATCGGTCTCGTCGCCGAAGGTCCAACCCGGCTCGTCGGGGTCGAAGCCCTCGGGCTCTTCTCCGTAGGAGACGAACTTGATCAGCTCCTCGCGGGAGAAGCGCTCGATGACGTGCATGTAATCGACGTAGGGATCCTCGTTCACCCACGGCGCGGTCACGCCCATCCATTTGAGGCTGCCGCCCGTGTACGAGGGCTCGACCAGCGGCAGCGCGCAGACGATCTCCTCGTCGATCTCGGCGAGACGAGACGTGTCGATGAGGTTCGACAGGTCGATCCAAGGGCGTCCGAAGATTCCGCAGAGCCGGCTCATGTCTCCTCCCCATGCGCGGCGGCGACCATGCGATCGAACGCGTGCATGCCCTCCTCCACCGTGGCGTAAGCGCACGGCTCGAACGCTCGCGAGGAGGCGTTCGCTTGCTGATCTTCGCAGATCGCCTTGTCCTCGGCGTTGATGCCGTCCCAGAGCTCGAAGACGTCGCGCGGGTCGAAGCCCGGGACGAACGCGGCGGGGTGGAAGTAGACGTCGGCGACGACGCGCGTCCGCGCGACGGCGAGCGGGACGACGCGGTACGTGAGCAGGTAGTCCGGCTGAAGGCTCGTGAGGAGGCTCGGGAAGAGCATCGCGTCGAACACGGTCCCTGCGAGATCGGGCGGCACGAGGAGCGGCCGGCCGTGGCGCGAGCCGTCGAGCGACACCGTCTCACCGCCCGTGATCTTCATCGTGCCGCCGAGCCACGGCCCGGCGCCGAGCCACGACTCCGCCTCGCTCGTCGGCGTGAGCCGCTCGAGCGCGCGATGCACGCGCGGGAAGTGATGCGACTCCTGGAAGTTCTCGAACAGGAGCTTCCAGTTCGCCGCGACCTCGTACTCGACGCGGCGCCCACGGCGGAGCAGGGCGAGGACGTCCGCTCGGAGCCACGGCGGCGTCTCGCCGAGCCACGCCTCGAGGGCCGGCGCGCGAGGATCGAGCGTGACGAAGACGAACCCTCGCCACACGTCGACGCGCGCTTCGCGCAGGCCGTTCGCGCCGAGGTCGAAGCCTTCGGGCACGAACGGCGCCGACACGAGTCGGCCGTCGAGCTCGTAGGTCCAGCCGTGGTACGGACACTCGAGGCGCGCGGCTCGCCCGCACGGCGCGCGGCCGACGACGGACGCTCCGCGGTGGCGGCATACGTCGAAGAAGGCGCGCAGGCGCAGGTCGGGGCCGCGCACGACGAGGATCGGCTCGCCGCCGACGATCTCGCGCAGCCACCGTCCGGGCAGGTCGACCTCGTCTTCGCGTCCGACGCAGATCCACGCCCGTCCGAAGATGCGTTCCTCTTCGAACGCGAACACCTCGGGGTCCACGAACGCGCGCGCCGGGAGCGGCCGCGCGCGTTCGAGCGGCGCCAGCACGGGCGCGAGCTCGTCCGTCGTCAGCGGGCTGCCGCGAGGCATGGGCGGACATCCTAGCGGGTTCGTGCAGGCGGATGCGCGTGCAGTAACATTCCGCCTCGGCGCGCAGACGCGCGTCGGGCTCTGGAGATGGTCACTGACGCGTTCATCGTCGATCGCGCGAAGCGGGTATGTCTGAGCATCGCCGTCGCGTCGCTCGTGCTCGGCTGCGGCGGATCCGCCCCGGCTCCACGTCCGAACGTCCGAGAGCGGACGATCACCTCGCCGCCCGCCGCGCCCAGGGCGACGATCACGACGCTGAAGGACCAGCCCGAGCCCTTCCAGCCGACGTCGGGCCCGGGAGACGCTCCGGTCGCCTTCGTCCGAGACGAGAAGAGCAGCCGGCTCGACGTGGCGCTTCCGCTCGGGCGAGCCCGCGAGGTGTGGACCGTGCCGCTCCACGGGCCTCGGCGCGCGCCGTGCCGTTTCTCGTGCTCGCCCGGACAGGGCACGTTCGTCCTCGCGGCGGGAAATCGCGTCGCCGTCACGGGGCCCGACGGCTGGGTGCTCTTCGACACGAACGGGCGACGAGCAGGCGAGGGCAAGTCGGAGGGCAGGGAGGTCCGCATCGATCGCGTCAGCGGCATGGTCGTGGAGGACGAGACGCGATCGCCCGACCTGTCTCCCGACGTGAGGATCGCCTCGCACGAGCGCACCGTCGCCATGGTGAAGAACGGCGGGGTGTACGTCGGCGAGCGCGCCATCGAGGGCCGTTTCGACACGTTCGACGTGTCGATCGACGACGGCAGCAAGGTCGCGTTCGTCCCCGTGCGGCAGGGCGACGACCTCGTGATGTGGATGATCCCGCTCGACGCCAACGGCAGCATCGGCCGGCACAAGATTCCCGGTCGCGCGAAGAAGGTCCTCGGACCGCCCGTCCTCGGCAAGCGGCTCCGCGTGCTCGTGCTCGACACGGGGATCCTCGCGCTCGGCCTCGACGGCAAGCGCGTCTGGGAGCGCCGCGGCGTTCCGAGCGGCGGCATCAGCATCACGTCGGACGATCACGTCCTCGTCGCCGACGGGCCGAAGGTGAGCGCGATCGACCCCCGCGGGCGCGAGACCGAGATCTGGTCGGGCGGCGACGTCGTGCTCGTCTCGCCGCCGATCCTCGACGCCAGCGGGCTCTTGCTCGTCGCGAGCGAAGAGGCGCTGCACGCGCTCGCGTTCTCGTGAGCGACCTCAGAACGTGCCGGCGAAATCGAGGCCGACTCCCGACGGCCCCGCCGACGGGATCACGCGAGCGGTCCTGTGCGGAGGCTTCGCGCCGGTGCGTGCTTCGGAGCCGCTCGGCGCGAGGAAGTAGACGAGCGCGCCGAGCGTGATGGCGCCCGTGCCCGCGGCGAGCCCGATGACGCTCGCCTTGAACGAGTCCTTCGCCTGCTGGTTGAGGGCGGCCTTCTCTCCGTCGGGGCAGGAGTCGGGCGTCGGGCACATCCGTCGCGCCTGGCTCGATTCGCTCAGCGCTTTCCCTCCGAAGTACGCGCCGACGCCGAGCCCGACGACGCCGGCGCCGACGAGGAGGAGCCCGGTCGTGCGCTGGGCGCTGCCGGCGTTCGACTTCGTGTCGGCGTCCGGCGCCGGCGATGCGAGGGTGGGGCGCACGACGGCCTTGCGCGGCGCCGTCGCGGGCGTCGCCGTGACGGGAGCCGTGGAGGCGGGTACGTCCTCGAGCCGTTCGACGACGATCTCGGTGGTGCCGGCTCCGGTGATGCGAACGACGTAGGACCGCGACACCTTGCCGTCGGCCGAGACCTCGATCCGATGCTCGCCGGGATCCATCGGCAGGGGCGAGCCGAGCTCGTCGGCCGGGACGAGCTCGCCGTCGCGACGGACGCGATACGTACGCCCTTCGTCTTCTGGGAGGTGCACGATGAGACGGGGGACGGACGCCTCGAGCGCGCGGGCACGCTTGTCCGCGGCGGCCGCGAGGTCGTTGCGCCCGTTGCGCCGGCCGAGCTCGCTCGCGCGCGCGTACTCGGCGGACGCCGTCGCGAGCTTGCCTTGCCCTTCGTGACACATCGCGAGCGCGAGGAGCGTGCCGGCGCCCGGTTCGAGCCGCTGGCTCTCGGCGAGCTTCGGGCACGCCTCGTCGTACCGCTTGGCGTCGAGCAGCGCGCGCCCTTCGCGGAAGAGCGCCTCTGCGGCCGAGGGCTCGGCGGCGTGCGCCGCGAGCGGCGCGAAGAGCGCGCCCGCGACGATCGACGCGCAGAGTCCTGCGCGGAGCATCTTCGCGTCAGCGACGATCATCGAGGAACTTGCGGAGGTCATCGGCAGCCTCTGCCGGCTGCGTGCTCGGCCGGTTTGCGTTCGACTTCGTGGCCGACGCCGCGCGGCTGCGCTTCGGCGAAGCGGTCGCGGTCGCGCGCGGCGAGGGAGCGGCGGACGCGACGGGCGCCGGAGCGCTCTCTTCGGGCGAGGGCGCCGGCAGCTCGATCACGGGCGGCGGCAGCTCGACGGGCGTGCTCGGAGGCGAGGCCGGGGCGGACGCGGACGCACGGTCCGACCCATCGCGCGAGCGCGAGAGACGCGCGCCCTCCGTGCCCACGAGGACGAGCATCGCGACGCTCACGGCAGCCGTGAGGACGCCGAGGACCTTGATCGTACGGCGGCGCGGGAACGATCCGGACCCCGCGTCGGGCCTGCGCACGATGCGGGTCGGCTGATCGCGACCCGAGGACGCTTGGAACGTGACCGGAGGCGGCGTCGTCGTCGAGATGCGAAGCACCGGCACGGGCTCCGACCCGGACTCGGGGAGCAGATCGCGCACCGACGGCGCGAGGACGTCGGCGTCCTTCGACGGCGCGTTGTCGAGGCCGACGATGCTTCGCTGCCGCTCGAACGCGAGGGCCGTGTACTTGATGTCCTGGACGACGACCGTGGGATCGCTCTCCGTCGGCACGAGCGCCGGGCGGCGAGCGGCGATGCGATCGAGCCAGAAGTCGGAGTCCGACGCGAACGGCACGATCGCCTCGGCGAGATCGAGCACCGTCTGCGGCCGAAGCTCGGGCTCTCGCGCGAGTGACTTCTCCACGATCTCGGCGAGCTCGTCGGGCACGTCGGCGAGCGACGGCGGATCGTCGAGGATGACCGAGAGGCTCGCGCCCGAGGGCGTGTCGACCGTGAACGGCGGAGCGCCCGCGATCATCGTGTGGAGCAGGACGCCGATCGCCCAGACGTCCGAGCGAGGATCGAGGCTCGTCCCGTCGCGGAGCTGCTCCGGGGCGCGCAGGATGCACTCGACATCACGGTTCGATCCGAGCGCGAGCGCGGCCTCCGCCCTCGCCGTCCCTGCGCCCGTGACCTTGATGTCCACGAGGCCCGAGGCCGACCAGGCGACGTGCACGGCGTGCGGCCCGAGGAAGCCATGGACGATGCCGTTCGCGTGTGCCTCTGCGATCGCGTCGCAGACCGCGAGCGCGACGTCCACCGCCTCCGCGGTCCTGAGCGCGCCGTGCTCGCGCAGGTGCGCGGCCAAGGTGGTGCTCGCGATGCGCTCGCTCACGAGCCACGGATGCCCCTCGAGCGTCACACCAGCGTCGATCACCCGTGCGACGTGCGGGCTCACGAGCGCCTTCGCACGGTGCGCCCCGGCGATGAAGGAGGCGCGGGCGGAGTCCTCGGCCGGCCGGCCGAACGAGCCGGGCGGGGAGACGAGCACGTGAGCGGCCACGCGCGTCCCGCTCGTCAGATCCGTGGCCTCGTAGTGCACCTTCGTGGGCCGAGCCTGAACGAGCGACTCGATGCGATAGCGGCCTCCGAGGAGATCGCCCTCGCAGAGCGACAACAGAGGCGTGAGGGGCTGGGGCATTCCGAGCGACGACCTCGCCATCGTTATGTAGGATGAGGTAGCACAAGTATGATGACGTGGTAGTCGTGTAGCCCGCGATCGCCCCGTCGACGACGCACAAGTTGTCGAAATCAGAATGAAATCGAATGCGTAATTTTTCGCGCAACGGCGACGACCTCATCCGTCAGGGCCGTCGTCGACGCATTCGAACCTCGGGGGCGATCCTTGGTGGACGGGCGCCGGAGGGAGGCAGTAACAAGGGCGCCCATGAAGCCTTCCTCTTCATTGCACCTGGTCCTCGGAAGCCTCTTCGTCCTTTCTGCGTGCGGTGGCGCGCCCGAGCCGGAGGTGCCTCCGCCGCCGCCTCCTCCTGCGCCGACGGCGCCCGCGACCGTGTCGCCCGCGGAGACGGCCAAGGCCCCCGAGCTCTCGCCGGAGGAGAAGAAGAAGCAGGAAGCGCGCGAGGCGCTCGAGAGGGATCGCGCGAAGATGAAGGCCGACGCCGAGGCCGAGAAGGCGCGCTTCACCCCCGAGCTGGTGGCGGAGGCGAAGGCCCTCGTCGACAAGGCGTATCCGACCGGTAAGGCTGCCATCCAGGCTGCGGTCGCCAGCAAGACGCGCAAGCCCGGGAACGCCGATCGCGACAAGTACCGCCACCCGGTCGAGACCCTCGAGTTCTTCGGCTTCAAGCCGACGCTGACCGTCCTCGAGTACGGCCCGGGCGACGGCTGGTACACCGAGCTGCTCGCGCCTGCGCTCGCCAAGAAGGGCAAGCTCATCGTGACCAACGGCGATCCGAACGGGCCGCCCGAGGAGCGGAGCACGTTCTACGCGGAGCGCTTCAAGGCGTTCCTCGACAAGTCGCCCGAGCTCTACGGCAAGGTCGAGGTCGTCACGATCGACCCGAAGAACCCGAACGTGAATCACGAGGGCAAGGTCGATCTCGCGCTCATCGTGCGCGGCCTCCACGGCATGGTGAACCAGGGCAAGCTCAACGAGTGGCTCGCGACGATCCACGCGAGCCTGAAGCCGAACGGCGTGCTCGGGGTCGTGCAGCACCGCGCGCCCGCCGACGCGAATCCTCTCGAGAGCGCGAAGAACGGCTACCTGCCCGAGAAGTGGGTCATCGAGCAGGTCGAGGCCGCGGGCTTCAAGCTCGCCGGAAAGTCCGAGATCAACGCGAACCCGAAGGACACGAAGGACCACCCCGACGGCGTGTGGGCGCTCCCGCCGACGCTCAAGCACGGTGACAAGGATCGCGAGAAGTACCTCGCGATCGGCGAGAGCGATCGCATGACCCTGAAGTTCACGAAGGTGGCGAAGAAGCCCGCTGCCGACGCGAAGGCGACCGAGAAGAAGTAGCGTCGCATCGAGCGCGGGAAGCGCGCGGCTCTTCGCGAGCCTCACGCGCCATGACGGCCACGTCGCCTCGCCGGCGGCGTGGCCGTGATCTTTTCGGCGAAGGATTCACGCGTGGAGGATTCGATGGCGGGCTCTTCGCGTCGCGCGGTCCATCGCGGCGGGTCGTCATGACGCGCGGATCCTTCGCGCCACGCCTTCGTGCTCGAGCTCGCGCGCCGATGGCGAGCGCGTTGCAACTCTCCACCGACGCTGGAGGGCGGCATGCGCAAGCTGACCTGGATATGGAGGTTGCCCAGCGGCGTGGACGTCAAGGCGACGCTCGATCGTCGCTGCGAGCTCGGACCCGTCGAGTCGGTGTGGCTCGGACGGAGGCTCGTGTCGCGCGCGTTGGCAGGCCAGAGGCCGCACGGTCACTACGTGCCGCTCGCATACGGCATCGGTGACGCCGGTCCCTACCGCGAGGCGGCGGACGAGCTCCGTGTCGTCTTCGACGATCCGTTCGACAGGTGCACACTGTGGCTCGGCGACAGGGAGCTCACGCCGTGGCGCTCGCCTCGATCGCCCGCCGCGCGGCGCGCGACGCAGCTCGTGGCGCTTTCGCTCGGCGTGGGGACGCTCCTGCTGCTCGCTGTCGCGTGGGCGTTCCCGCGCGTCGAGCACCGTGGCCTCGTGAGGTGGATCGAAGAGGAAGAGGCCGAGTGGGCCTCGAGCCGCCTCGACAAGGAGCTCGTGCGTGGCCCTCTGGCGAGCGAGCACGGAGCGGCAGAAGAGGAGCCGAACGTCATCACACTCTCGCCCATCGTCATCTACGGCGAGCCGCCGCGAGCTCGGAAGCCGGCGCAGAGCGTCGCCGGTGCGCACGAGGAGGACGAAGGGGCCCGCCGAGCTCGCCCCGCAAAGCCGGGGAGCTGCGTCGTCGAGGAGGACGAGCCTTGTCTGCCGAACGGCGCCTCGTGGTCGGACACGTCGCGATCGTCGGCGGGCGGGATTTCGTCCGAGTCCGAATGAGCGCGCACCCACCACGCGTCAGCCGCGTTGCTCGCGCAGCTCCTGCGCCGCCTGGGCGGCCTTCTCGCTCTCGCGAGTCTTCGCGGAGGCGAGTCGCGCGCGCAGCTCGGCGACGCATTCGAAGATCGACTCGGGCATGGTCCCACGAGGACGCTCGGGCGCGGGCACCTCGACGAGGTGCGAGCGAACGACCTCGGCGCCCGCCATGAAGACCTCGGCCCACGTCTTGTTGATCGGCGTCTGGACGGCGCCGCGCTCGCTGAGCATGAACTCGTCGCGGAGGCAGCCGGTGCGGAGGACCTTGCGGCTGCCGTGGCTCCACCATCCGGGCTCGTGCTGGTGCCCGACGAGGTAGAGGTCGAACTCGTCGGACGCGACCATCCTGCGCTGCAGGTCGTCGCCCATCTCGACCTCGGCGTGCCACGAGACCATGCGTCGCACGAGCTCCTTGAGCATGGTCCAGCTCACGGTCTTGAGCGGGTCTTCTCCTGCCCACGCCTCGCGGAAGTAACGCTTCGTCCAGTAGCGCCAGAACTCGCTCGTGAGCAGCTCCTTCGCCTCGGGGATCAGCTCGAGCACGAGCTCGCGGGGCTTGAGCCGATCGTGGTGGTAGAGGATCGGCTGGAGCGGGACGGCGACGTCGAGGAGGGCGACTGCGGCCCAGCTCAGGTTGAGGATTTTGTCGCCGTCGCGCCGCTCGATGAACGGCTTGTCGGGATCGATGGCGAAGAGCGTGTCGAGCTGCGAGCCGTGCTCGATGTGCACGCGTCCGAGCGACAGCGAGAGGCCGGGGAAGTAGACGTTGTCCGAGACGCCGATGCGTTCCCGAATGAGCGTCTGCACCTCCGGGAAGAACAGCTCCATGTCGTGGTTGCCGACCACGAAGAACACGCGGCGCCGCTCGGGATCGCCGCGGAGGAACTCGCCGAGCTGCTCGAAGAAGACGCGGTGCGTGTTCGCGACCCGCTCCATCTTGTCGATCGCGATGTCGCGCGTGACGTGATGGGGGAAGCCTCCGCGATAGCTCGTCTTGAGCAGATCGAACGTGTCGCCGTTGAAGACGATGTCGACGCTGAGCCACCGATACGGATCACGGCCGTAGCTCCGGATCGTGTCGGCGAGGAAATCCGAACGAGGAAAGTCGTCGAAGGGCCCGCCAGCGCCCATCTCGATGTCGCTGAAGCAGACGAGGAGCCTGTCGGGGGCACGGCGAGCCCGCAGCACGGTCGGGGTGAGCGGCCCGGCGATCACGTCATCAGCGTAGGCGAATCGAGCGCGACGCGCGCAATGGTTGCTCGCATCGCGTGCCCTCGAGCTCGCGCTCACGCTCGAGCTTGCCCGAGGCCGCGCTCGTCACTTCGGGGTCGCGCAGCAGCGAAAGCCGATATCGGTCGCGCGATCGGCGGGAGGGGTCGTGTCGATCGCATCACAGCGACCGGGCTGGTTCCGATTGCCCAACTCGACGGACTCGGTCGAGCGCCATAGCGAGCTCTCGCCGGCGCAGCGGCACTCGTCCTTCGCGCACGCGTCGATCCACACGACCACGTTTCCGATGAGGTCGAACACACCGGGCGGGCCCTCGCATCGCTCTTCGCGATCGACCGGCTGGGGAGACACGAGCTCGCCTTCCCGGACGATGCAACCCGACGGCTTCCAGACGTCACCCGTAGAGTAGGAGTGTGCCCCGTTCTCGGTGCACACGTGCGTCCACTCGTCGCGATCGTGCCCGATGTCCGCGAAGTCTTCCTGCGGCTTGCCGTCGAGGCCAGCGCACAGGTGCTTTCCTGCCCACTCGCAGAACCCGCGCGCGTCGCAGATGGTCACGCACACCGCGGGCATCATCGGGTCGTCGAAGATCTCCGGGCGCCCTTTGTCGAGGTGACGACACGTAAAACGAGAGGGCTCACGGATGTCGGTCGGGGCGCTCTGACCGCATGGCGTCCCGGAGAACGGCCGTTCCTGCGCTTCGAGGAACGCCCTGTACTGACCGTTCGTCACGGGCGTGCTGTCGATGCAGACGTTCCCGACCCGTACCATCGTGGGCCCACGCCCGGTGTCGGGACAGGACGGATCGGGCGGAGCGCCGTCGGCCGAGACCGCCGCTTCGGGAGCTCCGGCGTCGCTCGTGGTCTCCGTCCCCGCGCGCATCTCCGCGACGCCGAACGGCGAGCAAGAGGCGGCGATCGCGAGCAGGCTGCCGACGACGGTCAGGGCGCGCATGATCACCGTTGAAAGGTAGCATCAGGATCGCGCGATGGGCTGGTCGGTCGGAGTGGACGCGGCCTCGTCGAAAGGGACCTGGAAGACCGGCGCGCCCGACTCGGTCATGCGGTTGTCGACCTCGAGGTCGAACTCGATGACCTCGCCGTCATCGTGGGTGATGATCAGCCGTCGTCGTTCTCGACCTCCTCCGTCATGAAGGTCTGTCCGACGATGAGCTTCTCGACGCCGTCCCAGTTCTACCACTCCGAATCGCGAAGGACGAGAAGCTCTCCGGTGAGCGCGTTCAGCGTGAGCGACTCCGCGAGCGCGTCGCGGAGCGGCTGCGCGGCCGGATCGCTCTTGATCGTCTCCTTGAGCTCGGGACAGACGAGGACGGCCTGCGTCGCGTTGTTCGGCGATCGAGAGGAGGAACGCCTCGTCCGAGTCGCAGACTTCGCCGGCGAGTCGGTCCTGGGCACCGCGCAAGGCCCTCTCACCGACGTGCTGAAGTACGCGCGGAAGGTCTCTCGGTGAAATCGCATTCCGTCACGCCCCACCCCGAGAGCAAGGGGGAGGCCATCCCGAAACCGCTGACACTTCGGCTAATCGGGGCTCACCGCCGAGCCCACTTGATGCGCGTGTACGCGATGCGGAAGCCCTGGCGCTCCGCGTTGCGCTGCGACGCGCTCCCTGGCGCGGCCCCCATCATCGCCAGGTCGCATCCTTGCGCGAGCGCGAAGCGGAGCCTCGCGGCCAGGAGCGCTCGCTGCCCTCCACGCCGGCGCGCAGCCGGGATCGTGCTCGCGCCCGCGAGGAGCGCCACGCCCTCGTGGATGTGCAGCGCGGCGGCGCCGATCGCGCGGCCCTCGAGCTCGGCGAGGAAGCAGTGCGTGCCAGAAGCCCGCGCGCTCACTCGCCCGATCTCCCGCACGAACGCGGCGAGCTCCGGCGTTTCGCCCCAGCCTTCGGCAGCGACGCGCGCCCATTGCTCGGGCTCTTCGGCGTTCTGAGCGTCGACACGACGGACGAGGACGCTGGAGTCGGGGGCAGGCGTCGGCAGCGAGTGCTCGGCGAGCGGTTGGTAGAGAATGCTCGTGCTCGATCGGTCGATACCCTCGATCGGCGAGGAGCGGGAGAAGCGAGGCATCCGCGAGCGGGCTCACCTCGTGGAACGTGGAGGCTCCCCTCTCCTCGAAGAACGCCTCGATCGCCTCCAGCTGCGCGACGTCGGGAGGTCCGCTCGTGCCGAGCCCGAACGTCTGCGTGAGCGGTGAGCCGACACCGTCGAAGAGGGCGAAGGTGCCGTGGAAGTCACGCCACGTCGCGCCGATCTCCGGCTGGAGCCGCGCGCGGGATTCGACGAAGCAAGCGTTCGAATGCCCCTCGGTTCGCTCGAGCCTTCGCGAGAGATCGATGTCGACGAGGGGAAACGAGCTCATGACGGCGCAACCTTACCACCTCACGCGAAGGCTCGCGGGCAGGCGCAAACACCGAGACGCATTCGCGGCATGGCCTCCGACGGTGCTCGGTCCGGACGAAGGTGCGGAACCGCCCTGGACAAGTTCATATTATGATCGTAATACGAAGCGCATGAAGGTACTGGTCATCGGCGCTACGGGCGCCCAGGGGGCTTCTGTCGTGCGCGCGTTGGTCGCGGACGGGCGCTACGAGGTCACGATCTTCACGAGGAACGCCTCTTCCGAGCGCGCGAAGGCGCTCTTGTCGCTTCCGGGGGTGACGGCGTTCGAGGGTGACGCGACGAACGAGAAGGACGTCTACGAGGCCTTCCGTCGAGTGGACCGCGTCTATTGCAACCTCGACGGATTCGTCATCG
>CALFEQ010000122.1 GCA_937949945.1 uncultured Myxococcales bacterium
CTCAGTCCTCAGCGAGACCTCACCTGCCGCGAGGCACGGGCACCATGGCTCGCTGATCCGACCGCGATTCCCCGAATGAGGCGCTCCCCGCTCCCGGAACCGACGGGCTGACGAGACCGGCCCGCCATGCGCGCGACCGCGCCTGACGCCCCCTTGGGTGCGCTTCAAGGCGCGAGGAACGTCGCGGTGAGACGAGCGAGGCCGGAACGGCTCCCGTCCTCTGCTGGAAGGGCGGTGAGTGGGAAGGCTCCGCAGTTGCGCGAAGCGCAGTCGGTCGCGAGGGAGACTCCCTTTCCGCAGGAAATGCGAAGCATTTCCTGCGGGCTCCCTGTCTCCCTGTCTCCCTGTGAAAACCCCGTCTCCCCCCCGAGCTCCCTGTCTCGGAAATCAGAGCCGATCACGCGGCCCGGGCTCCTGCTCCGGGCGCAGCGCGATCACGCGGGAGGCCGGAGGGATGCCCGGCTGCGCGGGGTCTTCGCGCGTGAAGACGACGTCGCCGTCGCGGACCTTCTCGACGCGCCAGTTGATTTGGTAGTCGGAGCCGTTCGCGCCGCCGACGTGGACGATTTCGGGGCGGCCCACCCAGTCGCCGCGCTTGATGACCCAGCCCTTGCCCGTCGGATCGAGGAGCATCGCGCGCGGGTAGTCGCCGCCCGTGACGATCGCCACGAGCTTCAGCTCGTCGAGCGAGTACTGCGGAAGGATCACCTCGCGCTGCGCCTGGGTCGGCTTCTTGATCTCGGCGTTGATCACCGCCGCGTAGGCGCGGAACGGGTCACGATTGCGATCGGACTCGGTGAAGTCGTTCTCGGCGAACTCCACCCGTCGCGGCGCGGCCGGGGCGGGCGTGGCAGGCGCTCCGGCGTCGGGCGCCGCCATCGGAACGTTCGACGTCATCCCGGGGCCCTGCGTCGCCTGCGACACGACCGTGTCCGGCGAGCAGGCCGCCACCGCGAGGCCGAACGAGGAGGCGAGGATCGACAGAGACACGAGCTTCATCACTTACCTCCCGCGCTCTGCTCGGGCGTGCCTGCCGGGTTCTGCTCGGGCGTCGCCTTCTTGAGCAGGTGGAACGTCGTCGCGAGGCAGCTCGCCTTGAGGATCACGTCCTCCCCCTCGATCTTCGGATCGCCGAGCTCGAGGTTCTCCATGTTGATGATGCGGTCCTGCTTGCCGACCTCGTAGATGAACTTCGCGATCTGGTGGAAGCGGCCGGTGAGCTGGACCTTCATCGGCACCTTCGCGTAGAAGGTCTGCGGGATCTCTTCGAGCGGCGACCACGCCTTGAGGTCGACGCCGCTGATGTTCGAGACCGCCTGCAAGGCGGAGAGGAAGGTCGCCGCCTCGGTGTCCATCGGCAGGACCTTGTTCAGCTCGCGCTGCTTCTGCTGGCGCATGGCGAGCTCGTCGCGGTCCGCGAAGTAGCTCGTCTGCGCGTGCGTCACCGCCACGAGCTCCGTCTCGAGCTCCTTGGTGCGCTGGCGCTCGCGATCGATCCGAGCCGCGACCTCGGTGTGGAGCAGGACGTAGTACGCGACCCCGATGAGCACGCAGAAGACCGCGCCGACCGCGATCTTTCCGACGATGGGGAGGCGATTCAGGCTCAACGACGCCATGGCCTAGTACCTCACCTTTGCGCTCATCTCGAACTTCACGAGCTCGAGGTTGGTCGTGGCGTCCCTCGCCTTGGTCGCAGGCAAGAGCTTCACCTCGTAGAAGTAATCGCTCAGCGAAAGTCGCCGCAAGAACTCGGACACGTCCTCTCCGTCGCGCGCGAAGCCCGTCAGCCTCACGGTGCGGTCCTGCTCCTTGAACGCGGTGAGCCAGAGGCGGCGCGGATCCCAGCTCGCATTCGGCACCGCGCTCGGGTTGTCGCGCTTGAGCTGCTCGAGCTTGTCCCTGTCGACCGTGGGCCCGCGACCGGGCGTCATGATCCGCGAGAGCTCCAGCATCGTCGCCGTGGGGCCGGTGCGCGCGGCCTGGAGCTTTTGGATCGCCTCCTCGCGATCGCGCAGCTCCTTGAGCTGCGCCTTGATCTTCGCGTGCTGCGCGATCTCGCGCTTGATGTTGTCGATGTTGCCCTGCAGCTCCGTGTTCTGCTTCTGGACCTGCGTGAGCTGGTCCTGCTTCGTCTTGTAGACGAAGAGCAGGACGATGACCTCGAGGAGCACGGCCCCGAGCACGAAGGCGAGCCAGATCTGGCTCTCGCCTCCGCCGTCACCGATCGACGCAGACACGTCACCGCCTCGGCGGCGGGTCTGCTTCTTCTGCGGCAGTAGGTTGATACGGATCATGACCGCCGCTCCTTGTCGCAGCGGAGGCTCAGGCCCAGGGCGACGACGAGCTGGGCGGCTCGCATGCGCATCTCTTGCTCGTTCACGTACTTGGTATCGACGGCGAGGTTCGCCATCGGGTCGAACACCTGCACCGGGACGTGGGCACGCTTCTCGATCGCCTGACAGAGCGGGGCGAGGTACGCGCTGCCGCCCGAGACGTAGATTCGGCTGATCTCGCTCTCGCCGCTCGTCGCGAGGTAGAAGTCGAGGCTGCGCTGGATCTCGCCGGCGAGGCCGTCACATGCCGACTGGATGATCTGGTGGACCTCCTGCGGGACGATGTCCGTCGGTCCGCCTCCGCACTTGTACGCCTCCGCCTGCTCGAACGGGACGTTGCACTGCTTCTGGATCTCCTCGGTGATCGAGTTGCCGGCGTTCGTGATCTCGCGGGTGAACGCCGAGACGCCGCGCGAGACGATGTTCAGCGAGGAGACCGCGGCGCCGACGTTGAGGAGCGCGATCGTGCCGTCCTCGGGCAGGCCGTGCTGGTACTCGAAGATGTTCTGGATGGTGAACGCGTTGATGTCGACGACGACGGGCTTGAGCTTCGCCTCGCGGACGATCGCCGCGTAGTCGTTGATCTCGTCCTTCTTCGCCGCCACGAGGAGCAGATCCATCTGCGCGGCCTCGGGCCGGCGGCGCAGGACCTCGTAGTCGATCGACATCACCTTGATGTCGAACGGGATGTGCTGCTCGGCCTCCCAGCCGATCTGCTCCTCGAGCTCCTCGTTCGTCATCATCGGCACCGTGATCTTGCGGACGATGACGGACTGCCCGTAGACGCCGATGGCGACCTCTTTCTGGCTGATCTTCTGGTCGTGGAAGATCCGCATGAGGGACTCCACCACGACGCCGGAGTTCATGATGTGCCCGTCGATGATCGCCTGCGGGGGCAGCGGCGCGAACCCGTAGCGCACGACTTGGAGCCTCTTTCGCGACTCTTTGAGCTGCACGACCTTGATCGCGCTGGCCCCGATATCGACGCCGACCAGGTTCTTGCCTTCGCCGAGCATTGTTCGGCACAAAGTCTGACAGCCCGCGATGGCGGCCGTCAAAAAGTCGGTGTTCGGTCGCGCTCATTTTCGGGTGTGAGCCGCCCACGAGGTGCGATGGCTCGGCAAGCGCCACCATTCGTTCGGCGGCGAGCCCGCGCCGGGATCCGTGAGCGGCGGCATCCCGGATCGCCGGCCGCCGCTGCACGCCGAGCGCAGTTTTCCGCCCTACCGGTGGCGGCCTGTGCGCTCCGCCCGCTTTTCGCGCCGATCCCCGGCGCCGGCGGGCCGACGGCCCTTGTCTCGGGACGCGAATCGAGTAAGGAGCCCGCTCATGCTGCGGTCCCGCTCAGTCCTTCCCGCGCTGGCTCTCGTAGGCGCCATCGGAATGTCGGCTTCGACGGCGAGCGCCGACGTCCAGCACGTGGTGAGCAGAGGGCACACGCTCGAGGCGATCGCGGCCCGCTATCGCGTGCCGGTGAAGGCCATCATCGAGGCGAACCACATCAAGGATCCTCGGAAGCTGCAGATCGGCGAGGTCCTCACGATCCCGAAGGCGGAGAAGAAGGGCGACAAGAGCGACAAGAAGGACGCGACGAAGGGCAAGGTCTCGAAGGACAAACCCGAGAAATCCCGTCCGATCACGTACGCGGCCAAGCCGAAGACCCCGGGGGTCATCCACATCAAGCGCGTCGCGTCGTCGGAGGAGCTCGACCTCAGGATCAAGGACCGCAACGGCAAGATCTCGCCGGCGACGCTGAAGGCGCTCGAGAAGCTGCTTCGCGCGCCCTCGGGAGCGACGCACCCCATCGATCCGCGCCTCGTGGCCCTCCTCGGCGTGGTCTCGAACCACTTCGGGAGCCGCAAGATCGAGGTCATCAGCGGCTTCCGTCCCTTCACGCCCGCGCAGTACACGGCGCACTCGAACCACAACCACGGCAAGGCCATCGACTTCCGGATCGTCGGCGTGCCGAACGAGGCCGTGCGCGACTTCTGCCGCACCCTCAAGAACGTCGGCTGCGGCTACTACCCGAACAGCACGTTCGTGCACATGGACGTGCGCGACAAGTCGGCGTTCTGGATCGACTACTCGAAGCCGGGCGAGCCCCCGCGCTACAACGCGCCGAACGTCGACGCGGACGAAGGGACGAGCGACGTCCAGAGCGGCGACCATCCCGCCGCGAACACGCCGCCGCCCGACGCGCTGCCGCCGCTGCCGGCGCCGGGCGGAGACGACGAGCGGGACGCTGCCGAGCCGGCGAGCGAAGGCGCGGCTCCCGCGACGAAGCCCTCGAACGACTGACGCCTACTTCTTTTTCTTGGGCTCGGGCAGCGGCACCGGGTTCGTCGCCTCGAAGCGGAACCCTCGCGGCAAGAGCGGCTTCGCCATCGCGTAGAGGGTCGTCTCCTCGTACCGCGATCGCGGCGGAGTGTCCGTCCCCGCGCGATGGAGGACGCCGTGA
Organism: uncultured Myxococcales bacterium; assembly: GCA_937949945.1. GTDB lineage: Bacteria > Myxococcota_A > Polyangia > Polyangiales > Polyangiaceae > Labilithrix. Next base: position 4,792 of record CALFEQ010000122.1, read on the forward strand.
TCGCCGGTGCCGCGATCGACGAGCACGGCGCGTGTGCAGCCTGCCTTCACGAGGGCGTCGGCCACGTCGCCGACGGCGCGGCCTCGCGCGACGAGCACGCGCCCGTTCGGGGTGATGCCGAGCGCGACGGGCGCCCGCCCCTCCTCGGCGACGGGCAGCGGCGTGACCGCCTCGCCCTCGTCGACGAGGAGCGGCAGCTCGACGGCGTCTCCCTTTTCGGGGACCGTCACGCCCGATTTCACGGAGGCGATCGCGATCGCGCCGTCCTCCGAGACGAGGATGACGCCCATCGACGGATCGCTCGAGATCGGGATCGTCACCTTCCCGTCGACCACGAGGCCTCGCGGGCGCCGAGGATCGGAGATACCGAGCGTCAGCGCGAACAGCACGCGGTGCGCGTCGTCCCCGTGGAGCTCCGAGCCGCGCGGAGCCGCCTTCGCCGCCGTGTCGTCGTCGCCGCGGCGGCGATCGCCCTGTCGATCACGACCGCGAGCCGCCGTGTCCTTGTCGAGCTCCTTCGTGCCGCTTCGCGCTCGGAACGACGCCCGCGCCGGCTCGACGTCGAGGAGCTCCACGTCGCCGAGGCGGCCCTTCCACAGACCGGCCATCCACGACGGCGCCGGCTGCGTGCCGGGATCGGGCTCCCACTCCACGTCCTCGGGGGCCGGCGGACGCGGATCGGTGAGCATGACGTAGAAGAAGTCCTTCGGCGCGTAGAGGAGATAGCGGTCGGTGTCGATCTCCATCTCCCTCGTGAGGAGCTCGCTCTTGTACTGCCTCCCCTTGAACTCGGTGATGTTCGTGTAGAGGAACCCGGTGTGGTGCGGGTTCATGTCGAGGTGCATGCCGTAGATGCACCCGGCCATCTTCATCGCCTTGCCCAGGCTCGTCGCGCTCGTGTCGTCGCCCCACGCATAGACGAGGTGCCCGGCGTTGGTGACGCAGATGCCCGAGCGCTCCGTCTGCATGCTCGTGCCCGGCAGCACGAAGCCCCACTGCCCGCGGCCGAGCGGGTTGACCTTGTCCTGATCGACGAGCGGGTCGAGGTTCTGGCGGAAGCTCAGGATGTCGTCCGACGGCACGCCGACGATGCCGCCGATGTCCTTGTTCTGGCCCCACGAGCCGAGGCCGACGCGGCCGTCCTTCGTCAGGATGACGGTGGCGGCGCCGGGCTGAGGCGGCAGGAGCACGCGCTTGTTCAGCATCATGCCGTAGCTGCCGTGCTCCGTCTTGAAGCCACCGTTGAACGCGGCGGCGACGCGGCGATAGACCTTCGGATCGCGCGGGATTCGACCGGTGCCCGGCGGCCCCGTCAGCGGCTTCGGGTCCTCGCTGCCGGCCTCCATGCCGAGCTCGAGCTGACGCATGTCCATCGCGACGAGGAGCACCTTCGCGTACGGGCGCTCCTCGTCGGGCCGGACGAACGTCTCGTAGAACGGAGGGGGCGGGGTTTCGCCGTTGGGGAGCTCGGGGAACCGCTTCACCCAGGGCTGCTTCGGCGGCTTCCACTCGCCCTCGCCGGGCTCGGGGTTCTTCCACATCGAGCGGATCGGCGGCGGGGGCCAGTGCCCGAGGTCGAGCGAAGCCTCCGACGTGTCGAGGACGGCGGCCGGCGCGCTCGGGTCTTCTTCCGTCGTCGCGAGCGCCTCGTCCTTGTTCGTCGCCCTGAACGCGGCGATCCTCACGGCGTCGCGGACCGCGAACGCCTTCTCCTCGAGCCAGGCGATGGGAGCGGGTCCGATCCACGGCACGGCGCGCACGGTGTCGACCGCCCAGTGGACGAGCTTCTTCGGGAGGTGCTTGCCCGCGTCGACGCGCATCGTCGCGCTCACGCGCGGATCGTCCACGATGAGCTCGCCCTTTCTCAGGTCGAGCATCCCGCGGCGCTGCGGCCCCGGCGAGCGATCGTCGTCCGCGAGATCGATGGCGAGCGTCTCTCCGTCCGGCGTCGAGGCGAGCGCGAGGCCGACGCGCTCCGCCGGCTGCTCGAACGTGACGTCGAGACGACCGATGCCCACGCCCGTGCCCGTCTGCTGCACGTTCGTGATCCACGCCATCACCTTGTCGGCGAGCTTCGTCGCGGTGTTCTGCGCCCCCTCGCCCGACAGGTCGAGCGCCGTGACGCCCTGCTCCTTGCCGTACGACCACGTCGCGTACGCGGCGCGCGCTCCGTTCACGACGAGGGCGTGGTCGTCGCCGAGCGGCGTGGCCGTCAGGTTGTAGACGCCCGTGACGCCGAGGACGCGGCCTTCCGGCGTGAGCCGCACGCTCGCGCGATACACGTCGCGCGGTCCGTCCGCGGTCTCGCTGCCGAGGAAGAGGACGAAGCGACCTCGGAGCAGATCGCCGACCACGCCTCGAGAGGGCTCCCAGCGGACGTCCTGCGGCCGAACGACGCTCCCGCTCGCCTTCGAGAGGAGCTCCGCGAGCTCGCCGACGTCGTGCGCGGTCGCGCCCTCGACCATGGAGGCGGCGACCCCCGCCGCCGCGACCATCGCGACGATCCCGCCGCGCTTCTTCAACTCCGCCACGCGGAGACGCGAGAGCATCGAGGCGGGCGCGGCATCGTACGAGGAGGACACGGAAGCTCTCTCGGGGTCGCCTGCGGGCCATTGCCCCCGCAGAGCGAGGCCTCCGAGTGCCAAGAACGTCCGCGCGTGTCAAGCAATCGGCTGAGCCATTCGAATTCGAGAACGCAGGCGCGAGGGCGCGTTCGACGGAGCGCGACCTCGACCCGCACGATGGAATGCGAACGGCTCTGCTTAAGACCGCTCGGGCGTGGCCGTGGAAATCTTCGAGGCTCGATCCTTCCGGCCGCGACATGCCGCAGCCGGTGACTATATTGGCAGCTTAGCTCGGGGGACGTGGGGAATGCTCATCTTTGGCAGTGGACTTGGTACTTCGACCACGGCGAAGGATGCTGCATTCCAAGCAGCCACGAGCGCGCGGAGAGCCTTCTCCGGAAGAGCGCCGAAGCTCGCCCTCGTGTTCGCGTCGCTCGACTACGCCGACGCGGGCGACGTGCCGAGCGTCGTGCGCGACGTCGTCGGCGACATCCCGATCATCGGGGGCTCGTCCGGCGCCGGGCTCATCGGCCCGGAGGAGATCGCCACGCTCGGCGTCTCCGTCGTCCTGCTCGGTGGTGACGACCTCGAGGTCGCGTTCGAGGCCGTACCTCTCGGGTCGCCGACGCTCGTCGACGTCGTCCCGGCGGCCCAGCGCATCGCGAAGGTCGCCGAAGAGGCGGCAGGCAGAGGCTTCGGACACCACACGTGTCTCGTGTTCGCTCCCGGCGTCGTCGTCGACGGCGATTCCCTGACGGCGGCCGTACGCAAGGGCGTGGGCGCGCACACGCAGCTCGCGGGCGGCCTCACGGGCGACGAGCTGACGTTCGATCGCGCGAAGGTGTTCTCCCGTGGAGAGCTCCGCGACGATCACGTGCTCCTCGCGGGGCTCTTCACCCGCAAGCCCGTCGGCATCGCCGCACGCCACGGGTGGCGCCCGGTCGGACCGACACGCACGGTCACCCGAGCGGACGGCCGCGTCCTCTTCGAGCTGGACGGCCGGCCGGCGCTCGACGTCTGGATGGAAGACGCCCGGCGCGCCGGTGCCACCCTCCCCGACTCGAGAAAAGACCTCACGGTCTACCTCGCGACCTATTACGAGCTCGGAATCCTCGACGCGTCTCGCAACGAGGACGCCGGCGGGCTCGTCGCACGCGCGCCGTGGCGCATCGAGCGCGACGGCTCCATCACGCTGTCGAGCTCGATCGGCGAAGGAAGTCGCGTCTCCGTCATTCACGCGGGCCCCAACGACCTCCTCCGCGCTGCATCGAACGCGGCCGCCGAGGCGTCCCTCCGCACCGGCGGTCCCGTCGGCGGCGCGCTCGTCATCGCTTGCAGCGGCCGGAAGATCGGGCTCGGAACGGATTTCGCGCGGGAGCACGCGCTCGTCCGCGGACGGGTCGGCGCGCCGATCGGAGGCGTCTGCGCCTACGGCGAGATCGCGAAGGGGGCGCGCGACGTCGACGCGTTCTTCAACATGACCCTCGTCGTCGTCACGCTTCCGAGGTGAGCACCGCCGCGGGCGCGCGATCGGCTCGCGAGCCGTGGCGCGCGCGACGACCGTCCGCCCTCACTCGAGCAACCGCGCCATGTCGACCGGCAGGTCGGACGAGACGTCGAACGCGATCCCTTCGCCATCGAAAACGACATGGCAGGCGTGGAGCGCATGACGACCGATCGCCGGCGATGCCTCGCCGTAGAGCGAATCCCCGACGAGCGGATGATCGATCGACGCGAAGTGTGCGCGAATCTGGTGGCGCACGGCGCGAGCCGCGGTCGCCCGGACGAGCGCGAGATCTCCGACGCGACGCACGACCGTGAACTTGGTCACCGCCGGACGCGGCGAGTACCGCATGACGTCGCGCGGGTGGATGCACGGATAGACGCGACGCTTGTCCTTCGGATGGTTCGCGATCGGATGCTCGATCGTCCCTTCGTCCGGCAGCCCCTCCGACCTGCAGACGAGCAGGTACTCCTTCGCGATGCGCTCGGATTGCAGCGCCTCGCGCAACGTCTCGAACGCCTTCGCGGTGCGTGCGACCACGACCAGCCCCGAGGTCTCGGTGTCGAGCCGGTGCACGATCCCGGGCTCCCGGGGCGAGTACCCGATCCCGGCGAGCTCCGGATAGTGGCCGAGCAGCGCGTTCGCGAGCGTCCCGGTCTCGTCGGCTCGAAGCGGAGCCGTCGCCTGACCGGCAGGCTTCTCCACGACGATCACCGCGTCCGACTCCCATCGGACGGTGAGCGGCGCGTCCGGCTCGGGGACGCATCCGTCGGCCGTCTGGACGAGCGCCTCGTCGAGCGAGATGACGTCGCCGGCCTGGACGACGCCTCCTTTGGGGAGGACGCGACCGTTGACGCGCACGGCGCCCTCTTCGATCGCCTTCTTCACACGCGCGCGCGAGGCTCCAGCGACGAGCGCCACGACCGCCTTGTCGAGCCGTTCGCCCGAGAGCTCCTCCGTCACCGTGCGTTCGATCTTCGCCATGAGCCAGCGGAGTCTAGTCGATCACCGCCCGAACGGGCGGCTTCCCTGCCCGACACCACCTCGCGCGTCGAGCGATTCGCCCTCCTGAGCCAGGTGGGGTACACGGAAGGCAGCGCCGTTGGTCACCTGCATCCAGTGCAAGCACATCCTTGCGGAGGGCACCGCCGTGTGTCCCGCGTGCCGGAGCCTCCAGCCTTCGCGCTCGCAGGTGCGCGGCCAGCTCGCGCCCGGAGTCCAGATCGACCGCGGCTACGGCCGCATCGTCGTCGACGCGAAGCTCGGCTCGGGCGCGATGGGCACGGTTTACCGGGCCTGGCTCTTCTACGACCCCAAAGGGCCGCGCGGACACGAGAAACCGGTGCCGCTCGCCCTCAAGCAGCTCACGCCGCGGGCGATGGTGCAGCCCGAGCTCCGCGCGTTCTTCCTGAACGAGGCGGAGTCGCTCCGGCGCCTCGCCCACCCGAACGTCGTCCGCTTCCACGAGCTGTTCACCTGGAGCCCGAACGCTCCGCAGTCGACGATGCCGATCCCGTCCGTCGCCGCGCCCGCCCCGGTGTCGACCGGCACCCTGGCGCCGCCCATCCTCGCCATGGAGCTGGTCGACGGCGACACGCTCGAGGCGGTCATCGCGCGCAACGTGGCTCGCGCGCGCCTCGCCGGTCCGGGAGCGCTGCCGGGCCTGCGCTTCGATCGCGCTTGGTACTACATCCAGCAGGTGCTCGGCGCGCTTGCGGCGGGGCACGCTCTCGGCATCGTCCACCGCGACGTGAAGCCGTCGAACATCCTGATCCGTCGGGACGGCATCGTGAAACTGACGGACTACGGGATCGCGCACCTCGTGAACCCGACGCACGGTGCCCGCCCGCCCTCGCCGCAGGAGCTGGCGCCCGGAACCGGCGCGTACATGTCGCCCGAGCAGGTGCTCGGTCGTCCGCTCGACGGGCGGAGCGACCTCTACTCGGCGGGGATCGTCCTCTACGAGGCCATCGCGGGACGCCCGCCGTTCTTGCCGACCGAGAAGAGCGAGTTCGCGCTGCGCATGGATCAGGTCGAGACGCCGCCGCCCCCGATCCGTACGTTCGTCCCGCAGGCGAGCCCCGCCGTCGAGCAAGCCTTCGCGCGCGCTCTCGCGAAGGACCCCGCACATCGGTTCGCGAGCGCGATCGAGATGGGCGAGGCCTTCCGGACGGCGTTCGGCATCCCGAGCACGCCCGAGTGGCGGGCGCTCGGGGAGTTCGCGGACGTCGCGCGCCAAGGCCCGGCGGACGAGCCGGCCCGCGCACAGAAGCTCGCGACCCTCCGTCAGATCGTCGCGCAGGCGTACCGCACGCAGCCCATGCCGCAGCGGCCGGGCTGACGCCGGCATCGGTAGCGCACGTTCTGCGCTCTCCGGCAAAAGCGACCGGTCGCGTGCAGCGAGCTTGACCGGGTGGCACCGATCCATATCTATGGAGACGTGATCGACCCGCTCGAGGAGCTCGTTCACGACCATCGCGAGCTGAACGAGCTGCTGGTCGCCGTCCACGAGGCGCTCTCGCGCGTCGAGAAGGGGCAGTCCGCCCTCGCCGACGAGCTGCACGAGATCCGCGATGGCGTCGAAGCCTTCCGGGACGCGTTGCTCGAGCACTTCGACCGCGAGCAGGAAGGGCTCCTGCCGTTCGTCGTCGCTCGGCTCCCGGACGTGCGCGCCCGCGCGGACGGGCTGATCGTCGAGCACGATCGCATCGCCGCCGATCTCGGTGCGCTCGTGAAGGCGCTGACCACGCTCGAGCGCGCCGCAACGGAGGCGGCGCAGCCCGGCGGCGGGCCGGTCGTGTCCGCGTGGCGTGAGGACCTCACCCGCTTCGAGGCGCTCTACGCCGCGCACGCGAAGTCGGAGGCGGCGTTCCTCCAGGACGTCGCCGCGGCGCTCGCGAAGGATCCGTCGGCGAACGAACAGCTCCGCGCCCTGCTCCAAGGGCTCTGAGCGCGCGCTGCCAGCGCAGCTCTTCCGTCAGCAGGCGAGCTTCTCCCGCAAGAGGCGCGCTTCGTTCTGCGCCTCGCGGTGGTTCGGGTTCGCGGACAGCAGCTCGTTGAAGTCGTTCAAGGCCTCGGGCAGGCGGTTCGTCTTCATGAGCAGCTTCGCGCGGTAATAGAGCGCTTTCTCGTTCGAGGGATCCTCGATGAGGACCTTCGACATGGTGCGGATCGCCTCGTCGACGAGCTCCGGCTCGCCACCGAGCGAGCGGATCCACGCGAGGAGCGCGATGTAATCCGGCTGCGTCGGGTCGCCGGCGACCGCCTTCCTCGCGTGCTCCTCCGCGGCGACGCGATCGTTTCGTTGCAGCGCGCCCTCCGCGAGGCGGAAGCTCGTCATCGCCTCGAGCGCGGCCTCGGCCTCCGCGAGCCCGGCATCGCCGATCTCGATCGCTTCCCCGCCCTCCGACGCGCTGCTCGCCTCCGACGCGCTGCTCGCCTCCGGCTTCGCGCTCGCCTCTTCGGGCGCGCCACCTTCGGGCTTCGCGCTCGCTCCTGCCGGCTCCGCCTTCGCGCTCGTGTCCGCAGGCGCGCCGCCCTCCGCCTCGCCGCTCGACTCCGCCTTGGAGACGTCGCTCTCGCTCGAGGCCGGGGCCGGGGCGACGCCGCGCAACGTCTGCGGCGGCATCGGCACCTTCGCCGGCGGGTTCGCGCCCGTCGCTCGCGGTCCGCCGCCGGACGGCGACTTCGCGCCGGGCGGAGCCGGCCTCGGCGGAGCGCCGCCGCCCGGCGCGGTCGGCCTCGCACCGGACGGACCGGGCGGATTCGGCCCCGCGGCCTTCACGCCCGACACGCTCGGCGACTCCCCACCCGGCGGGTTCGGGGCGGCCGCCTTCATGCCCGACGCGCTCGGTGCCCCCGGAGGATTCGGCGCAGCGGCCTTCAGCCCCGACGCGCTCGGCGCACCCGCGCCCGGCGGGCTCGGAGCCGCGGCCTTCGAGCCGGATCCGCTCGGCGCGACCTTCACTCCCGACACGCTCCCTTTCGCGTTCGGAGGCGCCCCCGGCCCGAGCGGCTTCACGCCGACGGAGCTGGACTTCGCGCCGTGTGGAACGCCCGGACCCGCCGGCTTTGCGCCGGGGGGAAGCGGCGGCGGGCCCGGCGGCTTCGGCGCCCCCGGCGTGCCCGTCGGCTTGATCGGCGGTCGGCCTGCGGCAGGCGCCGGAGGCGCGGACGGCTTCGCCATCAGCTCGTGCATCATCGGCGACGCGATGGCGATCGTCTTCGCGTCGTCGACCTGAGCGGACGGCGGAGCGGCCTCCGGAGCGCCGCCTCCTTGCGCGGGCTGCTGCACGGGCGGCTGC
>CALFEQ010000123.1 GCA_937949945.1 uncultured Myxococcales bacterium
CGAAGGTTGCGGGCTGCGACTTCGTGCGCTCGGCGCACGCGGCGAGGGCCGCGAGGCTGCTCGGGACGACGGCGATGTGGCTCGTGCCGATCGTCGCGGCGCTCCTCGCCGACGTCACCGGCCGCGCCGTCATCGGCGAGGTCCTCCAGTTCCGCCCTCCCCGCCCCGTGTGGTCGAGCGGCTGGAGCACGCTGGCGGCGATCGGTCTCTTCGCGCAGGTGCCCTACGTCGCGACGGCCCGGTTCTTCCTCTACCTGAACGTCCGCACGCGCGCCGAGGGCTGGGACATCCAGACCCGCTTCGCGGGCCTCGCTGCGCGGATGGAGCGAGAGCGCGCGGAGCGCACGAGCATCGCGCCGCCGCGGGGCGAGGCCGCATGAGGGCACGCGTCGTCGTCGCCGTCCTCGCATGCTGCACGGCGCTCGCGGCGCCCGCATCCGCGTCCGAGCCGGACGAGCGCACGCCGGGCGCGCACGACCTCGATGGGATCGACGCCACGGGAAAGGCGGCCTACGAGGCCGGCGACTACGCGTTCTGCCGCGCGCCGAGCCGGCCGCTCGGCCCGCGACAGCTCAAGGTGTGCTCGCTCGCTCCCGAGCTCGACGGCTGCGACGGCCTGAAGAAGGCGTGCGGCGAGCCTCCCCCGGAAGAGAAGCCGGGCTGGCTGGAGAGCCTCGTCGCATGGCTGACGTCCATCGCCAAGTTCCTGCTCTACGCGCTCGTCTTCGCGATTGTCTCGTCGATCGCGATCCCGGTCGTCCTCGCGCTCCGGAAGCTGCGCCGCGATCGCCGGCTCGCGGCGGAGGCGAAGCCCGTCGAGAGCCGTGCCGCCGTCGTCGAGATCGAGCAGGCGCCCGAGCACGAGCTCGACGACGCCGAGGCGGCGCTCGGGCTCGCCGAGGCGCATCGAACGCGCGGCGATCTCGATCGAGCGCTCTCGCTCTACCTGGCCGCGTCCCTCGTGGCGCTCGACCGGCGCGGCGCGATCCGCCTCGCCCGCCACCGGACGAACGGGGAGTACGTACGCGCGTGCAAGGAGCGGGAGGCGAAGCCGTCGCTCCGCGACATCGTGCGCGAGGTCGACGCGGTCGAGTTCGGCGGCGCGCTTCCGAGCGCGCAGGCCGTCGACCGCGTCGCCGCCAAGGCGCGGGCGATCGTGCGCGCGACGACGGCCGCCCTCGCGCTGATGGCGATCCTCGGGGCCGGGTGCAGACCGGCCGCGCCCGGGTCGGATCCCGCTGGCGACGAGCTGCCGATCGCGATCCTCGAGCGCAACGGCTTCCACGTCGGGAGGCTCAAAAGCTCGCTCGCGACGATGCCGATGCCCGACGAAGACGAGGGCGCGCCCGTCGTGATCGTCGACGTCGAGCGCGTGCCGCTGGAGGACGAGGCGCGCGCGCACATGATGCGGTGGGTCGAGGCCGGCGGCGCGCTCGTGCTCTTCGGCCACCCGTCGGCTTGGCCTCCGGAGCTCCGCGCGAGGGCCGATGCCGCCGAGACGCGCGACCTCGTCGTGCGGACGCCCGATCCGAACGGCGGGCTCGCGGACATGGACACGGACGACGAGCTCGAGGACGTCGGCGCCCCCGTCGTCGTCGAGGGCGCGCGCACGGCCCGTCGCGACGCGCTCGTGTGGGACGGCGCCCAGGCGGTCGCCTTCCTCGGCGAGCACACGTACGCCGCCAAGAAGAACGTCGGCCAAGGCGTCGTGCTCGGCGTCGCGAACGACGATCTGTTCACGAATGTCGGGGCGATGCCTCGCCGGAACCCGGCCGCGCTCGTCACGCTGGTCCGCGCGGCGTCGCACGCTCCGGTCCGGCTCATGACCACCGGCGGGCTCCCCGCGTTCGCCTACATCCGCGTCGCGCGCGCGGAAGACGGGATCCCGCCGCCGTCGAACCCCTTCGCGGCGCTCGTCGCCGCCGGGCTCGGGAAGGGCGCGTGGCACGCGCTCGCGGCGGCGGCGCTCCTGTGCCTCGCCTACGGCATCCGTCACGCACGGCCGCGCCGGGAGGAGAGGAGGACGCGGCGCGCGTTCGCCGAGCACGTGAGGGCGACCGGCGCGCTCTACGCGCGAGCGCGCGCCCACGCCCACGCGCTCGCGGCGTACGGAAAATTCTTCGAGATGCGGCTCCGCGAGGTCCTCCCGCGCGGCGCCGATCCGGCGGCCTTCCTCGCGGCGCGCACGGGCGTCGCGCCCGAGCGCGCGGCCGAGCTCTACGCGCGCGCGACGAGCGCGAAGGCCGGGGATCCTCTGCGCGGTGACGAGCTCCAGATCATCGAGGAGCTCCGGAGGATGCTGGTCGCGATCTCCGGTGAGCGTGGCTGAATCCAGCGTTCGAACATTTCCGAGTGACCGTCCGCGTGCAGTGTCTTACTTCACGTCGCGACGCGTCGGACGGATCAGCACGGCGGACACGTGCACGCGGTACTGCGCCTGGCACCGGGGCGCGTGCAAGAAACCGCCCGGGGCCTGCGTGCCCACGACGCACGAGATCACGAAGGCAGGGTGCAGCGGCGGGGGCTTCCGAGTGCGCACCTGCACGAGCGCCTGCGCGTGGACGAACTACCCGGCGACGTGCACGCCGCTCGACATCGAGCTCTCGATCGCGTCCAAGCCGGGCGAAAGGAGCAGCGCCATCTTTCCGCTGAGCGCGCTCTTCGTGGGCAAACGTCCGAAGGGCACGTGCCCAAGCGTGAGCCTCTCCACCACGACGAGACATCCGCAGCTCTACGTCGAGCTCGTCAATCCGACCGACAAGACGGCGCGGGTCAGCGTCTGGAACGCGCGGGCCCCGGACGGTCCGGAGATGGGGAGCGCCTCCGTCCGGACCACGAGCATCACCTTGCCCTCCGAGGTCCCGGCGCCCGTCGTGCCGACCTCCCCAGTACGAGCCGAACCAGATCACCACGGATCCGAGCGGCGGGATGGAGACCCCCTCGAGCCCGGCGAATTGCTTCTCGCATCCGAGCGACGCCGGCGGCTTCCGGATCACGTTCCACGAGGTCCGCGCCGCGCCCCAGCCGGCGCCGACCGCCGCCCCGCGCATTGAGGAGGCCGCGTCGTGACGGACACCAACCTCGTCGCGTTCGACACGAAGTCGCGGAAGCGGGCCGCCGCCGCGCGCCCGCCGCGCCTCTACCCCGCCCGCGTCGCGCGCCAGCTCGCCCTGGCGCACGCCCTCCAGCGGCGCGTCGACGCCGGCGAGCTCGCCGACTACGCCGACATGGCCCGCGCCCTCGGCTTCACCCGCGCGCGCATCACGCAGATGATGGACGTGCTCCTCCTCGCGCCCGACATCCAGCACGAGATCCTGCACCTCGAGGTCGCGCCCGGCGCGCAGCCCATCAGCGAGCGAGCGCTCCGCGAGAGCGTGCTGAGGTCGCTCGACTGGAGCGAGCAGCGGCGGGCGTGGGCGCGAGCCCGACGGACGTGGGCGCCCAGCGAGCCCTGAGCGGCACCTCTGCTCTAACCGACTATACTAGGCTCTTGTTTGCAGAGCCAGGCTCCGGTAACGTGCCCCGGTGGGCCGGACCCCTTTCTCCAACCAGGCGGAGCCAATGACGGAGCCATGGGCCTCTGTTGATGACGTTGCGAAGCACCTCGGCGTGGCGAAGGACTCCGTCTACCGCTGGATCGAGAACCGCGGGCTCCCCGCCCACAAGATCGGCCGCCTCTGGAAGTTCAAGCTCTCCGAGGTCGACGAGTGGGTGCGCGCCGGCGGTGCCGACGCTCCTGAGGCTGAGAGAGGGCGACGGCGATGAACGCGAGCGATCTGAAGCCAGGAATCATCGTTCGCGGGCCGATGCTCCCGGAGCCGATCGAGGTGCTCGTCGTGACGCCGCTCGGCGACGTCGTGAAGCTGACCGGCGCCGGCCAGAAGACGGGGCAGGTCCACCAGCGCGTGCTGCACGCGCAGCAGCTCAAGCTGCTCGATGCGTCGCCGGAGACCGAGCCGTTCGATGGCGACCCGTTGCACTTCAAGCTCGGTGTCGAGGCCGCTCGCCTTGGCCTCGCTTACGAATACGACCCGTACTTTTCGCTCTCGATCGCCCGCGTCGATCCGCTCCCTCACCAGCTCGAGGCCGTCTACGACTACTTCCTCAAGCTGCCGCGCATCCGCTTCCTGCTCGCGGACGATCCAGGCGCCGGAAAGACGATCATGGCCGGCCTGCTCCTCAAGGAGCTGAAGGTCCGTGGTCTCGTCACCCGAACGCTGATCGTGGCGCCTGCGAACCTCACGTTCCAGTGGCAGCGCGAGCTGAAGGACAAGTTCCGCGAGCAGTTCGACGTCATGCGCGGCGAGGTCCTGCGGACGCAGTACGGCCAGAACCCCTGGCAGGAGCGGAACCAGGTCGTCACGTCCGTCTCGTGGATCTCGCGCGTCGAGGACGCGAAGGAGAGCCTCCTGCGCTCCTCGTGGGACCTCGTCATCGTCGACGAGGCGCACAAGATGAGCGCCTACAGCTCGGACAAGAAGACGCTCGCCTTCCAGATCGGCGAGGCGCTCTCCCAGCGCACCGACCACTTCCTTCTGATGACCGCGACGCCCCACAAGGGCGACCCGGAGAACTTCCGGCTCTTCCTGAGCCTCCTCGACCGCGACGTCTACGGCGACGTGAAGAGCCTCGAGGAGGCCATGCGTCGCCACGAGGCGCCGTTCTATCTGCGGCGGCTGAAGGAGGCTCTGGTCACGTTCCCCGATCCCGAGACCGGTGAAGTGAAGAAGCTCTTCACGAACCGCGACGTGCGCACGACCAAATTCGAGCTCGATGGCGACGAGTTCGACTTCTACGACGCCCTCACCCGCTATGTGGAGGACCAGTCCATCAAGGCGGCCGCCGCGGAGAACGTGCAGGCGAACATCCTGTCGTTCCAGATGGCGATGTTGCAGCGGCGCTTCGCCTCCAGCATCTACGCCGTCCGCCGCAGCCTCGAGCGCATGCGCGACAAGCGCCGGAAGATCCTCGAGGACCCGGAGCGCTATCGCCAGGAGCTGATCGACCGGCGCCTTCCTGAGGACTTCGACGACCTGCCCGAGGACGAGCAGGCGAAGATCATGACGAACGCCGAGGAGACGGTCCTCGCCGTCGATCCCGTGGCGTTGAAGGATGAAATCCAGCGCCTCGACAAGCTCGTCGACCAGGCGCGCGCGCTCGAGAAGCGCGAGGTCGAATCGAAGCTGAAGAAGCTACGCCAGGTCTTGAACGAGCAGCACATCTTCAAGGACCCGCGGATGAAGCTGCTCGTCTTCACCGAGCACAAGGACACGCTGGACTATCTCGCCGGCGACGGACGCGATGGCCGCCCGCTCGGGAAGCTCCGCGAGTGGGGGCTCTCGGTGACCCAGATCCACGGCGGCATGCCGATCGGCGATCGCGACACGCCGAACACCCGCATCTACTCCGAGCGCGAGTTCCGCGAGGACTGCCAGGTGCTGGTCGCGACCGAGGCCGCGGGCGAGGGCATCAACCTCCAGTTCTGCTGGCTCATGATCAACTACGACATCCCGTGGAATCCGGTGCGGCTCGAGCAGCGCATGGGTCGCATCCACCGCTACGGCCAGCAGAAGGACTGCCTCATCTTCAACTTCGCCGCGGTGAACACGCGCGAGGGCCGCGTCCTCGAGAAGCTCCTGATGCGGCTCGCCGAGATCAAGGACGAGCTCGGCACCGACAAAGTCTTCGACGTGGTCGGCGAGATGCTGCCGTCGAACCTGCTCGAGAAGATGTTCCGCGAGATGTACGCGAAGCGACTCTCGGAGAGCAGCATCGCGGACCGCATCGTGAAGGACATCGATCCCGAGCGGTTCAAGCGCATCACGGGATCGACGCTCGAAGGCCTCGCGAAGAAGGAGCTGAACCTCTCGGCGCTCGTGGGCAAGTCCGTCGAGGCCAAGGAGCGACGCCTCGTTCCCGAGGTGGTCGAGGATTTCTTCACCGCAGCCGCGCCCATCGCGGGGGTCCATCCGACGCCCGTTCGGGGCAAGGAACACGTCTACCGCGTCGGCAAGGTGCCGAAGACGCTGAGCGCGATCGGGGAGCGCCTCGAACCGCGCTTCGGCAAGCTCGGTCGCGAGTACCAACGCGTGGTGTTCGACAAGCGGCTGCTCGGCGACGACGCCACGCTCGAGTGGGTGACGCCCGGTCACCCGTTGTTCGAGGTCGTCCGGAGCGACGTCTCCGATCGCGTCGGCGAGGACCTCCGCCGCGGGACGGTCCTTTGGGACCTGCACGCCAAGACGCCCTATCGTCTCGATGTCTACGCAGCGTCGATCAAGGACGGCCGTGGCAACACGCTGCACAAGAAGCTGTTCGTCGTCCGGGCGGATGCCGACGGCTCGCTCACGTTGCGGCAGCCGACGCTGTTCCTCGACTTGATTCCCGCGGCGAAGGGCACGCAGCCGCCGACCCTCGCCGGCCTGCCCGAGCGCGACGCCGTCGAAGTCCACCTCGTTCAGCACGCGCTGAGCCCGTTCCTCAACGAGGTCGCCGAGCAGCGCATCAAGGAGAACCGTCTCGTCCGCGAGCACATCGAGATCTCGCTGCAGGAGCTGATCAACCGCCAGCAGCTCACGCTCGCCGATCTCCTCAACCGGCGCGTCGGCGGCGAGAACATCCCTGGACTGGAAGGCAACATCTCCCAGGCCGAGGCCCATCTCGACGAGCTGAACGGTCGCCTCGAGCGCCGGCGCCAGGAGCTCGAGATGGAGCGTCACTGCTCGATTGGCGACGTCCAGCACATGGGTCGCGCGTGGGTGCTGCCGCACCCCGATCGGGAGGCGCCGGGCATCGCGCCCATGGTCACCGATCCCGAGATCGAGAAGATCGCGATCCGGATCGCGATGGAGCACGAGCGCGCCCGCGGCTGGGTGGTCGAGAGCGTCGAGAACGAGAACCGCGGCTACGACCTGCTGTCGAAGCGACCGCACCCGTCCGAGCCCGGCGTGTTCGTGCAGGCGCGCTTCATCGAAGTGAAGGGGCGCGCGGGAACCGGCGAGGTCGCCCTCACGGCGAACGAGTACCGAACCGCGCAGCGCCTCGGCGAGGACTTCTGGCTGTACGTCGTCTTCGAGTGCGCGACGACGCCGAAACTCAACGCGATTCAGGACCCGGCGAAGCTCGGATGGGAACCTGTGGTGAAGGTTGAGCACTACCATATCAGCGAGGCGGAGATTCGGAGAGCGCATTCGCAGGAGGTTCGATGAGCAAGCCGACGACGGGCCCCGGGCGCTTCGCGCACATCCGGCTCGAGAACTGGAAGAACTTCGCATCCGTCGACGTCGATCTCGAGCGCCGCGCCTTCTTCGTGGGACCGAACGCGTCGGGGAAGTCGAACCTTCTCGATGTCTTTCGGTTCCTTCGCGATCTCGTCGCCACCGGAGGGGGCTTCCAGGAAGCGGTCGGGCGGCGCGGAGGGGTCAGCGCGATCCGGTGTCTGGCTGCTCGCCGGTATCCCGACGTCCTGGTTTCTGCCGTGGCGATTCTCGCGGATGGACGTCGATGGGAATACGAGCTCGTCTTCAATCAGGACAAGCGTCGAGTACCCCGAATCAAGAAGGAGAGAATCCAGCGCGAGCAGGATGTGCTTCTGGAGCGACCGAATGCCGAGGATCAGGCAGACTCCGAACGGCTCACGCAGACGTACCTCGAGCAGGTCAACGTCAACCGCGACTTCAGGGAGCTCAGCCAGTTCTTTGCATCGGTACGGTACCTTCACGTGGTTCCGCAGCTCGTGCGCGAGCCGGAGCGCTCGGTGGGCCGTGTGCACGACCCGTACGGCGGCGACTTCCTCGAGCAGGTCGCCAAAACCAGCGACAAGACGCGGCAGGCGCGCCTGAGGCGCATCAAGGACGCGCTAAGGGTGGCGGTGCCGCAGCTCGCGGAGGTGGAGCTTTGGCGGGACGAGCGCGGGACGCCTCATCTCCGCGGAAAGTACGCGCACTGGAGGCCGCAGGGCGCTTGGCAGGACGAGAGCCAGTTCTCCGACGGCACCTTGCGTCTGATGGGCCTTCTGTGGGCGGCCATGGACGGGACGGGGCCCTTGCTCATCGAAGAACCCGAGCTTTCCTTGCATACCGAGATCGTGCGTTATTTGCCGCAGATGTTTGCGCGCATCGCGCGCCGTACAAGCAGGCAGATCTTCGTCAGCACGCACTCGCCCGACCTGCTCCGCGACGACGGGATCGGGGTCGATGAGGTCCTGCTGTTCCGGCCCGGCAAAGAGGGAACCAGCGTGCAGCTGGCAGGTGCGCTCAAGGAGATTGGGGAGCTCCTGGAGAGCGGGCTCACCATGAGCGAGGCGGTGCTCCCGAAAACGCGCCCCGAGCACGCCGAGCAGCTCGTTCTCTTTGGAGATCGATAAGTGGCGATCGTCGTCCAGGCTGCCGTGGAGGGGATCACGGACGAGGCCGTGGTGAAGCGGCTCGCCGCGCACGTGGGCGCGCACGTCGGAGCCGTGTATGGAAAGAACGGAAAGCCCGCGCTCAGGCAAAAGATGGATGGATACAACCAGGCTGCCAGACACGCTCCATGGATCGTGGTCGCGGATCTGGATCGCGACCACAACTGCGCACCCGCGCTCGTGGCCGATTGGGTCGGCAATCCTTCGGGGCTGATGTGTTTTCGCGTGGCGGTGCGCGCGGTGGAAGCGTGGCTCCTGGCCGATGGCGAGGCGATCGCGGAGTTTCTCGACGTGGCCCCGACCGCCATCCCCGCGAGCCCCGACGAACTTGACGCACCCAAGCGGACGCTCGTCGAGATCGCGCGGCTCTCGCGACGCAGAGAGATCCGGGACGACATGGTGCCGCGCCCCGCGAGCGGCCGCCCCGTCGGGCCTGCGTATGCGTCGCGGCTCATCGAGTTCGCAACGAGCGCCTGGCGGCCGGATGTGGCGGCCGAGCGCTCCGAGAGCCTGCGCCGTGCGATCGCGAGCCTCGAGCGCCTCGTCGGAGCGCACGTGCGAGGAGGGCGATGATGCAGGCTTGCCCGAAGCGGCTCATCGAGGTCGACCTTCCCATTCGGAAAATCTCGGAGCACGCGCGCCGGGAGAAGTCGATCCGGCACGGGCACATATCCACGCTGCACATCTGGTGGGCGCGGAGGCCGCTCGCCGCGTGCCGCGCGGTGGTCCTGGGGTAACTGTCCGGCGTAGCCCGCCTTGCCTCGGCGTCGCGATCCGCTCGAATCGC
>CALFEQ010000124.1 GCA_937949945.1 uncultured Myxococcales bacterium
GGTTGATGAACACCGTCGTCTCCTCGGGGCCCTGCCGATCGTACATCTGCATGTACATCGGCATGATCGCCGAGCCGATCGACGCGATGACGAGCCCCTGGACGTACTGGCAGAGGTTGTAAGCCGCGCCGTAGAGGCCGAGCGGGGCCTCGCCGAGGAGGCCCTCGATGACGTAACGATCGCCGACGGCGAGGACGATCCCGGCGAGCTCGTACCCGATCATCATCGGGATGCCGAACCTCAAGAGCTCGAAGTACAGCGGGCGCGAGAAGCTCGACGGGGTCGGACGCGGGCGGCTGCGATCGCCGTAGAGCACCCGAGCGAGGCCGAGGAGGACGAGCGCCTCGGCGACGACCTGAGCCGTGTAGAACGCATAGAGCGATCGCGCGATCAGGAGCACGGCGCCGACCATCAGGCCGACCGACACGTACTTCTTCGTGACCTGATACTTCATGAGCGCCGCGGTCCGCTGCTCGGCCTTGAGCAGGTTCACGAGGGCGCTCTCGACGACTTGCACGAAGACGAGGAGCGACGCGATCGCGACGAGCAGAGGGATCCTCCGATCCCCGAGCCACGAGGTGGGCGCGAGCTTCGATCCCACGGTGACGACGCCCATGACGACGATCGCGCTCCCCGCCATTCCGAAGAACGTCGTCGACTGGAGCTCGCTCATCGTGTAGCGGCTCTTGTTGGCGGAGATCTCGCTGTGGTACCGCACGATCGAGTGCTGCACGCCGAGCTTGCCGATCGCCACGGACACGGTGACCGTCGCGGCGACGAGGTTCATCACGCCGTACTCCTCGAGCGAGAAGACGCGCGTGAAGAGCGGGAACGTGACGAGGCCGGCGATGAGAGCGAACAGTCCCGAGACCGAATAGTGCGAGGCCTGGACGAGCAGGCGCTTGATCGGTGAGTCTCGGGACGCCATCGTCGGGCCGTTCAGGTCGGGGCGTTCTTCTCGAAGGCCGCCGTCCGCGCGGAGGCGTCAGGCGCGCGGGCTTCGGCGCCGCCGCGCAGCACGTCGAGGTAGGCGTCGACGGACGCGCGCTCGCTGAAGGGCTCGACGCGATGAGCGACGCGCTCGGGCCCGCGGTCGGCGTCCTCCAGCAGCTGGAGGACGGCCGCTGCGATCTTCGGCGCCGAGCGCATGGGCACGATGACGCCCGCGCCGGGAGCCGCCGCGAGCTCGATCGTCTCGCGCACACCGCCGGGGCAGTCCGTGCCGACGACGCGACAACCGCACGCCATGGCCTGGATGAGCGCTCCGGGGAGGCCTTCGTAGAGCGACGAGAGGACGAAGACCCGCGCGCGGCGCATGTAGCGGAACGGATTGACGTCGTAGCCCGGCAAGCGGACGTCCCCGGCGACGCCGAGCTCCTTCGCGAGCGCCTCGAGCGCTCCCCTCTCCTTGCCCTCACCGAGGATCACGAGCCGCGCCGGCCGCTTCGCGCGGACCTCGGCGAACGCGCGAATGAGGGTCGCGAAGTCCTTCTCCGGCGAGAGCCTCCCGACGCCGAGAATCACCGGAGGCGCGCCCGGTGCGAACCACGGATCGTCGAGCGGCTCGTTCGCCTTGGCCTCGAGCCCAGACTCGACGACCGGGTTGTAGATCGTCCGGACGTGCCCTCGCCGGAGCCCGAGCCCGGTGACGAGGTCGTCCTCGACGCTCTTCGACACGGCGACGACGGCGCTCGCCATCGGGTAGACCCGACGCATGAGCGCGCGCTGCACGTGCGGCCTGAGCCCGCGCATCTGGTCGCGCGGCAAGAGGACGCTCGCTTCGCGGAGGACGGTCCTCGTAGGCGTGCGCGCGAGCTTCACGGCCCAGACGGAGAGGATGTTCGCGTGCTCGAGCGTCGACAGGATCGCGTACGGACGCTCGCGGCGGACGTGGCTCACGAGCGCCGGCAGCGCCTGGATGCTCCGCCGCGCGCCGAGGTCGACGAGCCGGACGCCACGAGGCACGCGAGGCTCGAGCGGACCACCGGGGATGGCGACGACGAGATCCACCGCGTGACCTCGCGCCGAGAACGCAGCACCGAGCTGGAGCATGACGCGCTCCGCGCCGCCGTCGTCGAGCCGTGGCAAGAACAGCGCGATGTTCATCGGAGGTCGTCTCGTCGCATCAGCGGAGCCCCCATCGTTCGAGCCGGCGCGAGCATCGAGAAGTGGGCGAGCAGGAGGAGCGCTCTAGGGATAGCAGAACGCCGATGGTTCGTGGTGCCCGTGCTATCGTGACCGCCGCACAAGAGAGAGAAGACGCGTCGGCGAGCGACGCGCGCCTCTCTTCGGCAGAGCGAGGGTGACGTGCTCGTCAGGGACCTAAGCGAGTTCTTCTTGCCGATCCCGGTCTATCTCGTCGCCCTCCTGGTCGTGCTCTGCGTCCATGCGTTCCGCCGCCGCGGTTCGCGCCTCCGCCGCCTGCGCTACGTCCTTCTCGGGGTCGTCGTCTGGAGCTGGGTGTTCTCCACGCCGGCGTTCGCTCACGCGATCGCGCTACGCCTGGAGCGCGCGTACCCGCGCGTCACCGATCCCGCGCCGTCGGGAGATTCACTCATCGTGGTGCTCGCGAGCGGCTTCTCGATCCGCATCGACGGAGAGTGGCAGACCCGGCTCGACGCCGCCGGCTGGGAGCGGACGCACGCGGCCATCGCGCTGTGGCGACGCACCGGCGGCCAGCTCCTGTTCGTCGGGCAGCCGGGCGCGAAGGGCAAGCCGTCGGTCGCGACGGTGATGGCCGAGATCGCGATCGCGTCGGGCGTCCCCCGGTCGGCGGTGCACACGGAGAACGCGTCGCGGAACACGCACGAGAACATCGCGTTCAGCCGCGAGCGGATCGCCTCGCACCGGGGCAAGGTCTGGCTCGTCACGAGCGCGATGCACATGCCGCGCGCCATGGCCGTGGTCCGCAAGATGGGGCTCGAGCTGACGCCGTACCCGTGCGACTACCGAGCGACCACGGCGCGCCCTTGGTACGGCTGGATTCCGAACGCCGGAGCGCCGGCCGTGTTCTCCGACGCGCTCCACGAGGTCATCGGGCTCGTCTACTACCGCCTGCGCGGTCGCGCGGCGTGAGAGGCGTCTCGGCTCAAAAGCACGTCGGATGAAACTCGGCCGGCAGCCGAGGTCCCCGCCCCACGAGCGGGATGCGGGTGTGACGTCCGCGGTAGTTCTCGAGGCACGCGCGTACGAAGTCGGAATCCTCGTAGACGGGGCCGATCCGCTGCAAGACGAAGCCTGGACCCGAGCGGGGCGTGAGCCGGTTCCTGCCCCCGAAGAACGAGTAGACGCGCTCGTAGCCGACGCTCCGCGCGATGCGGATTGCCTGCGGGCTGCAGTGGGCACGCGAGCCGTACGGGATCGCGAGGCGCGTCACGGGTCGCCCGGTGATCCGCTCGAGCGCGCGCTTCGACTCG
>CALFEQ010000125.1 GCA_937949945.1 uncultured Myxococcales bacterium
GGCATCGGGCGTACGTCCGAAGGAGGAGCTCCTCGTCGGCCACGACGAGGATCCGTCCTCGGCGAGGGCGCGCGTGGTCTTGGTCGGCGAGCGCGAGCGCTGCGACCGCGAGGCGGCTGTATGGTCCCGAGCGTTTCAAGCTGCGTCACCGTCACCGTGAGTAACGGCCGGCGCGCGCGGTGCTGTATGGGTGGGGGACCTCGGCGACGCATCGAAATTGACGCCGTGCCGAGGATTCCGGCTAGAAAAGGGGACCTCCGTGCACGCCGTCGAGAACGCTCCGCTCGCACCGCTGACCACGCTCCGTCTCGGCGGACCCGCGAGGCGTCTCTTGACGGTCGAGCGCGAAGAGGAGGCCGTCGACGTCGCGCGCGAGCTCGATGTGCGCGGGGAGGCGCTCCTCGTCATCGGCGGTGGCAGCAACCTCGTGATCGCCGACGAGGGGTTCGACGGCACGGTGCTCCGCATGGCGACGCGCGGTCGCGCCGTCGAGCAGGACGGAAATCGGGTCGTGGTGACGGCGCAGGCGGGCGAGCCATGGGACGAGCTCGTCGCCTGGGCGGTGGAGGAGGGGCTCGCCGGCGTCGAGTGTCTCTCCGGCATCCCGGGGCTCGTCGGCGCGGTGCCGATGCAGAACGTCGGCGCGTACGGGCAGGACGTGAGCGAGACCATCGTGCGCGTGCGCGCCTTCGATCGGCGGCTCGGCCGCGTGGTCGACATCGACCGGGCCGACTGCGCCTTCGCGTACCGCACGAGCGCGTTCCGCGGCAGCGATCGATGGGTGATCCTCGCCGTCACGTTCGCGCTCGAGCGGAGCGCGACGAGCCGTCCCGTCCGCTACGCCGAGCTCGCGCGCGCGCTCGGCGTCGGGGAGGGAGCGGCGGCTCCGCTCGCCGAGGTTCGCCGGACCGTCATCGAGCTGCGACGAAAGAAGGGGATGGTCCTCGACGCGTCCGATCCGGACACGACGAGCGCGGGATCGTTCTTCACGAACCCGATCCTCTCGAAAGAGGCGTTCGAGGCGCTGAAGGAGCGCGCGAAGGACGAGGGCCCCATCCCCGTCTTCCCGGAGCCCGACGGGCGCCTGAAGGTCAGCGCCGGCTGGCTGATCGAGCACGCGGGGTTCCGGAAAGGCTTCGCGGGCGACGGCGGGCGGGTCGCGGTCTCGAGCAAGCACGCGCTCGCGCTCACGAACCGCGGCGGCGCCTCGACCGCGGAGCTCGTCGCGCTCGCACGTCGGATCCGCGCTGGGGTCCTCGAGCGCTTCGGCGTCGCGCTCGAGAACGAGCCGGTGTTCGTGGGGGTGAGGCTCTAGTCAGTCCTCAGTCCCCAGTCCTCAGCAGGGGATCTCGGTCTCCGGACTCGAGGCTCCAGGCTCCCGCTCCAGTCTCGACTTACTTCGGTCTCCGGACTCCAGTCGTTCCGGGCGCGCGCCTTCGGCGCGCGCATCCTCAGATGCGGAGGACCGAGGACTGAGGACTGAGGACCGAGAGCCTCCGGTCAGGGGACCAGCAGGGCTTGCGCTGCGAGCAGCAAGGCCGCGGCGACGACCGACGCTTCGAGCGCTCGCGCGGTGCGTTCCGCGTTGCGGCCTGCTGCGACGTACGCGATGAAGGCGGCCGTGCCGGCGGCGTAGGCCGAGGTCCACGCGCGCCAGAAGTAGCCGGAGTGCTCGCTCCAGAGGACGAGCGCGGGATCCGGATCGGGGGAGACGAGGGCCTGGACGACGCGCATCACGGCGTAGATCGCGATGGCGGCCGTGCAGCCGGCGACGGCGGCGAGCGCGAGGCGTACGCGACGAGGCTCTCTCATGACGTCGCGACCTCGCGCTCGCGGACGCGCGGGCACTCGGGATCGGGCCTCGCGGCAGGGATGCCTCGGGCCGAGCACGGCGCCGGGTCGACGAAGCTCGTGACCACCTTGCATCCGCCGCGGCAGATCGGGGCGAGGGTGCAGGATGCGCACGGCTCGGGCGGGCTCGAGGGGAACGTGCGGAACGCGTGGAGCAGCGGGTCTTCGGCCCAGCGGCGGGAGGTGATCTCGCTCGCGTCGATCCCCGACGCCTCCGCGAAGCTGCAAGGCGCGACTCGGCCGTCGACGCGCGTCGCCGCGAGCGCGGCGGCGGCTTCGCAGCCGAGGACGCCCCAGCGCGCGAGCTCCTCCGGTCTCGAGGCGAGCTCGGGATCCGCGGAGAGGAACGGGACGAGCGCGCAGTCGATGCGGAGGCGCATCTCGGGCAGCTCGCGGGCGAGCGAGCGCAGGAGCGGGCCGAGCGCGCGCGCCTGCTCCGGCGCGAGCCTGCGCGCGAGGTAGTCGAGGCTCCGTGCGCGTCCTGCGGGCTTCAGTCGGAGCAGCTGGGCTTCGCGCGCGCCGAGCTCGTACGCACGTCGCAGCGTGCGCGGGACGTCGTCGAACGTGGCGCGTGTCAGAACGACGTTCACGCCGACCTCCACGCCGGCCTCCGCGAGGCGCCGTATCGTCGACTCCGCTCCCGCCGCTCCGTCGAAGCCGCGGACGCGTTCGTACGCGCCCGCCTCGCCGTCGTAGCTCACGTTCACCTGTGCGAAGCGCCGGAGCGCGGCGAGCTTCTTCTCTCCGACGCCGAGTCCGCTCGTCGTCACCACGGGCGTGAGGCCACGCGCGCGCGCCGCGTCCGCGAGGTCGCCGAGGTCGTCGCGGAGCGTGGGCTCGCCTCCGCCGAAGGCGACCGTGAAGACCCCCGCCGTCGCGAGCGCGTCGAGGACCCGCTCGATCGCCGCGCGTGGCGGCTCGACGCCGTCCGGTCGCGCGTCGAGGTAGCACGACGCGCATCCGGCCGCGCAGCGCGAGGTGACGGCGACGTGCACCTCGATCGGTGCGCTCGGCGCAGGTGCGGCGGCGGTCCAGAGGGCGCCGCCGTCGAGGCCGAGGGCACGCGCGCCGTCGCGATCGAGGGCGACGAGCGCGGCGCCGACGGGCGGCCCACGACGGTCGCCTTCGCACGTGATCGGGCGGGCTCCGAGCGTCTCGAGCTTCACCCAAGCGCCCCAGGGCTCGTACCGGACGATCACGATCGGCTCTCCTCGCGCTCCTCGCGCGGCGGATCGGGAGCGGCGTCTTCGTCGCTCGGGCGTTCGCCCACGACGCGCACCGGCTCGTCCCGGAGCGCCGCGCACACGGCTGCGAAGATCGCTCCGCCCACGGCGCTCGCGAGGAAGAGCGTGTCGATCACGCTGCCCACGCTCGAGCAGTTCGCGCCGTTTCCGATGCGCAGGGCGCGCACGTTCTCCGGCCCGAGCTCGCGTGCCGGGCGATCGCCTGCGCCCGCTTCGTCCGTCGTCGCGCGCCGCTCGTCGCTCGCGTTCAAAGGCCGACCCCTTCGAGGTAGCTCGGGTTGACCCGCTCGAGCACGAGGAACGCCGCGCCGAGCGCGCTCGCGGCGCAGACGACGGCGCGGAGCGCGCGCGCGGAGCGGGACTGCGATCCGGCGGCCGCCCAAGCGCGTGCGAGGAAGAGGACGGGGACGAGCGCGATCCCGAGCAGGAGGAACGGGACCGCGGTGCCGCGTTGGTAGCCCGACGCGATGAGGGCGCCCGCGATCGCGACGTAGGCCGCGTAGCCGATGACGAGGCCGCTCCACGCGCGGGTTCGCCGTACGACCTCGCGCAGACCGCGACGGCGTGCGGCGTTCGCGAGGGCGGCGGTCGCGAGCACGAGGGCGGAGCCGAGCGTCGCGATGGAAGCGACGCGTACGTGATGGCGGCGTATGGCGCGCCGCACGTCGGACGCGAGCTTCGCGTCCGTGACGGGCAGGGCGGCCACGCCCTCGGCGCCGGCCCAGTCGTGTCGTTCGAGGTAGAATGTGGCCAGGGACCGCAGCGCTGCGCGCGCGAGGACGGGATCGGCGGCTGCGTCGGTCGCGATTCGACGCCACAGAGGAGCGGCGTCGTCCGGCCGGCCGAGGCGATGCGCGTACGCCTCGGCGGCGAGCGTCCACGCCTCGACCCGGACGAGACCGGGAGGGAACGCGTCGGCGGCCTTCAGGAGGGCGTCGATGGCCGCCGGGTCCGAGGAGAGCTTCGGGTCTCGCCGCACGCGCTCGAGGGCGACGAGCGGCTCGAACCCGCCCTCGGAGCGGGCGCGGAGCATCGCTGCGCGCTGCTCGGCGCGCAAAGCAGCGGGCATCGTCGGATCGAGGCGGAGCGTCTCCTCGTAGCCGGCGAGGGCCGCGGCGAACGCGAGGGACTCGTCGCTTCGCTCGGCGCGCGCGAACGCGTCGGCCGCGCGGGCCCTGGCGCTCGCGCCGAGGTCGTCGCCGGCCGCGGCTTCGTCCGCGGAGCCGGCCGCCCGTTCGTCCGCGGCCGGGGCCGCCGCGCCGGTGAGGACGACGAGCGCGGCCACGCACGCGATCGCGCGAGCGAGCCATGCCAAGGTCGCCGTCAAGCCCGCGGGATGGGCGGCCTTTCGCATTGCCGGGAAAGCAACCACGTCACCTGGGCGTTGTCCATGGTAAGCGGGTATTGCCGTGCTCTCTCCCAGCGCATTCCGTCGTCGCGCAGGCCGTCGTCGCGATCGACGCTGGCCCGCGCCCGCCGTGATCGCACGCACCCCGTGGCCGATGCTCGCGCTCGCCTTCGGCGTCGCGGGCTGCCGGGCGTGCGCGAACGATCACCCGTACGTGCCTCCCGCCTCCTCGGCTCCGGCGATCACGGCGGCCGATGCCGGAGCTCCTGCCGCGAGCGCGACCGAACGCGAGACCGAGCCCGAGCGTGGAGGCGTCCAGCCGGCGCTCGTCGCGCCGCCGGGGTCGACGTCGTGGACCGTCGAGGGGATGACGCTCGAGGCCGGCGGTCGCGAGATCGTGCTCGCGCTGTTCGGGGACTTCGACGGCGACGAGAAGAAGGACGCGCTCGCGATCGTGCGTCCGCCCGCGGCGGAACGGAAGCCGGGATCGCCGACGGGCGACCTCGTCTTCATCTCGGGGCGCGAGGGAGCGCGAGCGGCCGCGATCGCGTCCGGGCCTCCGCTCGGCGCGCAGACGTCGTGCGCCCCGACCGCGCGCCTCGAGCGCATCGGCCCGCGCTCGGCGTTCGCCGAGATCGGCGACGCGTGCCCGCGAGGCTCGGGCTCGCGCGCGGTCATCGTCGTGCGCCTCACCCCGCCGATGCCGCAGATCGCCTTCGACGCCGTCGTCGTCGATCCGCCGCAGGCGCCGAAGCTGTCCGTCGACGTGGACGCGGCCGATCGCGACAAGGACGGCATCGACGACGTCGTGCTCCGGCTCGCGATCGAGGGCGGCGCAGCCGTCGCGGGCGCGGAGCCCGGGCCGCGTCTCGTCGGCAAGCTCGCCTTCTTCGATCGACCCGCAGGACCGAGCCGCGATCCCGACGAGCCCGAGGCATCGCTCAAGGCGATCGCGGCGCAAGCCGCTGCGCGCGCGAAGAAGGCGAAGGAGGCTGCGTCCGTGCCTCCGCTCGTCGCGCAGATGCGTGCGCTCTACCGCACGATGTGCTCGGAGGGTGGCGCCCCGCGCGTGACGAAGATCCACGGAGGCAGCGCCGTCTCGTGCGGATCGAGCAAGGCGCTCGAGGATGCGGGCATCGCCGAGGTGCGCGCGTACGCGACGCAGGGCGACGTGCTCCGTGCCTTCGCCGCCGCCGAGCTGGCCCAGGTCGCGCCGGCGACGAAGACGGCCGCGAAGACCGCCGAGCTCCAGAAGATCCTGGAGGAGGTCGCCCCTTCGTTCGAGCCCCGCGGCGGCGTGCGGACGATCTCCGCCGTCGCCGACCGCCCGCACGAGCCGCCGGAGTGGGGCCCGCTCTCGTTCGACTCCAACGGCAAGCTCTTGGTTCGCAACGGCAAGAGCGTCGTTCTCGTCGATCCGGAGACGGGCGACGAGGCCGCCACGGACATCTCGCCGTGGAACGACGAGGTCGTCTCGCCGGACGGCAAGAGCCGCTGGATCGAGGCCTACCACGCGTGCGAAGGCGTCGCGCTGCGTGCCACGTTCGCCCCGACGGGCGACGGCGACATGAGCGAGGTCCTGCTGCCGATCGCTCCGAGGCTCGGCAAGTCGTGCGGCGGCGGGCGAGGGGAGGCGGCGCAGACGGTGCCGATCGCGTGGGGATCACGCGGGCTCGAGGCCGTCGTCGCCGGCCAGCCGGTTCTCATCAAGCTCGCGCCGCCGCAGGCATCGTTGCTCACCTCGTTTCTCGACGAGCCGCCCCCGATGGGCTCTCCGCGCTCGCGCAACGGAAAGGCGTTCGTCTTCCCGGTCGCGTCGGGCGTCCTCGTCCGAGGCATCACGCCGGGGTGGATCCGCATCCAGTCGCCGGAGCTCGAGCCCTACGCCGAGCTGCGTCGCTGCACCATCAGCGACGACGCCACGAGGTTCGCGTGCCTCCGTCGCGGTCGGGTCGTGATCGCGACGCATCGGTGATTTCCCTCCGTTCGGGAGGGCACCGGGCGAGCTCACTTGTGTCGCGGCGCCGTCGTGCAGAGCACGTCCTCGGCGTCACGCACGCTCTGGAGACACTGGATCTTCCTGTCGTTGCAGCGAAGCACGAGCACGCCGTGCGAGAGGAGGGTGTGGAGCGGGACGCCGAGGCGCTGCACGACCGCGTTGAACGGTGTCTTCGCGTTGCAGCCCTCGGACATGAGCATGTCGATCTGCCGCCCCTTCGCCTGCATCTCGACGCGGTTCCACTTCGCCTTGTCGGGGCCTTTGTCCATCGCTCGAACGATCGGCTCGAGCTTCTTCACGAGGTCCGCCGCGTAGGCCTCGTCTGCAGGCGCGTCGTCCGGGCGGGGCGCCTTCATCGAGGCCATGTACGCGATGGCCTTCATCTGCACCTCCTCCGGCGCGGTATGCCTCACCATCGTCTCGCCCTTGGGGATGGGCCGCTCGGGCATCGGCACGGACGCCGTCGGCGCGGGGCCCGCTTCGCGCGGCTCGGAGGCGGCGGCCGAGAGATCCGGCGTCGTCGCGTCGCCGACCACGGACGAGATGAGCGCCTTCTCGCGCTCTTCCTTGTCGCACGCGAGGACGAGGGGCAAGATGGCGATGGCGTACGCAAGCGGTCGCATGATCGCGAATTACCATGCATCGCTCCGTCCTCCGAAACGCTTCCAAATGCGTCCTCGCCCTGCTCGCGCTCACGCGGCCCGGGCGCGCGGAGGAGGCGAAGATCACCGCGGCGATGCAGTGTGAGCCCGTGGTCGAGCCCGGCCGGGTGAAGTGCTCGGCCGAGGTGCGGACGACGGGCGGCGGATCGATCGCGTGGGCGGACCTCGCGATCGTCGAGCTGCCCGAGCACGCCACCGCGCTCAAGGGACGCATCGGACCGAGCGACGCGATCGCGCGCGAGGCGACGATCCAGAAGTGGGCGTTCGGCCTCGTGGCGCGCAAAGCCGGCAAGGGCGAGGTGAAGGCGCGCGTGCGCGTGATCGTCTGCGAGCCCGGCCCGACGGACGCCGCCCCGCGCTGCTCTCCGGCGACCCTGGAGGTGAAGACGACCATCCACGTCGGGTGAGGGGGATCTGCGCTTCGCGTGAAATCCCCCCGACTGCCGCTTTCTTGGCTCGATCGTGGCGCACTTGGTACGAAGGCCCCATGCAGCTTCCTGGGCGCCTCAAGGCCACGACGCTCGGCGATCTGCTGGGAGCGCTGTACCGCGAGCGCGCGACCGGGACGCTCGAGCTCGTCGAGCCGGCCGGGCGCACCCACCGCGTCCACCTCTCGCGCGGTCTCGTCACGGCCGTCGAGGTCGATCGCGCGAGCCAGTCGCTCGGCGAGATCCTCCGCGATCAGGACGAGGTCGACGACGACGTCTTGCGACGATCGCTGCTTCGAGCGATCGCGTCACGGCGCTTGCATGGAGAGGTCCTCGTCCGCGACTTCCACCTTTCACCCGAGGTGGTGGGCCGCGCCCTGCGCCGCCAGCTCATGATGCGGCTCCAGATGCTCGAAGATCTGCCGGACGCGCAGGTCTTCTTCCGCGTCACGGTCCGTCCGCCGCGCGGCGCCCTCCTCGACGAGCCGCTCGAGGCTTCCGAGTTCCTCGTCGGCAAGAAGCGCGCGCGCGATCGCGTCGAGCCCTCGAGCGGGACGCACCGCACCGCGCGTGCCGCGAGCGGCCTGCCCGGCAGCATCGACCTCGGACGCATCCACGCGTATCGCACGCTCGGTCTACCCGCCGGCGCCTCTCCCGACGAGGTGAAGCGCGCCTATCGACGTCTCGTGCGCGAGTACCACCCGGACCTGCACCCCGACGCGACGAGCGACGAGAGGCGGACGCTCTCGACGCGCTTCGCCG
The DNA here is from genome assembly GCA_937949945.1 of uncultured Myxococcales bacterium. Classification (GTDB taxonomy): domain Bacteria; phylum Myxococcota_A; class Polyangia; order Polyangiales; family Polyangiaceae; genus Labilithrix. Next base: position 8,295 of record CALFEQ010000125.1, read on the forward strand.
AGGTGACGGCGGCGTACCGCGCTCTCGTGGCCTGAGAGAGAGGCTCCAGGGGGCGCGAGCCTGCCAGGCCTCGGAAGCCCCGCGAGCTCGTTCTTCCAGAGCCGCTCGCTCGAAACGCTCGCGAAGCGTCGCCTCGCGCCGAGGTGGCGCTCACCATCGAGAACGAGACCGAGCACGAGCACGACGTCGGCGCGCGAAGCGCGCCGCCCCTGGAGCCTGGAGCTCGGAGCCCGGAGCGCGAAGCGCGCCTAATGCATCAAATTCAGCTGCGCGAGCTGGAGCTTCGCCTCGGCCGCGAAGCGCGACTCCGGGAAACGTCGGATCAACGTCCGCCACGTGTTCTTCGCGTCGTTCCACGCCTGCACGTCCGTCTGGCACCACGCGAGCAGGTAGAGCGCGTCGTCGTGGACCTCCTTGTCGACGGTGTTCTCGGCGAGCTGGGTGAGGATCGGGATCGCCTCTCGCTGGCGATTGAGGTGCCGGTACGCCTCCGCGAGGCCCAGGCGGACGGCGGGCCCGATGGCGGAGTCCTCCTTGTACTTGAGCGACTCCTCGAACGCGGTCGCAGCCTCCTGCCAGCGCTGGACGCGTACCTTGTCCATGCCTTGCTGATAGAGCTGCGCGGCGAGCTCGTTGCGGGCGCGCTCGACGGCGTCCGAGAAGAAGGCGGCCTCGGCCTTGCTGAGGGGCTCGCGCTTGACCTGCTCCCACTGCTCGACGATTTCGGCGCGCTTGTTCTGGCGAATGAGCTCGTAGAACTGCGCCGCGCGCGCCTCGGCGCGGGCGCGGTCCTCGTCGCGCTTGGCCGCCTCGCGGGCCTCCTTTCGGAGGCGCTCGTTGTCCTGGGCGCGCTGCTCGGTCTCGGCCTTGATCTGATCGACGCGCGCATCCCAGGCGAGCTTGAGGGCGGCGAACACGACGACGACGAAGACGATGTACGCCGTCGCGCTGTTCCACGAGAGCCTGCGCTCGTACGTCTGCTGCCGCTTCGCGATCGACTTGATGTCGGCGCTGAGGGCGTTCGTGAGGTTGTTCGTCTTGATGACGAGCCCTCGCGACTCGATGATCTCCCGTTTGATTTCGCGGAGCTCCTCGTCGACCTCGTGAACCATGGCCCGGGCGCTCCTTAGCACGGCGCCCGCTGGGGTCGAGCCGTCCGGATGGGCCTCCCCGGGGGCGGGAAATTTGTCGGGGGCGGCTCACGGTCCGCCTTGCTGGGGCCGATGGGACCGTGGTAACCACCGGCCGCCATGGCCAGCACGACCGACATCCGCAAAGGCTTGAAGATTCAGATCGATGGGGTGCCCTACCACATCGTCGAGCACCAGTTCGTCAAGCCGGGCAAAGGTCAGGCGTTCACTCGGTGCAAGGTCCGCAACCTCATGACCGGGAACGTCGTCGAGCGGACGTGGAAGTCGGGCGAGGCCGTCGAGCTCGCGGACGTCGAAGACCGCAAGATGACGTACTCGTGGCAGGAAGGCGACAACTACGTCTTCATGGACACGAACACGGGCGACCAGATCTACGTGTCGAAGGACAAGATCGGCGACGACGCCCGCTTCCTGACCGAGGGCCTCGACATCGAGGTCACGCTCTTCAACGGCAACCCGATCGGCATCGAGCTGCCGCCGAACGTCGTCATGCAGGTCGTCGAGAGCGAGCCTGGCGTCAAGGGCGACACGGCGAGCGGCGCCACGAAGCCCGCGAAGCTCGTCACCGGTGCGGTGGTCAACGTCCCGCTCTTCATCAAGGAGGGCGAGTGGATCAAGATCGACACCAGCACCGGACAGTACCTCGAGCGCGTGAACAAGTGACGCGTCGCTCTCGAAGCGACCGCGGTCGTTTCGACGAGTGATCCCGCTCACAGGGATTTGCTGTCGCTGACGGGTGCGTCGCCGAGGGCGCCGGCGTTGCGCCCCGGTCGGCTCGAGCGCATCATCCGGGAATGCGGCTCGGCTCGTCGGCGCAAGGCTCTGCGCTCTCCACGGTCGTCTTCGTCTCGGGGATCCTCGTCGCGTCCGGTGCGTGCAGCGGATCGGAGGCACCGGTGGGCGTTCAGCCCTCGCGTGCCGGGGAGATCGATCTCGACGGCGGACCCGGAGGAGGCGGAGCGACGTACCTGCCGTGCGAGGTCGACGCGATCCTCGAGAACAACTGCCGGATGTGCCACTCGCGGCCGCCGCGGTTCGGCGCTCCGATGCCGCTCGTGACCTGGGACGACCTGCACGCGCGGGCGGTGAGCGACGAGAGCAAGAAGGTCTACGAGCGCGTCGTCTTCATGATCGACAACGACCCCGCTCCGATGCCGCCGCCGCCGAACCCGCGCCTGTCCGAGGCCGATCGGAAGGTGCTGAAGGACTGGGTCGCCGCGGGCGCGCCGCGCGGGCCGGAGACGTGCGGCGGCGGGGGCACGACGCCTCCCGAGGCGAAGCCGCTCGGGTGCACGCCCGACCTCACGCTCCTGCCCTCGGAGCCGTGGACGATGCCGGACACCGCGGGCGACGAGTACGTGTGCTGGGGCGTGGATCTGACGAGGCCGACGCCGACGCACATCACGGCGTTCGCCCCCAGGATCGACAACACGAAGATCGTGCACCACGTGGTCGTCTACGAGGCGCCCGAGAGCTACGACCCGAAGCCGAAGCGATGCAGCGCGGCCACCTCGCTGACGTGGCGCATGGTCTTCGGGTGGGCCCCGGGCTCGGGGGCCCTCGAGCTGCCGTCCGAGGCCGGCTTCCCGATCGCCACGACGGGAGCCACCCACTACGTCGTGCAGATGCACTACTCGAACCCGCAGGGGCTCTCGGGCGAAAAAGACCGGTCCGGCATCGACGTCTGCACGTCTCCGCCGCGGAAGTACGAAGCCGACGTCGTGGCTTTCGGCACGCAGGACATCCGGATCCCGCCGAACCCGCCCGGCGGCATCTTCACCCGGGAGTGCTCGCTCACGGTGCCGGAGCAGTTCGCGGGTCTCCACTTCTTCGCGGCGATGCCGCACATGCACCAGCTCGGCGTGTCGATGAAGACGGAGCTCACCCCGGCCTCCGGCGGCCCGAAGGTCGACATGGGAACGCTGCCCACGTTCGACTTCGAGTCCCAGGCGTGGCTCCCGATCGACGCCACGGTCGCGGCGGGCGACGTGATCACCACGACGTGCTCGTGGAAGAACAACACGGGCGCCGAGGTGAGATTCGGCGAGAGGACGGCGGACGAGATGTGTTACTCGTTCACGCTCTATTATCCGCGCATCCAGCTCCCGCTCTGGAGCTGGGCGGTGCCGGCGCAGCCGCCGCCGATCGGCGCGACGTGCGTCACGAAGTGACGACCGCGCCACGACGATTGCGCAAGTTGCGCAACCGCGTTGCGCAACCGGACGGGGGCGGATCCCCTCGTCAATCGCGCGCGATCCGCCGATCCAGCGACGACCGGGCCTCGCTCGGGCCTCGAAGCGCGAGGCGAGACACGGATTGCAGGTTGCTTGGGAGGCACACCCCGCCTGGGTCGCGGTGGCCTACGCCATGCACTACGTGGGGTCGCGAAGCGAACGGGTTCCACGCTCGCGCCCGCTCTCGTTCTCGCGCTCTCTTCACCCACTCCGCCAACCCTGGAGCGCCGGGGACGGGCGCGGGCGGGAGCGTGTGAGCTCGCGTCGCTCGCTCCTCGTCGGTTCGACACGTCGAATCGCGCGAAGGAAGAACCGAGCTCGGCGCTCGCGCCCGCTCTCGATCCATGCCGTCCGCCAACCACCCACTCCGCCAACCCCGGCGGGCGGTCGCGGATGGGGAGCGGGCCCGGGCGCCGAGCCGGATCCGTTCGGAGGGCAGAGGTGTGTCCGGTCGGGGTTTCCGGTCGACGCCCTGAGCGGGGCCGCGCAGAACGGCGGGCGGCTGGGCTGGCCCGGCCGGGGCCCGAAAGAGCTTGATCGCCGTAGAAGGCGCTGTAGCTTGAGCGCGATCCCCCGTGCGCGGCACGGGGCGTACGTTCCACGGGGCGCGGCATCCAACTCTACGGCAACATCCGGGGGCTCTCTCCTTCCGCGACCAGGACGCTCGAGCGCATCTATCGTCGCCGCGTCCCGGCCGAGGACATCTCGACTCCAGAGCTGACGCGATCGCTCGTCGCTGCGAGCGTGGAGACGGGGCGTCAGGTCGGAGCGCTCGTCCATCGATCCGGCCAGGTCGACTACGTCATCGTCGGCGACGCGAACAAGCTCATGCTGCCGGACATCGGCCGTCTGCGCGCCGCCGAGGGGCGCTTCCGCGGGCTCCGGCTCGTGCACACGCACCTGCGTGGCGAGCCGCTCACGCGCGACGACGTCGTCGACCTCGTCCGGCTCCGCCTCGACCTCGTCTGCGCCATCCAGCTCTCGCCGCGGGGCGACGCGAAGTCGATGCACTACGCATACAACATCCCGACCTCGAACCCGGCCGAGACGCCGTACCGCGAGGTCGGCCCGGTGCCGATCGGGCAGGTGAGCGTCGACGTCGCGCAGCTCATGGCCGACCTCGAGGCGGAGTTCGCCCGTCGGAGCCGCGCGCGCGTCGTCCGCGGAAAGGACGGCCGCGCGGTGCTCGTCCACGTCGCGGAGCGCTCGGAGCGCGACGCCATGCAGCGCGCCGAGGAGAGCATGCGCGAGCTGCGCGAGCTCGCCCGCACGGCGGGCGTCGAGGTCGCCGACACGATCATCCAGATCCGCGATCGCGTCGATCCGAAGTTCGTGCTCGGGAAGGGCAAGCTCGACGACGTGATCGTCCGCGCGATGCAGCTCGACGCCGACGTGCTCGTGTTCGATCGCGAGCTCACTCCGGCGCAGACGTCCGCGATCGCCCGCGCGAGCGATCTCAAGGTCATCGATCGCACGCAGCTCATCCTCGACATCTTCGCGCAGCGCGCCGAGAGCCACGACGGCAAGCTCCAGGTGGAGCTCGCGCAGCTCAAGTACAACATGCCGCGGCTCGGCATGAAGGACGACTCGCTGTCGCGCCTCACGGGCGGCATCGGCGGTCGGGGCCCCGGCGAGACGAAGCTCGAGATCGGTCGTCGTCGTGCGAAGGAGCGGGTGGCGCACCTCGAGGCGCAGCTCCGGAAGCTCGCGCGTCGCCGGGAGACGCGCCGGCGCAAGCGCACGCGCGAGGGCGTGCCCACGGTCGCCATCGTCGGTTACACGAACGCGGGAAAGAGCACGCTCCTCAACACGCTGACGGGCGCCTCGGTGCTCGCCGAGGACAAGCTGTTCGCCACGCTCGACACGCGCTCGCGCCACCTCAAGGTGGGCTGGGCCGGCTACGGCGATCGCGAGATCGTCATCACCGACACGGTGGGCTTCATCCGCGACCTGCCGCAGGACCTGTTCGCGGCGTTCCGCGCGACGTTCGAGGAGACGGCGGACGCGGACCTCATCCTCCACGTCGTCGACGCCGCCGACGAGAGGAAGGTCGAGCACATCGAGACGACCGAGAGCGTGCTCGAGGAGCTCGGGCTCTCCGACATCCCGCGTGTGCTCGTCTTCAACAAGGTGGAGCTGCTGACGCCGTTCGATCGCAAGCTCCTGCAGAAGAAGTACCCGGAGGCGGTCCTCCTGTCGGCCGTGGACCGCGAGTCGACGCGCCCGCTGCTCTCGCGGCTCGCCCTCGAGCTCGCGGAGCGTTGGGACCGGAGCGCACGGATGCCGGTGGCCACGCCGGTCGAAGAGGAGCCGTCGGCGCCTGCGGGGGAGGGCTCCGCGGGCGACGAGGAAGACGCCGTCAACGCGAGCACGCTCGACGAGCTGCTCCGCGCCGCGGGCCGCCGCCCTCGCCGCGAGCACGCGTCACCGATGAGCGCTGCTCCGCACGACGAGTCCTGACGCGGCCCGACGTCGGGCTCAGCGGACGGCCAGGTCGCAGCAGTTGGTGGAGGGTTCCGCGCACGTCGGCGCGCTGCCGTTGCAGCCGCCCGTCGTGTTCGCGGTGTTGCCGCGCGGATAGATCTTCCGGTTGCCGAAAGAGAAGCCCATCACGCCGGTGATGCTCGTGAAGGTCTTTCCCCTCACGAAATCGGGGGGCGGGTAGGGGCACGGCGAGGGGTTGCAGCTCGCGGGCGTCCCGTAGCGAGGCCAGATGAAATCGTCGACGCGGAGGCTGCCGTTGACGACGAACTCGTAGAACTGACCGGTGTCCGGGTTGTCGTTCGTGATCTCGATCGATCCCGGTGTTCCGTCGCCGATGCGGACGAGCAGGCTCTCGTAGGGCTCCGCCGCCGCGCCGGCGGCGTTGTTGACCTGCGAGATGCTCACCTGGAGCGGGATCATCGGCTCCTGCGTCGAGCTCGTCACGACGATCGACGAGGCGGTGATCTGGTCGACGTTGAACACCTCCGAGTAGCGGCCGGTCACCTTGACGCGCTGGCCGAGCCGCACGCCGGTGGTCAGGTTCCCGACGAGCTGACCGCCGACGACGAAGATCCCCTGCCACGGGGCGCCGGTCGTCTGCTCCTGGATGAAGATGAAATCGTTCGTCTTCCGCGCCGAGACGTAGCCCTCGACCTCGACGACCGCGCGCGCCTTCGGGTGCCCCGAGGCGGCCGGGTTGCGCACGGTCGAGATCGGCAGCACGCACGGCGTGGCTCCCGGGTTCGCCCTCGAGCACTGGTCGCAGGCGTCGCCGTGGCCGTCGTCGTCGCGGTCCGCCTGATCGGGGTTCGGGATCTCGGGGCAGTTGTCGATCCCGTTCGGGACGCCGTCGCCGTCGAGGTCGCCGGCGATCTCGCGCGAGCAGCTCTGGTCGGGATCGTTCGGGCACTCGTCGCAAGCGTCGCCGATCCCGTCGTTGTCGGCGTCCGCCTGCCGCCCCTGATCCATCGGCCGGACCGGGTTGAAGACGGCGGGGCAGTTGTCGAGCTCGTTGGGGATGCCGTCACCGTCCTTGTCGTCCTCGGTCGGCTCGCCGGTGTAGACCGTGGAGCCTTTGACGGACTTGGTGCGCGACGGCACGCACGTCGGCTCGTCGTCGGGCGTCTCGTCCTTGCAGAAGAAGAGCGGGTAGTACGCCTCGCCCGCCTCGCGGATGTCGGCGAGCGTCGGTCGCTCCGAGGTGCCGGACTTGTTGAAGCGGACGTCGACGCAGACCGCCTTCTGCTTCCCGCAGACGCCGCCGGCGAGCGTGTCGCATCCCGTGCGATCGCCCCAGATGGAGCTCATCACGAGCGCTTGGTCGCCGTACATCGCCTTCCCGCCGCGGAGCACGAGCGCGACGTCCTCCACGCCAGCGTCGATCACGGCGCGGAAGTCCTTGCTCGTCGAGCCGTCGTAGACGGCGATGTCCGCGAGGTAGCCGCGCTTGAGCATGCCGATCGCGTGACCGGCGCCGACGGCCATCGCGGCGTTCATCGTGGCCATGCGCCAGAGGTCCGCGTCCGTGAAGTGCTTGTCGAAGTACTTCTGGTTCCACTCGTCCGCGCACCTGAGCTCGCGGAGCATGTTCATCGATCCCGACGGGATCCAGTCCGTCCCGAGGGAGATGACCACGCCCGCCATGTCGAGCATCACGGCCTGCGCCGTGTTGCCGTACAGGTCGGTGTTGGAGCGCGGTGACCAGACGACCTTGGCCTTTCGCTTTCGGATCAGCGCCGCGTCGCTCGGGGTGAGCGCCACGGCGTGGATGATCCCCGTCTGGGGGTGGATGAGATCGAAGTTGTCCTCGCCGCTCGTGCAGACGAACTCGTTGTGGGCCTCGACGTCGATCCCCTCCGAGATGTGCGGGAGATAGCCCTCGAGCTGCATGACCGCGTTCCGGGTCGTGCGACCCGAGGGGTAGTCGCAGCCGGACGCGAGGTTCGCGCTCCCCGTGCTGAGCGGGAACACGTCCGAGTCCGCGATCTGCATCGGCAGACCTTCGAGCTCGTCGGCGCTCGTGTCCACGTTGCGGACCAGGCCGGAGACGCCGCCGCCGCCGGCGAGGGAGGTCGTACCGCTCATGAGGAAGCGGATCTCGCCGTACGCCTGCACCATCTGGTTCGCGCCGCTCTTGTACGGGAGGCGCGTGTGCCCGCGTGCGCCCTGCCAGTCGCTCCGGTTCTCGTAGCGCTCGTCGCCGTGAGGGATCGGCGCGTTGTTCTGGTACGTGAGGTGCTCGTGCGGGTTGACGAGGCCCGGCGAGATCACACCGTCGGCACACGAGATGACCGACGCCTGCGCGTAGCCGGGGGTCGTCGAGCAGTCGCACGCGACGCAGAGGATCTGGCCCGTTTCGTCGAAGAGGACCTCGCCGTTGTGGAGCACCTCCTCGGGGGCGAGCACCGTCCCCTGCAGCACCTTGCCCGCGCTGCCGGTCTTCGTGACGTTGCACACGCCCGAGCCCTTCGGGATCGTGCGCCGGCACTCGGTGACCTTCGGCTGCGGGTTCTTGTTCGGGTGAGGCTGCTCGGGCTGCGGCGGTGCGACCGTGCCCGCGTCGTCTTCGTCGTCGGGGATCGTCGGGAAGGTCGGGTTTTCGTTGTCGGAGCAGTTCGCGAGCAGCGCGATGAAGCCAGCCGTGGCGAGGGATACGAGCGCACGCGAAAGCTTCATGCTCAAGAATCTCCCGAGGCGAGGGCGGCGCAGGAAGACGCCACCTGCCATCATTCAAGCAGAGTCGCGTGGAAGCCGACAGACGACTTTCGCCTTTCCGACACGCCGACCCCCGCCGTCGGTCTCGACCGACACGTGTCCGCGCGGCCTCGCAAAGCGGTGGCACGAACCCACCTTCTCCCACGACCGAGTGGCGGATAGGCTCACGCGAGCATGGGAACCGCGTTCTCCCGTCGGCGCCTCGGCGTTCTCGTCGCCGCCGTCCTGGCCTTCGCGCTCGTCGCTTGTGGGCCTTCGCTGTCGGGCGCGAAGCGCGATTTCAAGAGCGGCAAGATCGCCGAAGCGAAGGAGAAGCTCCTCGCCCTCGAGGCCGAGAGCCGGTCGTGGAGCGACGACGAACGCGCGCAGTACGTCCTCTACCGCGGCCTCGTCCACCACGCGCTCGGTGATCGGGGCGAAGCGGCGCGCTGGCTCGAGGAGGCCAAGGCGCTCGACGCGGCGCACCCGAAGGCCCTGTCGGACGACGATCGGGTCCGGCTGAAGCTGGCGCTCGACGCGCTCGGGCCGCAGTAGCGCCGGCCGTCCGGCTCGGGCCGTCACCGTACGACGAGCTCCACGGTCCGGCCGAGCGACGAGCGCCGCCGGGCGGTCGGGCCGCGCTTCCGACCATTCCCTCCGCGTCGAGCCCGCGCTAAGCAGCGCCCATGGCTTCCCGGACGGTACAGGCTCCTCGCGGTTCGACGCTCACGTGCAAGGGATGGGTGCAGGAGGCGGCGTTCCGCATGATCCAGAACAACCTCGATCCGGAGGTCGCGGAGCGGCCCGAAGACCTCGTCGTCTACGGTGGCAGCGGCAAGGCCGCGCGCTCGTGGGAGGCGTTCGACGTCATCCTCCGGGAGCTCAAGGAGCTCGAGAACGACGAGACGCTGCTCGTCCAGTCGGGCAAGGCGGTCGGGCGCTTCAAGACCCACCCCGACGCGCCGCGCGTGCTCATCGCGAACTCGAACCTCGTCGGCCGATGGGCGACGTGGGAGCACTTCCGCGAGCTCGAGAAGAAGGGCCTCATCATGTTCGGCCAGATGACCGCGGGCTCGTGGATCTACATCGGGACGCAGGGCATCTTGCAGGGCACGTTCGAGACGTTCGTCGCCGCGCGGAAGGCGTACGTCGAGCGCACGAAGAAGACCGGGCACCTCTGGGTGCTGACCGCGGGCCTCGGCGGCATGGGCGGCGCGCAGCCGCTCGCGGCGACGATGGCCGGCATGTCGTGCCTCGCCGTCGAGATCGATCCGTCGCGCATCCAGAAGCGCCTCGACACGCGCTACGTCGACGAGCGTATCGATGATCTCGACAAGGCGCTCGCGCGCATCGAGGCGGCCAAGAAGGAGGACCGTCCGGTGAGCATCGCGCTCTGCGCGAACGCCGCCGAGATCTATCCCGAGCTCGTCAAGCGAGGCATCACGCCCGACATCGTGACCGAGCAGACGGCCGCGCACGATCCGCTCGTCGGGTACATCCCGCTCGGCTTCACGCTCGAGGAGGCCGCCGAGCTCCGGAGAGAGGATCCGGAGGGGTACATCGAGAAGGCGAGGGCGAGCATGGCCGAGGAGGTCGAGGCGATGCTCGCGATGAAGAAGAAGGGCGCCGAGGTCTTCGACTACGGCAACAACATCCGCAAGGAAGCGAAGGAGGCGGGCGCCGAGCGGGCCTTCGACATCCCGGGCTTCGTCCCCGCGTACATCCGCCCGCTCTTCTGCGTCGGCAAGGGCCCGTTCCGCTGGGTGGCGCTCTCGGGCGATCCGGCGGACATCGCGGCCACCGATCAGGCCGTCCTCGAGGCCGTGCCGAACGATCCCGATCTGCGCCGCTGGATCGAGCTCGCGAAGGAGCGCGTGAAATTCCAGGGGCTCCCGGCGCGCATCTGCTGGCTCGGCTACGGCGACCGGGCGAAGGTCGGCCTCGCGTTCAACGAGCTCGTCCGCACCGGCAAGGTGAAGGCGCCGATCGTCATCGGACGCGACCACCTCGACTGCGGCTCGGTCGCGTCGCCGAACCGCGAGACCGAGGCGATGAAGGACGGCTCGGACGCCATCGCCGACTTCGCGCTGCTCAACGCCCTCGTGAACACGGCGGCGGGCGCGAGCTGGGTCAGCTTCCACCACGGCGGCGGCGTCGGCATGGGCATGAGCCTGCACGCGGGCATGGTCGTCGTCGCCGACGGCACCCCCGAAGCGGCCCGCCGCCTCGAGCGCGTGCTGACGACGGATCCGGGAATGGGCATCGTCCGCCACGCCGACGCCGGGTACGAGGAAGCCATCGCCTGCGCGAAGGAGCGGGGGGTGCACATCCCGCACTTGGCGTGAGGAGGGGCTGTGCGCGCTTCGCGCGCAGGCTCCAGGCTCCAGGCTCCAGGCTCCAGGGATTGTGCGCGCTTCGGCGCTCCGACCGGTAAACCAGAGGCGCGAAGGGAGGGGCCAGCGGGTTCGTTCCCGTTCCCGTTCCCGACTCGGAGCATTCGGTGCACCGCGAGGTCCGGCCCGGGTGCTTCGACGTCCGGCGGCTTTGCGCCATGTCCCATGCAGACCTCGAGCTCCGAGCGCCCGGCGCTGCGAGGACCTGCTGGAGCCTGGAGCCTGGAGCCTGGAGCCTCCGATCAAGTCAACGGCTCCGGATACGCCGACGCTCCCACGCGTCGACCATCCGGATCCCGGAAATACACCGTGAACGCCGTGCGCCCCTCGACCGGGATGCCGGCCGCCGCGAGGCGCTCGAGGAGCGTTCGGGCGTCGGGTGGGGTGACGGCGAAGCACACGAGCTCCATCGAGGCCGGATCGATCGGCGGCTCGCGCGGCTCGCGGCGTTCGAGCATGAGGATGGTGCCGCCGGCGTCGAGCCACACCGACCGTGACTCGTCGCGGCGGAGCACCTCGAGGCCGAGCACGTCCGTGTAGAAGCGCTCGAGCCGCGGCAGATCGGTGGTCCGGAAGGCGATGTGGTGGATGCGCACCGCCCGAGAGTACCGGGCCGGGCGGCCGCGGGCATGTTGGGCGCCACGCCAGGGCGTGCTAAAGCGGCCGAGATGCGAAACGTCGTCGTTGCCACGCACGGGCACTGCTTCGACGGCCTCTGCTCGGCCGTGATGTTCACGCACCTGATGAGGCACCTGCATCGGGGCGAAGAACTCGCGTTCACGTACCGCAGCATGGGGTACGGGCCGGGGCAGAACGGTGTCGATCCGGCGTTGCTCACGGGGGACGACAACGCCATCCTCGACTTCCGGTTCACCAACTCGCCGAAGCTCACGTGGTACTTCGATCACCACGTCAGCGCGTTCGTCACGCCGGAGGACCGCGCGGCCTACGAGGTGGGCGCCCGCGAGCACGCGCCCGGCGGCCGGCGGATGTTCCACGACGGCGGCTACGGCTCCTGCACCAAGCTCATCGCGGACGTCGCGCGGCAGCGCTTCGGGCTGGACACGCGGAACCTCGAGGAGCTCGTGCGCTGGGCCGACATGATCGACTCGGCCGCCTTCCCGAGCGCGGAGATGGCCGTCAACAGGACCGAGCCCGTGCTCCAGCTCATGACCGTCGTCGAGCACAAGGGCAACGACGCGTACCTCACCGAGATGGTGCCGCGTCTGCTCGAGCAGCCGCTCGAGGAGGTCGCGCGGAGCGCGGACGTGCAGGAGGCGTACGCGCCGCTCGCCGTCCAGCAGCAGGCGTTCATCGACCTCGTGAAGAAGCACGCGGAGGATCGCGGCTCCGTCATCCTCGTCGACCTCAGCGACGTCGTCATCGACGTGGCCGCCAAGTTCGTCACGTACGCCCTCTGGCCGGAGAGCACGTACTCCGTGCTCCTCAGCCGCTCCGCGACGAAGTGCAAGCTCTCGATCGGGTACAACCCGTGGTCGACGACGCCGCGGACGCACAACATCGCCGCGATCTGCGAGCGGCACGGCGGCGGCGGTCATCCCGTCGTCGGCGCGATCTCGCTCGCCGCGTCGGAGGTGGAGCGCGCGAAGAAGCTCGCGCGCGAAATCGCCGAGGAGCTCGCCCGCTGAGCACGTGATCGTCCTCGGTCATCGCGGTGGTCGAGGCGACGGCTGGCCCGCGGAAAATACGCTCGCCGCGTTCCAGCGCGCCCTCGACGAAGGAGCGGACGGCGTCGAGCTCGACGTCCGGCTCTGCGCGTCGGGCGAGGCCGTCCTCGTGCACGACCGGCGGCTCCCGTCCCATCTCACGGGGCGGCCGGGCGCGCCGCTCGTCCATGCGCTGCGGCGCTCCGAGCTCCCGCTGCTCCGTGGCGGCGAGCGGATACCGACCCTCGCGGAGGCGCTCGACCTCTGTCACGACCGCGTCGTGAACGTCGAGGTGAAGGCGGACGTGCCGGACCGCCTCGCGCTCGTCCGTGTCGTCGCGCGCGACATCGCGCGTGCGCGTCCGGTCGACGTCGTCGTCTCGTCGTTCGACCCCTTCGTGGTGCTCGCTTTCCGGGCGATCGCTCCGAAGGTCCCGCGAGGGATGCTCGTCGGCGCGAGGACCCCGTGGCTCGGCACCGCGTTGCCGCTCGCGATGCGCCGTGCCGTCCTCGCCGCACACCTCGAGGACCCGCTCGTGCACGACGTCCGGGTCGCACGGCTCCGTCGGGCCGGTCTCCGGCTGCTCGCATGGACGGTGAACGAGCCCGCGCGCGCCCGTGCGCTCTCCGCGATGGGCGTGGAGATGCTCATCACCGATCGGCCCGCGGAAATCTTGTCGGCGCTGCGTCCAGGAGAGCGCGTCCGGGCTGCAGGCTGATGCGCGGGCGCACGAACGCGCGAGGCGATCACTCCGACGTCGGCGGCCGGAGCGGGGCGACGGCGCCTTCGCACGTGACGTATTCCACCGGCACGCCGGGCGGCACCGGCTGCGTGAAGGTGCCTTCGGGCAGCGGCGGGTTCCACTTCACCTCTTCGTACCGGAAGATGACGTCGGCGTCGGAGCCGGGCACCTCGAGGTGGATGCGGCGCGGGAGCTCGGCGGTGCAGGTCGGCCCGCTCGTCGGCACCGGCGGGTCGAGCCCGTCGGGATCGACGAGGGGCTCGGCCATCGGGGCGGGTTTGTGGTCGGACAGCTCCGCGTGATAGAGCACGATCCCCTGCTGCTTCACCTCGACGTCGAGGACGCGCAGCCGCTGCCGGTCCCACGGCAGGTTCATGTCCTCGGGGTGCGGCGCGACCTTGATGCGCTCGACGGTCTCGTTGTCACCCTCGATCGTGACGACGTAGTAACCGCCCGAGTCCCACTCGATGCTCGTGGCCGCGTCGCTCGCGTGCTTGAGGACGGGCGCCTGGCCGCGCAGCAGCGAGACGAGCACGTGGCCCGGGATGGGCACCGTCGTCAGGCGCGAGATGTTGCAGGCCGTCGCCGGGCCGTGGAGAAAGCGCCTTTCGCGCAGGTCGTGCATCGTGAAGCGCTTGCCGTCGCTCGTGAGCGTCGCGAGGGTCACGCCGAACGGGCTGATGACGTCCATGCGCAACAGCTCCGGCCACACCGCGAACGCGAAGAGGTCCGTGCGGAACCTGCCGCCCTTTCCGAAGTGGTCGATCTTCGCCGTCGCGTGAATCCCGAGCCCGCAGTCCTGCGTCGCGTAGATTCGGTCGATCGCCGCGCGCGCGTTCGGCAGCGGCGAAGCCGGAGGGCGCGTGCCGCACCCGGCGCCGAAGAGCGCGGCGAGGGCAGGGACGGCGAAGGCCGGGAGGGCTCGACGAAGGACCCGCGTTCGCGTTCGGGAGGCGGCCGGCGCCGGTCCGGCAGCCCCCTCCGTAGCTCGTCCGATCGGCATGGGGCTCCCTACCACGAACGCGGTCGGGGTTGGCCGGGCGTGTGAAGCGGCGCGCGGCGGCCGCGTACGGCGGGCGCGGATCGCAGGTGTCTCGTGTCGCGGCATCGAAGCCCGAACGAACCGCGGCCCGAAACCATGCCCGGCGGCGGGGCACGTCCGATGCTCGCTCGCTTCGCGGAGGATGGGGTCGATGACGGGTGCTTCTGCGACGCAGGGCGGCGGCGCGTTCACGAGCTGCTGACGGGCGCGTTCCTCACGAATGCGAGGTGCGCGCGCCGGCCGCGTCGGGCCGGCGTGCCTCGACTGTTGCGTCGAGGCTCGCTCGCCTCGCCCGTGACGGCGGGTGTGCCGGTCGTGCGCGCGTCTTCCAGACGCGACGAAGGCGTCCGGACCGTGGCCGCGGACGCCTTCGTCGTCGCTCGTCTCGCGTGTGCTCTTCAGGATGCCGAGACGGTGACCGGCCCGTGATCGTCGCAGTGCCCCTCGTGCACGTGGTGCAGGTGGCCGTCGACGATGTAGTCGGTGTGATCGCCGTGCGTCACGGCGTCGTGCCCGCACCCGGCGCCGTGCTTGTGCGCCTTGTCGTGCTTCTGGCAGTCGTGGCCGGGCGTGCAGTCGGCGGGGTTGGTGCTGTTGACCGCGAGCGTGTGCTCGTCGACGTGGTCGCCGTGCACGTGGTGCATGCAGCCGTCGTGCAGGTAGTCCTTGTGACCGTCGTGCTCGATCGTCTTGTGCCCGCAGCCGGGACCGTGCTGGTGGTCGTGGTCCGCGTGGATCTTGTGGTCGCTCATCGTCTCCTCCAGGTGTCTCGTTGCAGCGGAGAAGGCCACGCACCGCGGGCGTGGCGCGTGGCTCCGCTCAGGTGTCGTCGTGGTCGTGATCGTGTTTGTCGTGGGTGTGCGGCTCGGCGGCGTGATCGATCGCGCTTTGGATCAGATCGCTCACGTGCGAGTCGGCGAGGGAATAGAAGATGTGCTTCCCTGCGCGACGCCGCGTGACGATGCGCTCGGCGCGTAGCAGGCGAAGCTGCTGCGAGACGGTCGAGAGGCCGACCCCCGCCGCTTCGGCGAGCTCGGTCACGCACCATTCACCGTCGCTCAGGCGATGAAGCAGCTTGAGACGCGAGACGTCGCCGGCGGCTCGGAAGATCGCTGCTGCACGCTCGAGCTGCTCGTCACTGACGAGGTTTCGTCGAGCCCGACGCGCGTGCTCCTCGGGTCCGCAGACCTCGTGCGGGGCAGGGCCTTCCGCACGAGCCGGCGAAGCGTCGTTGCCAGGGCCTTCGGACGTGCCGTTGGCTTTGTTCGGTGTCACCCGCGTCATCACTTCACCATATGATGAATTGTTATAGTGTCCTGGAGGGCCCGTCAAGCGCCTTTCGGTCGCGCTCGAGGGCGCGCCGAGCGGCCTGGGGACGGGCTGTCAGATGACAGCGCGGGCGGGGGGAGGGGTCAATCAGTCCTCAGTCCTCAGTCCTCAGCGGACCGGACGTCAGTCTCCAGTCTCCAGACTCCAGCTCATGAGGCTCCAGGCTCCGGGCTCCAGGCTCCAGCCTCCGAGGCTCCAGCGGTCGAGGCTCGAGACTCCGAGAGCGCGCGCTTCGCGCGCGCAGCCTCAAACGCTGAGGACTGAGGACTCCTTTCAGTTCGCGCTCGGCTCGCGCGCTGGGCTTCGCGCTTCGGAGTCACGCGCAGGACAGCCGTCGGTCGCGATGCACGACAGTTGCCACCACTCGCCCTTCGCCAGGAGGGGGCCCGGGATGCGCGGGTGTTTGCTCGGGCCGTTCTGATCGATGCGGAGGTACAGGCGGGCGCCTCGCGCGCGCATGGTGGCGACGTCTTCGGGTTTGACGTCGCCGCGGAGCGGGAAGCCGTTTCGCTGCGCGTAGTAGAGGAAGACCATCGGCGGCTCGCGGTACGTGCCGCCAGGGCTCAAGAGGATGCGATCGGCGGGGTGCGAGTGGCGGTCGACGGCGCTGCGCAGCGCCGCGAGCTCGGCGTCGAAGCCCGCGCGTTTGCCGTCGCCGAGATGGAACCGGAAGTACTGGTACGTGTCGCCCATCGGTCGGACGACGAGCCCCGCGATGACGACGGCGATCGGCACGCCGAGCCAGCGCGGCATGCGCCGTCCCGCGAACCGCGGGGCGATCGCGAAGATCGCGATCCAACAGAGGAGCAGACGCGCGAGGCCGACGCCGCTCGTCCAGACGTCTTGATTGCGTTCGTAGCCGAGGGCGGCGATCTCGATGACGTTCTTCCAGGGTGACGGCCGAGAGGCCACGGAGCCGAGCGGGAGGAGGAGGGCGCATGCGATGCCGACGAGGAAGACGGATCGCGGTACGGCCTTCTGGCTCGCGTCGAGCACGCGGACCAGGGCGCCGAGCCCGAGCGCCGCGAAGAACGCGAGAGGCGCGGTCGCGAGGATGAAGTAGTACGCGTTCGAGTGGAGGCGCGCGCCGACGGCGAGGAGCTCGATCGCGTAGCCCACCATCCAGACCAGGAGCGGGACGGAGTATCGGTGCCATCGCCGCTCGACCAACCCGCGGTGCACGCCCGCCACGATCGCCGGGGCGAGCCACCAGCTCGTCGCGAAGTTCGCGAGGTGGCGAAGGAACACCTCTCTCGCTTCGCCGTCGGCGAGGAGCGTGCGCAAGAGCTCCTTCGGCGGGTGCCCGATCTCGATGATCCAGTCGCCGCCGAGCTCGGTCGCGAGGAGGTGATGGGCCCATCGGTCCCATGCGAGCCACGGGAGCGTCGCGATCACCAGGCATCCGGCGGCGAAGGCTCCACGCCTCACGAATCGACGCTCGCCCCACGCCGCGAACACCACGAGCGACGGCAGGACCCCGAGCGCGAGCGGCTTGGCGAGGAGGGAGAGACCGAAGAGGACGGCGCCCTTCACCACGTCCGAGCGGGTCGCTCCGCCGCCGTCCTCTGCGCCTTCTCCGGCGGCGCCGCGACGCGCGAGGAAGAACGCCGAGGCGATCGCGAGACCGGCCGCGACCGGCTCGGGTTGGATGGTGCGGAAGTCGACCGCGACGATCGGAGCGAGCGCCAGGGCGAAGAGCAGACCCGCGCGCTCGGCGTGCGCCCGCCCGGAGCCCTTCGGATCGTCGAGCCACGACCAGAGCACCCCGACCGTCGCCGCGAGCCCGAGCCAGGAGAGCAGCCGAGGCCAGACGACCGAGTCGCCGCCCACGCGGAAGAGGAGGCCGGCGAGCAGCGGATAGAGCGGCGCCTCCATCGGCACGACGTTCGAGCGCGTGAGCTCCACGAACATCCGCGGGCGGAGGACGTCGAGCGTCTCGTGCGCGTAGTTCCAGGCGACGCCGTACGTGAACGCCTGGCGCCAGTGGTGCCCCTCGTACACGACGAGAGGAGCCGGAAGGCTCGCGAGCTGGAGCACGACGACGAGGCCGAAGAGGAGGAGACCCGCCGCGAGGGCCACCGTCGTGATCGGCGCCTCGACGAAGCGCTGCTCGACGGCGGACGGAGCCCTGCGAAGCCGCGCACCTGCCGCCCGGATGACCTTCGCAGCGCCCACGCCCATGGCGCCGCCAGCCTACTGCCGCTCGAGGCGCGCCGAGGTCGGATTTCGCGCCGGTCCGACGACCAGCGGGTCGGATCTTCGAGTCGAGCGGCGTAGGTGCTAAGGGACGCGAGCGTGAATCCGCGTGACCTCGTCCGTCCGCTCGAGCCTCGCTGGCAGGACGTGCTCGACGCCGTGCTCTCGCGCTCGCGGCTGTCCACCCGCGACGTGGCCCGGCTCGCGCCGAAGGTCCAGGAGCTCTCGCGCGCGTACAACATGGCGAGCGCCGAGGGCGTCCGCACCAAGCTGCCGATCGAGGCGCGCCTCGCTTTCTCGTTCCCCCGCGACGTCCCGAAGGGCGCGGGCGCCGCTCGCGAGCTCGTCGCGTCCGGTGCGCTCGCGATGCCGGAAGGGCGCGCGCTCCGCGTGCTCGACCTCGGCGCCGGGCTCGGCGCGATGACGTGGGGGCTCGTCCGCGCGCTCTCCTTCGCGGGCGCGACGGGACGGGTCGAGGCCTGCTTCGTCGACGAGGACGAGGAGGCCCTTCGGCATGCGGTGGAGATCGCGCGAGCGGTCCGATCGCTCGTCGACGAGCGGCCGGTGGAGCTGGCGATTACCACGCGCGTCGAGAGCATCGCCGCTCACGTCGAGCGGTTCTCGGGGCCGCCCGCCGACGTGGCGATCCTCGGTCAGGTGCTGAGCGAGCTCGATCCGCGCGAGGCGCCCGAGGTCCGCGTCCAGCGGCACGCGGCCCTCGTCGCGCGCGTGCTCGAGCGAGCGGTCACGCCCGGCGGATCGGTGATCGTCGTGGAGCCGGCGCTCCGCGACCGCACGAGAAACCTCCACGCGGTCCGCGATCGACTCCTCGACCGAAGCTGGCCGCACGCTCCCGTGACGGTCTTCGCTCCCTGCCTGCACGCCGCGCGCTGCCCCGCGTTCGCCCTCGAAGGCGAGTGGTGTCACGAGGATCTCCCCGTCGAT
Organism: uncultured Myxococcales bacterium; assembly: GCA_937949945.1. Classification (GTDB taxonomy): domain Bacteria; phylum Myxococcota_A; class Polyangia; order Polyangiales; family Polyangiaceae; genus Labilithrix. The sequence goes on from CALFEQ010000125.1 coordinate 27,172, forward strand.
CTGCCGCCTTGGGTGCAGCCCCTCGCGCGCGCCGCCGGCTTGCGCTGGCAGGGGCTGACGTTCAGCTATCTCGTCCTGCGAAAGGACGGGCGCGGAGTCGTCGAGCCGCTCGATCGCGACGACCCGCGCCGCGTGCGCTTCCGTGTCGTGTCGGAGCTCCTCTGGTCGAAGGGCAAGGTCGAGCTCTTCACGTGCGGCGAGGACGGCAGGCGCATGCGCCTGCGTCGCCTCGATCGCGACGCGAAGACGGGACGCGGGGTCCCGTTCGAGGACCTGCATCGCGGTGACATCGTGACCCTCTCCAGCACGGCCGGCGAGGGCGACGCGCCGCAGGCTTCGCCGGCGAAAGCGGGCGGGGAAGAGGAGGCCGCGTCCGAGCGTCCTGTCGACGAACGGGGACGAGTGAAGGCCGGGACGCACGTGGCGATTGACGTCGGGAAGGGGGCTAAGTAGCCCCTCTCGAAGAACCAGCGGGGCTTCGCCGTGGGAGTTGCAATGAAGGGCCTCTACGCCATCGTCGACACCGGCCTCCTCGCTCGCCGCGGGACCGATCCGATCGAGTACGCGCGGGCCCTTCTGCCGGCGCGCCCCGCGGCCTTGCAGCTCCGCGCCAAGGACCTGCCCGCTCGCGCGATCCTCGCCACTCTGCGCGCCATCGGGCCGATGTGCAGGCAGGCGGGCGTGCCGCTCGTGGCGAACGATCGCGCGGACCTCGCGGCGCTCGCCGGCTGCGAGGCGGTGCACATCGGGCAGGAGGACCTGCCTTACGAGCTCGTGCACCGCATCGCGCCCCACCTCTCTGTCGGCATCTCGACGCACGACCCGGCGCAGCTCGACCGAGCGCTCGCCTCGCGTCCGAGGTACGTCGCGTACGGGCCGGTGTTCGAGACCACGTCGAAGGCGAATCCCGATCCCGTCGTCGGCATCGACGGGTTGGCGGTCGCGTCCCGTCGCGCGCGCGCCGCGGGGATCCCGCTCGTCGCGATCGGCGGCATCACGCTCGGACGTGTGAAGCACATCGCGGGGCTGGTCGACGCGTTCGCCGTGATCGCGGACCTCTACCCCGAGGGCGCGACGCTCGGCGACGTCACGGCGCGCGCACGCGCATTCCAGGCCGCGTTCGCGGAAGCGACGCGCACGGTCGTCGAGGGAGCCGCGTGAGCCTCCTTTTCGCTGGTCTCGTCTTCGCGGGCACCAGCGGGGCGCTCCTCGTCGGGCGGTGGCTCGTCAAGCGCCGCGAGGCAGCCAACGCGACGGACGCGCCCGACGCGAGCGAGAAGAAGGAGCGTGACGAGGACGAGGAGAAGGCGCGCGCCGAGGTGGAGGAAGAGGTCCCGGAGAAGAAGGACGAGAGCGAGCCGAACGTCGCCGACCCGGATCCGAAGAAGCCTCGCCCCCGCACGGTCCAAGGAGACGCGCCTCGCCTCGAGGGGTTCGTGTGCCAGCTCGGCGACGTCGTCATGCGCATCACCGGCGAGGAGGCCTGGCTCGCGGGCGGCGTCGTGCTGTCGGAGAGCGTTCCGGTCGCGGTGCTCTTCGTCGCGCCCGACGCGCACCGCGACTGCGTCATCTACGTCCGCGCCCGTCCTCGCGACACGCTCTTCTGGCTCGAGCCGCTCGACCCGAACGCGATCCTCGTCGGCGGCGAGCCGCCGAGCTCGGTCGAGCACGAAGGCGTCCGCTTCGATCGTGCGCGGCGCCTACCGCTGCGACCGCGCCGCATCGGCGTGGGCGCGCCGGAGCTCGGGGACGCCGTCGTCGTCGCCGAGTACGTCTCGGCCGGGGCCGAGCGCCTCCTGGTGCTCAAGGCGAACAACGGCGAGGTCCGCGCCTATCGCGGGCTCGAGCTCGAGCCGAGCGCCTACGAGGTCATCGCGTCCGGCGAGTCGACGCTCGAGTCGTAGCGACGCGTCAGCACGCGCGCATGCGCATGAGCATGCCTTCGACGACGAGCTGCGGAGAGCCGTTGGCCGCGAGGTGCTCGAGCGCGAGGAGGGCGAAGCGGCCGCGCATGGCGAGCGCCTCGGCGTCGGGCCTGCCTTGGCGAGCGGCCTCGGCGGCGCGCGCCGCGAACGCGGAGGCGAGCGCGGCGATGTGCGCGGGCAGGCGGTCCTTGTCCTTCTTCGCGCTCTCGGCGACGGCGAGCACCGGCTCGATGCTCGCGCTCGTCGTCGCGGCGAGCGCGCTCGCGACGAAGCGCTCGCGGGCCTCGCTCTCCTCGGGATCCGCGAGCAAGAGGCCCGCCTCGACGCTTCCTCCGGCGAGCCGCGCGACCTCTCGGGCGCGGTTCGCTTCGACGCCCGCTTCGACCAGCAGCTCGGTCACGACCTCGTCGGGCAGCGGCGCGAAGCGGACGCGTTGCGTGCGCGAGAGGATGGTCGGCAACAGCGCCTCCGGCTGCGAGGTGAGCAGCACGAAGTGCGTGTTCGCTCCGGGCTCCTCGAGCGTCTTGAGGAGGGCGTTCGCGGCCGAGACGCTGAGCTCCTCCGCGCGCCGGATGACGAAGACCTTCGCGCGCCCCTCGTGGGGCGCGAACGCCGCCCGCGAGAGGACGAGCGTGCGGATCTGGTCGATCGAGATGTCCTGCGTCTCCTGCGTCTTCCGGCCGATGGTCTGCGGCGTGTAGAGGCCGCGCTCGATGACGACCACGTCGGGGTGCACCGGGCGCCGCGTGTCCTCGCGCGGCACCGCGCGCGTGCAGGCCGAGCACGTCCCGCAAGCTCGCGTTCGAGGCGGGGACGTGCTCGGGCCGAAGAGGCCCGGCTCCTCCGCCGCTCCCCGCCGCTCGCAGACGAGCGCCTGCGCGAGCCCGAACGCCGCGAGCTCCTTCCCGACGCCGTCGGGCCCGACGAAGAGATAGGCGTGATGGATGCGCCCCGACTCGAGCGCCCATTCGATCGTCCGGAGCGCCGTCTCTTGCGCGCGGACCCGGGACAAGAGGTCGGTCGTCATCGACCGGACCGTTACCGACACCGCTCCGATGCGTCAACGGAAGGCCGCTCCCGCTCGCGCTCAGAGCAGTCGGGTCACGACGAACCAGACGATCCCGCCGACGATCACCAAGACGGCGATCGCGGCAGACCCGAGCACGAGCCAGAAGCGCGCGTCGAGTCGGCCGTACGCGCGCGGCGCGATCTTTTCCATGTCGAGACAGCCATAGAGACGCCGGAACCCGTAGCGGCGCAACGCGGCCTGGACGAGGTCGCGGCTCACCTTTTCGTTGCCGACGACTTCGTGGGCGTGGATGCGGTACGCCATCGCCAGCAGGTTCTGCGGATCCGTGAGGAGCGGGAGCTCTCCGCCGGGCTCGAGGAGCTCGAGGATGCGCGTGCCCGCAGGTTGCTTCTCGGCGACGTAGGCCGCGGCGAGCGCGATGCGCAGCTCGCCGTCCAGCTCGACGTCGATGGGCTGTGCGGGACACTTCGCGAGGAACGCGCGCGCCGAATACGAATCGCCGGCGTGCGACGCTGCACGCGACAGCGCGCAATACGAGACGGCCGCGTAGGGGGTGCCGGCGAGATGCTGGGTCGCGGTCTCGAGCACGGCGCGCCGCTGCAGGTGCGACTCCTCGGCCGATGCGGGCTCCTGCCTCGCCTTGAAGCCGTACGCCTGGCTCAGCCGCATCGCGAGCCAGAACAGCCGGTGCTGGGTCGTGGGGTCGGTGACC
>CALFEQ010000126.1 GCA_937949945.1 uncultured Myxococcales bacterium
ACGCTGCTCGTCGACTGCGCGCCCGTGACCGCGAACGGCGTGCGGCCGGTGAAGTCCGCGGTGCTCGTCGTGAGCGGCTCGCCGTCGCTCGCGCGCGTGACGTTGGAGACGGTGAGCGTGTACGACTGCGCCTGTTGCGGCGTCGTCGTGAGCGTCACGGTGTTGCCCGAGAGCTCGGGCGCGCTCAGCGTGAGCCCCGGCACGGAGTAGTTGGCCGGATTCGTCGCCTGCGTCGCATTCGGGGGCGCGCTGAAGGTGACGACGAGCTTCGTCGCGCTCGAGGCGGCGGCGCTCATGACGTTGAACGTCGGACGGCCCTGGAACGTCACGGAGCTCTGCGCCAGCGGCGCTCCGTCGCTCTCGCGGGTCACGTTCGAGACCGTCAGCGTGTAGGCCTGATCCGCCTGGGACGACGTCTCGAGCGTGACGACCTTGCCGGCGGTGGAGATCGAGACGAGCGTGAGGCCGGGGATGGAGTAGTTCTCGATCGCGCCCGCCGCGGCGCTCGGCGGATCGTCGAACGTGACCTCGACCGTCGTGTTGCTGGTCGCGACGGCGCTCGCCACGTTGAACGTGTCGGTGCCCGTGAACGTCGCGGTGGCGTTCGTGAGCGGCTCGCCGTCGCCGGCGCGCGTGACGTTCGAGGAGACCTCGACCGTGTACTCTCGAGCGGACTGGTGGTCCGTCGTCAGCGTGACGATGTCGCCCTCGACGACCGGGTCCTCGACGATCGAAAGTCCGTCGATGGTGTAGTTCTCCGCCTTGCTCGCTTCGGCAGGGTCCGGCTCACCGTCGAATCGGAGCTCGACCTTCGTGGAGGCGAGCGATTTCGCCGAGACCAGGTTGAAGGGTGCCGTCGATGCATCCTCGTTCGTCGATCCTCCTTCCGGCTGGAAGGCGTCCACGAACCCCGCATCGACATCGGGCGTCCCGCTCGACGACACGCCCGGCGAATCGCTTCCGCCGCAGCCGACGGCGAGGGCCGCCATCAGCAACGCGAAGAGCGCGGCGAAAAGGGCAAACCAAGTCTTCGACGATCGCATGGCGCAGCAAGGCTACGAGAGGAGGTCCTCGGTGGGAATGGGCCTCGAGCAGAGCTTTCGCGCGAGCGATGTCGAACCCGGGAACGGACGAGCCGGATCGATGGTTGACGTGCCACCGAGACCCCACGAGGATGCCCGCCATGAACGAGTCCCTCCTTCGTCGCCGCGACGTGCTCTTCGGCGCCGGTGCTCTGTCGCTCGCGCACCTCGCCGGTTGCGGCGGCTCGCCGAACCCGAAGGTCGCCGCCCCCGACGCGCGGCAGCCCGCGCCTTCCACGAAGCCTCCGCCCGGCCTCGTCCTCGCGTACTTCGGCGCGTTCGGCGTCGACGAGACGATGATGAGAGAGGGGCTCGCCGCCGCGCTCTCGCGCGGGGCGGATCGCGCCGACCTCTACTTCGAGCACAAGGTCTCGACGTGGCTCGCCCTCGAGGACGGAGAGGTGAACCGCGCGTACACGGACGTCACGCTCGGCGTCGGCGTGCGCGCGATCAAGGGAGACCAGACCGGGTACGGCTACACGGAGGAGCTCACCATCGACGCCATCCGTCGGGCCGGCCAGACGGCGGCCGCCGTCGCGAGCGGTCCGTCGCGCTCGGGGCCGATCTCGTTCCGCGTCTCCGCGCTGCCGAACCGGTATCCCGCGCGGATCCCGTGGGAGACGGTGCGCGCCGATCAGAGGCTGCCGATCCTCTCGCGCATCGACGAGCGGATCCGCAGCGCGGACAGCCGCATCAAGAAGGTCCGCGCGTCGTTCAGGGACGAGCACGGCGCGATCCTCCTCGTCGACAGCGAGGGCCGTGTCTTCGAGGACGTCATCCCGAGCACGCTGCTCTACGTTTCGTGCACGGCGGAGGACAAGGGCCGCCGCGAGACGAACGGCTACAACGTCGCGGCGCGCGCCGGGTTCGAGTTCTACACGGAGGAGCGCCTCGCACGCATCGTGAAGGAGGCCGTCGCGCGCACCGTCGTCTTGTTCGAGGCGACGCCGGCGCCGCTCGGCGAGATGCCGGTCGTTCTGGCCGCGGGCGCGTCGGGCATCCTCCTGCACGAGGCGATCGGCCACGGCATGGAGGCCGACTTCAACCGGAAGAACACGTCGATCTACTCCGACCGCATCGGCAAGCCGATCGCGAAGGACATCGTGAGCATCGTCGACGACGGCACGATCGAGTTCGCCCGCGGCGCGATCAACGTCGACGACGAGGGCAACCCGCCGGAGAAGACGCTGCTCGTCGATCGCGGCACGCTCGCGACGTACCTGCACGACTCGATCTCCGCGAAGCACTACGGGGTCAAGTCGACGGGCAGCGGGCGGCGCGAGAGCTTCCGCCACGCGCCGATGCCGCGCATGCGCGCGACGTACATGCTGCCCGGGCCGCACGAGGAGGAAGAGATCATCCGCTCGGTGAAGAAGGGCATCTACTGCTCCAACTTCACGAACGGTCAGGTCCAGATCGGCGCGGGCGACTTCACCTTCTACGTGAAGAACGGATACCTGATCGAGAACGGGAAGCTGACGCGTCCGATCACGGACGTGAACCTGATCGGGAACGGACCGAAGGTCCTCGAGCGCGTCGACATGGTGGCCAACGAGCTCGTGTTCGACGAGGGCGGGTGGACCTGCGGCAAGAACGGGCAGTCCGTGCCCGTCTCGCTCGGAATGCCGACCGTCCGCGTCTCCGAGATGACCGTGGGAGGGCGCAAGGCATGAGCACCGCCGATCTCCTCGAGGCCGCGCGTTCGGCCATGCTCCTCGCGAAGAAGCACGGCGCCGCCGAGGCCGCCGCGACCGCCTCCCGCTCGCGCGACGTCGAGACGACGTGGCGCGACGGAAAGCTCGAGAAGGTGTCCGACGCGACGTCGCGATCGCTGTCGCTCGCGCTCTTCGTCGACGGAAAGTACGGGTCGATGTCGACGAGCGATCTGCGCCCGGAGGCGCTCGATCGTTTCGTCCAGGACGCCGTCGCGCTCGTTCGGTCGCTCGCGAAGGACCCGCATCGCAAGCTGCCCGATCCGGCCCTCTACGCGGGGCGGACGACCGAGGACCTCGAGATCTTCGACCCGTCGATCGCCGAGCTCACGACCGAGGCGCGCCTGTTGCGTGCGAAGGCGATGGAAGAGGGCGCGCGAAGCGTCCCGGGCGCGGAGCGCATCTTGTCGGTGACCACGGCCGTGTACGACTCGACGGGCGCGTACGCGCGGGTGGCCTCCAACGGCTTCGAGGGGAGCTACCAGACGAGCAGCATCACGGCGGAGGCCGAGGTCTCGGTGAAGGACGACGACGGTCGCCGTCCCGAGGACTACGCGTACGCCTCCGTGCGCATGGCCGGTGATCTCCCGGACCCGGCCGCCATCGGCCGCGAGGCGACCGAGCGTGCGCTCGCGCGCCTCCGGGCGAAGAAGATCGGCTCCGGCACGAAGACGGTCCTCGTCGAGGCGCGCGCCGCGCGCGGCCTCTTGCGACACTTGCTCGGCCCGCTCGGCGGCGGAGCGCTCCAGCAGAAGGAGTCGTTCCTCGAGGGGAAGCTGGACGCGGCGGTGGCGAGCAAGACCCTGACGCTGACGGACGAGCCGCTGCTCAAGCGCGGGCAGGCGTCGCGACCGTTCGACTCGGAGGGCATCGTCGCGAAGCCCCGCACGATCTTCGAGAAGGGGACGCTCCGGTCGTTCTTCCTCGATGTGTACTATGCAAGCAAGCTCGGGATGGCGCCCACGACGGGGCGCTCGAGCAACCTCGTCGTCGCCCCCGGGAAGAAGTCGCCCGCCGCCCTGATGAAGGACGTGAAGGACGGCGTCCTCGTGACCAGCTTCTTGGGCGGCAACTCGAACTCCACGACCGGCGTGTTCTCGCTCGGCTTCTCCGGGTTCCGCATCGCGAACGGCGAGAAGAAGGAGCCGATCGCGGAGATGAACCTCTCCGGAAATCACCTCGATCTCTGGAAGCGGCTCGTGGCCGTCGGCGACGATTTGTTCGTCTACTCGTCGATGCGGTCGCCGTCCTTGCTCTTCGAGGGCGTCTCGATCGCCGGCAAGTAGGACTGCGGCGCGGACAGGCGCTCAGCGGGCGTACGCGCCCGCGGCGCCTGCGTCGAGCCCGAGCGTCGCGGCGAGCGCGGCCGCCGACTGCGCGCCGGTCGCGCGCGCCGTCTCTTTCCCCGCGTCGAAACGGATCAACGTCGGGATGCTCCGGATGCCGTAGCGACCCGCGATCTCCTGGAGCTGGTCGGTGTTCGCCTTCGCGACGACGACCTTGCCCGCGAAGGTAGACGCGAGCTTCTTCACCTCGGGCGCGACGGCGTGGCAGGGGCCGCACCACGGCGCCCAGAAATCGACGACGACCGGGAGCGGCGACTCGCGGACGAGCTCGTCGAACGTGGCCGCGTCGGCGATCTCCCACGGGTCGTCGAGCGGGGAGAGCGGCGACTTGCACGTCCCGCAGAGGGCACGGGCGTCGAGGCGCGACGCGGGGATGCGGTTCTGCTGCCCGCAAGAGGGACATGCTCGGATCATGGACGCTCTCTCTCCTGGGGTCGGGCCCCGAGAGGCACGTTAAGCACGGCGGAGGCGTCTGCGAGCGCGACCGTATGCGTCGTGCGGTCGCTTCCGCGTCGAGGCGGGCACCGGGACGGCTTCCTCGCGACCTCCGTTCCGGTTCACCGGCGCGACGGCCCGGCCTTCGGTCGCCGCTGACGCGTGCGAACGGACCGACCGGCGAGGAGCGCGAGAGCGAGGAGCGCGGCGCTCGCGGAGGGTCGAGCGCGTCCGCCGGCGGCGCAGCCTCCGGTGTCGTCGGCAGGCGGCGGGCTCGTCGTGGGCGCGGGGCTCGCGGCCGCGTCGGCTTCGTCTCCGCAGCCCGGGATCGGCTCGTGGACGCAGCCGTGCTTCGGGTCGCACCGGTCGGTCGTGCACGCGTCGCCGTCGGAGCAGTCGCCGCATGGCGTGCAGCTCGTCGCGCCGGGCGCGGGCGCGTGAGAGCCGGGGCCGCACGCGGTGCAGCCGGCCGCTCCCTCGACGGCGGAGGCCGTGCCGGCGGGGCAAGGGATGCAGACGGTGTCCGCGTCGTCGGCGCACGCCGCCGACGTATAGGTGCCGGGCGGGCAGGACGAGCAGGGCTTGCAGGCGCCGTCGCTCCGCCAGCGACCCGGAGGGCACGTCGCGCAGTCGTCGGCGGTGGGGCCCGTGCACGTCGCGCAGCTCTCGTCGCAGCCGGGCAGGGCCGAGGCGATCGTGGGGACCTCGTCCAGCGTGCGGAACGTGAAGCCCTCGGCCTCGAGGATCGGCACGATGTACTTCACCATGTCGACGGTGTTGCCCCGGCCGCTCTCGAGGTCGTGGTTCGACGTGTCGCCGTACGGATCGTGCATCAGCACGATGCCCTTGCCGATCGCGCGTATCTCCGCGAGGTAGAGGTCGCCGCACTGCTTCGTCGTGTAGTCGTTCTGCCAGCACTCCCAGTCCGCCGCCCGCGTGTCGTCGGTCGGTCCGCCGCCGATGTCCCAGTAGACGGGGCCGACGTACTTGTTCATCGGCGTCGTCTCGAGGACGGCGTGCGCGTCCGCGTTCCACGCGCCGTACGGCGGCCGGAAGAAGAGCCGGTCCCATCGCGTGTACGGGGCGATGAGCGCGTCGGTCTCGGCGAGCTCCTGCGCGAGGTCGGCGGCAGGAACCTCCGTCGTGAGGTCGCGGTGCGTCGTCGTGTGGTTCGCGACGACGTGCCCGTCGGCGACGAGCTTCGCGAGGGTCGCCGCGGCTTCGGGGACGGGCGTCGTGCAGCTGCTGTTCGGCGAGAGCGTGGTCTGGGCGATGCAGGCGCCGTTGACGAAGAAGGTGGCGCGGATCGGAGTCGGCCGCGAGGCGAGCCAACTCGAGAGCTCGCCCGTCACGTCCGCCGGTCCGGGGCCGTCGTCGAACGTCAGGACGAGCTCCTTGTCACCGAGGCTGTCGCCGAAGAAGTAGTCCTCGGAGAGCGCCGTCGTGACGGTGGCGACGGGAGGGCTCCCGCCCGCTTCCCGACTCCGTCCGTCCCCGCCGCACGCGAGGGCGACGAGCGCGGCACCGAGGCTCGGCGTCGCGATGCGCGCGAGCCGCCGCGAGGTGGTCGGCGTCGATCGGTGGGCCGCGGACGTCATGGGCGCGCAACATAGCGCGAACTGCCGCGCCGTCCATGCGGAAGCGGAGCGCCCCGAGGTCGCTGCCGAGCCGGCCCGGCGGGGCGGGCGCGGGGCGTCGCATAGAACAATGTTCTAGAACATTGTTCTATCATGGTAGCGTCGAAGCATGGAAACGGCTCGTACGGTCGTCGTGACGGGGGCGAACCGCGGGATCGGCTTCGCCGTCGCGAGGCAGGTCGCGGAGCAGGGGCACCGCGTGGTCATGCTCGTGCGTGACCGCGAGAGCGGGCTCGAGGCGCGGCGCCGGCTCTCCGCGTACGGCGACGTGCAGCTCGTTCTCGGAGACCTGTCCGACCCGGCGCGCACGCGCACGGCGGCCGAGGCCTTGCTCGACGCCTGCCCGCGCATCGACGTGCTCGTCCACAACGCGGGCGTCTGGCCGAGCCGCCTCGAGCGTGGCGAGGGTGGCGTCGAGCGGGCGTTCGCCGTGAACCACCTCGCGCCGTTCCTGCTCGACCATCTCCTCGCGCCGGTCGTCCCGAGGGGCGGGCGCGTCGTCCAGGTGAGCGCCGGCCTCTACGTGAAGGGCAGGGTCGATCTCGAGCGCACGCCTCGCGGCGACGACTTCCACCCGCTCCGCACGTACGCGACGACGAAGCTCTGCAACCTGCTGCTCCTCGAGCGCTTCGCCGAGTGGTTCGCGGAGCGTGGCGTCACGATCAACGCCGTGCATCCGGGGGTCATCCGCACGGGGCTCGGCGATCGCGAGGGCCTCTTCGGCCTCGTGCTCCGAGGCGTGAAGCGCCTCTGGAAGGATCCGGAAGAGGGCGCGGTCCCGGTGGTGCGCCTCGCGCTCGATCCGGCGCTCGAGGGCGTCACCGGACGGTATTTCCACCTGTCGATCGAGACGCCGCTCGCTCCCGTCGCGCGCGACGAGGCGCTGGCCCGCGCGCTGTGGGATCAGGCGGAGCGGCTCTGCGGCCTGAGCGGTCCGGGGTGAGCGCGGAGCCGGGGCCACCGCCAATCGACTACGATGGCGCGGTCGATGCCGAGCACGAGCACGAGCCCGAACCGAAGACGGAGCCGGCGAGCCGAGGGCTCGGATCGCCGGGAGACGCGCGAGCTGCTCCTCGACGCCGCGCTCGCCGTGTTCGAGCGTGAGCGGTTCGCGGGCTACACGGTGCACGCGGTCGTCGCGGAGAGCGGGATCAGCCTCGGGAGCCTATATCACCACTTCGGGAGCATGGATGGTCTGTCCGCGGCCCTGTACGGCCGCTGCATGGCGCGCCTCCTCGAGGCGGTGGCGGACGCGGCCGAAGCCGCACGCGGCGCTCGTGCGGTGATCGTCGCGATCGTGCGCTCGTATCTCGCGTTCGTCGCGAGGGAGCGGGCAGCGGCGATGTTCATCCACGCGGCGCCGTCGGCGGCGTTCCTCTCCGAGCACGCGACGGCGATCGCCGCGGAGAAGGCGCCGAGGCTCGAGCGGATCGCCGCGGCCGTGCGCCCGCACGTGCGCTCGGGGGCGATCGTCGCCATGCCGGAGCCGCTCCTCGAGATGCTGCTCATCGGACCGGTGGCGGAGGTCACGCGCCGTTGGCTGGCCGGTGCGCCGGGGATCGACCTCGACGAGGCCGCGACGCTCCTGCCGGAGCGCATCTGGCGATCCGTACGGGCGTGACGCCCGCCGCGCTCGTTCGGACGGTCGCGAGCGCTCAGCGATCGAGGCCGAGACGGGCGCGCGCCTCGGCGTACGCGTCGGTCACGCTGAACGTCATGAGATCGCGTGCTTCGGGGTTGCGCGCGATCCAAGCCGCGCGCTCCTCCGAGCCCGTGGGCGCCGCGTCCTCGTCTTGGGCCCATGCGAGCGCGTCGAGGGCGGCGTTCGGGTCGCCCACCGCGAGGAGGGCGACGCGGTTCGCCCACGCGGCGGCGGCGGGGGCGAGCGCGGACCAATGCGAGCCGACCATGCCGGCCGCTTCGAGCGCGATGACGCCGACGGTCGGATCGAGGTTGCGCGGGAGCGCCGGGCCGATGCGCCGCGCGATCTCGTTGACCCGCTTGGCGTCGACGTTCTGGGGGACGAAGCTCGGGTTGAAGGCGCAGAAGAGGGCCGCGACCAGCGTCGCGACGAGATCTCGGCTGCCGCCGGCGGCGGGCATCGACCCGCGGAGCATGGCGGACGCGTGCGCCAGGATCATCTTGAGCGCGCGGACGACGACGAACATCCGCGCGCGCTCGTTCTGCACCCTCGACAGGGCCTCGCCGACGAGCAGCGTGGGCGGGTTCGTGGCGAGCGGGATGGCGGTGCGGCCGATGACGGGCGAGACCAGGATCTGGAGGGCGCCGAGCCCGATGACCGTCGCGACCGAGCCGACCGTGGCGCCGATGGGCGTCCCCGGCTCGAGGGGCGTCGCCCTCACCGCGCGCAGATCGATCGGAGCGACCACGTCGAGAGCGTCGCCGGCGCGGAAGAGCAGCGCGCGCAGGGCAGGGCTCATCGCGTCCGGCGCGAGCAGATCGTCGAGGCGAGGATCGACCGCGCGCGCCTCGGCCCCCACGAGATCGGACGGCTGCCCCTCGACGGCGGCGAGCGTGGCCGCGACGACGCGCGCGGCGTCGCGCTTGCCTCGCAGCTCGAACGCCGCGTGGAGCACCTGGAAGAGGCTCGGGACGAAGCGGCCCTGCGCGAACGCGCGGCGCGCGTCGCCGGCCGCGCGATCGAGCAGGATCTGCATCGCGGGCATCTGCCGCTGCCGGGCGTAGAACTCGGCCATCGCGCGGAGCGCGACGACCGACGTGGGGTACTCCTTGCGCGCGGAGTCGAGGACCTGCTCGCTCCGGCGCGGATCGCGGCCGACGACCTCGTGGATCCGGGCGAGCTCGATCAGCGCCTGCAGCCGCGCGTCGGGATCGGTCGCGGCGCGGATGATCTGCTGCTGGATCTCGACGGCGCGCGCCACGTCGTTCATGCGCTTGTACACGTCGACGAGCTTCTCCATCGTCGCGACGTCCTCGGGGGCCCGCTTGAGGACCTCCTTGAACGCCATCTCCGCGCGGGAGAGGTTCGGCGCGTGCACGGCGTAGATCTCGCCGAGCCGCTCGTAGATGGCCTTCTGCTCGAGCGGATCGACGATCCGTCGCGCGAGGCGGACGTACGCTTGCTCGGCGCCGTTCCAGTCGCCTTCCTTCGCGCAGAGGTCGGCGAGCGCGGCGAGCGCCGTCGTGTGATCCGGCCGCGTCGCGAGCGCGCTCTCGAGCGACGCCTTGGCTTTCCCGAGCTCGCCCATCTCGGTGAACGTCCGCGCGAGCTCGACCTCGAGGTTCACGCGCTCGTCGTCGTCGTGGACCGTGGCGAGCCGCTTCTCGAGGAGCGTCGCGAGCTCGGAGTCGAGCCCCTTGTCGGCGTAGAGCTGCGACAGGCGAGAGAAGACGTCCCCGAACGTGACGTCGATCTCGGCGGCGGCTTCGAGCGCCGACATCCCCCGCTCGACGTCGTTCAGCTCCTCGAGCCAGATCTTCGCGGCGTCGTTCCACGCGAGGAGCTGGTGCTCGGGGACGGAGCTCGTGCGCGCGAGGTTCTCGCACGCCTCCGCGGCGAGCTCTTTGTCGCCGTCGCGTTCGCGCACCTCCGCGAGGAAGCCCCAGGTGACGACGTCGGCGGGATCCTCGTTCGCCGCTTGCTCGAGGTACTTGCGTGCCTCGGCGACCTGCTCGAGCCGCGCCGCGGCTTCGCTGGCGCGCAAGAGGAGCGAGGCGCGCTCGGCCGGGCGCTGCGTCCGCTCGAGGAGCGCGAGCGACGTCTTCAGGAACGCCTCCTCGTCCTGGCGCAGGCGCGCGTGGGCGTTGAGCGCGCGGAGCGCCCAGAGCGAGGGCTGCGGCTGCGTGGCCGCGAGCCGGGCCATCTCGTACGTGCGCTCCCAGGCGCTCGCGGCGTCTTGCCCACCGAGCAGGGCGGCCTCGCGCGCGCGGAGGCGTGCGGCGTGCTGCGCGTGCGCGGTGACCTCGCCGCCCGCCGTGCCGTCGAGGGCGACGGCGATCTGCTCGAAGATCGGCGCGAGCTCGTCGTCGCGCCCGTCGCTGATGAGCGCGTGCTCGACCCAGCGGAGGCTCTTCTTGTGGTGCGGCGACGTCTCGAGGATGGCGCGATGCCAGAGGAGCGCGGCGGCCGGATCGTTCTTCCCGAAGGCGTCGAGCGCCGCGAGCCGTTCGAGGGCCTCGCGGCGGACCGCCTCGTCGCTCGCGGTCTTCGTGACCTCGATGAGCTCCTCGGTCTGGCGCATCGTCCGGCCGGTCTCGACCTCGCCGCGCTCGACGAGCGGGCGCGAGAGCCCCGTGTCTCCGAGTCGAGCGGCGTTCTGCGCCGCCGCCAGCATCGCCTCGCTGTTGCCCGCGCGGTCGTGCTCGAGCGCCGCCTCGATCCAGAAGAGCGCTGCGCTCGAGCCCTTGGCGTCGCCGGCGCGCTTCTCACGCCACGCGCCGCGATCGGGCGGGGGCTCGGTTGCGAGGCGCTCGTAGAGCTCGCGCAGCGCGACGTCGTCCGGCCGCGCGCGGTGGGCCTCCTCGATGCGCGCGGCGGCGACCTCGGGATCGCGGTCCGCCACGAGGAGCGCCTCGCGCGTCGCGTCGATCGCCGTCTCCAGCGGATCCGTCGTGTAGGGCCGCCGCTCCTGGATCCAGCGCAGCGCCTCGTCGACGTCGCCCTTTCGGAGCGCGTCGCGCTCGGCGAGGAACGCGCCGATGCCGAGGCCCGGCGCGCCCCGATGGACGCGATCGAGCACGGCCGGCTGGTCCCCATCCGCGACCGCGCCTCGCGCGATCGCCTCCAGCCGGAGGACGGCAGAGGCGAGGTTGTCGGGCATCTGGTCGGCGGAGCGGAGAAGCTCGACTCCGAGATCGATCTCGCTGTCGACGGCGGCGGCGATGCGCAGGACGCCTTCGTGCGGGGCATCGGTGCGCGCGGCCGCGCCCCATGCCCTCGCGGCGCGATCGCCGTCTTGGGCGCGCTCGGCGAGGAAGGCGGCGGCGACGTGGCGCTGGGCCTCGCTCCCGCCGTCGACCTCGAGCGGCATGCTCGAGAGGGCCTCGCTCAGCTCGCCCCACCGCTTCGAGCGGACCGCCGACTCGATCGCGACGCCCGTCGCGGACGGAGATCGAGGTGACGGTACGGCCTCGAGCGCCTCGTCGACGGAGAGGTCGGTCGCCTTCGCGGCGAGCAGACGGCCGAGCGTCGCGTGCGCGCGCGCCTCGGGCATGCCGGCCACGCGGCGTGCGCGCGCGACCGCGACGTGATCGTCGTCGTCCGTCGCGCCGACCGGTGCGAGCGAGAGGATGGCGTCCTCGAGCGGCGCGAGCGCGGGGTCGCTCGCGATCGCCTTGGCGGTGGCGGCTCCGCCCATGTTGGCGGCTGCGTCTCTGCCGAGCTCGTTTCGGCTCGCGAGGACGTGCAGCGTCGCGCGCTCGACCGGCGTGAACGGCCCGTCCGGCTCCGCATCGGCGAGCGCCGCCGTGACGAGCTCGGGATCGCCGAGCTCGATGCCGCGAGCGGCGAGCTGCCGGCGCGCGAGCGGCTCGTCCGCCGAGAGCGTCTTGAGCGCGCGCGCCGAGGCGCGCCGGGACGCGATGTGCGCGCAGCCGAGCGACGCCGAGAGCCACAAGGCGGCCTTCGCGAGCTCGGGCACGGCGGCGATCTCGCCGGCGGACTGGGCCGCCGCGACGACGTCGCCGTTCTCGAGGGCGAGGCGCGCGTGGCGCAGGCCGTCGTTGATGGGCATCTCCTCGACGTCGGCGCCCGGTCGCTCGATGCCGCGGAGGCGGAGCGCCGTCGCCACGGCCTTGTCGAAGGCGATGAGCTCCGAGTTGTCGGACAAGCGGAGCGCGCCGCTCGTGTGATCGTCCTGCGCGAGCGCCAGCGCGGCGCGCGCGATGGGCGCACGCGGGTCGGCCGGATCGAGCTTGCACGCGCTCTCCCAGCGCTCCACCGCGGCGTCCCCCTGGCCGTGGATGCGAAGGACGTCCGCGGCGAGAAGCGTGGCGTGCGCTCGCGCCGTGGGCGTGGGCGAGCTCTGAGCCTCCGCGTCGAGCGCTTCGGCGAGCGCCTCGGGATCGAACGGGCCGAGCTGCCGCGCCTGCCGCCACGCGAGCGGCAGGTGGGGTGCGATCTCGCGAGCCTCGCTCGCGAGCGCCAGCGCGCGCTCGGGCTCGCCGACGAGCGCGCAGAGCTCGCTGACGGCGAGGAGAGCGCGCGCACGTGCCGTCGTGTCCGCGACCGCGCGCGCCTCTTCTTCGAGCCAGGCGATGCGTGCGAAGAAGGATTGCGCCTTGTGCTCGTCGAGCCATGCCGGGCGCGGTCGATCCGATCGGGGCCGATCGTCGAACGACGGCAGCTCGGACGGGCCGGCATCGAGCTTTGCCTCGAACGCGCTCTCGTGATCGACGAGCGCCGGCGGCGGCGGTGGCGGGAGCGGCGGCTGCCGTTCGTCGTCGGGGAGGCGAGTCGCCGTATCGGCGTCGGAGAGCGAGTCGCGGTTGCGGACGAGGGTCTCGTTCTCGTCGTCGTCCTCGCTCCGAGGAGGCTCGCTGCGCGGAGGCTCGCTCGGCGGAGGAGCGCTCGGCGCGTGCGCGGGCTCCGCGCTCGTCCCGGCGGCGGCCTGTCGATGGAAGTCGGGCGCGAGCGGGGCGAGCATCGCCGCGGGGCGCTCGGCCGTCTTCTCGTCGGCGGCGAGGTCGTCGAGATCGGGCGGCGCCGGGCGCGAAGGCCGGACGAGCGTGAGCTCGTTGTCGGGATCGACGCCGGCCGTCTCGTCGCCTTTCGCCGGCGGCGCGTCGCCGAGGCTCGGGGCCTTCGGCGGCTCGGGCCGCGGAGGCCGCGCGACGGCGATCTTCCTCTCCGACCCGAGGCCCGGGCGGGGGATCGCCGGCTTGGCGGGCGTCGCGCCGGTCGGTCGCGAGAAGAGCTGGTCGAGGCCGCCCCGCGCCGACGGGGGCGCCGAGGGGCGGGTGGACGCGCGAGGCGGAGGATCGTCGCGCAGCTCGTTCGGGACGGGGGCGACGACCGTTCCGTCGGGGGACTTTCCCGAGAGCGTCGGCTCCGACGGCGGTCCGGGCGAGAACGGTGACGGCGGCGGCTCCGCGTCCTTCTCCGGTGCGGGGCCTCCGAGCGGGGTCGCGGCCTGGTTCGTGTCGGTGTCGCGAGCGACCTCGGGGGAGAACGCGTTCTTCTCCCACTCGTCCAGGGCAGCGTCCCAGTCGAGATCTCCGAGCCCCTCGAGCAGCCCCTTGCGATCGTCGCTCATCCTTGAGCCTCGAGGCCGAGCGAACGGCGTAGGTCGAAGTACGGACGTGACAGCACGAAGCGGAACAGCTCGTGCGCACGCAGGTCGTCGCGGGCGACGTTGCCGACGCGCTCGACCGGCTCCCCGAACACGTCGGAGAGCACGATGGAGACGTCGCCCGACGCGAGGGCGGCGGCCCGCGCTTGCGAGGCGCGTGCGCGCGCCGCCCACTGGCGCGGATCGGCGCCGGAGGCGACGTACGCGCGGCAGATCGGCTCGATCGCCGCCTTCGTCTTGCGCGAGATCGCCTTCGAGATGAGCCGCTCGACCTCGGCGAGCACCGCGAAGGGCGGAGCGTCGACGCGCACCTTCGCGAGGTTGCATGCGATGGTCACGATGGCGGCGATCGTCGTGTCGTCGCGGAACCTCGTCACGGTCGTTCCGCGCACGAGCGCCATGAGCTCGCGCGCGACCCGTGCCCGCGTGAGCGGTGACAGGGGCGCGTTCACGGCGGAGCCGACGACGATCGCGGGCGTGTCGCCGGCGATGCCCTGCACCCCGGTGGGATCCTTCCCGCCGACGTAGACGTCGATGTCGCGAATCCCGAACGCGCCCGCCCACTGGACGATCTCGTTGCGCAGCGCCGTCCCGGACCTGGGATCGATGCGGTCCTTCTTCGTCACGCCGAGCGCCTCGCGCGTCGGTCCGAGCGCCTCGCCGAGCGTGGGGCCGAGCGCGACGAACAGATCCGCGATCGGTCCGTCGTCGCCCGACGCGAGGAGCTGCCGGAGCATCTGATCGTTGAGGGCGACCTGCGGCACGCGCGGCTTCTGGCTGGAGTAGCGCGCGACGAGCTGCTCGCTCGTGCCGTCCGGTCCGCCGAGGCTCACGGCGCACGAGAGGGCGGCTTGCTCGAGCGCGTTGTCGCCGATCGCGTGTGCCACGCGCGCGAGCTTGCGATGCGCTTCGAGGTCGTTCGGGAGCTCGTGCAGCGCCATGAGCAGCGCGTCGCGCCCGCGCTCGAGGAGCGAGCGACGCTCGCGAACCTGCGGGTCGAGGCCGATCACGAGCTCGAGAGCCTCGCCGTCCGTCGGCGCCTCCTCGAGAAGCTTGGCGGCGGCCTTCACCGCCGACGACGGCGACATCAGGCGATCGCGGTGGATCGCGAGCGCGAGCCGCGCGGCCTCGATGCGGCCGGCGCTCGTGGGCCGCTCGTGCATGAGCTCTTCGAGGATCGCGGTCGCCTCGGCCCACGCGCCCGTGCGCGCCGCGGCGCGTGCGAGGCGCTCGCGCACCGGCAGGGTGGTGAGCTGCGCCTGATGCAGCGCGAGGAGGACTTCGAGGGCCTTGTCGTGCTGTCCGAGCTTGTTCTCGTAGAGATCGACCGCGGCGACGCCCGCCGTCACGCGGTTCTTCGGAGGCGCCGCCTCGACGCGCGCGAGGCGCGCGAGCTTCTCGGCGGCCTCGGCGAACATCCCTCGGCGGATGAAGATCTCACCCGTGAGCGCGAGCGCTCCGACGTGGTTCTCGTCGAACTTCACCACGTGCTCGAGCGCCTCGAGCGCACCGTCGGGATCGCCCTTCTCGCGGAGGACGCGCGCCTGCTCCCAATAGAGCTTCGCGATCTCCTGCGGATCGTCGGTGACCTGGAGCCTCTTCTCGATGAGGCCGAGGAGCTTGTCTCCGTCCTTTCGATCGCGCACGCGGCGGAAGAGGCGATCGAAGGCCGATGCCCGCATCGGATCGCGCGCGAAGCTCGCGTCGAGGGCGCTCTCGGCCCGCTCTTCGAAGCCCGCGCCGAGCTTCGTCCACGCGAGCGCCGCTTGCTCCCAGAACGCGGCGCCCCGGCGTGGGTCGATGCAGCGCGCGCCGAGCTGCTCGCACGACAGGGCGTACGCCTCGTGATGACCGAGATCCTCGGCGCACGTTCGCATGCCTTCCCACGCGTGGAGGTCGTCGGGGCGGGCCTCGGCGACGGACCGGAAGACCTCGAGCGCCTCGGCGACGTCACCGGCTGCGTACATCGACCAGGCGGCGAGGCCCATCGCGTCGAGCTCGGAGTGCTCACCGAGCGCGCCGTCGAGCTCCGAGAGCGTCGTGGCGCGCCGCTTGGGATCGCAGCCGGGCGGGGAGAGCTCGAGGTTCGCGAGGCGGACGGCGTGCGAGGAGCCCGCGACGAGCTCGTGGTCCCCGTCCGGCGCGAGCGCCCAGCCGAGCAGCGCCGCGCTCGCGTGGAGGGCCTCCTTCGCTTCGTCCGACGCGACGTCCGCGAGGGCGCGTCGCGCAGGGATCTCGCTCTTCGGATCGCCGCTCGCCATCGCGCTCGCGAGCCACTCGATGGCCGCGGCCGCTCCGCCGCCCGCCTCGAGCCACGCCTTCGCGGCGTCCGTGACGCCGGGGTCGCCGTTGCCCGACTCTTCGCGCACGAGCCGGAGGCGCTCCGCTGCGGCGGCGGCCTTGGCCGTGTCGCTCGCGGCGCCGAGCGTCTCCAGAGCCTCCGCGAGCGCCGCGGGATCGCTCGCGCCCTTCGGCCACGCGAGGCGAGCGAGCGCGCCTGCGAGGCGCAGGCTCGGGTTCGAGGCGATGTCGACCGCCGAGAGCGCGGTCGCCGCTTCGTCGGGATCGCCGAGCGCGGCCTCGAGCGCGAACCTCTCGAGCTGCACGGCGGCATCGCCGCCCGCGGCGTCGAGCGCGCGCCTCCTGCCGTCGACGGAGTCGACGTCGATCCCGCGGGTCGCCCACACGACGGCCGCGCGCGAAGCCTCGGGCGCTGCATCGGCGGCCGCTTCGAAGTGGGGGAGGGCGCCGCGCATGTCGCCGAGGCGCCACTTCTCGAATCCGGCCTCGAGGTTCCGCGCCGCTCGGAGCTCGGCGTCTTCTCCGTCCGCGATCGCTTCGGCCGCGGCGCTCGCGAGCGTCGCCGCGGCGGCGCGATCGCCCGCCATCCGGAGCAGATCGCCGAGGTAGGCGTTCACGAGCGGGTCGGCCGGGTCGGCCTTCGCGAGCGTCTCGAGGTGTCGGATCGCCGTCTTCTCGTCGCCCGCCGCGTGCGCGCGGAGCGCGCAGACGACGAGGAGGCTCCGTCGGAGCGCGCCGTCCTCGGTGCTCTCGGCGAGCTCTTCGATCGCGGTCCGCGCGTCTTCCGGATCGATCTCCGGCGATCCGAGCGCCGAGAGCACGCGACCGAGCCACGCTCCCTCGGGCAGCGCGCGGAGCTCGCGCATCGCCTTCGTCACGCCGGCTTCGTCCCCTTGCTCGAGCCGCATGCGCGCGAGCTCGACCCAGAGCGCGGCGAGCTCGCCCTCGGCCGCCTTCTCCGGCGCGGCGGCGAGATGATCGACGAGCGACCGCGTGGCGGCTTCGTACCAGCTTCGGTCCGAGCGGACGCTCGCGAGGCTCCGCCCGAGGCGCGCCACGACGTCGGGGGAGACGCCGCACGCCTCGGCCTGTCCGAGCGCCTCGCGCGCTCGCGCCGCGTCGCCCGCGCGGGTCGCCCACACCCACGCGGCGAGCAGGAGCACGCGACCTTGCGCCTCTCCGGTCGTGAAGTGCCGCGACAGCTCCTCGAGCTCCGTGGCGAAGCGCGCGCCGCCGTCGGGCTCGGCCGAGCCCGCTTCGAGGACGTCGAGCTTCAGGGCTCGGGCGGGCGCCGAGGTCGGATCGCGCTCGGTCGCGCGGGCGAGCGCCTCGAGCGTCCGCGGGATGTCGCCTTTGCTCGCCGCGTGCTCGGCGATCCGCATGGCCAGCGCCGCCGCGACGCCGCCGTCGGTCTCTCCGACCATGCGCTTCTCGGCCAGGTCCGCGGCGCGCGCCGTGTCGCCCAAGCGCTCGGCCAGCCGGAGGCGCGCCGAGAGCACCACGCGCTCGAGCCCGGTCGTCGTCTCGCGACGAGCCTCGCCGTCCGTGGTCGGCTCCTCGTGGACGCGCGACGACGCCTCGTCGCGAATGACGTCGAGCGCCCGATCGAGGAGCTCCGCGCTCCGGTCGGCCTCGTCCGCGACACCACGCGCATCCGCGGCCCGCACGAGCGCCTCGACGACCCACTCGATGCCGCGGCAGTAGCGGGGGACCCCCTTCTGGTCACCGGCGACGGCGTCCGCCATCGCCTCGCGGAGCATCTCCGCGCGCGCCTCGAGCGCCTCGGCGAGCGCGCGGGCGCGTGCGCGGGCGTCGTCCGAGCCGGGCAGGCCGGGATCGGCGCGGACGATCCTCTCGGCGGCGAGCGTCGCCTCGAACGCCGCGACCCCTCCAGTCTCGCGCGCTCGCGCGAGGAGATCGATCGCGCGAGCGACCTCACCGTTGCGAGCGGCGAGCTGCGCGGCGTCGACGAGCAGGAGCCCGCGCCACGTCGGATCGTCGGTGAGCTCCGCGCGCCCGGCGAGCGCCTCTTCGCGTTGCGCCGCGTCACCGAGCTTCGCCGCGACCATCTCGAGCTCGAGCCACGCGGGACCGAGATCGGCCGCGACCGCGCCCGTCTCGGTCGCCTCGCGCGCCATCCCACGCGCTCCTTCGAGGTCCTTCTGTACGTCCTCGAAGAAGACGGCGCGCTGCGTGAGCGCTCGTGCGCGCTCCTCCGGCGTCGCGGCGGCCGCGACGAGCGCCTCGATCAGCTTGCCGAGGTTCGTGAGCGAGCGCCGCCGCTCGAGCAGGCGCACCAAGCCCTCGAGCGGCTCGCGGAAGCTCGTGTCGAAGTTGTACGCGGTGAGGTAATCGCGAGCCGCGCCCGACTCGTCGCCGGCGCGCTCCTGGATCTCCGCCGCTTCGTTCAAGAGCCTCGCCCTTCGCGACCGGTCTTCCGTCGCGGCGGCCTCTGCGCGGAGGCGGCCGACGGCGGTCTCGATCGCCTCGGTCGTCTCGGCCGGCGGCGGCGGGAGCTGCGAGACGCCCGCGTGCGTGAGCGCCGGATTGGGCGGCGAGAGCGATGCGACCTCGCGGATGGCGATCTTCGGCGGCGCGATCGGAGCAGGCGCAGGCTCGCGGACGGCGGGCTGCTCGCGAGTCGGCGCGCTCGGTTCGGGCGCGGGCTCGCCGACGGCGGCCTTCTCCTGCGGAGGCCCGCTCGGAATCGCCGGCGGTCGCGGTGCTCGCGGCAACGGCGGTGGTGCCGGAGGTCCGGCGGGCTTCGGCGGAACCGAAGGCGCGAGCTCCGTGACGTCGATCTCTTCTTCGTCTTCCGTCGCCGTGACGATCGCGTCGTCGTCGTCCGCCGTCTCGCCCCCGGCGCGAGGCGGAGCCACGTCGTCGGGCCGAGGAGACCCGTCTTCGCGCTCGGCTTCCTTCGGCTCTTCGGGCATTCGCCGCTCGGAACGATACCCCCAAAAAAGCCGCGCGTGGGGCTCGTTTTTCGCGGGTGCACTTCACCCCGAAGCCACCCCGTCCCGGCCCGGGCGAACGGCGGTGCTCGGTTTCGAGCGCGCGAAACGCGTGGGGGCTTCGATTGCGCGATACGGGCGCGCAAGAGCCCCCACGAGGCGAGAGGTTCCCCCGAGATACGTCGCGAGGTCCCGAGAGGCGGGCGAGGGCCTCTCAGAGGATCGCGCTGAGCTTCTCGTTGACCTTCTCTTCGATCGTCCCCTTCATCACGCGCAGCATCAGCGGGAGGTCGATCGCGACGCGGACGCTCTTGTCGCTCACGGCGACCTCGCCCTTCGTGCCTTTCGCGGCACCGCTCGGCGCGTCGAAGCGGATCGTGTCACCTTCCCACTTCCACTGAATGCCGAACCGCTCGGCCATGCCCTTGGCGAGCTCTTCGGCCTTCTTCTTGGCGTCGTCGAGGGAGAGCGAGTGAGCTCGGGTGATGTCGATCGTGGCCATCGCGCCGGTCTTACCTCATTTCCGAGGCCCCGGGCTACCCCAAGTCGAGCGGATCTTCCGGGCGGTCCGGGGCAAAAGTCCCGTTGCCGTTTCCGACCGGCAACGGACGAGGCCTATTCGATCCGCCGGACGATCCAGAACCCCCGCGGCGTCTCGATGACGCCGGACACCTCGCCGGCGCCGAGGCTGAAGACCGCGACCTCGGTCCTCGGATCGAGGACGCCCCGCGGAATGCGACCGATGTCGTCGGCCGATCCGGGATCGCCGGCGCTCACGGCGCGATGAAAGTCCGTCTTCGCCTCTTCCGCGAGCCGCTCGGCCAGCGCCAAGGCTTCGCGCTTGCTGCGTGCGTTCTGCGCCGCTCCCTCGGCCCCTTGGAAGGTCACGAGGACGACGCCGATCTTCACGTGACGAGGCGCGCCCGCGGGCAGGCTCCCGGCGTCGCCGAGCGAAAGCGGCTCGAGGAACATGGAGCCGCCGTCGAGCTCGTCCGCGACCCCGGCGTCGCTCCCCGTGTCGATGGGCTCGGCCGTCGGGGCCGTGGTGGCCGGCTCGGTCGCGCCTGCGTCGAGGGGGCGCCTCGCCGGCGGCGTGCTCATCGCCTCGTACGTCATCCAGCCGACGACGAAGACGACGGCCGCACCGACGGCGATCGACACCCACCGTCCGGTGTCGTCCCGCGATCGATCGCGACCGTACCCGGTACTCAAGACCCGCGTGCCTCCGAGGCGATCCGACTAGGGCGAGCCGGTCGGCAGGTCGCTCTCGGGCCGGCCCTCTTCCTCCTCCGTGAGAGGCGAAGGCGGCGGTCCCCACTCCTCGAAGGGACGCATCGTCGCCGGAGGCGGATCGCCGTAGAGCTCGAGCTGCGCCGCGAGCCAGTTCTCCTGGTCGATGAGCGACTTCTTCTCGCTCTCGAGCTCCGTCGTCGTCTCGGTGGCCGAGAGGACCTTCTCGATCTTCGGCTGGAGCTCGGCGAGCTCCTTGCGAATGACGACCGGGTCGATGCTCTCGCGGTCGGCGAACTCCTCCGCGAGGATGAGCAGCTTGTTCTGGCCTGCTTCGGCGAAGCCGGCGCCGACGGCGACCCGCTTCGTCTCGTTGCCCTGCTTGTACGTGACGATGCCGGGGCGCAGCGCGGCGACGATCGGGAGGTGTCCCGGCAGCACGCCGAACTCGCCTTGGACGCTCGGCGCCGTCACCTCGTCGACGGTCGCCGAGAAGGCTCGGCCCTTCGGCGTGACGATCTCGAGCTCGATTTTTTCGGCCATGGGATCAGGCTCCAGGCTCCAGGCTCCGGGCTCCAGAGAGGAGCCGAGAGCGGGAGCGACACACGGAAGAACTCATGAACTCCTGAGGAGAGCGGCGCGGTCGAGGCCAGGCTGGCGGCTCCAGGCTCGTCGGACGGTGTGTCCCTGGAGCCTGGAGCCAGGAGCCCGGAGCCTCGTGCTCACTTCTTCTTGGTGAGCTCGGCCGCGCGGGCCTTCATCTCCTCGATGTTGCCGACGAGGTAGAAGGCCTGCTCCGGGTACTCGGCGTCGTCGTCGAACTTGCCGGCGAGGATCTCCTTGAAGCCCGCGATCGTCTCCTTGAGCGGCACGTACTTGCCCGGCATGCCGGTGAACTGCGCCGCGACGAAGAACGGCTGCGAGAGGAAGCGCTGGATCTTACGGGCGCGGGAGACGATGAGCTTGTCCTCCTCGGACAGCTCGTCCATGCCGAGGATGGCGATGATGTCCTGGAGGTCCTTGTACCTCTGGAGCGTCGACTGCACGCCACGCGCGACCTCGTAGTGCTCCTGCCCGACGACGCCCGGATCGAGGAGGGTCGAGGTCGAGTCGAGCGGGTCGACGGCCGGGTAGATACCGAGCGCCGCGAGGTCACGGCTGAGAACCGTCGTACCGTCGAGGTGCGCGAACGTCGTCGCCGGCGCCGGGTCGGTGAGGTCGTCGGCGGGGACGTACACGGCCTGGATCGAGGTAATCGAACCCTTGTTCGTCGAGGTGATGCGCTCCTGGAGCGCGCCCATCTCCGTCGAGAGGGTCGGCTGGTAACCGACGGCGCTCGGGATACGGCCGAGGAGCGCGGACACCTCGGAGCCCGCCTGCGTGAAGCGGAAGATGTTGTCGATGAAGAGGAGGACGTCCTGACCCTCCTCGTCGCGGAAGTACTCGGCGACCGTCAGCGCGGAGAGCGCGACGCGGGCGCGGGCTCCCGGCGGCTCGTTCATCTGACCGAAGATGAGCGACGTCTTCGAGATGACGGGCTCGCCCGTCTCGAGCTTCGCCGAGCGCATCTCGAGGTAGAGGTCGTTGCCCTCGCGGGTGCGCTCACCGACGCCGGCGAAGCACGACACACCGCCGTGCGCCTTCGCGACGTTGTTGATGAGCTCCTGGATGAGGACGGTCTTGCCGACGCCGGCGCCGCCGAACAGGCCGATCTTGCCGCCCTTGCGGTACGGCGCGAGCAGGTCGATGACCTTGATGCCCGTCTCGAAGATCTCGACCTTCGTCGACTGATCCTGGAAGGAGGGCGGGGGCTTGTGGATCGGCGCGGTGCGCTTGGCGTTCACCGGGCCGGCCTCGTCGACGGGCTCACCGACGACGTTGAGGACGCGCCCGAGGCACTCCGGCCCGACCGGCATCGCGATCGGCGCACCCGTATCGCGCACCTCCATGCCACGGACGAGGCCGTCCGAGGTGTCCATCGCGATGGTGCGGACGGTGTTCTCGCCGAGGTGCTGCGCGACCTCGAGCGTGAGGTTGTCCTTCTGGTTCGAGATGCCCGGGTTCGTGACCTTCAGCGCGTTGAGGATCTTCGGCAGCTTGCCATCGGGAAACTCGACGTCGACGACGGGTCCGATGACCTGGACGATTTTGCCTTTACCAGCACTGCCGAGGACCGCTTGGTCCCCCATGGAGGGCGAGTTCATTCCGAGGAAGCTCCTTCTCTGATGGGCGCTCTTCTAGGACCGCGGCACGTCGCAGGAAAGACGAGAATGACCTACGTGCCCGAAAGTCGCGCCGGCCTCTAACATGGGGTGCCGTCTTCTTCAACGACTGCCGTAACGAAGGAGGCTCCAGGCTCCAGGCTCCAGGCTCCAGGGAGGGTGGACTGCCAGGGGCTCGAGGCTCTGCTGGCGGCATTGCCGACGCGAGAGGCTCGGCTTTTCCCGCGTTCTCGCATGACCTTCGCGCTCCCGACGACGGACGAGGTCGGGCCCGGCCGCGGCGCGGCGGGCTCGCTTCCCGAAGGGGGCCGACGAACCGGACGTGGGGTCGGGGCTCGCGCGCGACGACCTTCCGAGCGGCGCATCGTCGCGGCAGCGGCGAGTGACGAACGAAGAAGAGGAGGGGCCGCGAAGAGAGGGACGGGGGAGGGCGCCCGGATCGGAATTTTGCGTTCGTCCTTTCAACGGTTCTCTCGCCGTCCCGTTCCTCCTCCCGATCGCAGTCTCGGAGCGAGGCTCCCATCGTCCCCGAGGCCGCTTTCGGTCCGTCCGGCGATCGTGATCGCGAACACACGGCTTCGGACGCACAAAGGAGCGAACAGAAAGGAGGGACCACGCGGACGTTGCGTCTCCCTCGCGGTGATCGAGACGCTCACGCCCCTGGAGCCCGGAGCCTGGAGCCTGGAGCCTGACGCGCCTGGAGCCTGACGCGCCTGGACCCTCAGCAAGCCGCGTGCCGGAAGCGCGATTCTTGCGCGCGGAAATGCGCGAAGCGTCGCGCAGCGACGCCCTTCGGAGAGCTTGACCAGAACTGGGTCGCCGCCTATCGCTTCGAGGCGTCGACGCTGGGACTTCTCGCCCCGAGCTTCGCCGCAGCATCTCGGACGCACCTTGATTCGCAGTCGGGCAGCCAGCTCTCGGGACGCTGACCGTCGAATGGCGGGAGCTTCGTGCTTCGTGCGCGTCGGCGTCGAGCGCATCGTGCTTCGCGACGGGAGAGCGGACACATGATCTCGCCCGAGACGATCGCGCTGGTGCGAGAGCGGACGGACATCCTCGCGATCGTGCAGGAGGCCGTGCCCTCGTTGAAGCGGCGGGGGCGATCGTTCGTGGGGCTCTGTCCGTTCCACAAGGAGAAGACCCCGAGCTTCCACGTGAACCCCGATCGCGGGTTCTTCCACTGCTTCGGATGCAAGGAGGCGGGGAGCGCGATCGACTTCCTGATCAAGCACGACGGCTACACGTTCCCGGAGGCCGTGCGTGTGCTCGCCGAGCGCGCGGGCATCCCGGTCGAGGAGACGCGCGGCGATCGCGGGCTGTCCGAGTCCGACCGCCAGAGGAAGGCGCGCGAGGAGCTGTACGCGGTGAACGCGCTCGCCGCCACGTACTTCGAGGAGCAGCTCCGGCGTCACGAGCATCGCGGCTACGCGCTCGAGGAGCTCGAGAAGCGAGGCCTCTTGCCGGACAAGGACCCGCGCGTCGACGAGGTGCTCAAGGCCTTCCGCATCGGCTACGCGCCGCCGGGCTGGGACGGGCTCGCGAGCTTCCTCCGCGCGCAGGGCGTGTCGCCGACGGCGGCGGAGACCGTGGGCCTGCTCGTCCCGCGATCGAACGGGTCGGGCTACTACGACCGGTTCCGGCATCGGCTGATGTTCGCCGTGATGGATCCGCAGGGGCGCGTCGTCGCCTTCAGCGGGCGCGCGCTCCGCGATCTGCCCGCCGCGGCCGACAGCGGCGAGGGTGCGCCCGTCCGCTCCGCGCTGCGCTTCGTCAACAAGCCGGACGCGGCGCCGACGCCCAAGTACATCAACTCGCCCGAGAGCCCAATCTACACGAAGGGCCAGATGCTCTTCGGGATCCACCAGGCGCGCCACGCGATCCGCAAGGCGGAGGTGGCCGTGCTCGTGGAGGGCAACTTCGACGTCGTGTCGCTGCACGCGCGCGGCATCGACAACGTCGTCGCGCCGCTCGGAACGGCGTTCACGGTCGATCAGGCGAAGCTGCTCAAACGGTTCGCGCCGACCGTCGTCTTCCTGTTCGACGGAGACACCGCCGGGAGGAAGGCGGTTCGCCTCTCGCGCGACGCCATCCGCACGGCGGGCATGAACGCGCGCGTGGCGACGCTCCCCGAAGGCGTCGACCCCGACGAGCTGTCGCGCACGCGTGGCGCGAAGGCGGTGGAGGACCTCGTCCAGCAGGCCCGCGGGATGGCCGAGGCGCTCATCGAGATGGAGCTCGACGCGACGTTCTCCCAGGCGGACGTGTTCGAGCGGGTCGAGCGGGTGGAGCGCATTCGGAAGCTCATCGCCGACGAAGAGGACCCGATCGTGCGCATGGAGCTGTATGCGTACGCGGATCAGGCGGTGTCGGCCCGCCTCGACCTGCACGGCCTGCGCGTCGGTCGCGACGACGTGAACGAGAGCGGCCCGTTCGCCGCGCTCCAGAAATCACTGCGACGTGCCGAAGCCGCGGCGCGCGCGCGGGGTGAGACGCCGCTTTCGTCGAAGACGGCGCGCATCCAGCCGAAGCCTCCGGGCTCCGCCGAGCGGAGCGAGGTCGTCGGGTGCCTCATCGAGTACCCCTCGCTCCTCGACGACCCGGAGGTGGCCGAGGAGCTGACCCTGCTCGAGGGGCCGGCCGTCATGGCCGTCGCCGCCCTGCGTAGGGCATGGAAACCCCTCGAAAAGACGCTGGATGTCGACGCGTTCCTGCAGGAGGTGCCGCCTGCAGTACGCACCTTCGCGTGCCAGCGTCTCGCGAAGCCGAAGAACGAGAGTGAGGCAGACGCAAAACGATACTTGCTTGACAACGCAAACAAGCTAAAGAGGCTGCTCCTTTCGCAAGAGGCGCGGCAGATCACCCGCGAAGCGTACAAGGCGCAGGGCGATTGGGAGACCGGACGAGAGCTCTTGAGGGAGGCGGCCGAGAGACTGCGAGCGAAGCACGGCCTGAAGACCTGAGAGGAGCAATCGAGCGGAATCGGGGAGGGCGCGGAGCGAAGAAGGGGCACTCAGAGGCAGAAGGAGGAGCAGTAGAAGCCGAATGAGGTAGGGGGCCCACGCCTCGTGGGACAGGGAAGGCCCTCCGTCGACAGCGCGAACGGCGCTCACCTGACGACGGAGAATCGAATCGAGTGGGGACCGGAGCCCGCGCGAGCGTCTGGAGAAGTCAAAGAGGCTCGGGCGATCTTCGAAGCGGGCGCATCAGTGGAAAGAACCAACTCCGATGGCGAAACACAACCGGAACGGCAACGGCAAGGACACCGACAAGCTCATTGAGAATGGCAAGGCGAAGGGCTTCATGACCTACGACGAGGTCAACGAGTCCTTGCCGGCCGATGTCTCCGTCGACCAGATGGACGACGTCATGGGTGTCCTCGGCGACGAGGACATCGAGATCGTCGACGCCGCCACGCAGGTAAAGATCGCGCCCAAGCGGATCGTCGAGGAGGCCGCCGCCGAGCACAAGTCGGTCGTCCGGGCGCCCGACAAGGACGACGACGATTCGAGCTACTACTCGAAGTCCAACGATCCGGTCCGTATGTACCTGCGCAAGATGGGGAGCGTCTCGCTCCTCACGCGCGAGGGCGAGGTCGAGATCGCCAAGCGGATCGAGCAGGGCGAGCACATGATCCTCAACGCGATCCTCGCGTCCCCGATCGCCGTCCGCGAGATCATCGACCTCGGCGACAAGCTCAGGAAGCACAAGATCCGGGTCAAGGACATCATCCGCGACGCCGAGGACGACAACGCCGAGTTCGACGAGGAAGAGGCCGATCGCCGCATCCTCCGCCTCATCGACAAGGTGAAGCACCTCGACAAGGTCTCCCAGGACCTCGCGGCCCAGCTCGAGACCTGCGCCGCCTCCCGCAAGAAGGGCATCGAGGCCGAGATCCAGGCCAACCGGCAGAAGATGGTCGAGACGCTCGAGGAGATGCGTCTCAACAAGAAGACCATCGACAAGATCGTCCAGAAGCTCCGCACGCTCATCCAGAAGGTCGAGCGTGCCGAGAGCGGCTCGACCGAGCTCGAGAAGCGCACGGGCGTCGATCGCGAGCAGCTCCGGAAGGAGGCGCGCGCGGCGCGCGGCGATGCCGCCGCGGAGCGTCGCTTCAAGAAGAAGTACAACACGACGCCGGAGGAGGTCCTCCAGAACCACAGCGCCTCGCTCAAGAACCTGAAGAAGGTCGAGGAGGAGCTGCAGCTCGACATCAAGCAGCTGCGCGAGACCTACCAGCAGATCCGCGACGGCGAGCGGATCGCCGAGCGCGCGAAGGCCGAGCTCGTCGAGGCGAACCTCCGTCTCGTCGTGTCCATCGCGAAGAAGTACACGAACCGCGGCCTCCAGTTCCTCGACCTCATCCAGGAGGGGAACATCGGCCTCATGAAGGCCGTCGACAAGTTCGAGTACAAGCGCGGCTACAAGTTCTCGACGTACGCGACGTGGTGGATCCGCCAGGCCATCACGCGCGCGATCGCGGACCAGGCGCGGACGATCCGCATCCCGGTCCACATGATCGAGACGATCAACAAGCTGATCCGCACCTCGCGCTACCTCGTCCAGGAGTACGGCCGCGAGCCGACGCCGGAGGAGATCGCCGAGAAGATGGAGCTGCCGCTCGACAAGGTCCGCAAGGTCCTCAAGATCGCGAAGGAGCCCATCTCGCTCGAGACCCCGATCGGCGAGGAAGAGGACAGCCACTTGGGCGACTTCATCGAGGACAAGAGCGTCATCAGCCCGGCCGAGGCGGTCATCAACATGAACCTCGCCGAGCAGACGCGGAAGGTCCTCAAGACGCTGACGCCGCGTGAGGAGAAGGTCCTTCGCATGCGCTTCGGCATCGGCGAGAAGAGCGACCACACCCTCGAGGAGGTCGGTCAGGACTTCGAGGTCACGCGCGAGCGCATCCGCCAGATCGAGGCGAAGGCCCTGCGCAAGCTCCGTCACCCGTCGCGCTCGAAGCAGCTCAAGAGCTTCATCGAGAGCTGACGAAGGCGAGCGACGACCGACGCTGTACGAGACGGCGGTGGCGAAAGCCCCCGCCGTCTTTGCTTTCGGGCCTCAGTCTTCGGTCCTCAGTCCAGCTTTCGTTCTGCTCTCAG
>CALFEQ010000127.1 GCA_937949945.1 uncultured Myxococcales bacterium
GCCACCGCCGGCACCGCCGCCCGTGCCACCGCCGGCACCGCCGCCCGCGCCACCGCCCGACTCGACGACGACGAAGTTGTCGTCGTTGTCTTCTCCGAGCGCCAGACCGCCGTCGGCTCCGGCTTCGTCGGCGCCGCCGTCCGAGGCTTGCGTGTCGCCGGCGTCGCCGCCGTCGCCTTCGCTCTCCGACGCACCGGCGTCGTCGGCGCCCGCGTCTTCGCCGGCGGGCTCGCCCTCGGCGTCCGCGGAGGCTTCGGCGAGCGCGTCGGCGGCAGCGTCCTCGGCGGCCGTCGTCTTCGAGTCGTCGCAGGCCTTCAGGAGGAAGAGCGCGAGGAGGACGAGCGCGATGACCACGAGGCCGAGCAGAGGCCAGAGCCACCAGGGGCGCGACTTGTCCTTCTTCTTCGCTTCGGCTTCGTTCTTCTCGCCGTCCTTGGCTTCCTCTTCCGTCGCGGCCGTGGCCGCGACGGTCGCGGCACCTGCGGCCGCGGCCGCGGCGCCGGCGCCCGCGGCCACCGATGGGGGCGCGCCCCAGCGCGTCGCCCAGTCTTCGTAGCCGAAGACGTACTCGGCCTTGCCACCCATCGACCGGGGAGAGGCTCCCCAGTTGATGACGAAGAGCTTCTTCTTCTCGGGCGAGAAGAAGTAATTGGCGCCGTCGTCGGCGTCGAGGCTCGGGACGGTGAAGGCGTCCTTGTACTTGTCGAAGCCGCTGTTCGGCGTGGCGAAGACCGCGGCGACGCGTTCGAGGCACGCCTGGAAATCGGCGATCGCGGCGGCCACCGCCTCGGGGTACTTCTCGCGCGCCTCCGCGAGCGGGACGAGGCCGGTGAGGTCCCACCGGACGGTGACCGGGAGGCTCTCCGAGCCCTCCGTCTCGGGCACGAGCAGACGCCCGTCGAAGAACTTCGGAGCGTTGAGGTCGACGCCGAGCTTCCAGATCGACGTGCCTCCGACCAGGTTCGGCAGCCAGGTGTCCTGCTTCACGTGAACACCTGCGCCTTCGCCTTGACGGCGTTGTTCGCGGCGACGCGACACAAGAACGACGCCGGGCGGACGACGTTGAACGCCGTGGGATCGGAGCCAGGCGCGCGCTCGAGGAGCTGGGAGTCGAAGACCTTGATGTGATCGACGGACTCGAACTTGAGCCGCTCGAGCTCGTTCGTCATGAGCGCGGCGAGCAGCGGCGTCGCCTTCGCGACGAGCTCGCTGTCGAGGCGGGCCATGTGAGCGACGGTGTAGAGCTGCCGGCTGATCACGAGGCCGAGGTGCATCTTCGCCTCGTCGTCCATCTGGGCGCGGAAGTAGAAGTTGAGCCCGCTGGCCAGCGTGAACGCAGCGTCGGCGTTGCGGGCCGCAGGCCCTTCCTCCGCGTCGAGCGCGAGGAGGCGGCTCAGCTCGCCGAAGAACAGACGCAGCGGGAACGTCCGGTCCTGCGGGCGCGCCGCCAGGATCGACTCGTCGAGCAAGTCGCCGAGCACGATGCGCGTCAGGAGACGCTGGGCGCTCGCGGAGGGAGCGTCGAGGACGCCCTCGGGATGCGTCGGCCGTGGTCCGCGCGCGAAGGTGCGCACGACCTCGGTCAGATCGTGCGCGTCCACCGACTTCTCGATGACTCCCAGAATGGCTTTTTTGATCCGCTCCTCGTCGATCACGAAACAGTCTCCCTCGTGCCGAGGACTCCGGTGTCGAGCCAGTACTTGTCGAAGGCGGCCGTCTTCAGCGAGAGCACGAAGTCCGACGGCTCGAAGTGATACTGATCGCGCTGGCTGGTCACGCTCGCGATCTGGATGTGGCCGTCACGCGTGCGCTCGAACTGGATCGCGACGCGATCCTCGAGCAGCGCCGCTTCGACCTCGTGGTTCGCGGGGCGCACCTCGAACAGCGGCGAGCCCTCCATCTCCTGGGAGTCGACGTTCCGGAAGCCGATGCGCATGCCGTGCGTGTAGATGAAGGGCTTGCTCTTGTCCGGCGTCTGCCCGGTCTTCGGATCCCTCGGGAACAGCTCGTTCGCACGCGAGATGTGCGGCTCGGTGTCCTGGTACAGGCCGTAGATGGGCCGCTGCTCGGCCTCGGTGATCTCGTCGATGAGGAAGCCGGGGAGCTTGTTCCTGCTCGCGAGGTGGAGCACCGCGGCTCCGGCGGTGACGGTCGACTTCGGATCGCGGATGAAGCCCTGGTCCTTCCACTTCGACGGATACCACTCGCCGACGCGGTAGCGCGCCATCGAGCGGATGCGAGGCGGAGACACGGGCATCTCGCTCGTGAACAGCCGCTTGATGCACGGCAGCGCCGCCGTCCGCCCCGCGAGGACGAGCAGGTCGATGTCGAATTGGGCGAGGATGTCCGCGTACCTCCGCAGCGGCTCGCGCAGCACGCGCTCGATCGCGCGGTCCACCTCGACGGGATCGAAGCGGAAGAAGAGGTTCTCGAAGCCCGGGAAGCCTTCGACCTCCTGCTCGACGAACCGGTTGGCCTCCTCGAGGATCGCCGGCGAGATGGCCGGCAGCTCGAAGGTCTCGAAGATCGTCGAGACCATGTAATGACGATCGGGGGCGTGGTTCGGGAGCGAGGCGCCCTCGGCCACCGCCCAGTAGCATCGCGCGAGCGGCATCCAGAGATAGGGCACGAGCCGCGCGCGGAGCGTGCGCCAGGCGGAGCCGTGCCCGGCGTCGCCCTCGCCGAACAGGTGGAGGAAGCGTCCCTTGCTCTGCTGGGTCGGGAGCTGGTGGAGGATCTGCGGAAAGACGACGTCCTCGACGATCGCGCGGCAGACCTCGTCGCCGGCGATCGAGACGCCGTCCTGGAAGAGCTTCTTGATCGAGAGCGACGTGCCCGTGCCCGGGAGCCTGTCCTCGTACTCGGCGATCATGACGTCGCTCGTCCCGCCGCCGATGTCGACGGACGCGACGCGCAACGTCTTCGCCCCTTGCCCGTCTTTCGAGGACGCGTGCCCGTACACCGCCACGAGCTCCTCCATGCTCCCGGCGAACGTGCCCTGGACCTCCTGGAAGACGAACACCATCTGCGCCGCGAGCGCCTCGTCGACGAAGAGGAACGGATCGAACTGCTGCGTCTGCGGGTTGTAGTTCGGCCGCAGGTCGGGGCGGATGTTGAGGATGCTGCACGTGAGGAGCACGGCGTTGCGCACGAGCACCTCGTAGACGCGCCGCTCCTCCTCGCGCATCGCGGACGGGTAGGTGAGCACGAGGTGCCGGAGGACGCGCGGGTTGCCCTCCTTGCCCTGGTACATGCGGTACGTGACGCCGTTGATCTGCGCGTACGCCTGGCAGAGGATCTCGACGAGCGCGAACATCATCATCGCGCGCGGCGCGTAGCGCGGGTCGGCGGGCGTCTGCGGGCCGTCTTCGCGCAGCCACGTCGCCCCCGAGTCCTCCGGGACGTACTTGAGGATGCGCCCGAAGATCGGTCGATACTCGCCGTCCTGGCCGGGCGCGACATGCCCGATCTTCTGCGCGAAGTGCCAGCGCTCGTCCGTCGGGCGCGCGTCCCAGAGGTACCGCTTCGGGCCCGAGAGCGTGCACTGGTAGCGGTGCGGGGTCTCGAGCGCGCGGTCGAGCGCCTCGCGTCCGAGACGCGCGATGCTCGGCCACTGGAACGATTCGCCCGTCGCGACCGGGAACACGGCCTTGTCCCACGGGCTCGGCAGGAACGTGATGCGCGAGTCGAAGGCCTCGTGGCTCGTGACGAGCGGGTTCGACAGCGATCGGATCTCGAGCGGGACGCCGAACACTCCGGCGTCGCGACCTTCGACGAGGAGCGCGGTCGACCGCGAGTTGCCGAGATCGAGAACGAGCGAGACGTCGATGGGCTGGTGCGCCTCGATCCGCGACAGCCGGATCTTCGGGAGCAGCGGTGCGAGCACCTCGAGCAATGCGGCGAGCTTGAAGAGCGCCTTGTCGACGCCCGCGCGCTCGAGCCGGCGTACGAGCTCGCGCGTCTCGGGCAGCTCGAAGAAGACGCCGACCTCCGTCTTGTCGAGCGCGCGGAACGGGCGGCCTTCGTCGAGGGTCGCGTCGAGGTGGCGACCCTGCGAGCCCGATGCTTCGAGCGTGTCCACGGCCATGACGGCGCGGACGCCGCCGCCCGGCGTCTGCGCCAAGAACACCTGGACGGCGAAGGGGCAGGAGAGCTGGTACGGGACGGGGAGCCATCGGCCGGCCAGCTCCGGCAGGTGCTCGACGGCGGAGATCTCGACGTCGGGCTCCTCCCCGGGCTGTGCGCGCCGGACGGAGATGGTGGCCGGAGCGGCGCCGGCCTGCGCCGGCGGCCTCATCACGACGAAGCTCGAGACCACGTCGGGCAGACCGCGTGGAAGGACCACCTCGTGGAAGACGATGCCCGTGTTGAAGAAAAGCTCGAGGACGTCGACCGCAGCCGCCCGTGCGCCCAGCGAAATCGCCACGTCGTTCGCTTCCGCGGCGAGGTCGGGGCTGCTCCCGAGCGAGACCTTCTTCTTGACCATGAACGCCGTGCTCGAAGGATTAGCCGGGCTCCTGCCTCCGCCCTGGAGCGCTCCCGGTCAGCCGATGCTAGGGCAAAAAGCGAGGGTGGACCATCGCGCGCTCGCGGGCGCGCCGGCCTCTCTCGCGGGAATGGGGGCGCCTGCGTAGGATCGAGATCCATGGGCGCCTTGCCGGCATCGAACCTCCGATCGGGGAGCCGTCGGTGGCGGCGCATGCTCTCGCGAAGCCTTCCTGCGCTCGCCGTCTTCCTCCTCGCGGCCACGGTCGCGTGCGGGAACGTCCTCGTCCTCGAGGAGAAAGACGCCGTGGGTGACGGCGGGGCCGAGGAATTGGCGGACGGCGCGACGGCCTCTCCGCCGAAGCAGGCGGAGGGCAGCGTCGGTGCGCCGAGCGTCGCGGACGGCGGCGCGGACGCCGGCCCCGACGTTCGACGGCCGGAACGCCCCTCGGTGCCCGAGCACTGCAAGCGGTCTGGAAACAAAGCTACCTGCACGTGTGAAACGGAAGGGTGCTCGATCGACTGCACCGAATTCCCGAACCGCTGCGAAATCGAGTGCCTGGGCGGCATCACGTGCAGGGTGCAGTGCAAGCCCACCGACAGGGTGACGTGCCGTGGCCAAGGGACGAAGTGCTTGGTGAACGGCGGTTGCGGGTGCGACCCGAACCAGGGTGCGATCTGCAATGGGAGCTGAAGCCCTGCGCCCGTCGCCGGTAGGGCGTTCGGGGAGCGTCGACTCGAAGCACGCGTCGTGCCGCGGCACACCGCCCGCCGGCGGCTCGTGATCCTCCGGCGAGGGCCTGGCGTGGCGTGGACGCTGCGCACGCCGTCCGCGGTCACCAACGATCGAGGACCTCGTTCGTCCAACGGGCGTGTCACAGTCTTCCGTCGTCGGCCGACGTCCGGTCGTGCACGCCATGTCCAGTAGTCCGCCCGCCCTCGGCCCCGATCTCCGCGCGGCGCTCGTCGCGATGGTCAAGAAGCGCGTCCCGGAGAGCGAGGTGGAGGACATCGTCCAGTCGACCCTGGCCGACGCGCTCGAGTCTCCCCACGCGCCGAAGGACTCCGAGTCCCTCCGCCGCTGGATCTTCGGCGTGGCGAAGAACAAGGTCGCCGACTACCACCGGCGCGCGCAGCGCGAGACGTTCGAGCTGCCCGAGCTGCCCGGCAAGCCGGCGCCCCACGTCGAGGCCGATCTCCTGCGCTGGGCCGAGAAGCATCTGCCGCCAGGCGACGAGAGCAAGAAGACGCTCGACTGGCTGCTGCGCGAGGGTGACGGCGAGAAGCTCGAATGGATCGCCGAGAGCGAGAGGCTGCCCGCGCCGCGCGTCCGCCAGCGGGTCAGCCGTCTGCGACGTCACTTGAAGGCGCACTGGCAGAAGGAGGTGGCGCTCCTCGCGGCGCTGGGCGTCGTCGTCGGGATCCTCGCGCTCATGCTGCGGCGGAAGGAGCCGGAGCCGATCGCGAACGAAGACATCCCCCGCGCGGCGGAGATCCGCAAGGAGGCGCTCGCGAAGTGCCGCGCGAACGAGTGGAGGGCGTGCCTCGACGAGCTCGATCGTGCAAAACGGCTCGATCCTGCGGGCGACGATCACCCGGAGGTCCGTCAGGCTCGCGAGGCCGCCGGGAAGGCGCTCACGCCTCCGCCCGCGCCGACGACGAACGACATCGCGCCGCTTCCGACCACCCGTCCGCTCGACGTCCCTCCGGACTCTTCCAACCCGACGCCGCAGAAGAGCATCGGTCCGTCGCCGGATGCGCGGGCGGTGCCCACCGCGCCGCTCGTCCCCATGAAGAAGGCGCCCCCCGTTCTCCAGAAGAAGGCGACGTCCGTCTCCGAGGAGGACCTGAAGAGGAAGAAGGAGATGATGATGAAGGAGGAGATGACGAAGCCGCCGCCCCGAAAGTCCGCACCTTCGAGCAGCGACTGATCTCGCCCGGCCCCGACGCGCCGCACGGCCGCGAGCTCCGGTGCCGCTCGGGCGCGCGCCGGAGGGCCCAGGCTCGGAGGCGCCAGGGACGAGCGGCGGGAGCCATGCTACGAATGAGGCGTGACGAGGCTTGTCTTCGCGCCTGCGCGAGCGGCGCGTACACGCACCGGCCGACCGGCCGTGCGCGTCGCGGCGGTCGTCGCGGCGACCGCGCTCCTGATCTTCGGTTGCAAGACGGACCCGCCCCCGGCCACGGAAGCCGACTTCTGCGGCGCCGCGAAGTCCGCGTCGTGCAAGGAGCCGAGCGAGTGCGACGATGCGGTCGTGGCGGGCTGCGCGACCCTCGACGCGGCGCTCTCGCCGTCGCTCCTCGTGGCGGCGCGCGACTGCCTCGAGTCGAAGGTGTGCGGTGTGGCCTCGTGTCTCTCGCGCGCGCGGGCGAGCGCGTGGCCGACGCCCGAGCACGCCGCGCTCGCGACGAGCTACTGCACGTTCTGCGCGCCCGACGTCCCGGACTGCGAGTACTGGTTCTACGACAAGAAGAGCAAGCTCCCGGGCGGGCTCGTCCTCCCGTTCTCGGGTGCCGTCGCGGCCGCGGTCGAAGCCGAGTGCACGAGCGACAGCGACCAATGCCGTGGACGATTCGCGTCGTGCGCGTCGGAGACGATCGCGCGGGTCGTCGGCGAGTCGCTCGATCCGATGCTCGCCGACTGCGTCCTCGCGGCCTTCCGTGGCGAGAGCGGTACGACCGGCCCGGGCGGCGCGCCCACGATCACGACGTGCACCCCCGAGAACTGCAACGGCTGCTGCCGCGACGACAAGTGCGAGCCAGGTGATCTCGAGGAGGCCTGCGGAAGGCGCGGGAAGGCCTGTCAGATCTGCTACGGCGAGCAGAGGTGCACGAACGGCACCTGCAAGGAGCCGTGCGGGCCGAACAACTGCGCCGGCTGCTGTGACGGCGATGTCTGTCGGACGGGCGAGGAGACCGGCGCGTGCGGCGCCGACGGCGCTGCCTGCAAGGACTGCAAGGAAGAGGGCTCGACGTTCGTTTGCTCGAACAAGCAGTGCATCGACGGCTCGTGCAAGGCGACCTGCGCCAACGGATGCTGCGCCGGTGAGCGATGCGAGCCCGGCACGGCGGCGAACGCGTGCGGGAGGGGCGGCGAGGGGTGCGTCGACTGCGGCTTCGGCCGCCTCTGCAACGCCACGACGCGCTCGTGCACGATCGATCCGAACGCGCTCTGGGACTTCTACGTCTCTTTCGCCGTCTTGCCCGAGACGACCGTCGACGGCTCGAGCTGGGACGTGCTGGGCGGCCTGCCCGACCCGTACCTCGTCGCGTACTCGAGCGAGGGCTCGAGCATGCACTCGGGCGAGACGCAGGTGCAGAACGACACGACCTTCCCGTTCTGGGCCGAGACGCCGCTCCGCGGGGTGAAGGCGAGCGAGCTGCTCAACTTCCTCGCCTTCGACGTCTGGGACTCGGACGTCGACTTCGACGACCTCATCGGAGGCTGCCAGATCCCGGTGAAGCCGGAGCACTTCGACGGCTCGCTGAGGGACTACACGTGCCCGCCGACGCCGCGGGCGGGGGAAGTGAAGCTTTACTACCGGATTCGTCCTCACCAGTAGGCGGGCTCCTGGTCCCGTGCGCGGTCGCGCAGTCCTCAGTCCTCAGTCCTCGGTCCTCAGTCATGGCGTTCTCGCACGACGCTGCCCGATCGCGAGACCGCACACCACCCGTGCACGGAAAGGTCGTCGTCGTTGCGTCCTGAAGGTGGCGGGAACCACCGCTGAGGACCGAGGACTGATTTCTCGCGTGCTGGTCACGCGGGCCGTACGGCGTTCACTCGATCAGCCGGGGCATCACGACCGTTGCAGGCGTCAAGAACAGCTCGACCCTTCGTCCTGGGCGGTCGGTCTCCGAGCCGACGGATGCGGCGATGACGCGATCGGCGGCGACGCCGTTGGCGACGAGGAATGCGCGGACCTTCTGCGCGCGCTCGAGCGCGAGATTGAGGTTGTAGAGCTCGGCGCCGACCGGGTCCGCGTATCCGATGGCGACGATGGCGGTGCGCTCCAACGAAGGCTGATTGAAGCAGAGCGCGAGCTTGTGCAGGACGAACGCCTGCTGCGTCGAGATCATGGCGGAGCCCGTCTCGAACGCGAACGACGGAAGCGGGAGCGGACAGCCCGCGTCCCGCGCGGACGTCGCGAGATCGGGTGGCGGGAGCGGCGTGATCTCTCGAGGTCGCACGACGGGCGCGAGCTCGACGGTGGCGGACGTCACTTCGACGGGCGCATCCTGCCGTGACGCGCACGCGCTCGGCGCCGCGAGGATCGCGAGCGCAGCGAGGATCCGTCGAGGCATACCGCGCGGGGTCGCAGGGGGCGTGCCATGAAAGGAGTCCTCGCGAGGAGTCCTCAGTCCTCAGTCCTCAGTCCTCAGTCCTCAGCATCGCGTCTTCGCGGAACGCTGCCGCAATGCCGAGCCAGGGGGCACCCGTCGTTCGTCAGCGACTCCAGCACGAGTCTCCAGGCTCCAGTCTCCAGCACGAGCATGCCGAGCCGCTGGCGCACTACGGCCGCGCCACGGCAGTCGCTCGACCGCGATGACGTCGCGGAGGAGAGGAGCTCAGCCGTCTTCGATGGGCTGGCGGGCTGGCCCCGCCGAGGACCGAGGACCGAGGACTGCCTGAGGCCGCAGGCCTCAGGCTCAGCGTCCCCTCGGCCGCCCGCCGCCGCTGCCGCCGCCGGCGCGCGGGCCGCGATCGCGCTCGCGGGAGCCGCCGGCGCGCGACGGGGGCGGACCTGCCTCGCGGGCGGCCATCATGCGGGCACGCGCGCGCTCGCCCTCTTCGCCCTCGGGGAGGGGGAGGAGCTCGCGGCGGGAGAGGCGGATCTTGCCGTCGCGGCCGACCTCGATGACTTTGACCTCGACCTCGTCGCCCTCCTTCATGACGTCGCTGACGCGCTCGACGCGCGTGTGCGCCATTTCGGAGACGTGGAGGAGGCCGTCGGTGCCGGGGAGGATCTCGATGAAGGCGCCGAACTCGGTGATGCGCTGCACCGTGCCGGTGTAGACCGCGCCGACCTCGGGCTCCGCGGTGAGGCCCTTGATGATCGCGAGCGCCTTGTTGACCGCCTCGGAGTCGCTCGAGGCCACGTTGACGGTGCCGTCGTCCTCGACGTCGATGGCGACGCCCGTCTGGTCGATGATGCCTTTGATGGTCTTGCCGCCGGGGCCGATGATGAGGCGGATCTGGTCCGGCTTGACCTTGATGGTCGTGATCCGCGGCGCGTGCTTCGAGAGCTCGGGGCGCGGCGCGCTCAGGATCTCGTTCATCTTGCCGAGGATGAAGAGACGTCCCTCGCGTGCCTGCTCGAGCGCCTGCGAGAGCACCTGACGCGTGAGGCCGGAGATCTTGATGTCCATCTGGATCGCCGTGATCCCCTTCGCGGTGCCGCAGACCTTGAAGTCCATGTCACCGAGGTGGTCCTCGTCGCCGAGGATGTCGCTGAGGACCACGAAGCGCGTGTCGGGCTTGTCGAGGGGCCCGTCCGTGATGAGGCCCATCGCGATGCCGGCGACCGGAGCCTTGATCGGGACGCCCGCGTCCATGAGGGCGAGGGAGCCGCCGCACACCGTCGCCATCGACGAGCTGCCGTTCGACTCGAGCGTCTCGGACACGACGCGGATCGTGTACGGGAACTTCTCCTGCTCCGGGATCATGCGCACGAGCGCGCGCTCGGCGAGGGCGCCGTGACCGATCTCGCGGCGGCCCGGGCCGCGCAGCGGCTTCGTCTCGCCCGTCGAGAACGGCGGGAAGTTGTAATGGAGCATGAAGCGCTTCCAGCGCTCGCCCGTCAGCGCGTCGATCTTCTGCTCGTCGGCGGAGGTGCCGAGCGTCGCGGTGACGATCGCCTGCGTCTCGCCGCGCTGGAAGAGCGCGGAGCCGTGCGTGCGCGGGAGGAGCCCCGCCTCGATGGAGATCGGACGGATCGTCTTTCCGTCGCGGCCGTCGATGCGCTTCTTCTCGCGGAGCACGTAGTCGCGGACGACGTGGTACTTGCGCTCCTCGAACTCGGCGCGAATGAGCTTCTCGTGCTCGAGGAACTTCTCCGGGCCGAGCTCGGCCTGGAGCGCCGCGACCATCTCTTCCTTCGCGACCTTGTAGGCCTCGTAGCGCTTCTTCTTCTCCTTGATGAGCGACGCCTCGAGGATCTTCGCGTCGACGAGCTGCGGGATCTTGGAGGCGATCTCCTCGGGCAGCGTCTTCGGCTCGAAGGGCCGCTTCGGCTTGCCGACCGCCGCGCGCATCTTCTCGATGAGGTCGATGATGGGCTGCGCGGCCTTGTGCGCGAACATCAAGGCGTCGATGACGTCCGCCTCGGTCGCCTCGGCGGCGCCGCCCTCGACCATGACGATCGCGTCCTTGCTGCACGCGACGACCAGGTCGATGTCGGCGC
This sequence comes from uncultured Myxococcales bacterium, assembly GCA_937949945.1. Taxonomy (GTDB): domain Bacteria; phylum Myxococcota_A; class Polyangia; order Polyangiales; family Polyangiaceae; genus Labilithrix. Next base: position 10,887 of record CALFEQ010000127.1, read on the forward strand.
GCTCCTGCTGCTCGAACGTCGGGTACGCGACGAACTCGCCGTCGACGCGGCAGACGCGGACGCCGGCGAGCGGTCCGCCCCACGGGATGTCCGAGATGTGGAGCGCGGCGCTCGCGCCCGTCACCGCGAGCACGTCCGTCGGGTTCGACTTGTCGCTCGACAGAACGGTCGCGATGATCTGCGTGTCGCCCTTGTAGCCCTCGGGGAAGAGCGGGCGGCACGGGCGATCGATGAGGCGGCTGACGAGGATCTCCTCGTCGCGGAGACGGCCCTCGCGCTTGAAGAATCCGCCCGGGATCTTTCCGGCGGCGAACGTCTTCTCGACGTACTCGCAGGTGAGGGGGAAGAAGTCGAGGCCGGGCCGCTCCTCGCCGCTGACGGCGGTGACGAGGACCACGCTCTCGCCGTACGTGACGAGGACGGCGCCGTGGGCTTGCTTTGCGAGACGGCCGGTCTCGAAGGTCATCGGACGGCCGTTGACCATCACGGACTCGCGAACGAAGGACATGGATGTGCTCCTTGGCGGTGTCCCGCCGCGCGGGACGATGAGGCCGCGCTCGCGCGCGGCTGGGCGCCGGGCCGTCGTCGTCGACCTTCGTTCCTCGGTTCATGAGCTCGAACCGGAGCTCGAACGCATGAATCGAAGAGTGAAGGTAGGGCGTGACCCGGCTGGATGAACGAAAGGCTCTAGAGAACTACGGGACCGAGAACGTTGAATCGAGAACGGTGAGTCGAAGGCTAGGAAGAGCGAAGGGACAACACGGCGTCCGTGCTGTCCCTTCCCGAAGTCACTTGCGGAGGTTGAGCGCCGCGACCGTCTTCCGGTACCGGTCGAGGCTCGTCTTCTTGAGGTAGTTGAGGAGCCGCCGGCGCTTCGAGACCAGCTTCAAGAGACCACGACGCGAGTGGTGGTCCTTCGCGTGCGTCTTGAAGTGCTCCGTCAGGTACGAAATGCGCTCGGTGAGAAGGGCGATCTGGACCTCGGGCGAGCCGGTGTCCTTCTCGTGCGTGCGGAATTTCTGGATCAGCTCCGCTTTCTTTTCGACGTGGAGGGGCATTCTCGTGCTCCCCCAGCCGCTCGCTGCGATCGAACGGCCGGGTGGTGAAGGGCGTCCAACAGTACCGGTCATCCCGCGACCGGACCATTTCGGAGCCGCGTGATTGCCGCGATCTAGCCCGATTTCGCCCGGAGGAAAGGAAAAAAGCCGAGTTTGGGCTCGAAATCCTCGTAGCGCCCGGATCCGCGCGGAAACGCGGACGGGAGCAGGGAAAAACGGGCAGAACGAGGCTGGCGCAGTATAGGCGGGGGATTTCTCAGGTCAACAAGGGCGTTTGAGGGTACGATCGAGGTCTCGCATGGCAACGACGCCGGCACGGATCACCCCTCAGGGGCCAAGCGCGTCGGCGCCGACCCCGGAGGCGGTCACACGAGACACCGAGCGTCCGCCACGCGACGCCGCGTTCGGCGAGCCGACGACGGTCGGGCCCTCGCCGGATCCTGCGTCCCTGGCTGCGCTGCGCGTCGGTCCGCCCACGCCGCGGAACCTGAGGGCCGCCCCTCCCGTCGAGCCCGCGCCGGCGAGCTCTGCGCCGGTCGAGGCGACCGAGGTGGGGCCGGCGCCGGATCCCGCCGCGTCGGTCGGCGCGCTGCCCGTCGGCCCGCCCACGCCGAAGAACCTCAAGGCCGCACCGCCGGTCACGCCCGGGGCGCCGCTCCCGCCGCCGTCGACGCCGAAGCTCGCGGCCGCGCCGCTCTCGGCGCCGCAGCGCCCGCCGGGGACGACCGCCCCGCGCGTCCCGCTCCCGTTCGATCCGGCCGTGACGCAGCGGCCCGGGAACGTCGCGCCGCCGCCGCGGTCTTCGCGCGGGGTCGGGGCGACCGCGATCGGCCTCGCGCCAGCGCCCGACGCGAGCGAGGGGCACGCGGACCTGGCGACGCGAGCGTTCGGCTCGATGGCCAGCGACAAGCCGCTCACGCGGCGTTGCACGAGCTGCGAGACGCTCTACCCGGCGGATTTCCTGATCTGCCCGCGCGACGCGACGCCTCTCGTCGCCGTCGACGGGGAGGGTGGGGAGGATCCGCTCGTCGGCGCGCTCGTCGGCGACACGTACCAGATCGTCCGCGTGCTGGGGGAGGGCGGCATGGGACGCGTCTACGAGGCGCGCCACCTCCGCCTCAAGGAGCGGCGGTTCGCGATCAAGTGCCTGCACGCCGACCTCGCGCGCAACGCCGAGATGGCCGCGCGGTTCCTTCGCGAGGCGGAGGCCGCGAGCTCGATCAAGCACGAGAACGTCGTCGACGTCTTCGACGTGCACCACCTGCCCGACGGCACGCCGTACTTCGTCGGCGAGTACCTCGAGGGAGAGGAGCTCGCCGACTACGTGAAGAAGCGCGGGCCGCTCGAGCCGCGGATGGCCGCGAAGGTCACGCGGCAGGTCTGCAGCGCGCTCGCCGCCGCTCACGCGCGCGGGATCGTCCATCGCGACATGAAGCCGGAGAACATCTTCGTGCTCGCGTCGTCGATCGAGGCGGTGGAGCGCGGAGAGTCGCGGACGTTGCGCGTGAAGGTCCTCGACTTCGGCATCAGCAAGGTCGGGCACGGCGACGGCACCCACCTCACCCGGACGGGCGTGATCATGGGTACGCCGAGCTACATGGCGCCGGAGCAGGCGCGGGGGCGTCCGGTCGATCATCGCGCGGACGTCTATGCGGTCGGCGCCTGCCTCTACTTCATGGTCACGGGGCGCCGCCCGTTCGACTCCGACGATCCGACGTCGACGCTCTCGATGGTCCTCACCGAGGATCCGATCCGCCCGCGCGAGATCGATTCGAGCATCCCCGAGATGCTCGAGCTCGTCATCCAGCGCGCGATGGCCAAGGACGCGAGCGACCGCTACGCCACCATCGGCGATCTCGACAAGGCGCTCGCGATGTTCACCGGGAGGTCGAGCGGGCTCGCGCTCGCCTCGGGTGGCGCGATGGCGCCCGTCCAGGTGCCCGTCGTGTCGGATCCGAGGGCAGGAGGCGCGTCGCGTGCGCTCGACGTCGCGAAGGCGCTGCTCGGCAGCGAGTCCACGGCCCCGCCCGGCCAGCAGAGCCATCTCGCGCGCACGGCGCGGCCGACGATCGTGATCGCGAGCCTCGCGCTCGGGGCGTGGCTCGTCGGCGGTACGGTGGCCGCGCTCGCCGGTCTCGTGCGCGTGCTGCACGAGGGCGAGGTCACCCTCACGGAGTCGCTCCTCCTCGTCGTCGGGTGTCTGTTCGCCGCGGCGACGCCGATCGCGCTCTACGTGATTCACCTCCGCAAGGTCGTTTGGCCGAACAGCGTCCGGGCGGTGCAGCTCGCGACGGACCTGAAGCGCCTCGCGGTCGCCGCGCTCGTCACCTACGGCGCGCTCTCGATCCTCGGGCGCATCGCGCACACGGTCTTCCTCCGGAGCTCGGAGGGCCTGGCGAGCGGCGTCTGGGACATCGCGCTCTTCGTCGTGAGCGTCGTCGGAGCGCTGTCGATCGGTGGTGTCGGTCCGCTCTTGCGCACGCTCCGGCGGCGCCGCTCGTCGAAGGAATGATCTGCAATAGCTGTGGTCGCGAGCTGCCGAGAGGCTTTCCCGGTGCCAGGGTCACGTGCGTGTGCGGCGCGAGCGCCACGCTCGCGCTCGAGGCCGGCGCGCCGCCCCCCGCCGTGGTTCGCGCGAGCGGCGGGCCGTACCGCGCTCGGGAGATCCGGCCGCGGGAGCCGCCCGAGACGCGCTGCCCGTACTGCGGCAACGCCTGTCCTCCGCTCGTCCGCGTCTGCCCGCACTGCGACGTCCGCCTCGAGAACGTCCGCTGCGTCCGCTGCTTCACGCTCCAGCCGCCGGGCTCGTTCGCGTGCACGCGATGCGGTCGCGCCCTCGAGCTCGAGCCGTTGCTGGACGCCACCGACGCGCCGTGCCCGCGTTGTCGGACGCCGCTCGAGGCCATGGCCGGCGCGTGGGATCCCGTCGACCGCGGCGAGCCGAGGCGCGACGAGCGGATTCACGAGTGCCCTCGGTGCGGAGGCATGTTCGTCCCGCGCGAGGTGCTCGCCGAGATCCTCTGTCGGGCGGAGGTCTCGGGGCCGATGCCGGAGCCGGCGCGGTCGCAGGCGGCGAGGCTCGAGCCGGTCTCGTACGTCCCGTGCCCGCTCTGTCACTCGACGATGAACCGCGTGAACTTCGGCAGGATCTCCGGCGTCATCGTCGACGTGTGCAGGAAGGACGGGACCTGGTTCGACGCCGGCGAGCTGACACGCGTGGTGGCGTTCGCGAGCAACGGCGGCCTCAAGAAGTCACGCGAGCGCGAGGAGGCGGAGCGGAAGGAGGCGAGCCGGCCCCCCGTCGTGGCGCCCGACCTGAACCTGTTCATGCACTCGCGCGCGCCGGACCTCGAGCTACGGCTCGCGGCCTGGCGTGATTTCCTGCGCAGGGCGTTCTCCTGGTGATGGATCGCCCGTCGCCCACACGGCTCGTGTTCGGCTCCGGGATCCCACGAAAATCCGCGGAGTTTCGCGCATGGGGTTCGATGTGGGTAAAGGTATGCCCGTTGCACGGGGACGGGGCGATGCCGACCCGAATCCCCGCGCATGCGAACGTCTCGACACGAGCACTCGACGTCCAGGAGAAGCGATGTCCAGCCTGGGCCCTCGCCGCGCCGGTGCTCTACCTGCTCGCGTGCTTCGCCGCGATTCGTGCGGTGGTCGTCGACGGCAGCGAGGTCGGCGTCTCTGCCCTCATCCTCGCCGCGGGGCTCGTACCGGCCTTCGCGATCCCCGCGGTCTTCGACCGGCGCCGTGCGAGGCTCGAGCTGGGCGACGATGCTCTGCTCATCGACGGCGTCGCGGTTCGGGTCGTCGACGCCCGCCTCGAGCGTGCCGAGCGGGGCACCGCCGTCCTTCACCTGATGCTCCGTGACGGGCGCACGCGCTCGTTCGTCGCTCCGTCCTATCAGGAGGCGCAGCGTCTCGTCGCGACACTGCCTCCGGTCAGCGCACCCGCCGGAGCGCTCGCCGTGCGCGCTTGATCGCTCGAGGACGTCTGCTCGCGCTGCTCGCGCCGCGCCGTCGAGGTACGCTGGCGAGAGCGGGCCGGCCGTGAGGCTGGACTTCCGCGTGGCGGCGTGCCTCTGTGTAGCGGGCGTCGCGGACTCAGGATGCGGACGATGGATGTGCCGACGTGGGTGTGGTTGGGCTTCGGCGGGCTCGTGCTCCTGCTGCTCGCTGTCGACATCGTCGCCCACCTCGGCGCTCGCGAGATCTCGCGTCGGTCTGCGGCTGCCTGGAGCGCGTTCTGGGTGGGCGTGGGCCTCGCGTTCGGCGTGTTCGTCGGAGTCGTCTCCGGCGCCGACGCGGCGCACCAGTACGTCGGCGCCTGGGCGATGGAGAAGAGCCTGTCGCTCGACAACCTGTTCTTGTTCCTGCTCGTCTTCTCCACGCTCCGCATCGATCCTCCGCGCCAGCGCTACGCGCTCTACCTCGGCATCGCCGGGGCGCTCGTCTTCCGCGGGATCTTCATCTGGCTGGGGCTCGAGGTGCTCGCGCACTTCGCGTGGGTCGAATGGATCTTCGGCGGCATCCTGCTCGTCGCGGCCGTCCATGCGGCGCGCGAACACCCGGACGAGCAGGAGGACAGCAAGGTCGCTGCATGGCTCGCGCGCCATCTGCCGGTCGCGAGCAAACAGGACGGCACGAAGCTCTTCACGCGCGAAAATGGGCGGCGCGTCGTGACGCCGATGCTCGTGGCGATCATGGCGATCGAGCTGGCGGACATCGCCTTCGCGATCGACTCCGTCCCCGCGGCGCTCGCGGTGACGAAGGAGCCGTTCTTGGTCTACAGCTCGAACGTCTTCGCGATCCTCGGTCTCCGCTCGCTCTACGCCTTGCTCGCGTCGACGATCTCCGGCCTGAAGTACCTCCACTGGGGCGTCGCCGCGGTCCTCGCCTTCGCGTCGGTGAAGATCGTCGGCCATCGCTGGTTCCACGTCCCGGCGCTGCTCTCGGTCATCATCATCGCGGCGTGCATCGGCACCGCGATCGTGGCGAGCGTCATCGCGATGCGCCGCGAACGAGCCCGCGCGGGCGAGGAGGGCCCCCCGTCACGCCCGGCGCCTGCCACCTCGCGCTGAGCCCGCGCGAGCCGTCCGCCTCGTTGGCAAGCCTGCCGGTCGAGGCGAGGGCACGGTTGCGCGAAGGCACTCCAGATCGCGAGCGAGACTCCCTTTTCGGGAGCCTCCCTGCCTCCCTGTTGACCCCTCTCTCCCCCGAGTCTCCTCGTCTCCGCTAGAAGCGCGCCTGAACCGCGGCAGCCGCGCCGAGGCGGTTCGGGCTCTGGAACACGCGCAGCGACGCCGTGCCTTCCGTCGCGTCGCGGACGACGAGCGTGCCGTTGTTGTCGCGGATGAACTGCACCCAGGCCACCAGCGCGAAGACGTCGGAGATGTCCCAGCGGAGGGCGAAGCGCGCCTGCATGATGGGCGTGCGATCCTTGTTGTACGGGAGGATCGACTCGTTGCCCTGCGCGCGAACGACGATCACGCGCTGCGCGGGGACGCCGCCGTCGGTGAACTCGCTGCGAAACGTCGCGGGCATCTGGACACCGCCGCCGATGCCGGGCGTCAGGCGCGCGCTGGCGATGTGATAGTCGGCCGCGATCGCGCCGAAGAGCTCCGGATCCGTCTTCGCGCTCTGCGGGAGCGTCTCGAACGGGATGAAGCCCGGGACGTTGCGGACGACGAAGTTGAGGTTGCGGTAGATGCCCGTGGCGCTGAAGCGGAGGTAGCCCGCGCGCACGACGCCTTGCACCGCGCCCGCCATCGCGGACTGATCCGTCGTCGCGCCGGCGGCGTCGAAGTTCTTCAGGTGCTGCTGGAGAAGCGCTCCCTCGGCGCTGATGCTCCAGGCGAACTGGTTGGGGTCGTACTTCTCCGGCTTGAAGAGGATGAGCGGCCGGTTCGGGTCGTTCCGATAGAGGAGGAAGTCGACCGACTGCGGCACCGGCATGTTCTCGTGCACGACGAGACGCGCGGAGGTTCCGTACGTGTAGACGGGCTTGCCGCGGACGTCCTCGAGGTCGAACTTGCCTTGCTGGAAGTAGCCGGCGCCGATGTCGGCGCGGACGTTGGGCAGCGGGTCGACGCCCAAGCCGCCGAGGAAGCCGTAGTTCGTCTCCCCGACGCGGACGACCTCGACCTCGCTCTCGCCGCCCGGGTTGAGCACCTGCTCGGGTTGGACGATCGTGGCCGTCTTGAAGCCGGCGAAGACGTAGAACTTCTCGGCGTCGTACTGGACCTTGAGCCCCGGCGCGGAGCCCTGGATGCGCGGGAAGATCGACTGGTTGATGCTCGCCGCGGTGCCGCCCCACGACAGGTCGTAGAGGTAGCCGAGACGGAAGCGGTCGGTGTCGAGCGGGAAGAACGTGAGGCCGAGGCCCTCCTTCTCCGATCCCGTCTGGTAGAAGAGCCGCAGATACGAGCCCGTGTCGTAGAGGGCGGCGTTGAGGTTGCCGGACTGCGCGGCGAGCTGCCCGAGATCGAAGCGGAGGACGAGCGCCGCCTCGGTCGTCAGCCTCGGAATGAACGAGGGCAGCTTCTTGTACATCACGAGGTGCGTGATGTTCTCGCGGCCCGTGAAGCGCGAGTTCAGGTTGTCGAAGAAGAGGCGGTACTGCGGGCGTTCTCCGACGCTGAAGGTCGGCGACAGCGGGATGAGCTCGCCGGTCTTGTGGAGGAAGTCGTCGTCACCGAAGGTCCAGGTGAGACGCGTGTCCATGAACCCGCCGCCTTGGGCCGCGCCCGGAGGAGGCGCGTCGACCGCGCGCGCACCTGCGGTGCCCGTCACGTCGGCTCCCGGCGCGGTCGCGCCCGCCTGCGCCTGCGCGTCCTCTGGGGAGATCGTCACGCTGGCGCCGGCGGATGCCGATGCGTTCGGATCGGCCGGCGTGGCGGCTCCGTCCGCGGGCGCTGCGGGCTCCGCGGGGGTGGTGGGCGGCGTCACCGGCTGCGCGGGAGGCGCCGGCTGGTTCGGCTGCGCGGGCTGCGCAGGCTGAGCCGGCTGGGCGGGCGGCTGCGTCGGCTGTTGCGCGAGCGCAGGTCGAGACGCGAGCACGAGAGCGATCGCGGAGCCCGCGAGCGCAGGGGCGAGGAGGAGTCGGCGACGGCCGACCCGCGACGCACATCCGAGCGGCCTATTTTCGTGAGACGAGCGCATCGAGCGGGCTCCACAAACCAGGAAGGGAAGCTTTCGGTCTCGAGAGTCGGGGACGGTGGGACGTGAGGGGGCGGGGTTGGTGCGAACTTTCGCGGACGGAGCCCATCCGGTGTGGGCTCGAGGTTACTCGGGGTTCTCGTCGAAGATCGTGCGCGGCTGGACGCACGCCTTGTCCGACGGGAGAGGCTGCTCGTCGAGGCTCGTGACGATGTCGTCCTTGCAACGGGCCTCGATGGTGAACTGCGATCCCCCCGAGAAGAAGTGCAGCGTGCCGGTGAACGCCTTGAGCGGCTGGCCCTTCATCTCGAGCGGCTTGAACTCGGCGGTGGTCGTGGCGTCCGCCTGGATCGCGGCGGTGTTGCCGGTGAGCAGGTCCTTGACCGTGATCCGGAACGTGCTCCGTGCCTCGAAGTTCGAGTACTCCGTGCACTCGGGGTCGGAGCTGCAGGCGTCGGCGCACTTCGCCTCCATGCTGCCGGCCGAGAAGTCGATCGATCCGTTCCCGTCGAGATCGCAGCTCGTGCCTTTGTCGACGCTCGGCACGAAGATGCCGTTCTGCTCCGGCATGAGGCCCGGCCCGAACTTCGGCGTGACCTTCACCTCGGTCTCTCCGGGCACGCTGAGGACGCGTACCAGGCTGCCCGTGAGCGGCAGGAGCGTGTCCGGCGAGATGTCGAGCGGCGAGAGGACCCGTGGCTCGGGAACGAGGCAGGGGCGCCGCTGCGGGTCCCACTGCTCGAGCGTCCACGTCGGGTAGGAGAGCTGCGTGAAGCCGAAGAACTCGTTGGCCGTGCCGCTGAGCGTCTTCAGGCGGTCGCACACGCGCATCCCCGGCGGCGCATTGAAGTTGAAGGCGAAGATGCTGTTGAAGCCGCCGCGCCGGTCCTTGATGTCGGTCACGTAGAAGCCGTCGGAGGCGATCCGCGTGACCACGAGATCGAAGTCGAAGCCCTGCGTCCCGTCGGGCCTCTCGTGAAAGCCGGTATCGACCTGGATCTGCTCCTTCGGGTAGGAGGTCCTGCCGTTGCCGGAGCACGTCCCCGAGGCCTCGCACTTGAGCCCGCGGATGTCCGCGACGCGGGGGTAGGCGTAGAAGATCGGAGGGCTGATCCCCTGCGCGTAGCTCCCGCCGACCTCGCTCTCGTCGTTGGCGAAGGCGCAGCCCTCGTCCGCCGGGAAGTCGATCCGTCCGTCGCCGTCGTCGTCGATGCCGTTCGCGCACGCGGGCTGGCCGAGCGGGTCGCCGGGCGTGTAGCCGAGGTCGTCGGCCACGATGTACGTGATTCCGTACGCGTTCGTGAGGTGTACCTCGGTCTCGAGGGACTCGCCCGCGACGAGCTCGATGTTGCGGCCGACGGCGCCTTCTCCCTCGATCGGCTCGATCGCGCCCGGCTTCGCGGAGATGCGCACGAACCCGTTGAAGCCGGTGTCGACGTTCCCGTTCCGGTCGAGCGCGCGGACGATGATCCGGAACGGCTGCGGCGTGTCGATCACGAGCGGCAGCGGCTCGAAACGCGAGCCGGTGACCTTGTCGGCGTCGATGATCTCGATCGTCAGTCGAGGGCCGGTGCGCGGCTTGCCGAAGCCGGCGTCGCTGCACGCGGCCGCGGTCGAGGCGAGGGCGACGAGGTACAGGATGGACGCCGAGCGAGGCCCGCGCGGACCGAGCACCGAGGAGAGGAGGGACTGGGGCTTCGCCCCATGGTGCGGGGGCATCATCGACCGATCATCTCCACGCGGCCGTCGGTGAAGCTGCCGATCGAGGCGTCCACGCACGCCAGGATCTTGCACTCCTCGCCGGCGAGCGAGCAGGCGTTGATGGGCACCCTGCAGGCCGCGACGTCCTTCGCCGTGGCGCAGCGCTTCTCGTGGAACTGCGCGACCTCGTCACGACACGAGCGGAGCACGCAGCGGCCGTTCCCGGCGTCGCACGAGCCCTCCGTCCGACAGGTGTTGCCGTCGGCGACGGAGTGCCCCGGGCACGCGCAGACCATGGCGGGGTCGCCGCAGTCCGCGTCGGTCGAGCACGCCTTGAGGCCGTCGGGCGTCCCGTTGTTCGCGTCCCAGCCGCAAGGCCTGCCCGCGCGCAGGTAGTCGATGAGGGCGTCGCGCTGCTGGATCTTCGTGTCGAACTGGGTCGTGTTGCGCTGCAGGACGCGGAAGCCGGAGCCGCCGCTCGCGAGGTAGTTGCTCGTGGCGAGCTCGTACAGGTTCGTGGGCTTGATGGGCGAGAGACACAGGCCCCTGCGTTTGCCCTCCGCCTTCGAGCACGAGCCGGGCAGGGGACGGCTGGGATCGTCCGAGCAATCCGCGTCCGACTCGCAGATCTTCTCGGTCGTGCCGATGTAGACCTGCTCGGCGCAGGCCTCGACCTCGCAGATGCCTCGCTCCTCGTTGCAGGTGCTGCCCTTGAGGCGCGCGGCGCAAACTTCTTCGTGGCCCCTCTCGCAGCGGACGATGCAGGTCTTCGTCTCGGGGTCGCACGCGTCGCGTCCGGCGGCGATGCAGACGCTGTCGTCGTCGCAAGGGATCTCGAGCCGCTGGCAACCGGTGCAGTTGAGGCGGACGCGCGCGCCGGCGATCTGGATCTGCGTGCTGCAGCCGCGCCGCGCCGAGCGGCGGGCCGTGAAGTCGAACAGCTCCTGCACCTCGCCGCCGGACAGCTGCATCTTCGCGATCGAGTTGTCGAACGGGAAGATGTTGAACATCTGCTCGATCGTCACCGGGCCCGGGTTGAGGTCGGCGCGGATGCCCGTCGAGTTCGTGAGCGAGAAGTCGGTCTGGATGCCGAGTCGCAGCCAGATGGCGTTTCCGACGACGTTGCCGAGCGGCGAGTCGCCGCCGGTCGGCGAGAAACGGCGCGAGCCCTGCGGGCTGTAGCCGACGAGGATGTCGAGGTCGAGCGCGTTGTCGAGCGCGCGCTGGTAGGGCTGGAGGAGCTCGACCATCGCGGGGTCCTCGGGGACCGTCGCGTCGATCGGGAACGCCTGGTAGCGCAGCGTCTGGATCTCGAAGCCGTTGACCGGATCGTAGTCGGCCGGATCGCCTGTCGGAGAGGCGCGCGCCGGATCGTTCGTGACGACGAGGTCGAGGCGGCCGACGTACTTCGCGAACGCGCCGGAGTGCGCGATGACGACGCGGCGAGGCTTGCACGGCCGCTTGAAGGCCCACGGGTGGTTGACGGGATCGTAGTTGCCGGCCGGACCTCGCAGCTCGGGCTCGGGATCGTCCGGCGGCGTGAACGCCGGATCGATCGCGGCGTTCGGGTCGATCGCCCAGACGAAGCCCGGATTGTTCGGGTCCGCCGAGCAGTCGTAGATCTCCTGAGGCGGGTTGATGACGACGTGGTTGTGCCCGCCCATGATGAAGTCGAGGCCGGTCGTCCCGCGGACCGCGCGCTGATCGTGCTCGAGCCCCATGTGCGAGACGGCGCCGATGAGGTCGACGTACGGCCGGAGCAGGTCGACGTAGAACTGCACCACCTCGACCGTGTTGAGCGGCGTGATGCCGAGGCGGTTCGGCTGATCGAAGATCGACGTGAGGCTCGAGAGGTTCGCCATCCCGATCACGCCGACCTTCAGCCCGCCGACGTTGAAGACGACGAACGGCCGCGCGACCGAGCCGAGGCGGGCGATGGTCGCCGTGGGCGAGTCCTGCGTCGTGTCTTCGTATTTGTAGTTCGCGCTGAGGAGGGCGAAGTTCCCCCAGCGCTGCATCTGCGTCGCGAGGTTCTGCGCGCCGAAGTCGAACTCGTGGTTGCCGACGACGGCCGCGTCGACGCCGAGCTGGCTCATCACGCGGACTTCGGGCTCGCCGCGGAAGAAGTTGAAGATGGGCGCGCCCTGGAAGCAGTCGCCGGAGTCGAGGTGGATGACGCGCCCCGCGCGCGCGCGTTCGCGGTTGAGGATGTAGGCCATCCGAGCGACGCCGCCGACGTTGGCGACCGTGTTGAGCTCGCCGAGCCCGAGCGTGGCGTCGACCTGGGTGATGACCTGCTCGTACGGGAAGAGGCGCGAGTGGATGTCCGACGTGTGCAGGATCGTCAGGCTCACGTCGCACGTCTGCCCGGGCGGGCAGACGTGCTCGATTCCCTCCTCGGCCGGGGCGCAGGCGGGCTGCGCGCCTCCGAAGACACCGAGCCCGCCGATCGCGAGGATCGCCGCGGAGATGCGCGCGGCAAGAGCACGCGGGACGAACACCATGGGCCGGCGGGCACCTTAACATGCTTTTTCGCCTCGCGTCGCGGCCCAAAGAGCGGGTCCGGGCGCTCGAGCTGTCGCCGGGCCTTCGTCGGCCGGCCGGCGGGAGACCGGCAGGAGCGCACCGGCGCGCCCCCGCGTGGCGCGGCCTCGGTCAGCGGGCCGGGGCGGCCGACGCGCGCTTCGCCGCTCGATCGAGCGCGTCCACGGCGAAGCGGGTCGCCTTCGACCACATGTCGAGCCAGTCGTGCTCTTCGACGGCGTGCGTCGCGTTCGGATACTCGACGTGGACGAGCGGCCCGGCGTCTTCGCCCGCGGCCTCGTAGAGAGGACGCAGCTTCTCGACGAGCGCGCGCGCCGGGCCGGGGCGGACGTTGTCGTCGAGCGCGCCGTTCAAGAGGAGGAGCGGGCGCGGCGGGAATTTCTCGGGGTGGAGGTGCGGCGACTCCTTCACGACGTCGGCGAGGTCGTCCGGCACCTTGCCGTCGCGCGGGGTCCAGTCGGGCGAGCCGAGGAAGGACACGATGGCGGCGAGGCGCGGCTCCACCGTCGCGGCGGCGAGAGCGACGAAGGCGCCGAAGGAGACGCCGGCGATCCCGACGGCGCGATGGCCGAGGGACAAGACGTGGTCGAGCAGCTTCGGGACCTCGTCGCGCGCTTCGCGGATCAGGCGGAGCAGGACGTAGTGGCCGGGCAGGCTCAGCGCGTCCGGCATCGTGCCCACGACGTCGCTGTGGCGCGCGCCGTGATGGGGAGCGTCGACGAGGATCGCCGTGATGCCCGCGGCGGCGAGCATACGGGCCTCGCGGTCGAGGGAGTCCTTGGAGCTCCGGAGGCCGTGATAGACGAGAAGCGCGCCCGGCGTCGGTCCGTCCGACGACTCGGGCGCGTAGATGCGGAGCGGGATGTCGCCGGCGAAGGTGTCCACCATCGCCGGCGATGTTACACGCTCGCCACGACTCCGATCAGTTCGCCTGGATCATCGTGTCGAGGTCGAACATGCCGGCGCTGATCGTGGAGACGTCCTTGCCCTTGGCTCGCGCCGACACGCTCGTGAAGCCGGCCTTGATGAAGCGCTCGCGCTTCACCCAGAAGGTGCTCTTCACTTCGGCGTCCACGGTCATGCCGATGTCGAGGTTGTCGCGCGGCACGAGGGCGAGGAGCGGGAACGTCGCCGTGTGCTCGTCGTAGAGCGGGCCGTTGATGTGGTCGGCCGCCTTCACGAGGTCGTCGAAGAGGCGGGCCGCAGCCTTGGCGCGGTCGTGGCTCGTCGACTCGATGACCGCGGTCTCGTAGGCGCGGGCGGCGCCGCCGTCGACCGAGAAGCGGATGCCGAGCGGATAGGAGGCGAAGCGGCGGCCGTCGAGCGCGACCGGGACGAGGCGCTCGGCGTCGGCGATGAGCCGGTACTCCTTCGCGCGCGCCTCGAACGTCGCCGCCATCCGTTCGATGTCCTGGCCCCACTTCTGGTCGACGGTGGCGCGCACGGCGTTCTTGTCGAGGGTGGCGCCGACCTTCTGTCGGTCGGCGTACACGGCCGTCAGGTACTCGCGGAGCACGGCCGAGTACTCGGCCCTGGTGCGCCGGGTGAGCGCGTCGAGCCCGCGGTCGTCGAATCGGAGGTCGAGGGTGAACGACGCGGAGGGGCCGTTCATCGCATCGAGGTGGTGGATGCCCACCGACTGGAGCGTCAAGCGGACGTTCGCAGCCTCGCGCACGAGCTTCTGGAAGTCGGCCGGCATCTCCCGGAGGAAGGGCTCGATCGCCGCGAGACCCTGCTCCTTCAGCTCGATCATCTTCGGGTCGTCGAGCAGGCGGACGTTGCACTGCTCGTCCCAGCGGCGCGTGTGGCTCTGCGGATCCTCCTGCACGGGGCACTTCGACCAGACGAGGCGCTGCATCGCGTTGCCGTAGCGGTCGAGCGCTTCGATGCCCACGGGCCCGATGAGGCCGAGCAACAGTCCGTCGACGTTGTCGATGATGAGGTCGTCGTGGATGTGCTCGTCGCCGGCGGCCGTCTGGAGGAACAGGTTGGCCTCGCTACGGAAGGTCGACGGATCGCGTGCGTCGAGCGTCTGGGCGGCGAGGCCGGTGCGCGTGTAGCCGTGCTTCTTCTGGAACCACCCGCCGCCCTTGTGGACGGTGTCGAACAGGATCGCGCGCGCGCCGTCCGGCGTCTGCACGACGAAGGTGCCTTCCTTGTTCACGACGGCGCGGTGGTAGATGTTCATGCCGAGCAGCTCGAAGCCGAAGCTGCGCGTCGACGTCGTCGCGGCGCGGACGGCGTCGAACTCCGCGACGACGGCCGGGGCGGGCTCGCCGAGGTCACGGTTGTAGAGCGCCTGCGCGAGGCGGAGATCGAGCTTCAGCACCTGCTGGAGCGCGCGCTCGACCTCGTCGGGGTTGCCCCGATCGAGGTGGAACCGGAAGCGCGAGAGGCTCACGCGCGAGCTCGTCCTGGAGGACTGGCCCTCGATGCGGAACGAGAGGTACGAGTTGAGCCGCTTCTCGATCGCCTTCTCGACGAGGCGAGCGAGGTCGACGCGCGCGACGCCGAAGTCCACCTCGCGGAGGCAGCGCTGGCCGTCGTCGCAGATGCCTTTGACGCCCCAGCCGTCGCGGATCGCCGCGTGGAAGGAGAGGCCCTTGCCGTTCTCGACGCCGACGTCGACGACGACCTCGTCGCCGTCGAGGCGCACGAGCTGGACGTCGAGCTGGCCGCCGATGACCGTCGAGACGCCGGCCGACACGACGATGCGGTAGGTGAGGGCGCCCGTCGGGCTGGCGACGAGGATCGGCGCGCCGAGGCCGAAGTTGCCGCCGAGCTTGCCGAGGCCTCGGAGCGCGAACATCTCGCCGGGCTTCATGTTGCGGATGTCGCGGATCGATCGCGGGTAGACGAAGCCGCGCATCTCCTTGGCGGCCGCGAGCGGCGAGGCGAGCAGCGAGGGCAGCTTGTCGTCGGGGGCGGCGAGAATGACGCGGGAGACGAGCTCCGCGCCGGCGTCGAATCCGAGCGTGACGCTCGCGTCGGTCCCGAAGCCGTTCGCGGGGATGCTCCAGTCCCGGCCGAGGCCGGCGCGCGCGGCGAACGCCGACTCGATGTAGTACTCGTCCGCGCTGTTCTCGAGGTGGCGGAGGCGGACGGCGTTCACCTGCGTCGCGAGCTCCTTCTCGCCGAAGCGAGCCGCGAGACCGCTCACGACCTGATCGAGCCCTTTGATCTGTGCGCCGCTCGGCAACACCTTGCTCGGCTCGGCGTGCGCGGCGAAGACCTGCGGGGCCTCGAAGCGCGCGCCGAAGCTCGGCGAGGCGAGCCGATCGTTCAGCGCGTCGGTCGCGAAGCCGACGGCGACGCGGGTGAGATCGCCGAGGTCGAGACGCTTGGCGTCGGCCCAATAGGCTTTGAGCTCGCTCACCTCCGCTTCGGCGGCTTCGACCTCTTCGTCGTCGGTCGGAGCCGCACACGCGGCGGTCACGGACATCGAGAGGAGAGCGAGGACCGAGAGGAGCGAGCGAGCACGCATGGTGTCCTACATCGGTACACATCGCATGCCACTGTAGCTTTCTGTAAAATCCGATACTTCGGGGACGGCGCTGCGCGAATTGCGCAAAGGGTGATGGACAAACGATCCAGATCAGCCCTCGCCAGAGCCGCGCGCGGCCCCTCCTGGAGCCCGGAGCCCGGAGCCTGGAGCCTGAACTCCAGTCACTCCTCGCCCGGCCAAGGCTGCGCGCCGACCGTGGGCGTGCCGTCGCCGATCGAGGGCCAGCCGTCCTTCCACGTGATCCGATCGACGAGCACCATGCGGCCCTTCGCGGTCACCGCGGTGCCGTTCCCGGCGTTCTGCCACGCGTGATAAACGAAGTAGTCGAGCGCCTCGCCCGACGGGTTCGGCAGGACGTGCGGGACGCGCACGACGGACCCGTGCCCGGGACCGACCCACGACGCGTTGTTCGCGAGGATCGGCGGACCCTTCTTCTCCCACGGTCCGGTGATCGATGTCGCGCGGGCGACGCCCGTGCGGTAGCGGTGGTCGTAGACGTTGCCGCTGTAGAACATGTAATAGCGGCCCTCGCGCTTGACGACCCACGGCGCCTCGACGACGCCGCCTTCCCACGTGCTCGGATCGTTGACGAGCACCTGTACGGGCGCGCTGTCGGGCGCGAACGAGAGCCCGTCGGGCGCGAGGCGGCGCACGTAGATCGGCGTCGGCTTCCCGTGCGCGTTACCGTCGATCTTGTAGAAGAGCCAGCGGGAGCCGTCGTCGTCTTCGAAGAACGTCGCGTCGATGACGCCCTGCGGGTCCTCGACGAGCGCCGAGCCGCGATCGGTCCACGGTCCCGTCGGCGAGGTCGCGTGCGCGACGCCGATCGAGAGCACGTTCGCGGCGTTCACGGTCGTGTAGTAGGCGAGGAACGCATCGCCGACGCGGTGCAGCTCCGGCGCCCAGTTTCGGCCGCCGTTGTCCGCCCACGACGGCTTGCCCTGCGGCAGGATCGCCGCGCCCGGCACGGTCTCCCAGCGCACGAGATCGCGTGACGTGCGGATGGGGAACGAGCCGCCGGTGCACGCCGCGTAGAACGTGAGCGCGCCGCCGACGCCCGTGACCCCGAGCACGCCGGGGTCGGGGCAGTCGGACGCGATGACCGGATTCGCGAAAGGAGGCTTCGGGCCCGGGATGCCGCTCGGTCGCTGCCGGGTGCGGAAGCGATCGGAAGGGATGACCTCCTCGGGCAGTCCGTCTGCCGACCACGACAGCTTCACGGACGCCTCGAGATCGACCTCGAAGTAATCGAGGCGGATGTCGACCGGCTCGTCCTTCACGAGGTCGATCTCGCCGGTGTGCCGCTCGACGAAGTGCGCGCGCCAGTCGTCGATGACGAGCTTGCCGTCGATCCAGAGGCGGACGCCGTCGTCGGCGTCGATCGCGAACGTCGTCTTGCCCGTCACGGCCGGCGTGAGCGTGCCCGTCCATCGCACCGAGAAGCGATCCTTCCCGACGCCGTCCACGGGCGCCCCGTCCTTCCAATCGTGGTCGACGCCGGGCTCGACGCGCTCGACCACCTTGTCGTGGTAGCCGTCGAAGTACTCGGCGAACAGCCCCGGAACCGGAGGCGGCTCGGGCGCGCCGCCTTCGACGTCCGCGCCCGCGTCGCGCGCGCCCGACGGAGGCCCACCGCCGCCGAGCGGCTCGGACGGCGCGAGATCCTCCTGGCAGGCGCCGACGACGAACGACGCCACGAGCGCGCCCAGTGTCGTCCTGAGGAGCGGCACGCGTCAGAGATCCCATGATCGGTCGTCGCGTGCCAAGACCGTTCAGCCACGCAAAGGCTGGTGGAAAATTCCAGACGGCAGTCTCCAGACTCCCGCTGGGCGAGCCAGTCCTCAGACCTCAGTCCTCGGCCCTCAGCGACTGAGGTTGGCGCGCGAAGCGCGCGCCGTCTCGAGCCTGAAGACCGCCGCGGGCGTGCGTTCCAGCTCCGCGTCGAACCCCCCACTGGAGCCTGGAGCCTGGAGCCTGAACTCACTCCGTCGGCGGCGGCACGCTCGAGCGGCTCAGGGTCGTCTCGTCCGCGAGGCCCGCGAGCAGGTCGATGAAGCGCGGTGCGAGCTCGCGGGCGAGGACCTCCTCGACGGCCTCGGCGCTGTCGCACGCGAGGGCCTGCGCCGCGATCGCCTCCGCCTCGGGCACCGTCAGCCGGCGGATCGCCTCCTTGATCTCGGGGATCGCGGCGGCCTCCATCGAAAGGTCGCGCAGACCGAGCCCGACGAGCAGGCAGGCGGCGAGGGGATCGGACGCCATCGCTCCGCAGAGCGACACGGGGCGGTTGTACTTCTTGCCGACGTCCGTGACCGTCTTGATGAGGCGGAGGATGGCCGGGTTGAACGGCGAAGCCTGCGCCGCGAGCGACTGGCTCGCGCGGTCGATCGCGAGGGCGTACTGCACGAGATCGTTCGTGCCGAGGCTGAAGAACTCGGCCTCGCGCGCGAACACGTCGGCCATCACCGCCGCGGCGGGCACCTCGATCATCATGCCGAGCGGGATGTGCTCCTCGAAGGACAGGCCGCGCGCCTTGACCTGCGCGATCGCCTGCGCGAGCAGCCGCTTGACCTCGCGCATCTCGTGGATGCTGGCGACCATCGGCACCATGATGCGCACGTCGCCGTGGGCGCTCGCGCGCACCATCGCGCGGAGCTGCGTGAGGAACACCTCGGGCTGCTTGAGCGCGAGGCGTACGGCGCGCAGGCCGAGCGCCGGGTTCATCTCGGCCGGCATCTGGAAGGTGCTCGCGAACTTGTCGCCGCCGAGATCGAACGTGCGCAGCGTGACCGGCTGCGGGCTCACGGCCTCGACGATCGCGCGGTAGACCTCGTACTGCTCGTCTTCGCCCGGCTGCGTCGTGCGATCGATGTAGAGGAACTCGGTGCGGTACAGGCCGATGCCCTGCGCGCCGTGATCGACGGCGAGGATCGCCTCGGCGGGCAGCTCCACGTTCGCCTTGAGCGTGACGGGGACGCCGTCGGCCGTGACGCACGGCTTGTGACGGGCGGAGAGGAGGCGCCGCGCGAAGGCGAGGTGCTGCTCGGAGCGCTGGCGCGCGTCCTTGATCGACTGCTCGCTCGGATGGACGGTGACGACGCCCGTGAGCCCGTCGACGACGAGCATGTCGCCCGTGCGGATCTCGGCGAGCGCGTCGGCCACGCCGACGACGGCGGGGATCTCGAGCGCACGCGCCATGATCGACGTGTGGCTCGTGCGCGTACCGACGCAGGTGACGAACGCGAGCGCGGGCTCGCGCACCATGCTCGCGGTGTCGGCCGGCGAGAGATCGCGCGCGACGACGATCATCGGCTCGTCGAGGCGGACCGCGTGGTGGGCGGACTCGCCGACGAGCGCGCGGAGGAGCCGATCGCAGACGAACTCGATGTCGTGGCGCCGCTCGCTGATGTACGCGTCGCGCTCGGCCGCGTCGCCCGGCTCGAACATCGCGACGATCTCCTCGCTCGCCTCCGAGACCGCCCACTCGGCGCACTTCTTCTCGTGCCGGATCTTCCGCTCGACGCGCTCGTGCAGCGTCGGGTCCGACAGCATCATGTCGTAGGCGTCGAGGATGGGGGACGCCTCGTGCATCCCCTTCGGCATCCGCGTGCTGACCTCGCGGAGCGTCTGCTTGGCGTCGCGGACGGCCTGTTTGACGCGGTCGAGCTCCGCCTGGATCTGGGCGCTCGGGACGTGCCGCCGGACGAAGGACGCACGGATGTCGCCGAGCACGAGCGCCGGCCCCACGGCGACGCCGGGGGAGCCCGCGATGCCCTTGAGGACGCGCGTCTCCTTGCGCTCGAGCTCGGTGGAGCTCGGCGGCACGGACGGGACGCGGTCCTTCGCGTCGCGCGAGGACGCGTCGCGCACCGACGCCCCGGAGCTCGGCTCCGGCGGCGGAATGGCCGGGACGTCGCCCGGCCGCGGCGGAGGGCTCTTGCGAGACATCAGCTCGGCTCTCCGAAGCGGTCGGCGATGAGCTTGCCGATCGCGTCGACGCACTCCTGGGCACGCTCTCCCGTCGCCGTGACCTCGACGACGGTGCCCTTCGAGCCGCAGAGGAGGAGCACGCCCATCACGCTCTTCGCGTTCGCCTGCTGGCCCCCGTGGGAGACGATGACCTCGCAGGGGTACCGCGTCGCGAGCTGGACGAGCTTCGTCGCCGCGCGTGCGTGCAGACCGAGCTCGTTGACGATCGTGAATCGTCCGCTCGCTCGGTTCGAACCCTCGTTCTGCACCGGATCAGTCACGGCTCGCTCCTGTCACGGTCGGGCTCGGGTCGTGCGGCCCCGAGAGGGGGATCACGCTGTGGCGACTCTCCTGGCGTCCGACGTCACGATGTACCACCGCGATCTCGATGCGCGGTCGAGCTCCGCCGTCGCTCTCCGGTTCCGCGGCGTGGAGCGCCGCGAGCAGCCGATCGAGCTCGAGCGCGACGTGTTCGGCCAAGACGACGCTTCGGTGCATGCCCCCCGTGCAGCCAAAGGCGATCGTAAGATAGCTCTTCCCTTCACGCTCGTACTTCGGCACGACCCAACGGAGGAGGTCGAGCGTTCGGTCGAGAAGCTCGCGCGTCTCGGGCAAGCCGAGGACGAAGTCCTTGACCGGCTTCTCCGTTCCAGGGAGGCGCTTGAGCTCCGGGACGAAGTACGGGTTCTTCAAGAAGCGGACATCGAAGACGAGGTCCGCGTCGGCGGGGATCCCGTACTTGAATCCGAACGACAGGACGCGCACCGTCATGCGCTCCCTCGTGCCCGATGCCGGACCGAAGTAGCCGATGACGGCGCGCCGCAGCTCGTGGACGCTCAGCGCCGTCGTGTCGATCACGTGCGTCGAGCGGGCGCGGAGCGGCGCCAGGCGTTCGCGCTCGATCGCGATGCCTTCGAGCACGGAGGACGCGTGCGTCGTCGACTCGTAGGTCGCGAGCGCGTGCGGACGGCGCGTCTCGCTGAAGCGGCGGAGGATGGTCTCGTCCGAGGCGTCGAGGAACAGCACGGGTACGTCACGCCGGCCGTTGTCCTCGAGCTGCGAGAGGACGTTTCCGACCTCCCCGAGGAACACGCGGACGCGCACGTCCATTCCCAACGCGACGCGCGTCATGCCGCCACGCTCGCAGAGGGCCACCGCCTGCGGCGCGAGCACCGTGGGGAGGTTGTCGATGCAGAAGAACCCGAGGTCCTCGAGCGCGCGGAGGGCGGTCGTCCGTCCTGCGCCGGAGAGGCCCGTGACCACGACGACCATCGGCCGCCGCGGGCTCGTCGACGGGGCAGGGGTGAGGGGAAGGAGGCCGGGCGGATCGTTCACTCGTCGCCTCCCTTCGGACGGAACGCCGGGATCCACGCCGAGCTCTCGTTGGCAGCGAACGGCTTGGCCGCGCGCTGCGGGCGCTCGGAGTCGTTCCACGGCGGGGTGGGTTGCGCCATGCTGCTGTTCGGCGGAGGCGGCGTGCCCTTGGCGCTCACCGGCGCGGTGACGACGCTCTCCGGCTGATCGTCGACCGCCATCTCCTGCGAGATGGCGGCGTTCTCTTCGAGCCGCGCGAGCAGCTCGCGCGCGCTGTGCTTCCCGGCGCGCCGGAGCAGCTCGTTGCGCGCCGCCATCTCGAGCATCGCGCCCATGTCACGGCCGGGTCGCACCGGAACGGTCACGAGCCGGATGGGGGTGTTGAGGATCTCGTAGTACTCGTCGTCCACGCCGAGGCGGTCGTACTCCTTCGCCTCGTTCCACTCGTCGAGGCGCACGACCATGTCGATGCGCTTCCGCTCGCGCACGGCCGTGACGCCGAACAGGTCCTTGATGTTGAGCAGCCCGAGGCCGCGCACCTCGACGTGGTGGCGGAGCAGGTCCGCCGGCGCGCCGAAGACCATGCCGGGCGGCCGCCACTCGCAGCGGACGACGTCGTCCGCGACGAGCCGGTGCCCGCGGAGGACGAGCTCGACGGCGCACTCGCTCTTGCCGATGCCGCTCTTGCCGAGGAGCAGCAGCCCGATGCCGAAGACGTCGACGAGCACGCCGTGGAGCGACGTCGTCGGCGCGAGCTTCTCGTCGAGGAGCGCGTGGAGCGCGTTGATCGTGCGGCTCGACCGCTCCTCGCTCACGAACAGCGGCGTCCCGGTCGCCTCGGCGGCCTGGACGATGGCGCGGGGTGGCTCCGCGTCCCGCCGCGTGAGCACGACGCACGAGAGCCCGAGGGCGAAGAAGCCGCGTGCGGCCTCGCTCCGCCGCTCGGGGGTCATCGTGTCGAGGAACGACAGCTCGGTCTCCCCGAGCACCTGCAGGCGCGTCGGAACGACGCCGTGGTAGTGCCCGGCGAGCGCGAGCCCGCTCTTCTGGATGCGCGGGTGCCGGATCGGCCGGCCGAGCCCGCTCTCGCCTGCGAGGCGGAAGAGCTTCACCCCGAGACGCGTGTCGGCGACGAGCTCGCCGACGGTGACGTCGGCCATCGGCGGCGGGGAAGAGCCGGCCGGCGGTGACGCCGTCTCGTCGGTCACGTGGCCCCCTTCTTCTCGCTTTCCGTGGCAGCCCCCGACTCCTTCGCGCTCGAGGAACCGCCCTCCTCGGCGCGGATCAGGTCGAAGACGCTCTTTTCGTCGTGCGCGTTGATGAGGCGCGTACGGAAGTCTTTGTTGCGCAGGAGCTTGGAGACGCGGGCGAGCGTCTTGAGGTGCTCGCCCGTGGCGCGCTTCGGCGTGATGACGCCGAAGAGGATGTTCACGTCGGCGTCGTCGATCGCCTGGAAATCGACGCCTTCGGGCACGATGAGGAGCGCGGCGACCTGCTCTTTGAGCTGTGGCAGCGCGCCGTGCGGGATCGCGACGCCTTCGCCGATGCCCGTGCTCTGGAGCTGTTCGCGATCGAGCAGCGCACGCTCGATCTCCGCGACGCTCACGCCGTCCCGCTCACCGATGAGCGCGGCGAGCTGGCCGATGGCCTTCTCCTTGTCGAACGGCTCGCCGTTCGAGCGCTTGATGCCGACGCGCTCCGGCGAGAGTAGGTCGGTGAGACGCATGGGGGGTCGTGCGGTGGGCCTCCCATCGCTGAGAGAGCCCGACGAGAAGGGTTGAAGGGAGCCTCGGTCGCTCAGCCCTCGGACCTCGGTCCGCGGTCCTCGGCGCTTCGGCTTCGAAGCTCGGCGTCGAGGTGCGGCCCCGAGGTCACTCTTATTCTACGACTACGACGTCATCACCTGAGGACTGAGGACTGAGGACCGAGGACGGATGTCAGTCCTCGTCAGGAAGCAGATGATCCGAGGCGCGCTCGGCGCCCTTCTTCTTGCTCGAGCCGTTGTCGTCGCGAATCTGGCGCTCGAGCTTGTCGGTGACCAAGTCGATCGCGGCGTACATGTCTTCGCTCGTCTCGCCTGCGTGGTAGTGCTTCCCCCCGGAGTGCAGGTCGACTTCCACCGTGTGTTCGGTCTTCTGACAGCTCAACGTCACCTGTCCGTACAGTGGCTGGCGCAAGAACTTCTGCAGTCTGGAGACTTTCTCCGTGGCGTAGGCCTTGACTGCTTCGGTCGCATCCATCTGGCGGAAGGTGATGGAGATGTTCATGCGTGGCTCTCCTTCGGTTTGCCTTGACCGTTTCGTCCTGCGCCGTCGTCAGTGAGCGCAGCGCGTTCTCGCGGAAACCTGAACCTCCTCGTGAGTGGCGCCACCATGGCGCGCTCCCACGAGTCTATCCCCGCCCTGGGGCGGCAAGCTAACTCGTTTTCCGGCAGAAGCTTCATGGTGGGGCCCATGAAGAGGTCGAAGCCCCTCCAGCAGAAACGCCGACGAGCGGCGGAGATTCCAAGGTCGGCTCCGCGTCCGGCAACGCGCGGACGGGTAGGGCCGACGGAGCCGAGCCGCCTTTCCCACGCTCGACCGGTCGCTCCTGCGGACCACCGCCGCGACGCCTGCGGCGCCGTTCGGTCGAGTCGGCTCGTCGACTCGGTCCATGCGTTGCATTCGTCGCGCGTCCCGAGGCCCTCGGAAGAGGGGCTCGCGCGGAACGTCGTCACGTCGACGATGTGCACGTCTGCCCGCTCGGGCAAGCGGGGCCGACCGAGCAGCTGGCTCTCCTTCGACGCGGCCCACGCGCCATCGGGCACACGATCGGCGGGAGAGCCAGCCCGCTCGCGCCCGGCGATGGCGTGCTTCATTCGACCGCCGCCCATCGCCGAGCGGGCGGCTCTTCGCCGCCCGATCCCCCTCCCGTCGTCACCGAGTGGTCGCTCTCGACCACCGCCCTCGCTCGACCGCTGCCGCCCACCGCCTCCTCGCCGCCGGACAGGCCGTCCGTACGAAGGATAGCGCTGGCCGGCCGCGGTCAGAAGAGCTTCTTCCGCTTGCTCGAGGCGAGGATGCCCAGCATCTCGCGGTATTTCGCAACGGTACGCCGGGCGATCTGGATGCCGTCCTGCTTGGCCAGGATCTCGACGATGGCCTGATCGCTGAGGGGGTTCGACTTGTCCTCGTTGTCGATGATCTTCTTGATCGCCTGCTTGACGCTCTCCGAGGCGATGTCCTCCTCGGCGACGCGGCGGATCGACGAGTTGAAGAAGTACTTCAGCTCGAACAGGCCTTGCGGCGTGTGGACGTACTTGTTCGTCGTCACGCGGCTGATCGTGGACTCGTGCATGCCGACCGCCTCGGCGACGTCGCGGAGGATCATCGGCTTGAGATACGCGACGCCCTTCTCGAAGAACTCGCGCTGCTTCTCGACGATGCACTCGGTGACGCGGATGATCGTCTTGCGACGCTGCTCGATCGCGCGGATGAGCCACTGCGCGTTCCGCAGCTTCTCGCCGATGAACTCCTTCGCGTTCGGATCCTTGAGCAGCTGCTTCGTCAGGGCCTCGTTGATGTAGAGGCGCTGCACGCCGCGATCGTTGTCGGTGACGATGAACTTGTCGCCTTCCTTGATGACGTAGACGTCCGGCGTGATCGCGATCTGCTTGTCGTCGGTGTCCGTGAAGTTGCGCGCGGGGCGGCTCTCGAGCTTCTGGATCTCCTTGACCGCCTCGTAGACCTCCTCGATCGGCACCTTCAGGTCGCGCGCGATCGCCTGGTAGTTGTGCTTCTCCAGGTTGTGCAGGTGCTTGTCGAGGATCTGGATCTCCAGATCGTCGTAGCCGTAGACCTCGGCCTGCACGAGCAAGCACTCACGGAGATCGCGGGCGCAGACGCCGACGGGATCGAACTCCTGCATCATGCGGAGCACCTCGGGGGCGTCCTCCGGGTCGAGGCCGGCCTCCTCGGCGAGCTCCTCGATCGTGAGATCGGGCGTGCGCGTTCCGTCGGGCCGCTCGACGCCCTTGAGGTCGAGGAAGCCCTGTTCGTCGAGGTTGCCGAGGACGAGCTCTGCGAAGCGCTTCTCGGCATCCGTCATGTCGCTCATCTGGATCTGCCACCGCAGGTGATCGACGAGCGTCGTGCCCTTCGTGAGGTTCTGCTCGATGGGCGGTAGCTCCTCGAACCCGCCACGGTTGGCAGGGAGCGGCTGCTGGAGCGTCCGGTTCTCGAGGAACTGCTCCCAGTCGATCTCCTGGACCTGCTTGCCGTCCGTCTTCGCGGCCTCCCCCGACTCGACCCGCTTGCGGTCGTCCAACAACTCCATCCGCCGCTCGCCCTGTTCCAGCGTCGGCGTCGGCAGACCCTCGGGAGAATCCGTGGCGCGGGGTCGAGGCTCGAAATCCTCGTCCGCCAGGACGGGATTCGCGTCGCACTCCTTGCGGATTTCCTCGATCAGCTCCAGACGCGACAGCTGCAGCAGACGGATCGCCTGCTGGAGCTGCGGGGTCATGACGAGCTGCTGGCTGAGCTTGAGCTGTTGTTTGATTTCCATCGGGTTCTTCTGGCCAGGGGCCCCACGGGCGTGGGGTTGGAACAGCGGCCCCACCTTCCGTGGGGACGGTCCTCGTGGAACCGGCTGTCAGACGGGGCCACGTAGTTCCGCCAGAAAAAGCTTACACGCCGGCGAGGGTCACGAAAGCGAAAACAGTGCCAGCGGGGAAATTTGCTACGCAGAGGCCCAAATTTGCGCTCGCGCTCGGCGCTTTCCCGCTTCTTCGTCTTGACGGGCGCCCGGCCGATCCGTCGCGGATGGGCTCGACCTCGATGGGGCGCTTCGGCCCGCTCGGGCTTCGTTGGCATGTTTTCTGAGCGCACCGACCTCGTGCTCGCGCTCGCCCGCGCGAACGTCCTTCTGGTCGGGATCGATCGGCGCGGCGCGTGCCGCCCGACGGAGCGATCGGCTGTCGATGGTCGCGCTCGGTACGGGCTCGCCCGCGATCCGCGGTTCGGCCGGGCCCCAGCGTCACGACGCGAGGAGTGACCGGCTCACGCGGGAGGCACCGTGAGCTCTCCGCCCGTCTCGGCGGCCGCTTGCGAGGTCCGTTCCTCGTTCGGCGCGACGATCTCGACGTCGCAATCGAGCACGTAACCGCGCCGGCGTCTCACGAGCACGCCGCGCAGGCCGAGGCGCCGAAGCGTGTGCACGGCGGTGTAGACGCGCATCGCGGCGGCGGTCGGTGTCGCGCGCTCGCCCGGCCAGCCGGCCTCGAATGCAGCGGGCACGGGAAGGACCGACGTCGGCGACGACGCGCGCATGCGCGCGAGCGCGAGCAGGAGGCGACGAAGCGGGATCCGTGTCTCCAGCACGACGCGATCCCGATCCCCGAGCTCGAACCATTCGGCGCCCGCGGAGACGCGCAGCAAGAGACGCTTCGTCGCCTCCGCACGAGCGCTCGATGGAGGGACGCTCGGCGGGACGAAGGAGTCGTCGGCCGAAAGAGACGGCTCGGAGCAGGTCGAAGCGGCGTCGAGTCGGAGCGGCGTTGTCATGGCACCCATCCCTTCCGCGAGGAACGACTGCACTCACCATGCCGTCCATGTGGGGTAACCGGCGGACTGCCACCCACCACCTTCGCGACGGCGCGGGCGCTTCGGCGACTCCGAACGCGCTCCGAGAAATCAGCCGCTTTCGGGCGACGGCGGGGGGATGGTCCGCGCCCAGCTCCCGAGGTACCGACCCACCACCAGGGGATGCGCGCGGAACGCGTCCGGCTCCTCCTCTGCGGCCACCTCGCCGTCGAGCAGCAGTACGGCACGCGTGCATACGCGGAGCGCCTCCTCGACGTGGTGATCCGCCAGCACGACGCAGACGCCGTCGTCGACCGCGAGCGCCCGCAGCATGTCCCCGAGGCGGCTCGCTTGCTGGGGATCGACCCCAGCGAAGGGCTCGTCGCAGACGAGGACCTTGGGCGGCCGCGTGAGGGCGCGCGCGAGCTCGAGGCGCCGCCGTTCTCCGCCCGACAGCTCGCCGGCGCGCACGTCCATCCGATCGTCGAGCGCGACCCGCGCGGCGAGCTCCTCGATCGCCTTCCTCTCCGCGGCCGCGTCGGCGCGGCCGTGCACGACGCGGTGATACGTGGCGAGGTTCTCTCGCACGGACAGGTCCCAGAGCACGCTCGGCGTCTGCGGGACGTACGAGAGGCCGCGGCGCGCGCGTGCCCAGAGAGGTAGCGCCGTGACGTCCTCGCCGTGGAGCTCGACCTTCCCGGACGCGACGGCGATCTCGCCGACGAGCGCGCGGAACAGCGTCGATTTGCCCGCGCCCGACGGGCCGAGCACGCCGAGCACCTCGCCCGGACGTGCGGACAGGTCGACGCCGCGCAGGATCGTCTTGTCCCCGCGCCGGACACGGATGCCGACGCCGGCGATGGCCGCCGTCACGGCTTCGGGACGGGGATCGAGCCCTTCACCTGCGTCGCCGTCACGCGCGCGGTGGCGAGCTCGATGGTCGCTTTTTCCGCCTGGATCCAGCCCTGGCCTCGCGTGAGCTTCACGCCGCCGCGCATCTCCAGGACCTGCTTGACCATGTCGAGCTCCACCTCGGGAGCCTCGCCGTGCACGCCGCGCACGTCGGCGACGACGCCGCCCGAGCCCTTCGCCCAGCGCACGTGCGGGGTCGAGTCGAACTTCAAGTCGAACCGCGGGCAGCGGACGGTCATGTCGCCCTTCGTGAGGACGACGTTGCCGGTTAGGACCGCCGTGCCTTCCGCCACGTCGACCTCGAGCTTGTCGGCTTGGACGCCGACGTCTCCGCCGACGTCGAGGAGCGGGTCGGCGGTGACGTTCGACGCGAACGTGACGGTGGGGGCGGCGATGCACGCCACCAGGACACAACGCAAGACGGCCCTCCGGGACCAGCTCGGGCGCATGTCCCGAGCTTATCCCAGGGAGGGCCGTCGATCAGGCGATCACTTGACGCCGCCGCCGCAGACGTTGGGGATGCCGCCGCCGCCGCAGGTCTGCGGAGGCACGCAGGTCCCGCAGTTGACGGTGCTGCCACAGCCATCGGCGATCTCGCCGCAGTTGGCGCCGGCCTCCTGGCACGTGCGCGGCGTGCAGGGCGGGGCACCGCACCTACCGTTCACGCACGGCATGCCGTCCGGGCACGGGCAGTTGTTGAGGCTGCCGCAGCCGTCCGCCACGGGGCCGCACGCCGAGCCCTCGGCCGGGGTGGGGCAGGCCAGCGGCGTGCAGCTGCCCTCGCCGCAGAGGTTCGGGCCACCGGCGCCGCAGACCTTGCCGTCCTGGCAGCTGCCGCAGTCGAGCTGGCTGCCGCAACCGTCGCCCTTGAGGCCGCACTCGTTCGGGCCGCACGTCTGCTTCTGGCAGGGGGGAGCGCCGCACTGGTTCGGGATGCCGGCTCCGCCGCAGGTCTGGCCCGCGGGGCAGTCACCGCAGTTGATGACGTTGCCGCAGCCGTCACCCGCCAAGCCGCAGCCGATGCCCTGCTCCTGGCAGGTCTTCGGCTGGCACTCGGGCGGCCCCTCGGCCGACACGCAGGAGGCGAGGTCGAAGAGCATGTAGGCGAGGATCTTCTCCTGGGCGGTGAGCGGGCTATCGTCGCACTCCGCGGGGAAGACCTTGTTCTCGCTGTTGCCGCCCGTCAGCGTGACGTGGAAGTCGCTGAAGAGGACGCGTCCGCACTGGCTCGCCGGCTCGGCGCCCCACGGCGTGTTGAACGTGTAGTGGAGGGGCGCGTGCCTCGGTGCGGGATCCTGACTACGCGACTTGACCGAGTCCGTGGTCGTGTACATCCACCGCTGCGCCGGGGCCACGATGCCCGACGTCGCGATGTTCGGATCGGTCGGAGTGATGTTGGCGCGTGGCTCGGAGATCGTGACCTCCGGTGGGTCCACCGTCGTGAGCGCGTTCACGGGCGGGTACGGCGGCGGGTAGCTCGCCGACGTGTTGCCGACCGGCGCCCTCAGCCAGTTCGCGAAGAGCAGGCCCTTCGGGAAGGACGTGTCGAGCTTCGCGGTGAGAGAGCCGTCCCAGCGCGTGTTGATCGGCAACGGGTCGAAGGTGTTGGCCGTCGCGGCCCACGGGGAGGTGAAGTTCAGGGTCGAGGGAGAGTTGTTGCGGGTCGAGAAGAGCCAGACGTACGAGTAGTGCGTCGCGAAGACGCGCCCGCCCTTGTTCGCGTAGTCGATGACGTTCTGGCGCGCATTGGCCGGCTTGCGCGACTCGCCGCCGGTGCAACTGAAGATGACCGCGTCGTACTTGTCGAGAAGCCCGTCGTCGTCGCAGGCGCCGTTGCAGACGTAGATGTATGGCCGGTTGTTGGTGGAGTAGGTCTGCGTGGTGATGGCAGGCCCATTCGAGCCGTCGAGGCGGATGTCGTCGGCGTCCTCTCGTGTCACCGTCCAGGTGCCGTTGGCGCCCGACGGGTTGGTGACGCCGAAGATGACGATCTGGTCGCCGGTCTGCAGGTTGTGGTTTGACGAGGTCCGGACGATGTACGGTTGGTTCGCGGAGCGGGCGATGCGCGTGATCCTCAGCTCACGCGTGTAGCCGCCTCCGTACAGCTTGCTGGCCTTGGGGCAGCTGGCGCTTCCGCTCTGCGAACAGTTGTCCCCGCACCCCGGAGCGCATGCGCCACCAGCACCGCCCCCGACGCCGTCGTCCTGGTAGAGATGAATGCGCCCATTGCCGGCGCCGCTCGTGAACTCGCTGTCGTCGACGCCGATCTTGCGGAACACGCACTCGAGGCCGTCGTAGTCGCCCGTCGAGATCGCCGTGAGCGGGATGTCACCCTCGCTCTGGTTCCGGGGCAGTGCTGCCGTCTTGTTCGGCGGCGCATCGC
The DNA here is from genome assembly GCA_937949945.1 of uncultured Myxococcales bacterium. Lineage (GTDB taxonomy): Bacteria > Myxococcota_A > Polyangia > Polyangiales > Polyangiaceae > Labilithrix. The sequence continues at coordinate 40,989 of CALFEQ010000127.1, forward strand.
CGACCTTCGGCACCTTCGTCGTCGTGCACGCGGTCGTTTGGACGGTGAACTGTTTGCGCCACCGGCCGAGCTGCACGACGACCGGGATGTCCACCACCTTGCCCGGCGTGCTCACCGGCATGTTCGGGAGGAGGAAGTAGCCGTTCGCGTCCGTCGTCGTCGAGATGAGCGGGTTGCCGGACGCCGTCGCGCACGTCTCGCACTTGACGCCCTGCTCGAACGGCTCGACCGGCCCGTTCGGTACGTAGACGACCGCGTTCGGGATCGGCAGCACGCCGTTCGGCGACGTGACGTAGCCCTCGATGGCCGTCGTGGCGCCGCCCGGGCACTGCTGCTGCTGCTGGCAGAGGCCGGTGCAGCCGGGGATGGGCTCGCACTTGTTCTCCGCTCCGCACCGTTCTCCCGGCGGGCAGGTGGAGACGCCGTCCGGCCAACAGTTGAGGAGCTTGCCGCAGCCGTCGGGCTTGAACCCGCACGTCGCGTCGCCGCAGGTGAGCGCCTGGCACGCGGGTTCTCCGCACTTGCTCGGGCCGCCGCCGCCACACGTCTGGCCCGGCGGGCACGTCGCCGGGCAGTTGATGACGTTCCCGCACCCGTCGCCGATCGGGCCGCAGTCGTCGGGTTCGCACTCCGTCTTCGTCGGCACGCACGTGCCGCCGTCGATCAGGCCCCCGGTCCCACACTTGTTGGGACCGCCGCCTCCGCAGATACCGGCCTCGCACGTTCCGCAGTCGAGGACGTCGCCGCAGCCGTCACCTTGGAGGCCGCACTCGGCCCCGAGGTCGGCGCACGTGAGCGGGGTGCACGGGGGCTTGCCACACCGGCTCGGGGTGCCTCCTCCTCCGCACGTCTCGCCCTCGGGGCAGGTCCCGCACTGGACGATGCTCCCGCAGCCATCGCTGATGGGGCCGCAGTTCGCGTTCGCCTCTTCGCACGTTTTCGGCTTGCAGCTCCCGGTGTCGGGCCCGCCGCCACCCGGAGCGAACTGCCCGGAGGAGGAGCCTCCACCGTTGGTGGCTCCGGCGTCGGCCTCTCCGTCACCAGTGAAATCGCTGCCCGTCTCACTTCCGCAAGCTGCAACCGCGAGAGCTACGGCGCCTGCCAGCGCCGCTACGATTCGCCAATGCATGTCGACCCTCCGTCGAGCTCGCTGCCCGCCAGCGCGGACACTCGACCGATGATTGCATCTTACAGTCGTTTTCTCCGAGGTCAGATGCCTTTGGCGAGCCCACTTCGGTCGCTCATGTGGGCGCTTGCGCGTCGAGGGCGCGTGCGATGGCCTCGAGCTCCGTCACGAGCCCCTCGGCGTGTCCCTGCACCGGGGTGGCGGACGCCAGGACGAGCAAGCGTTCGACGAGGGAGGCAACAGCGCTTCGCGTGAGCGGGAGGAGCGCGTCGGGGCGTCCTCCCGTCGCCGCGAACGTGCGGACGATCGCGTTGACCGTCGGCATGAGGTCCTCGGCGCGTGCGCCTTCGACGTCGGCCGTCCCTTGACCACGGGCGATGGACGCGAGGACGCGCGCGAGGGGTTGGGCGAGACGCGATCGAGCGCGATCGACGCGGTAGCGGAGGAGGGTGGGATCGTTCTCCACCTGCTGGCGATCCCTGCCGGTGACGACCATCTCGAGGTCGCGCCGCCACTCCGCGGCGGCGCTGTTGAGGGCGCCGGCGACGACCTGCGCCGCCTCGTCGGCCTCGCGCTCGAGGTTGGCGGCACGCAGCGCGAGCTCCTGGGCCCGCGCGCGCGCGGCTTCCACGGCGGCGCGCTCGTCGTTCGCGTGCTCGCGCGCCCGCTCGAGCATCGACGCGACGACGCGCGCCGCGCGGCGACGAAGGCCGCGCTCCTTCAGCTCCTCGCTGCGCCCGACGATCTGCTCGTCGAGCAGCTTCTGCACGAGCTCCCAACCCGAGGCGGCGAGCGCCTCTTCGTCTCCGAGCTTGCCTTTGAGCGCGAGGCGCGCGGAGAGCGCGAGCGGCTCGGCCCACGACCGGATGCCGGTCTCGGCGAGCGACGCGCGGACGTTCGCCATCACGGTGGCGAGGTCCTCGGGCTTCAACCGATCGGCCTTGTTGACGAGGATCTGCACCGGCAAGCGCGTGGCCTTCGCCTCCTCGAGGATCCGGCGCTCGCTCTGTTTGAGCGGCTGTCCGGCGTCGAGCAGCCAGATGACGGCGTCGGCCTCCTCGAACGCGGAGCGCGCGGCCTCGGTGTGGCGCGCGTCGGGCGCGTTGAAGCCGGGCGTGTCGAGGATCTCGACGCGCGTGAGGGAGGCGATCGGCTGGAGGATCTCGACGCGCTTCACGTGCGAGGCGTCGATGGCCTTGAGGGCGCCGCGGAGCTCGCTCGAGGGCACGATGCGCTCCTTGACCTCGGCCGGCGCGTCCGGATGGAACAGGATGCGCGCGAACGGATCGGGCGCGTAGCGCAGGTGGTGGAGCGTCGCCGTCGTCGGCAGCACGCCCGTCGGCGCCACGTCCGCGCCGATGACCGCGTTGATGAACGTGCTCTTGCCCGCGTTGAACTCGCCGACGATGGCGACGCGGACGGGGCGGGAGCGCTCCACGGCCAGCTCGGCCACCTTCGCCGTCGCGTCGAGCGCGTGCAGCGCCCGCGCGTGGCCGTCGAGCCGCGTGAGGAGCCGCGTCCAGTCGCTCGGCGCGCCCGACGGCGGGATCCACGTCGCGAGCGCCGCGCTCCGCGCGGTCTCGGCCCACGCGCGCGCCCGCGGCGTCGTCACCTTCGCGAGGTCGTCGAGGATCGCCGACGTCTCGCCCGGATCGCGGAGGCGCGCGGGCGAGGGGAGAAGACGCGCTTCCCGCACGACCGTGTCCTGGTCCTCGCCGAGCGCCACGAGCGCGACGGCGAGCGAGGCGTGGTCCTGATCCTCGAGCGCCGTGTCGAGCAGCGGCCGCGCCGCGGACACGTCGCCGCTCCGGACCGCGCCGACGAGCGCCGCACGTGCTTCGTCGCGCCGGCCTTCGGCACGCGCGAACGCGGCCTTCCACCGCGCGAGATCGCTCTCGCCGCGGCCGTCGACGACGGCGCGGATCCTCGTGCGCGTCGCCTCGTCGGTCGGGAGCCACGCGAGGGCGGACGCGAGCGCCTCGCTGGCGCCGGGCGCGTCGAGCACGAGCGCGCGGATCAGGTGAGGGAAGGCGCCGCTGTCGCCGGCGATCGCGAGCGCGCGCCCACGGAGCAGCGCCGCGCGTCCGTCCGTGGGATCGACCTCGAGGGTGTCGAGCACGGCGCGCGCGCCGGCGAGGTCGTTCTGGAGCAGCCGCGCCTCGGCCCGGCGGAGCAGGACGGCCGGCTCCTTCGTGACGCCGAGCCGCTCGAGCCAGAGCTCCGCGCGCGCTCCGTCGCCGTTCGACAGGTCCAGATCGGCGAGCCAGAGCAGCGCCTCGCGCCGCTCCTCGCTGCCGGCCTCCGCGACCGCGAGCGCGCGGAGGAACGCGTCGCGCGTCTCCTCGACCGGGCTGCGCACGCGCTCGCGCGCGCGCCCGAGCCGCACCCATACGTCCGCGCGCGACGCCACGCGGCCGGCGAGCTCCTCGAGCGTGAGCGCGAGCTCGGCGTCGAGCCGTGCGGCCTCGCATGCGTCGGCGAGCAGCGCGAGCCCGAGCGGCGAGTGCGGCACGCGCTGCAGCATCGCCTTCGCGGCGCGCCGCGCCGCCATCGCGTCACCGCGAGCGAGCGCCTCCTCGCCTTCGCGGAGGTAGCCCTCGGCGCCGGCGAGCACGACCTCGACCCGCCCGAACCAGTCCGCGATGGCTTCTGCGAGACGCATGGGGACGGCCACTCTTACCAGAACGGCCAGGTGTGCTCCAGGCGCCCGGCCTCAGGTCTCCTCGCGCTCGAGGAGCGTCCGCAGCAGCTCCGGCTCGACCCGCAGGACGAGGACCTTCTCGCGGTCGACGATCACGAAGCCGGGCGGCGATCCCTTCGGCTTACGGAGGTAGCGGCGATCTGTGTATTGTACATCCACTACCTTCTCGTCGCGCGCGTCGGAGAAGTGCGCGGCGAGGTGCGCTGCGTCGACGAGGTCTTCGGCGGGGCACGTCTGCCCTTTGTCGAGCTGGACGATCACGTGCGCGCCCGTACGGTCCTTCGCGTGGAGCCAGAGGTCGTGCGGGCGGGCGACGTGGAGGGTGAGCGCGTCGTTGTCGGCGGCGCCCTTGCCCACGAGGATCGGTCGGCCGCTGCGCGCGACGAAGGTGCGGTACGGGATGCGGCCGGTCTTCTTCTGGGCCTTCGGCGCGCTCGCCGTCGTCGTGCCGGGCAGGCTGACGTCGCGCGGGGCGGCGCGCTTCGCCTCCCGGAGCACCTCCTCGAGCTCGGGCAGCGAGCTCGCCTCGTCGGCGGACAGGCGCGCGAGCTCGACGGCTTCGAGCTGCTCCTCGGCCTTCTTCAGCCTGTCCTCCGCGATGCGCGCGCCGAGGCGGAGGCGCTTCGCACGCTTGAACATCGCCTCGACCTGCTCCTTCGGGCTCTTCGACGGATCGAGCGGCACCTTCAGAGGCACCGGCTCGCCGCTCGACCAGTCCGTGACGACGAGCTCCGTCGCGCCGCGCGGGGCCTTGGCCGCCGCGGCGACGAGCCACTGCGCCTGCGCCGCGATCTGGTCGGCTTGGGCGATCTTCTCGAGATCGCCGCGCACGGCGGCGATCCTCCGTTCGATGCGCTGCTTCGCGCGGTCGAGGATCTTCCGGACGTCGGCGCGGTACGACTCGAGCCCGTCGGCGGCGAGCGCCCGGGCGATCGCGAGCCCGCGCGCCTCGAGGGCGGCGCGCCCGTCGTCCGACAGCCCGACGAGCCCGACCGCTTCGGACGGTACGGCAGAGCTCCGATCGGTGACGACGACGCGCCCGCCTTCGATGCGGAGGACGCGCGGGTCGCCGCGCTGATCGATGAAGACCGCGTCCTCCGCGATCCCGAGCACGATCGCGTGCTCGAGCGCGGCCTCGCGGGCCCGCTGTCGCTCCGCTCCCGGCGGCAGGCGGCCGCCCCAGAGCTCGCGGCGTGCCTCGGCGTCGAGGAGGCCGGCGCCCGAAGAGGACTTGCCGCCGCGCGTCGCGCCGACGACGACGAGGGAGGTCCTGCCGGGGACCCGCACCTTGAGGACGACGACACGCTCGGAGCAGGCCGCCTCCTGTACGATGGCGCGGGGCCCAGGCCCGGCGTCGAGCGAGTCCACGCCGGCATCCTACACCGGACGAGACGGCGTGCCTCCTGCCGCCTGGATCATCCGCGCGCCATGGCGCAGGGTCGCCGCATCGGCGTACGCTCGGAGCGAGGCGGTGAAGGCTCGGCACACGTACCCCACCGGACAAGCGAGCGCGTCTCGGCTGAAGGCGCTGCTCGCGTGCCTGGAAGCGCGCAAGGGCGCGGCGGCGGCCGACGCCTGGCTCTCGAAGATCCGTCTCGCGCGTGGGGACCTCGAGGACGAGACGCGCCTCTTTCCGCTCGTCGCGCTGAAGAAGGCCGTCGAGGAGTTCGTCGCCGTGGTCCCCGACGGCCTCGATGCCGCCGCTCCGTACCTCGTCTCGCGCGAAAACCTCGGCGTCTGGGCCCGCGTGCTCCGAGGAACGCGGGCCCCGGAGGAGGCGTTCGCGCGCATCGAGTCGTCCGACAGCGAGCACGGCCGCACGACGCGATGGGAGACGATCGAGGCGCGTCCCGGCTACTGGCGAGGCCGCGTGCGCATCGCGCACGATCCGAGCCTCGAGAAGGACGGACTGCTCGCGAAGGTGCGTCAGCTCGAGCTGTCCGTCGTGCCGACCCTCTTCGGCTACTCCCGCGGCGTCGTCGTCCTGCGTCGGAGCGAGGACGACGCGCAGGAGTTCGAGGTGAAGTGGTCGCTGCCCGCGCCGTTCCGCGGGATCACCGCGGGCGCGATCGCGGGCGCCGTCGCCGGCGGCGCGACCCTCGCGGTCCACCCGTCGACGCCCACGATGATCGCCGCGCTCCTCACGCCTCTCGCGGGCGCCGCGGCGGGGCTGTACTGGGCACGCGATCGGCTGCGGCGCGTCGAGACCGCCGCGCAGGCGATGCGCGTCAGCGCGCTCGAGCGGAGCCTCGCGCTCCGCGAGACGGAGGCGCGCGGAAGCGGCGACCTCGAGGGCGTCGTCATCGCGGGCCTGTACCGCATCGGGCAGCGGATGGGATCCGGCGCGAGCGGCGTCATCTACGAGGCGACGCGCATCACGGACGGCTTGCCGGTCGCCATCAAGCTGCTCCGCGCGGCGACCGCGCACGACGTGACCGCCTCCGATCGCCTCCGGCGCGAGTCGGAGGCGCTCGGTCTGTCGTGGCATCCCAACGTCGTCGAGGTGATCGATCACGGGCACCTGCCCGACGGGACCTCGTACCTGGTCATGGAGCTGCTCCGAGGCGAGACGCTCGCCACGCGCCTCAGGAACCGCGTGCGCCTGCGTCCCGCGGAGGTGCTCCCGATCGCCAAGCAGGTGGCGGAGGCGCTCGTCGCGATCCACGCGGCCGGCGTCGTGCACCGCGACCTCAAGCCGTCGAACATCTACCTCGTGCGCGACGAGGAGACCGGGCGCGAGAAGGTGAAGGTCTTCGACTTCGGCATCGCCCGCGTCGAGTGGGAGGAGATGCGGATCACGAACATCGGCGCTCCGCTCGGGACGCCCGGCTACATGTCTCCGGAGCAGGAGTGCGGCGGCGAGATCGACGCGCGGAGCGACGTCTACGCGCTCGGCGCCGTCATCTACGAGTGCCTCGTCGGCGAGCCGCCGCCGCCGTCGCGCGAGGACATGTGGAAGCCTGGCTCGCGGGCGCCGAGCTCGTTCGCGATGCGCCTGCCGCCGCCGTCGCGCGCCGACTCGGGCGTCCAGCCGGCGTCGCGGCGGATGCCGAGCGCCGCGCCCGCTCCGCTCGACGCGCCGCCGGAGCCCGGACCCGTCGACGCTCCGCCCGAGTGGCGCGCGCTCGTCGAGCGCGCGCTCGCGAAGCGACCCGAGGATCGGTGGCAGGACGCGCGCTCTCTGCTCGCCGCGCTGCGCGCGCTCGAGCCCGACGCCGAGAAGGCGCGCGAGGGCACGGGCAGCGACAAGCCGTGAGAGCGCGGGACAGGTCGCTTCGCGGAGACGGGTACGAGATCGTTCGTGCGATCTGGTAGAAGTCTGGGCGTGGGCTTGCTTTCCGTCTTCTCGCTGGGTTCGGTCGCGCGGCGTGCGTGCGCCGCGCTGATGGCCGTCGCGCTCCCGCTCGCCGTCGGCGCGTGCCGGAGCTCGTCGCAGTCCGCGCCGCCGCCTTCGTCGCCGCAGTACTACCCGCAGTACCCGCAGCAGCCGTATCCGCAGCAAGGGCCGGTGGCCGGCTGGCAGCCGCAGCAGCCGCAGCAACCGGGGCCGGCGGCGCAGCGGCCGCTGCTCCCGCCCCTCGTCGGCATGGCCGCGATGCAGCAAGAGGTGCGGAACGTCCTCGCGGAGCTCGTGAACGCGCTCGGCCCACACAACCAGTCGCTCGTGCGCGGGATCCCGCTCACGTTCGATCCGACGACGGAGGTCAACGCTTTCGCCGGATGCGACGAGACGGGCGCGCCGTTCCTCGCGGCGACCGTGGGCATGCTCGAGGCCGTCGACGCGATCGCGCAGACGAAGGCGACCGACGAGCTGTTCGGCACCCAGACGTACGAGGCCTACTGCAATGCGGTGCTCCCGCAGCTCGTGAGGAGCCCGAACGCGCGGGCGGCGCTCCCTGCGGGGATCATCCCGGCGAACCTGGTCGGCGATGCGCGACGCTGGTCGCGGGCTCGCGAGCTGTTCGACGAGATCATCGCGTTCACGTTCGGGCACGAGCTCGCGCACCACTATCTCGGTCACACGGGCTGCGCGAACGGGCAGCCGATGGGGCCCGGGCCCGATCCGACGAAGCTCGGACGCTTGCTGTCGGTGGTACCGATCTTCAACCAGGCGGGCGAGGCGGCCGCGGACTCGGCGGGCGCCGTCAACGCGCTCGACGCGGGACGCGCGCGACGGCCGCAGTACGAATGGTCCGAGAACGGCGGCGTGCTCTTGCTCGACTACTTCGCGCGCATCGAGCGTGCCGGCGGAGGAGGCGGCCCGCTCAGCCTCCTCAACCCGGTGCAGTTCCTCCGCACGCACCCGAACCCCCTCGCGCGCATCCCGCTCGTGCAGACGGTCGCGCGTACGTGGCGCCAGCAGCACCCCGGGTAGGGCGGCCGCCTGCGCCAGAGCTCGCGCGGTCGTCGCGCCGAACCGAATCAGCTCAGGACGGGCAAGGAGCGTCCCTTGAGCACCTCGTTGTGGCTTCCCGTGCGGTAGCCGGCGAGGTCGAGCGTGACGTACGCGAACCCGGCGCGCTTGCCGGCGGCGACGATCGCATCGCGGGCGTCGAACGCCTTCAGCATCTCGTCTCTTGCGACCTCGATGCGCGCGATGGGGGCGGGCTTCGTCGCGACGGGCGACTCGCTCGTCGACGCGTGCCATCGGACGCGCACCTGCCGGAGCCCGAGGGCATGGAGCTCGGCCTCGAGCGACCCGATTTGCTCGAGGCGCTCGCGCGTGACGCGCGTCCCGTAGGGCAGGCGGCTCGAAAGACATGCGGCTGCGGGCTTGTCCCAGACGCCGAGCCCGATCGCCTGCGACAAGCTACGGACGTCCGCCTTCGTGAGCCCCGCCTCGACGAGCGGGCTGCGCGCGCCCGCCTGCTTCGCGGCCTCGAGGCCGGGCCGGTAGTCGCCGAGATCGTCGAGGTTCGTCCCGTTCACGACGTGGGCGAGGTTCCACTCGACCTTCTTCTTCGCGCTCAGCCGATAGAGCTCGCTCTTGCAGTGGAAGCAGCGATCGACGTCGTTCTTCGCGTAGCTCTCGTCGTCGATCTCGTGCGACTCGACGAGCTCGTGACGCGCGCCGATGCTCCGGGCGATGCGGACGGCATCCTCGAGCTCGAACGGAGCCAGGCTCGGGCTCACGGCCGTCATGCCGACGCATCGATCGCCGAGGACGCGGTGAGCCACCGCGAGGACGAACGCGCTGTCGACGCCGCCGGAGTAACAGACGAGGACGGAGCCCATCTCCCGCAAGATGCCGACGAGCCGCTGGAGCCGCGGGTCGTCCGGGAGCTCGGGCTGGTTCGGGTCGAGGAGGGAGCCCACGCCTTCGTATCTAGCGCGGGTGATGGAAAGAACCACGCCATTTTGCTTGAGCTATTCTGATCCTCATGAACAAGGTCAGCCGCACCGTGCTCGCGGGAATCATCGGCGCCGTCGCTGCCGGTTGCACGGCGGTCCTCGGCTCGTTCGAGGTCTCGTCCTCTGCCATCGACGACACCCTGGACGCGAACGAGGACGCGACGGGTGTGGTCGACGTCCAACCGGGCGACGGCGACGGAGGCGTCGAGGATGCTGCCATCGACGACGCTTCGCTCGATGCTCCCGTCGACGCGGGCGACGGTCTTCTTTCCTGTACCTCCGTGAGGAAGGAACCGGTGCTGATGGTCGCCCCGTCCGACGGCACGACGTTGGATGGCCGGATCCTCTCCGTGTTCCGCGCGGGCGATGTGGTGCGCATCGCCGCGCTGAAGCGGGTCGGGAAGCAGGAGGACCTCGTGCTCTACACCTTCGACCCGAAGCGCCTCGGAGGCCCCGCTTCCGACGGCAGACCCAAGGTCATCGGCACGGATGACCGTGAGGGCCGCGTGCTCGACGTGCAGCACGCCGGCGACCGGATCAGCGTGCTCGGAGCGGTGATCGAGAGTAGCGGCACCCAGGAGTCCGTCGTCTTCGTCGTCTGGGAGTCGCCCGACGATCGGCCCGATCAGGCACTCATCGAGAAGCCGCTCTGGAAAACGACCGTTCCGGTGTCGACCGCCGCCGGCGTTCTCGGCACCTATGACGGGCCCGATCAGTACGTCTACGCGCTATCGGTGCAGGATGGCCCTTCGAGAGGGGATCGCGCCGTCTACTACGGGCGTTGGAAGGAGGGCGCCGACAGGGAGCAGGAGAAGGTCGTGAAAGGAGACGACGACGTGCCGGCCTTTCGCGTCTCGTCGCTCGCGCGGAGCGGCAAGTCGGTGTTCATCTTCAACGGCGCGCTGCCCGGAGTGAATGACCAGGGCGCAACCGGCTACATCCGCGTTCCGGAGGATCCCGCCCCGGCCGATCTGCAGTTCAAGTCGATCGCCGGTGCGGAGACGAGGTCGAGCTACCGCCTCGTCGCGGCCAACGGCTTGGGGGCCGTCGGAGGAATGAGGATCGCGGCGATCGAGAGCGAGCCCTCCGATGCCGGCTCGTCGTCGGTCTTCCTCCGTGCCGGGGCGCTCGGGCCCAATGACCTCCCGACGATCGACGTGTCGAAGCTCCCGCGCGCGATCGCGTTCTCGTCGCTCTCGGACGTCCCGCTCGACGGAGCGCAGGGCCGCTTCTTCGGCAACGATCTCGTCATCGTCGGCGCTCCACCACTCGCTGCCCCCGACAAGGGAGGGCTCAACTTCGTCTGGTACGACCTTCTATCGAGGAAGCCGCGCGCGATGGTGACGGGGGACGGTCGCTTCCTCAAGGACGTACAGGTCATCGCCGCGAGCGCCGCGCTCACGAAGCGTCTGCCGAACGACGCCAGCGTCGATCTCGTTTGGATCGAAGAGCAGACGAACCCGCCGGTACGGCGGCTGATGTACGACGAGCTTCGCTGCAGGTGAGCCCTCGAGCCCAGTGCCGAGGCCCGGCGTCTCAGCCCTGACGGCGAGGCCGCTGGGCACCCGAGAGGCGAAGCGCCGTCGGTCGCGTCTGACCGAGGACTGAGGAGCGAGGACCGAGGTCTGGCCTCCCTGGAGCCTGGAGCCTGGAGCCTCACTCAAAGTCCCTGCTCATTCGTCCAGTATGTCCCCCTTGCGCAGGGTCGGAATACTGTTACCATGTTCAGTATGTCCGCCCTGGCCTCGATCGACCTCGATGCAGCAGCGCTGGCGCGCCTCGGCGTCTTGCAGGGGACGCAGGCGCTCTTGCCGGAGCGCTCCGTCCTTTCGTTGAACTGGCCGGAGCTCGAACGCGCGTTGCCGGATCGCGGGCTGCCGCGCGGCGTGATCGAGATCGCGGCGATGCCTCGCCTCGCGCCGCATCGGAGCCAGCGATGGGCGAGCCATGCCGGCGTGCCCGAGTCGATGCGCGGCGGCGCCACGTCGATCGCGATCGCGGCGGTGAGCGCGCTGCAGGCGTCGTACGGCAAGGCGTGGTGCGCGTGGATCACGCCTTCGCACGTCAAAGGTCGGCTCGCGCCGTTCTTGTATGCGCCCGCTCTGGCGCGTGCCGGTGTCGATCTCGAGCGGCTGCTCGTCGTTCGGCCTCCGCCCCAGGCGCTCGCGCGCACCGTCGTGAAAGCCGCCGCGTCGGGCGCGTTCGGTCTGCTCGTCATCGACGTGCCTCATCCGCAGGACCTCTGTGGAGGCGCGCCTCGTCGCGATGCGCGCGGCGCGGGGCTGCGTCCATCTATGCGCTTCGAGGGGCGGAACGACGGGGGAGCCATGGTCGTGCGCAAGCTCGCCCTCGCGGCCGAGGAGTCGGGGACCACGTCGCTCCTCTTGACGAGCGCGCTCGCGTCGCGTGCGCTCCCGTGGCCGGTCGCGCTCCGCATCGAGGTCGAGCGCCGGTCGAGCGCGTTCGAAGACGCGCTCGCCATCCGGATCACGAAGGACCGCCGTGGCGCGGCGTCGTCGCAGCACGTCGTCCGGCTCGCCGGCTGACGCCACCGTTCGGAGAGGAGCACGTCGTGCGAGTCTGCGCAGTGAGCTTGCCGGAGCTTCGGATCGAGCTCGTCGAGGCCGAGATGCGGGCGGAGCTGGCTCGCAAGGAGCCTTCTGGGCGCGGGGAGGGCGACGCGCGCGAGGACGACGTCCCCCCGCCGCGCGCTCCGCTCGCGGTCGTCGTCGCGCCTGCTCCGATGACCGAGGCGAAGCTGCTCGGCAACACGCGGCTGTCGGTCGTGTCGCGCGAGGCGCGCGCGCTCGGGGTGCTCCCGGGCCAGACGATCGCGCAAGCACGTGCCCGCGCGGGCGATCTCGCGGTGCGTGTCGTCCGCCCCGAGGCGGTCCGCAACGTCCTCGCCCGCATCGCCGAGATCGGGCTCGCGTTCGGCGCGACCGTCGCGTTCGGCATGGAGGGAGAGCCGGCGTTCGGCGCGGCGCACGATTTCGGCGACGTCGTGTGGATCGACGTCACCGGCTGCGCGCACCTGCACGCGCCCGACGCGCGCGGCCCGGGGGCGATCTTCGACGGCGAGACGATCCTCGCTTCGCGCCTCGCGGGCGTGATCGCTTCGCTCGGGCACACGTGCTCGGTCGCGATCGCGGACGGCCCGCGCGTCGCGGCGATGCTCGCGCGCGACGCGGCGGAGCGGGCGCTGCATGCGTCGTCGCGCAGGCGGTCGCGCGCGTCCTCCTCGTCGCTGCTCCTCCTGGATCCGATCGTCGTGCCCTCGGGAGAGAACGCGCGTGCGCTGGCGAGCCTGCCGGTCGCGGCGCTCCCGCTCCCCCCGGAGGACGTGCGATGGCTGGCGAAGATCGGCGTCCGTACGATCCAGGAGCTCCGCGAGCTACCTCCGCAGGGGCTCGGCGCGCGTCTCGGAGCCCGCGCGCGCGAGGTGATGGCGCTCGCCGCCGGAGACGATCGCGCGCCGCTCACGCCGTACGTGCCGCCGGAGGTGCCGGAGGAGGCGACGGAGCTCGAGTACGGCATCGAAGGCACGCAGGCGCTCACGTTCGTCGCGAAGACGCTCACCGATCGGCTCGCGACGCGCCTGCAGGGGCGCGCCGTCGCGGCGTCGCGGCTGGAGCTGGAGCTGCGACTCGACGCGGCGATGCTCCGCGACCGCCGCGATGCGGCCGCGGCGTCGGCCGTGGACGAGGCCATGCGCGAGACGGACCCGGGCGAGCCGTCGCGTGACGACGTCACGATCGTCGCGATCGATCTGCCGGCGCCGCTCGCGCGCGCGAGCGATCTCCTCGCGGCGCTGCGCCCGAAGATCGAGCGGCTCGTCCTCGACGCGCCGGTCCTCGGCGCTCGGCTCCGCGCCCCCGTGCTCGTGCACCAGCGGGCGCTGCCGCTGTCGCTCTTCGAGCCGCAGCCCAAGGCCGAGCGCGCGCTCCCGCGGCTCGTGGCCGAGCTCACCGCCGATCTCGGGCCCGAGGCGGTCTCGACCCTCGTGCTCGGCGACAGCTGGATACCAGAGGACCGATCGAAGCTCGTCGCCTTCGGGACGGCGGAGAAAGAGACGGGGGGGCGGAGCGGCGGAGCGAAGCGACGGCTTCCGCGTCACCTGCTCTCGAGCGTGCCGGAGCCGACCCGCCTGCTCGCCGAGCCCGAGCCCGTGTCGCGCGAGGGCGTCCGCGTGACGCGCCACCTCTCGCGCCTCGAGTCGGTCGAGTGGTGGAAGGAGCCACCTTCGGATCGTCCGTCCGGCTCCGTGCGGAGGGCGCTCGACTACGTCCATGCGTGGACGGACGAGGGCGCGGCGTGGGTCGAGATCGATCGCGCCACGGGCGCGATGCGCGTGCGAGGTCTGTTCGATTGAGCGCCCGACGGCGAGCGGCAGGCGATGTCTCCCCGGATCCGCATCGACCCTTCCACGCGCATGCCCTTCGCGGACGACGCCGAGGGCAAGAGCTCGGGCGTGAGCGGCGTCATCGACGAGCTCGCCGCGCTCCGGCGCACGATCGAGTCGCGCAAGAGCCGCTACGTCGAGCTCACGGCGCGGACGTGTTTCAGCTTCCTCTCGGGCGCGACGTCGCCCGAGAACATGATCCTCCGTGCGGCCGAGCTCGGCTACGACACGATCGCCATCACGGATCGCGACGGCCTCTACGGCATCGTCCGCGCCTGGGAGGCGGCCGAGAAGCACGGCGTGCGCGTCATCGTGGGATGCGAGCTCACGCTCGAGCGCGAAGGGCTCGAGGGCGTGCCCGACGTCCCCGGCAAGCCGACGACGCTCACCGTGCTCGTCGAGGATCACACGGGATACACGAACCTCTGCAAGATCCTGACGGAGAGCCATCGGCGGCATCCGAAGGCGGCTTGGGGCTCCGCCGCGCCGAGCGACGGCGTCACGCCCGAGGCCGGGGCTTCGAAGCGGCGCGCCGAGCGTCTCGACGAGGACGAGCTCCCGCGGAACACGTTCGCCGGCGTTCCGCTCTCGTTCGTCTGCGCGCACGCCGAGGGGCTGTGGGCGCTCGCCGACGCGGCGCTCTTCGTGACGGGAGGCGAACAGGCGTCGCCGGTCGGCGCGGGCGGCGCCCTCGCGCGCGCGTTCGGCCCGCGCCTGTCGGTGATGGTCCACCTGCACAAGGACGGAGAGGACCGCGCCCGCGTCTCGCGCGCCCTCGCCGCGGCCCGCATCTTCGGGCTCCCGATCTGCGCGACCAACCGCGTGCTCTACGCGCGCCCGAGCGAAAAGCCGATCCTCGACGTCCTCCACTGCATCCGCGAGGGCAAGACGCTCGACGAAGCCGGCCGCGAGCTCTTCCCCAACGCGGAGGCCCATCTCAAGAGCGAGGAGGAGATGCTCCGCCTCTTCTCGCTGCACCCCGAGTGGGTGGCGCGCTCTCGGTTCATCGCCGAGCGCTGTCGCTTCTCGATGAAGGAGCTATCGTACCGCTTCCCGTACGAGATCACCGACCTCGTGCACCGCGACTTCCGCAAGCCGAAGGCGGGGCAGGGCGGGGCGGAGGACGAGGACGATCGCGAGACGGCGCAACAGGCGCTCCGGCGCCTCACGTACGAGGGCGCGCGGGCTCGCTACGGTGACGCGATCCCGGAGAAGGTCACGCAGCAGATCGAGAAGGAGCTCGAGCTCATCGAGAAGCTCGAAGTGGCGCCGTACTTCCTCAGCGTGCGCGCGATCGTCGACATGGCACGCCGGCGCGACATCCTCTGCCAGGGCCGCGGCAGCGCGGCCAACAGCGCGGTGTGCTTCTGTCTCGGCATCACCGCCGTCGATCCGGCACGCTCGAACATGCTCTTCGAGCGCTTTCTCTCGGCCGAGCGCCGCGAGCCGCCGGACATCGACGTCGACTTCGAGCACGAGCGCCGCGAGGAGGTGATCCAGGAGATCTACACGACGTACGGGCGCGAGCGCGCCGCGATGGTCTGCGAGGTCGTCTCGTATCGGTCGAAGAGCGCGCTCCGCGAGGTCGGCAAGGTCTTCGGCTTGTCGCTCGAGCAGGTCGATCGGCTCGCGGGCGTCGTGTCCTGGTGGGACGGCATCGGGACGGTGAGCGAGTCGCGTCTGCGCGCGATCGGGCTGTCCGCCGACGATCCGCGCGTCCGCCAGACGCTCGTGATGGCGCGGGCGATCCAAGGCTTCCCGCGGCACTTGTCGATCCACGTCGGAGGCTTCGTCCTGTCGGCCGAGCCGCTCGTGAACGTCGCGCCGATCGAGCCGGCGACGATGGACGGCCGCACGATCATCCCTTGGGACAAGGACGACATCGACACGCTCGGCTTCTTCAAGATCGACGTCCTCGGCCTCGGCATGCTGACGGCGATCCGGAAGAGCCTCGATCTCGTCCGCGACGTCGCGCGGCAAGCGGAGCGCGCGGCGAACGACGCCGCCACGACCGAGACGGCGCCGTACGCGCCGCCGGAGCTCGTGACGGGCACGGCGATCGAGCGGCTCGCGCGCATCCCGCCCGAAGACCCGAAGGTCTACGACGCGCTCTGCAACGCGGACACCGTGGGCGTGTTCCAGATCGAGAGCCGCGCGCAGATGGCGATGCTCCCGAGGCTGCGCCCGCGCACGTTCTACGATCTCGTGATCGAGGTCGCGATCGTCCGCCCGGGCCCGATCCAGGGCGGCATGGTGCACCCGTACCTGCGCCGGCGGGCGGGCGAGGAGAAGGCGGATCCGCCGCATCCGTTGCTCCGTCCGATCCTCGAGCGCACCCTCGGCGTCCCGCTCTTCCAAGAGCAGGTGATGCAGATCGCGATCGTCGGCGCGGGCTACAGCGGCGGCGAGGCCGACCGCCTCCGGCGCGACATGGCCGCGTGGCGCAAGACCGGCTCGCTCGAGAAGCACCGCGAGCGCCTGCTCCAGGGGTTCCGCGAGCGCGGCATCCCCGAGGAGTTCGGCGAGCGCCTCTACCAGCAGATCCACGGGTTCGCCGAGTACGGCTTCCCCGAATCCCACGCCGCGAGCTTCGCGTTGCTCGTCTACGCGAGCGCTTGGCTCAAGGTCCATTACCCCGCGGAGCTGGCGGCGGCGCTCATCAACAGCCAGCCGATGGGGTTCTACTCGCCGTCGACGATCCTCCAGGATGCGCAGCGGCACGGCGTCGAGCTCTTGCCGATCGACGTGAACGAGAGCGGCTGGGACTGCGCGTGCGTGCGCGTCGTGCCCGACGGGCGCGGGGCGGGCTCCTCTCGCCCGAGGACCGCGATCCGCCTCGGCCTCCGGCTCGTCTCGGGCCTCGGCGAGGACGCGGGGCGCCGGATCGAAGAGGCGCGCGCCGTACGGCCGTTCGCGAGCATCGAGGACGTGGTCGCGCGCGCGCGGCTCGATCGGAAGGAGGCGATGGCGCTCGCCGAGTCGGGGGCCCTCGACGCGCTGACGCACAAGCCTCCCGGCAGCGCGCGGCGGGCGGCGATCTGGCACGTCGTCGCGCCGCGGCCGAACGGCCTTTTTCGAGAGACGTCGACGGGGGAATCCGCGCCGGACCTCCGGCCGATGTCGCGCGCCGAGCAGCTCGTGCTCGACTACGAGCGCACGGGCGTGTCGATCACCGACCACCCGATGAAGCTCCTTCGCCCGAAGCTTCCGAGGCGCTTCAAGAGCTCGCGCGATCTCGTGAAGCTGCGATCGGGCACGCGCGTGAGCACCGCCGGGCTCGTCACGTGCCGCCAGCGCCCCGGGACCGCGAGCGGCGTCGTCTTCGTGACGATGGAGGACGAGCACGGCTTCATCAACCTGATCCTCTGGGCCAAGGTCTTCGAGGCGTTCCACCACCTCGCGACGACGGCGCGCCTCCTCGTCGCCCACGGCCGCATCGAGCGGAGCGACGATCCGAAGGGCCTGAGCCCGCCCGATCCGAACGCACCGCAGAGCGTGGTCTACGTCATCGTCGAGCGCCTCGAGCGCCTCGACGAGCGACTGCCGCGGCTCGTGAGCATGAGTCGGGATTTTCATTGAGCGTGCTTCGCACGTCCAGCGTGCTTCGCACGTCCAGCGTGCTTCGCACGCTGAGGCTCCAAGCTCCAGGCTCCAGGCTCCAGATTTGGGCTCCAGGCTTTCAGGCTCCAGATTCGTCTCGACTACATGTCCTGCGTTTCCAACACGACGCTGGCTTCGAAGCATGGAGGCATGAGCGTGCGAAGCACGCTCACTGAGGACTGAGGACTGAGGACTGAGGACCGAGGACCGAGGACCGAGGACCGAGGACCGAGGACCGAGGACCGAAATCCCTGGAGCCCGGAGCCTGGAGCCTCCTCCGGAGTCTCACTCCGGAACGATCTCCACATCCGACAGCTCCGCCTCGCCGATCTCCACGTCCGGATCCAGCAGCCTCGACGACGCCACCGGGACCCGGTTCGGCGGTGGAGGGACCGTGTCGATGGCGGAGACGGAGACGGCCTCGTCGTGCCAGCGCGCGTGCTCGGCGCGTTCGTTCGGGAAGAGCGTGGCGAGGAGCTCGCCCAGCTCTCGGCTCATCCACGCTCGGTTCCGGCCTACGAACGCATCGAGGTGGGCGCGAAGCTCGCCCGCGGTCGCGAAGCGCTCGTCGGGATTGGCGCGGAGCGTGCGTGCGACGATCGCGGCGAGGGCGTCGGGGTAGCCGGGCACGATGGTCCGAGGGTCCGGGACGTCCGAAATGCGGATGGCCTCGAGTGTCTCGAAGTCGTCGTCGCGCTTGAACAGGCGCCGCATGGTGCCCATCTCCCAGAGCGTCGTTCCGAGCGCATAGATGTCCGCCCTGCGGTCGACCGGACGCAGCTCGATCTGCTCCGGCGAGAGATAGGCGAGGGTGCCCTTCACCATCCCGCGTGACGTGCGATCGCGACGGATCCGCGCCTTCGCCAGGCCGAAGTCGATGAGCTTCACCTCGCCGGCGTAGGTGAGGAACACGTTCGACGGGTTGACGTCGCGATGCACGATCGACAGCGGCACTCCGGCGTCGTCGGTGAGCTCGTGGGCGGCGTGAAGCCCCTCCGCGACGCGAGCGCAGATCCATGCGCCGAGCCAGAGCGACAGCGAGGCACCTTGGGCGACGAGCGTGTCCCAGACGTCGGCCAGCGTGCGCCCCGCGAGGAGCTCCATGACGATGTAGCGGTGATCCCGCTCGATGCCGTACTCGAACGTGCGGATCACGTTCGGATGCGAGATGCGCTCGAGGATCTTCGCCTCGTCCGAGAACATCCGCAAAAACCGAGGGTCCTTTCCGTACTCGTCCCGAATGACCTTGATCGCGACGATCTCGTCGCTGCGGTCCGCCGCCTTCGCGCGGCCGACGTAGACGTTCGCCATCCCTCCGCCGCCGATCTTCGCGCCGATCTCGTAGCGGCCAATCTGCTTCGGTGCTGCGTGAGGGCGAGACAACGGTCGGATGCTATCACCACACGGATGACCCATCGCCCACTCGATCGCGCCGAGCGCTCGACGAGGGACCGACTCAGAAGACGACGGGGGCCGGCTCGGGGTGGGGTCTCGTGTCCGCCGTCCTGCGACCGAGCTCGCCGCTCTCGTTCGTGCCCCAGCACGTCACCCGTCCGCTCTCGTGGAGCGCGCACGTGTGCGCGAATCCGCAGGCGATGGAACGCACGTTCGTCACGCCCTCCACCACCGTGGGCGTGAGCACGATCGGCGGGTCCGCCACCGTGTCCGACAGGACGGTTCCCGTCCCGACCTGCCCGCGCCGGTTGCTCCCCCAGCACGCGACCGTCGCGTCGTCGAGCAAGGCGCAAGAGTGGACTTGGCCCGCGCACCCCATGAGCGCGGAGCGGCCCGCCGGCAAGTGGACGGGTCCAGGGAAGGTCGCGGACGCGCCGACTTTGCCCTGCCCGAGCTGCCCGTGGTCGTCGTACCCCCAACACTGCATCGTCCCGTCCTCGAGGACGGCGCAACTGTGTGCCCAGCCCAGCGCCAGGTGCTTCACGGGGCCGAGGCCTTGAACCGTCGCAGGAATCGCCGTGTTCGTGCCGTCGTGACCGAGCTGCCGCACGTTGTTGAGGCCGAAGCACTGGACCGTTCCGTCGTCGAGGAGCACGCACGTGTGGAAGCCACCCGTGGCGACCGCGCGTGCCGGCCGAGGGAGCGCGACGATCTTGGGCGTCGGATCCGAAGCGATCACCCGGCCGATTTGGCCATTCTGACCGTGGCCCCAGCACTTCAGCTCGCCGCCGAAGTGGACCGTACAGACGTGCGCCCCTCCGACGCCGAGGTAGGTCACGCCAGGGCCCGCTGCGACCGCGACCGGCGTCGCGGAGAAACCGCCGGCCCCTCGCCCCAGCTGACCGTTCGCGTTGTCGCCCCAGCAATGAAGCGCGCCGTCGGCCGTCGTCGCGCACGAGAAAGAGTGGTCCTCGTTCCGGAACCCGCCGGCACCGACGAGCGCCGCGGGCGGCAGGTCGAGCGCGTGGGGTACCCCTCTGGTTTCCGGCGAGGCGTCCGGCACGCCGAGCTGACCGAGCGAGTTGTCGCCCCAGCAGCGAGGAGGCTGATCGCGGATCGCGACGCACGTGTGACGAAAGCCGGCCGCGATCGCCGTCACGCATGGATCGCACGTCGCTCCGGCGTCGGGCGGGAGGTCCGGGAGCGGCGGCCCGTCTTCCGTCGCGGCGTCCGCCACGGGCGGCGGCGGTGACGCGGGCGCTTCGAGCCCCGCGATGATCACGCACGCCGACGCGCTCGAACCCACGAAGGCGAGCACGCAGGTGGCGACGAGGTAGGCGCGGAGACGGCTACGACGCACGTGGTGCCAGACATCACGATCGCCGGCAGACGATCGTTCGTCAACGCGAAGAACTTTCGTCGATCACTCGTCCGGCTTCTCGAGACACTTCGCTCCGAAGGCGCACCTCGTGAAGCGGGTGCACGCTTCGTCCGCGTCGCACGCGGCCTGGGCCGAGGGGTCGCAAGCGGCGATGGTGGTCTGGGACTCCAGGCAACTGTCGCACGCGGGGTCGGAATCCTGGAGCTCGTCCGCGCAGAGCGTCTCCGCACACTGCTCCTTGCACGGCCCCTGGCAGGCGCAGGCGATGTACGTCCGGTTGTACGGAAGCACCGCGTCGAAGCCGCCGCAACATTCCGCGCAATCGAGGAGGGTCTCCTCCTCCGGCGCACCTGTCGGCCTCGGCGCCGGCGTCCCCGTCGCCCGGGCGCTCGTCGGGAGCGCCAGAGGCGCCGTCCTCCCGCCCGGCGTCGGTGCCCGCGCCGTCACCGCCGCCGGTGCCGTGTACGGTCGTCGTGCACGCGATGACGAGGATGGACAGCGCAGCCGCGCCGCCGAGGAGCTTCTTGCCGAGATCGACCATGGTGCGGCCCTCCGATGGGGAACGATAACACCCGCGCCTGCCGACGCGCTCGAGCCCGTGAGGTCGAGCGCGTCGGTGGCGGCGACGGGCCATCTACGCTCCACGCGAGAGGGCGTGGCGGATCAGCGCTCGGCGTCGTCGGCGCAGTGCTCGAGCAGGCATTCCACGGCCTGCGTGCAGGTCGGATCCGCGTCGCAGACGGTCTGGGCCAGCTCCAAGCACTCCGCGGCGGTGGTGTCGCTGTCCAGGCACGCCACGCACGCGTCGTCCGGGTCCTCGGGAATGTCTGCGCAGACCGTCGTCGCGCATGCGTCCTTGCACGGGTTGTCGCACGCGCACGCGAGGTACGTGCCGTCGAACGGCAGGGTCGCCTCCGGCACTCCGCAGCACTTCTCGCACGCGACGAGGTCTTCTTCTTTCGAGCAATCCTTCGGGCCGTCGTCGCCGGGCGTCTCGTCGGACGCGTCGGAGGTCCCCGCGTCGGTCTCACCGGCATCCTCACCGGCATTGGTGCCGCCGCTGCTGCTGCCTCCGCTGCTTCCGTTCGTCGTGGTGGTGGTCGTCGTCGTGCAGGCGACGACGAGGATGGCGAGCGCAGCTGCGCTCCCGGCGATGAGTCGCGTGATCGTGAGCATCCGTTCGAAGACCTCCGGCGCGGGACCTTACACCCACCGGGCGTCATCTGCTCGAGCTTCGCGTCCCGTTCCGCGTCGTTCGCTCCGTCGATGACCCGTCCCGGCATGCGTGGTATCGGTGCGCCATGCCGTTCGACAAGGTCCTCGTCTGCAACCGCGGAGAGATCGCTCGCCGCGTCATCCGCACCTGCAAGCGCCTCGGCATCGCGACCGTCGCGATCCACTCCGAGGCGGACGCCGACGCGCCCCACGTCACCGACGCCGACGAAGCCGTGCTCGTCGGTCCGGCGCCGGCGAAGGACTCGTACTTGAACGTCGAGGCGATCCTCGCCGCCATCAAGAAGACGGGCGCGAAGGCGGTGCACCCGGGCTACGGCTTCTTGAGCGAGAACTCGAAGTTCGCGCGCGCCGTCGCCGAGGCCGGCGCCGTCTTCGTCGGGCCGTCGCCGGACACGCTCGACGCGTTCGGCGACAAGATGAAGGCGCGGCACGTGGCGCTTTCCGTCGGCACCTCGCCGGTGCCCGGCACCGACGAGCCCATCGCCATCGACACGCCCGAGGGCATCGCCCACGCGAAGGAGGTCGCGGCGAAGATCGGATACCCGATCGTGGCCAAGGCGGTCGGCGGCGGCGGCGGCATCGGGATGCAGGTCGTCCAGGACGAGTCCGGCCTCGAGCGCGCGCTCAAGTCCTGCTCCGATCGCGGCAAGGCGAGCTTCGCCGATCCGCGCGTGTACATCGAGCGCTACGTCGGGACGCCGCGGCACATCGAGGTGCAGGTCTTCTGCGATCGGCACGGGCAGGCGTTCGCCCTCGGCGAGCGCGAGTGCAGCGTCCAGCGCCGGCACCAGAAGATCATCGAGGAGTCGCCGTCCGCGGCGTCCTTCTTCGCAGGGGAAGAGGGCGAGCGCCGGCGTGCGGACCTCTACGCCGCCGCGCTCCGCGTCGTGAAGAAGGTGAACTACGTCGGCGCGGGTACGTGCGAGTTCATCGCCGACGAGAGCGGCCAGCTCTACTTCCTCGAAGTGAACGCGCGCCTGCAGGTCGAGCACCCCGTGACGGAGATGGTCACCGGCCTCGATCTCGTCGAGCTCCAGCTCCGGGTCGCCGCCGGCGAGAAGCTGCCCGATCTCTCGAGCGTCGCGCGCAAGGGACACGCGATCGAGGCGCGTGTCTATGCCGAGGACCCGAGCAAGAGCTTCATCCCGAAGCCGGGGCCGATCGACGAGCTCGTGTGGGCCGGCGGGGCGGGCGAGGCGCAGACGCAGACGCTGCGCGTCGAGTCCGGCGTGAAGGCCGGCAGCAAGGTCACGCCCTACTACGATCCGATGATCGCCAAGGTGATCGCCTGGGGCGAGACGCGCGACGCCGCCATCGCGGAGCTCGATCGCGCCCTCGCCGGCACGCGGATCGCACCGCTCGTCACGAACGTCGATTTCCTTCGCAAAGTCCTCGCGAGCGACGAGTTCCGTGCGGGCGCGTACGACACGCGCTTCGCCGAGGCCCTCGCGAAGCGCCCGTGAGCGAAAGGGCGATCTTTCCGCACGGGGCTTCGCAGGTCCCGGGCTTGTCACCCTGAAAGGTGACGTGCGGCGTCTTGCTGGCGCGACCCTCGGCGGCTATCACGACCCTCGTGAGCGAGTGGTACCTCTACGACGACGAAGGGAAGCATCGCGGCCCGCTGACGACGCAGGCGCTCCTCGATGCGATTCGCGCGGGCGAGGTCGCCGAAGACGCTTGGGTCGCGCCGGAGAAGTTCTTCGAGCCGCCGGGGGCCTCGGGGTGGCGGCGGGCGACCGACATCCCCGAGCTCGCGGAGAAGATCCGCGCGCTCGGCGTCAAGTCACCGCTCAACGTCGCGCTCGTCGACGGGGCCTTCCGCACGACGCGCCTCGGCACGCCCGCCTTCGACGCGACCGCGATGATCGTCGTGAACGACTCCGATCCGCACGCCGCCGGCGGGCAGGCGCGGAACGGCTCGTAGCGTCGGTCATTCGCGCGTCGACGGACTTCCGCTCGCCGGGACCACCGGCGTGAGCGGTGGCTCGCCGCGCAGCACGCGGATCACGTTCGCCGCCGCGGTGCTCGCCATCGCTTCGCGCGTCGCGCGGTCGGCGCTGCCGATGTGCGGCGCGAGCACGGCGTTCGGGCGCGCGAGGAGGGCCGGGTGCACGCGCGGCTCGTCCTCGAAGACGTCGAGCCCGGCGGCGGCGAGCGGGCCGTGCTCGAGGGCGTGGGCGAGGGCCGCCTCGTCGACGATCGGCCCGCGCGCCGTGTTCACGAGGATCGACCCGGGGCGCATCTTGGCCAGGCGCTCGGCCGAGAAGAGGTGGCGCGTCTCTTCGGTGAGCGGCGTGTGGATCGTGATCGCGTCCGACGACGCGCAGAGCTCGTCGAGCGAGGGCACCCAGGTCGCGCCGAGCGCGCGCTCGATCCCTTCGGGCTCGCGATGGCGCTGCCAATAGCCGACGTGCATGCCGAAGCCACGCGCGCGGCGGGCGACGGCCTTGCCGATGCGGCCGAGGCCCACGATCCCGAGCTTCATGCCGTGCACGCGCGTGCCGAGGAGGAACGTCGGCGTCCAGCCCGTGAACTGGCCGGCGCGGACGAGCCGGTCGCCCTCGCAGATGCGGCGGGCGGCGGCGATGAGGAGGCCGAAGGCGAGGTCGGCCGTCGCCTCCGTAAGCACGTCCGGCGTGTTCGTGACGACGACGCCTCGCGCGGCGCAGGCGGCGAGGTCGACGTTGTCGACGCCGACCGCGACGTTGCCCACGACGGCCAGGCGCGGCGTCCGGTCGAGCAAGGCGGCGTCGATCCGATCCGTGAGGAGCGCGACGATGCCGCGCACCCGATCGGCGCACGCAGCGAACGCCTCGGAGGCGACCCCGCCGTCGTCCTGGACGACCTCGAACGACTCGGAGAGGACGGCGACGGCGTCGCCGGGGAGCTGTCCGCTGACGAATACGGTGTCCATCGGTGCCAAGCTCGTCGTTCCGGCGGGCGGCCGGGCGCTTCAGTCGGCGTCGAACGGGACGACGGTCGTCGACGCGAGATCGAAGATCCTTCGTTCGACGTTCTTCAGCGACTCCGACGCCGTGCCGACGACGCTGATGACGACGTCCTTCGCCGAGAGCCGCCGTTGGATGGCGGCGTTGGCCTGTTCGAGCGTGACGGCGCGCACGTGATCGACGTAGCGCGTGTGGTAGTCGGACGGGAGCTCGAGCAGCTCGGTCTCCATCGCCTGGCCGAGGCGCTTCGGCGCCGTGTCGATCTCGAAGGCGTGCGAGCGAACGAGGTAGCTCTCGATGAAGGAGAGCTCCTCCGCGGTGATGCCCTTCTCGACGAACTCCTCGAGGAGCTGGAGCTCGAGCTCCACGCACGGCGCGCAGTCGGCGGCGCCCGGCGCGGCCGACATCGTGAACGCATGCCGCCGGCGTTCGATCGACAGACGCGCGCTCGTCCCGTACGACCATCCGCGCTTGCTGCGGATCTCGCGCATCATGCGGGAAGTGAACGTGCCGCCGAGCACGGCCGTCGCCGCGACGAGCGGGAAGTGATCGGGATCGTGCGGCCACGTGCCGAGGCTGCCGATGAGCGTCTGCGTCTGCGTGCGCTCGGGCTTGTCGACGAACACGAGGTGGCGGCCCCGCTTCGGCGTGGGCTCGGGCAAGTCCGTCGCGAGACGCGGCCCCGGGCGGACCGCGCCGGCGAGCGTCGCGCCGAGCGTGCGCGCCTCGTCCTCGGTCACGGCTCCGGCGAAGCCGACGACGAGGTTGCCGCGGGTGAAGTGCGCCTCGTACGCGGCGATGACGTCCGCGTGCTCGATCGTCCCGACGGTCGAGATCCGACCCGCGGCCGAGCGGGCGTAAGGATGCCCCTCGAACAGCGCCCGGCGGAAGGCGATGTTGGCGAGCGCGCGGTCGCTGTCGCGCGCCTCGACGAGCTCGGCGGTCGTCTCGCGGCGAAGGCGTGCGATCTGATCGCGATCGAACGTGGGCTTGCCGAGCAGGCGCGCGAGCAGCTCGACGAACGGCTGCACGTTGCGCCGGATGACCTGTCCGTGGAAGCTCAAGGTCGACGGACCGACGTCGAGCGAGAGCTCGGCGCCGAGCCGATCGATCGTCGCCTCGATGTCCTGCGCGGACATCCCGTCCGCTCCGCGCCGCAGCATGCGGGCCGTGAAGCGGCAGAGGCCGTCCTTTCCGGCAGGGTCCGCGATCGCGCCGCTCCGCAGCGACACGACGATGGACACGAGGGGGAGGGCGCCGGAGCTCTCGACGAAACCGACGGCTCCGTCGCCGACGTCGAAGCGGACGGTCATCGGCCGACCTCCGCGGCGTTCGCGGCGGCGTCCGAGGCGCGATCGTCCTCGTCGTCGTCTCCCTTCTCGGGGAGCACGCGCACGATCGTGCGCGCGGAGGGGACGAGCCAGCGCCGAGCGGCCGTTCGGATCTCGCCCGCCGTGACGCGGCGGTACCGCTCGAGCCGGCGGAACGGCGCGGCGGGATCGCCGAGCACGGTGTCGTAGAAGCCGATCTGCTCCGCCTTGCCGCTCGTCGTCTCGAGCGACTGGAGCAGCCCGAGCTCGAGCCGCGCCTTCGCCCGATCGAGCTCCTCCTCCGAGACGAGCTCGTCTCGGACGCGAGCGATGTGCGCGTCGAGCACCGCGAGGATGTCCGCGCTCGCGACGCCGGGGCGGGCGGTGAAGTACATCTCGTAGAGACCGGGATCGCGGAAGGTGGAGACCCAACCGCGCACCTCGGTGCAAGCCTCGCGGGTCGTGACGAGCTCGTCGTACAGGCGCGAGGCGCGGCCGCCGAAGAGGATCTCGTTGAGGACGACGAGCGTCGGGTGATCCGTGTCGCCGAGCGCCGGCCCGCGATAGCCGACGAGGAGCTTCTCGGTCGGCGTGGGCTTCGCGATCGTGACCTCGCGAGGCTCGAGCTGCGGCGGCTCCGGGTGCGTGTCCTCCTCCGGGATCACGGACGGCGGGATCGCGCCGTACCCGTCGCGCACGCGGACGAGCACGTCCTCCACGTCGACGTCGCCCACGATCACCACGGTCGCGTTGTTCGGCGCGTAGAACGTCTTGTAGAACGCGATGCAGTCGTCCGGCGTGAAGCTCTCGATGTCCGCCATCCAGCCGATGGTCGGCCAGTGGTACGGGTGACGCGTGAACGCGGTCTTGTAGAGGATCTCGTTCGCGGTCCCCTCGACGTCGTCCTCGACACGCATCCGCCGCTCGTTCGCGACGACCTCCTTCTCGCTCGCGACCTGCGGCTCGCGCAGCACGAGCCGCGCCATCCGCTCGCTCTCGAGCTCGACCGCGAGGCCGAGGCAGTCCTTCGGGAGCGACTCGTAGTAGTAGGTCCAGTCGAGCCAGGTCGCCGCGTTCGACTCGGCCCCGTGCTCCTCGAGCTTGCGGTCGAACTCGCCCGCCGCGAGCCGCTCCGTCTCGTTGAACATGAGATGCTCGAAGAGGTGGGCGAGGCCCGTCTTGCCGGGCTTCTCGTGGCGCGACCCGACGCGGAACCAGGTGAAGTAGCTCAGCACCGGGGCGCTCGTGTCCACGAGCAGCAAGAGCCGGAGACCGTTGCCGAGCCGGAACCGCAACACCCGCGGCGGCTCGCCGTCGATCCCGCTCGAGTCACCGAAGGCGAACGCGACCGAGCCTTCGAAGGTCCACTTCGCCAGCGGGGAGGTCGCGGTTTCGTTGATGCGCGCGACGAGCGCGGCGAGGTTCGCGTCGGACACGGGCGATCAGACTCCAGGCTCCGGGCTCCAGGCTCCAGGTCGGAGAGGCCCGGGCACTCTGCTCTAGCCCAGTCTTTCCGTCTCTGGAAGCAGAGACGTGCGGCATCCGCCGTGGGCGCGGGCCGCGGCGGATGCGGCGTCGGATCAGCCGTCGAAGAGGATCTCGAGCGTCATGCCGCCCGGATCGCGCGTGTAGATCCTGCCGCGCACCTCTTCGAACGGGGCGCCGAGCTCGCCGAGGCGGGCGAGCAGGGCGTCGCGCTCCGCTCCGGCGGCGCGGACCGCGACGTGCTGTCCCCAGGGCAGGCTCGGCGGATCGTCGTCGCGGCGAGGCACGACCGCGATGCGGACGTCCCCGGCGACCACCACCGTGTGACCGCCCATCGCCCTGACGGTGCCGTCGAAGAGGCGAACGTAGAACCGAGTGCTCGCCTCGGGATCGCTGGAGACGACGCCGACGTGATCGAGTGACAGCTTCATGAGAGGCTCCTGGTCTGGATACACGGCTCCCGCCGTGCCTCCGTCCATGGGTCCTCGCGCGGGCCCATCCCACGCTGGACATTTGCCTCTCACGAGGTGCCCGGGGCTCACCGGAACCGGGCTGCCTTTTTAGGACTCGGGCACTTCGAGTTTACGACAGAACGGCTCGTTCGCCAGTGCTCACCAGTCGCGCATGTCGATGACGTGGAAGGTGCCGTTGCGCCAGATCCAGGCGTTCGGGCCGCTCAGGGCGAGGATGGCTCCGTCCGTCTTGCCGGGGTCGGCGCCGGAGCGGGCTCCGATGCGGACGAGGCGTACGGGGTCGCGTCCGCTCGGGACCGCGTGGAAGAGGGCGTCGCCTTCGCCGACGGCGATGACCCCGCCGTTGCTGGCGAGGAGCAGGCCGCCGTCGTAGGCACGGATGCCGAGGAGGGACCGCGGCATGCCCGTCTCCGTGACGAACGCCTCCTGATACGTGGGGAGGGAGAGCGGGCGGGGAGGCGCGCTGCCTTCCACCTTCCAGACGCCGCCGTCGCGATCGAGCACGTAGGCGGTGCCGCGCCAGATGTCGAGGTCGAGGAGGTTGGCGTCGATGACCTGGTTCTCGGTGATCGGCTGCCACTGCACGGAGTCGAAGCGCGCGACCGCGCCGACGCCGTCGCCGCAGACGAGCATCCAGAGGCGGAGGCCTTGCGCCTGGAGGGCCACGACCGACTCGGCGTCGTCGAGCTGGGCGTCGGGCTGGAAGGGGACGAACTGCCGGCCGTCGAACTCGAGCAGGGCGCCGGTGCCCCAGACGAGCACGCGCTCGCCGCCGCCGCCGATGCCGTACCACCACGGGCGCCCGCGCGTGGGGCGGTGGAGCGGGAAGCTGTGCGTGTGGCCGTCTCGGATGCGGACGGCGTGCGTCGTCGTCAGGCCCCAGAGCGTGCCGTCGCGCGTGATGTGGAGATCGTTGAGCGGCTCGTCGACGTTGATCGAGCTCTCCACGGTCCCGTTCTTGACGCGGAGCAGCACGCTCGACGAGCGGTCGCTCCCGGAGCTCGTGCGGCCGAGCAGGTAGAAGTCGGAGCTCCCGAGCCCGCTCGCGGCGCGGAAGGAGAGCCTGGTCGCCGGAATCACGGCGACGTGGAGGACACCTCGCTGGATGAGCGGCGGCTCGCGCGGCGCGCGGCGGAGGTCGCGGACCTTGTCCGGGTGGCTCGCCGGACGGACCTCGTCCGTGAAGAAGTTCTCGTCGCGGAACGTCCGGAGCCAGCGGAAGACGTCCTCGGCCTCGAAGGTGTAGACGCCCGTGCGCAGCCTCGCGGTCAGCGTGAAGTCGTCGACGTTGAGCGTCAGCAGCGCCTTGCCGCTCGCGTCGAAGAGGCGATCGACGTCGGCGCGAATGGTGCGCGCGAGATCCTCGCCGATGAGCTCGACGATGGCCTCGATGTCGCCCGTCTCGACGCGCCCGACCACCGGATAATCGAAGCGGAAGCCGAGCTCGTAGAGCAGGCGCTTGAGGCGTGGCGGCATCTTCGCGGCGCGCTCGACGGCCTCCTCGCGCGCATCGGCGACCGCGTCGAGCCACTCGCCGAAGTGGGCCGCGACGGGATGCGCCGTGCCGTCGCGCCATTCGACGATGGGCAGCTCGCCCTGGTAGCGGATGGAGCTGACGAGGCGCTTGCCGGTGCCTTTGTCGAAGCACACGACGTGATCGGCGGTCTTGCAGAAGGGCGCGTAACGCTTCGCCTCCTCGCCGCCCTCCGTCGCGATGCGCTCGGCCTCGAGCTCCATCTCGTGCGAGAGCAGGAAGGTCTCGGGCTCTCCGATCCTGCTCGCGACGCGCATCGCCGCCACGTAGCTCGGGGGCAGCTCGGTCCCGAGGAAGGCGGCCTGCGCCGCGAGCTCCTTCATCGGCAAGGGCTCGCCGAGGCGGTCCTTGTGCCCGGACTTCACGAGCACGGTCCGGATCCGCTCGAGCGCCTGCAGCGCGACGCGCGTCGGATCGACGTTGCTGCGCGGCTTCAGGCTGCGCGTGACGCGCTTCTTGAGAGGCGTCTTCCTCACGGGAGTGTCAGGGTACCAGCAAACGGCCGCCACGGACGGCCCTACGAACCGGGGGCCGAGCGGCGAGGGGACGGCGGCCGATCGGTGCCGAGACCCGGAGGCAAGAGCCCCGGCCGCGGTGCGAGCCCCTTACTGGTCGACCTTGAGAATGGCGAGGAACGCCTTCTGCGGGATCTCGACGTTGCCGACCTGCTTCATGCGCTTCTTGCCCTCCTTCTGCTTCTCGAGGAGCTTGCGCTTGCGGGTGATGTCGCCGCCGTAACACTTGGCGGTGACGTCCTTGCGGAGGGCACGGACGGTCTCGCGCGCGATGATCTTGCCGCCGATGGCCGCCTGGATGGCGACCTCGTACTGCTGCTGCGGCACGAACTCCTTCAGCTTCTCGGCGAGGGCGCGGCCGCGGGCGTAGGCGCGATCGCGGTGGACGATGATCGACAGGGCGTCGAGCGGGTCCCCGTTGACGAGCATGTCGACCTTCACGAGGTTGCCGGGCCGGTAGCCGATGAACTCGTAGTCCATCGAGGCGTACCCGCGGGAGACGCTCTTCAATTTGTCGTGGAAGTCGAAGAGCACCTCGGAGAAGGGCACCTCGTACTGGATGATGTAACGGCCGGCGCTCGGGCAGGTCATGTTGACCTGCGTGCCGCGCTTGTCCTGGCAGAGCGTGATGACCGCGCCGACGTACTCCTGCGGGACGTGGATGGTGAGCTTGACGTAAGGCTCCTCGATCCGGTCGATGTACTGCGGGGAAGGCAGCTTCGTCGGGTTGTCGACCGGGATCATCGTCCCGTCGGTCTTGTACACGTGGTAGACGACGCTCGGCGCCGTCGTGATGAGGTCGAGGTTGAACTCGCGGTCGAGGCGCTCCTGGATGATCTCCATGTGGAGCAGGCCGAGGAAGCCGCAGCGGTAACCGAAGCCGAGCGCCTCGGACGAGTCGGGCTCGAAGCTGAACGCGGCGTCGTTGAGGTGCAGCTTCTCGAGCGCGTCGCGTAGGCCGGTGTAGTCGGCGGAGTCCGTGGGGAAGACCCCGGCGAACACCATCGGCTTCACCTCCTTGAAGCCGGGGAGGGGATCGGTGGCCTCCTTCCTCGACTGGCTCGGCGCGTGCGTGATCGTGTCGCCGACGCGCGTATCGTGGACGCTCTTGATGTTCGCGGCGAGGAAGCCGACCTCGCCCGGTCCGACCTCCTCGAGCGGGGTGGCGTGGGGGGTGAAGGCGCCCAGCTCCGTCACCTCGTACTGGCGGCCCGTCGCCATGAACTTGATGACGTCGCCCTTCCTCACGGAGCCGTCGACGACGCGGAACATGACGATGGCGCCGCGGTACGGGTCGTACCAGGAGTCGAAGATGAGGGCGCGGAGGGGGCCGTCCTCCTTGCCCTTCGGCGCGGGGATCTTCGCGACGATCTGCTCGAGGATCTCCGGCACCCCTACGCCCGTCTTGCCGCTGCACGGGACCGCGTCCGACGTGTCGAGGCCGATGATCTGCTCGATCTCCTGCTTCGTCTTGTCGATGTCGCTCGAGGGCAGGTCGACCTTGTTGAGGACGGGAAGGACCTCGAGCCCCTGGTCGATCGCGAGGTAGACGTTCGCGAGGGTCTGCGCCTCGACGCCTTGCGTCGAGTCGACGACGAGGATGGCGCCTTCGCATGCCGAGAGGCTGCGCGAGACCTCGTAGTTGAAGTCGACGTGACCAGGCGTGTCGATGAGGTTCAGCTGGTAGGTCTCTCCGTTCTTCGCCGTGTAACTGAGGCGGACGTTCTGCGCCTTGATCGTGATCCCGCGCTCGCGCTCGAGGTCCATCTTGTCGAGGAACTGCTCGCGAGCCTCGCGCTGCGACAGCGCCCCGGTCACCTCGAGGATGCGATCGGCGAGCGTCGACTTGCCGTGATCGATGTGCGCGATGATCGAGAAGTTGCGGATTTTGGACTGGGGAGTCGGCATGTCGGGCGACGGACGAGACGAGAGAGGGCGCTTCGAGGCGCACGACCCGGACCTCGCCGGGGGAGCCTCGTCATAGACGATGCGGGCCGCCGCCGCGCGCGAAAGAAGCGAGGGGCCGTCACGTCTCGCCGCTCGCGCCCGCTCTTCAGACGGAGGACGAGATCACTTCTTCCCGCCGGCCGCGATCGAGGGAGGAGGCTCGGAGGCGCTCACCTCGGGAGGACGCGGGGACTCGGTCGTCGTGTCGACGAGCGCGAGCTGGCCGGGGAGCAGGTGCGCGTAGTGGCGAAGCACAAGATCGATGCCCTCGCGGATGTAGACGGCGACCGGCACCTTCGTGCGCTCGTGCAGGAGCTTCAGCTTGTCCGCTTGCTCCGGCGTCACGTAGATGGTGGTCGATATCTTCTTCCGCATGGTGTTTGAGGCCGTCGAAATTCCTATGCTTTGTCTCTGCTTCTTTGGCGGTCTCGAGAAGCCTGGCGCTCCCTCGCGCGCCGCCTCCCCACTCGCCTAACGCACCCGTGATTCGGTCACTAGCTCCTTTGTTCGGGGGGCGGAGGTGTCGTGGCCGCCTCGCGCCTCGTGGATATACACTACGTGAACATACGTGACGGTCAAGGGCGACCATACCGCGCGGGTCAAGTTCTCTACGCGGCGTCGTAAGCTCAATCGTTACGTACGTTTATCCGGATGTCGGTAAAGGTAGTACCTTTGCCGCTATCCCGGTTGCCTTGCGGTTGGGTTGAGGGCCCGTTTATCGTGATTGCCCTGATGCGGGGCCGGCTGAAGAGGATGAAGAGCGGGGTCGTCGTTCCCGCGGTCGTCGTCGCGCATGCGATTGCGATGGCCGGCGCGGGCTGCGGCGGCAAGGACGCGATCGGCAAGTCGAAGCTGCCCGAGGGGGTTCGATCGCAGGCGATCGAGCACGAGGCGTGCGAGGAGTCCGGCCGCAGGGTCGAGACCGTCGACGTGAACAACGACGGCAAGCCGGACATCAAGCGCGTCTACGACGGCGACCGCGAGGTCTGCCGCATCAGCGACCTCAATCGCGACGGCAAGCCGGACATGTACGAGTACTTCGACAAGAACGGCGTGATCCGTCGTCGGGAGGCCGACTACGACGACAACGGGATCATCAACGCGATCGAGATCTACGAGAACGGCAAGCTGGTTCGCGCCGAGCTCGACACGACGAACCAAGGTCGCATCGACACCTGGGACACGTTCGACCCGAACACGGGCAAGCGCATCAAACGCGAGCGGGACGCCACGGGCGACGGACGGGTCGACCAGTGGTGGACCTACGAGGGCGACAAGGTGACCATCGCGATGGACAAGAACGGCGATGGCCTCCCGGACCCCGAGTCGGTGATCACCCTGAGCGCCTCGGGGACGCCGCTGCCGGTGGAGCCTCCTCCTCCGCCGCCGCCTGCCGCGACGGACTCCGCCGGGAACGAGGCCGACGCCGGCGCGTCGGGTGGAGGGTCGAACCCATGAGCGCGATGCGACCGCGCGCGGCCTCCTCGTGGGGCCGGCTGCGCACGCCGGGCGCGGCGGCGATCGCCGTCGTGGTGGCCTTCGCCATGGCCTGCGGCGGCGGCGGCGGGCGGAAGGGCGGGCTCGTCGAGACACCGACGGCCCCCGGCGGCTCGAAGGACCCGTCGAAGTGGCCTGCGGACGACAAGTCGATGTGCGACTGGCGGAACAAACCCGAGCTCGAGGTCTCCGAGACGATCGGGCCGGGCGCGATCAAGCCGAACGTCCGCCGCGTCTACAAGATCCTCGGGGAAGGCGAGTCGCGTCACCGTACGCTCGTATGCCGCGAGATCGACACGAACCTCGACGGCATCAAGGACGTCGTCCGCACCTTCAACGAGCGCGGCGAGGCTCTGCACGAGGAGGCGGATCGCGACTACGACGGGAAGATCGACGTCTGGATCGACTTCGTCGACGGCCGCATCGCCCAGGAGAGCCTCGACACGAACGGCGACGGCAAGCCCGACGTCTGGAAGTTCTACGTCAACGGGCAGCTCCAGCGCGTCCGCCGCGATCGAAACGGCGACGGCAAGCCCGACGTCTGGGAGTTCTATTCGAAGGGCCGCCTCGAGCGCATGGGCTTCGACGAGAACTACGACGGCCACGTCGACCGCTGGGATCGCGACGAGCAGCTCAAGTACGAGGCGGAGGCCGCCGAGCGGAAGGCAGAAGCCCCGTCCGCTCCCGACGCCGGCACGTCCGCACCGCCGCCGTCGCCACGCATCGCGGGCAGGGAGGCTGCGGGCGAGGCGGATGGGGGGAGCTGAGCGCAGGCTCCAGGCTCCAGCCTCCAGCGAGAGGCGCCTGTTGGGCTCGTTCGAAGTCTGGTGGAGCGAGGACGGAGGATCCTCGCCGTTGTCACGGCCCAATCATCTGGAGCCTGGAGCCCGGAGCCTGGAGCCTCTCCTCCGCACGAACCGGTGCGCTGCCAACGCGAGGGCGGCGAGCACGAGGGCGCCCGGCGTTCGTCGTTCGGGGGCTACGCCGCAGCCGTCGTCGTCGGGCGGGGAGGGGGCTGCGGCGGCGGGGCCCGCTTCGTCGCGGCGGAGCCAGATGTGGCTCGTGACCGTGCGCGGTTTGCCGTCGACGAGCGCTTCGGCGCGCCAGCGGTCTTCGCCCTGATCGGGCGGCGTCACGACCGCCGTGTGCACGAACGGGTCCGTCGTGATCGGCACCTCGTCTTCGGGCTTGCCGTTCTTCACGAAGCGGATCGACTGGCCGATGCCGTTCGTCACCTTCGCTCGGAGCACGATCGACCGGACGCCGAGGGTGTCGCCCGGGAACGCGAGCGGCTCGGCCTCCTGCGACGTCGACGCTTCGAGCTCGACCATCGCGTCGCCGGGGCCGTCCAGCTTCACGACCGTCGCGCCTTTGCGGATGCCGTCGAGGATGCCTTGCGTGCTGAGCTCCGTGGCGCGCACGAGCGTCGTGGGGCTGCCGACCTTCGCGGCGAACGGCGGCGACGACGTGCCGGCGCGGTGATCGTCGCTGCCTCCGAGCGCGGGGATCTTGGCGCCCTTGTCGAGGAGCGCGTCCCAGAACGCGATCGCTCGTTCGTGGAAGAGCTGCCCACCGGCGGTCGCTCCGATCGTGCCGATCTCGACGCCTCCGATCTTGCTCGGGTCGAGGTCGTGCTTCCACGCGCAGCCGATGCACAGGTTGCCGATGTCGAGGACCGGATGGTTGATGCTGAAGATCGCGCCCTGCGCGAGGATGGCGTCCGCCGCGGCTTCGACGGTGACGCCCGGCTGTCCGATCTTGTGATCGACCCACCGCGTCGCGCCGATCGCGTTCGCGTGGCCGGCGTAGGTCGTGAACTCGATGGCCGGGAGGAGCAGGAAGTCGGGGTGCTTCTCGTGCACCTCGTTGAAGAAGTCGAGCTGCGTGATCGTGTTGTGATCGCTGACGGCGATCCAGTCGAGGCCGAGCGACTTGGCGAGCACGACGTTCTCCTCGAGCGTTGCCGAGGCGTCGGTCGACTCGCGCGAGTGGACGTGTAGGTCGCCGGCGTAGTAGCGCGTCTCGACCTTGCGCGCGGGCGGAGGTACGTACGCGCTGCGGCGCACGGGCTCGAGGGTGGGGCTCGTCCGCAGCTCGATCTCGACGTGGTAGCGCGCCGGCGACTCGACGAGCTTCGCCTTGCCGACGACCACCCGCCATCGCCCCGCCGGGATGGGGCCGGGGACGTAGCCGCGCGACGCCGCGTTCACACCGACGATCGCGGGCTCCGACGTTCCGCCGCCCCAGCCGCGCCAACCGTTGGGGTCGTCGAGGCCCCAGTCGAGGATGTTCTCTTCCGACAGGTCGTCGTGGCGGACCTCGATCTCCTGTGTGCCTTCGGGGACGTCGAACTCGAGAAAGAAGTGGTCGGGGCCTTCGGCGGGGACGTCTCCGTCGAGCACGATGGTCTCGGCGGAGGCCGTCCCGGCGAGCAGGAGCGCTGCAGAAACGACAGGCGCGGCAAAAAGCGTGCTACGAGAGGTCACCCCGCGAGAGTAGCGGGGTTTCGAGGGCACTTGCGATGGAACGTCTCCAGAAGATCCTTGCGCGCGGCGGCATCGCCTCGCGCCGTGCGGCCGAACGGCTGATCGAGGCCGGGCGCGTGCGCGTGAACGGCCGCGTCGTGACGGAGCTCGGCGCGAAGGCCGATCCCCGCCGCGATCGCGTCGAGGTCGACGGCAGGCGCGTCGTCGCCGAGGAGCCCGTCTACGTCGTGCTCCACAAGCCGCGGGGCGTCGTCTCCACGATGAGCGATCCCGAAGGACGGCCCACGGTGAAGGAGCTCCTCGCGGACATCGGCGCGCGCGTCTACCCCGTCGGGCGCCTCGACTTCGCGACGAGCGGCGTCCTGCTCGCGACGAACGACGGCGACTTCGCCGAAGGCTTGCTCCATCCGCGCAAGGCCGTGCCCAAGACGTACGTGGTCAAGGTGAAGGGCACGATGAGCCCGGAGGACCTCGACCAATGGCGAAAGGGCGTCCGGCTCGAGGACGGAATGACGCTGCCCGCCGAGGCGAAGCTCCTTCGCCACGAGGGCGACAAGACGTGGTTCGAGCTGACGATCCGCGAGGGACGCAACCAGCAGATCCGCCGCATGGGCGAGGCGACGGGCTTCCCCGTCATGCGCCTCGCGCGCATCTCCTTCGCGGAGATCTCCTCGGAGGGCCTCGCGCCGGGACGCTGGCGGTACCTCACGCGAGACGAGCTCGTCGCCCTGAAGAAGACCTACGGCGTGCCGAAGAAGATCCCGTCCGAGATCCCGATCACGTCGGAGCCCGCGACCCGCCGTGCCCGCGCCACGCCGATCGCGCGGCGCGGCTCGGCAGGACGCGCGCAGCGCGCCTTCGGGACCGAGCAGCGCCCGAACGTGAAGGAAGGCGAACGCCGGAGGAGCACCGGCCGCGGCTCCGACCGACGCGACGAAGGCGAGCGGACCCCGCGCTACGGCGGCGGCGCTCCGGGCCGACGCGGCTACGACGTCACCGAGGACTGGGGCGGCGGCATCCGCCGCGGCTCGACGCGCGCCGCCGAGCGCCGCGACGACCGCCCGCCCGGCGATCTCGGCGGCGGCCGCCACGGCCGCACGAGGACGACGGGGACGGCCGGAGGGATCGGGAGCTACGAGGACGCGCCTCGCGTGAAGGGACGGTACGGGCGGTGAGGGAGGCTCCAGGCTCCGGGCTCCAGGCTCCAGGGATGAAAGGTTCCTGGCGCGCCTGCACGGTACGCGCACCCATGACGTGCCGCGTGCGCCCTCTCAATCGATCTGAAGACGGCAGGCTGGCGACTCGAGTCTGGAGACGGGCCCCACCTGGAGCCCGGAGCCTGGAGCCCGGAGCCTCTCCTCAATAATCGTCCGACGACCCGCCGCCGCCGAAGCTGCCGCCGCCGCCGCCGTAGCCCGAGCCGCTGTCGCGACCTCCGCCTCCTCCGCCGCCGCCGAAGCGACCGAAGAGGAGGAGCAAGAAGAGGAGCTCGCGGAACGTCGGCGAGACGATCGCGAGGATGATGACGCCGAGGATGACGAGGCCGATGACGCCGAGCTTCACGAAGTCCGCGGGCGTGGCGGGCTGCGCGTGGGCGCCCTGACCGCGGGCCTTGCGCGCCGCGGACGGATCGCGGCCCGCCTGGCTCGTTCCACCCGGCGTGTTCTCGACGAGCTCTTTCAGGATCGCGTCGACGCCGCGATCCATCGCTTCGTAGACGCGGCCCTGCCTCATCAACGGGCCGATCACGTCGCGGTTGATGTGGCTCGACGCGATGTCGGTGAGCGCGCCGCCGACGCCGCGACCGGTCTCGATGCGTAGTTTCCGCTCGGCGAGCGACGCGAGAAGGATGACGCCGTCGTCGCCGTCCTTCGATCCGACGCCCCACGCGTTGCCGGCCGTGTAGCCGACGTCCTCGATCGTCATCCCCTCTGGAAGCTTCGGGAGGAGGTAGACGACGATCGCGAAGCCCGTCTCGCGGCGCGCACGGTCGAGCTTTCTGTCGAGGCGGAGCGCCTGGGCCGACGTCAGAGCTCCGGCTTGATCGACGACGTGTCCGCGGAGCGGCGGAGGCGTCCAGTCCGCAGCGTGCGCGAGCGGCGAGAAGAAGAGGAGCACCGACGTGACGACGGTGATCGCGAAGGCGACGAGCAGTCGGCCGAGCCGTCTTCCGCGCAAGGATCGGACGGATGCGGCCCGCCACGACGGGCCGCCGCTCGCCAGGCCAGGCCCGATTCGGTCACACGTCGCAAGCGGCATTCGGACGGGGAATGTAATCCCGTCGCTCTCGGGCGTCAGCCCCGATGCGACCCCATGGCGTCCGGCGGACCCGCCGGAGAGCGCGGCCATGTGCAGCGTCGCACATCGCATCGGTGACGCATCGATGTCGCAGAGGACGCCGTGGCGTCGCTCCGGAAGGGCGGTCAGTTGCGGAGCGGCTTCGCCAGCGGGTCGGCGATCGACGAAGGAAGCGACCAGTCCTTCTCGAACAGCCCGCCGGCGACGAGCGAGGCGCCTCCGAGGAGGAGCTGCCCGCGCGCCGGTGCGAGGCGCTCGTCCCAGACGACGAAGTCCGGAAGGGCCTCGGGCAGCGACATCGCGCGGAGCGTGCCGGCGACGTCCGCGCCCGCGACGACGACGATGTAGCGATCGGGTCGCAGCGGGTTCGGATGGATGTACGCCGCCCCGAGCTGGCTGCCGGTGAAGCGCTCCTTGCCGACGGTGACCGCGCCGGCCTCGACGCGGATGGGGAGGGGGGCGCCCATGTTCGCCGCCGCCGACTCGAGCGCGGCCAGCACCTTGTTCGAGCGGCCGACGAGGAAGAGCGCGCGGTCGTTCGCGAGGGGCTCGTTCCGGGCCAAGAACTCGTCGTCGGTCATCATCGGGTACGACGTCGTCACTCCCGGTCGGAACGCGAAGTGACGCGCGACGCGCTCGTTCGCGCGCGCTTCGTCGTCGCGCGCATGGACGAAGAGGATCGGCTCGTGGAACACGTCGCGGATCGGGCCGCTCACGCGTGCGCGCTTGATCGGCCTGTCGTGCGACGCGGGGCCCTTTTCCCAGCCGGACGGGCTTTTGTGCATCGCGAGCGGCTCGTCCTCGCCGAACTCGAGCGTCGTGCCGTCCACGGTGACCGTGATCGCGGCGTTCGGATCGACGAGGCGGTCGTCGCGCGCGAAGGTCATGGCCGCGACGCCGCTCGTGGTCGCGACGATGCTCGTCCTGGTCTTCACGCGCGCGTCGACGTCCGCCCATCGACCCTCGCGGGCGAGCTCGTCGATCGTCACCCACGCGCTCGTCGAATAGCGGCTGCGCATCGTGCGGAAGCGGACGCGCCGCGGATGGCGATCGAGTCGGTGCGAGAGGAGCCAGCTCAGGCCTTTCCAGTCGCCGTACGTCAGGCCCCAGACGTTGTGCCCGGCGTCGGGGTGATCGTGCTTGATGGAGTACTTGAGCTTCTCGTAGCGCTCGATGAGCACGCCGCTGTTCGCCTCGGGCAGGTCGCGCGTCCCGTGCACGATCCAGAGCGGCAAGTGCTCGCCGTTCTCCGCCCAGAGCACGTTCGAGCGCTCCTCGATGATCATCCGCTCCCACGGGCGCTTGGGCTGCGATCGGATCGCCGGGCGGATGAGGTAGCTGTGATAGCCGCAGAGCGGCGCGGCCGCGGCGAAGACGTGAGGGAAGTGGAAGGGGATGGACGCCGAGCCCGTCCCTCCCATCGAGGGCCCCGTGATCGTGATGCGTGTCTCGTCGATCGGAAACGCGCGCTGCGCCCACTGCATCACGAAGAGCACGTCGGCCTCGCCGATCTCGCGATAGAAGGAGTTGCCGCGTGCGTGCGGGGTGATGATGAACGCGTCGACCGGCGGCACGGGCAGCGGGCGGCGGTCCTTCCACGAGGGCGGCTTCGTGTCGTCGTCGAGGCCGAAGAGCGCCCGCATCATCGAGATCGGGAAGCTGTTCATCCCGTGCAGCCCGACGACGAGCGGGTAGCGCCGGCCGTCGCCGCGCTTGAACGACGGCGGGACGTAGAGCCCGAACTCCGTCGGCGCTCCGTCGAACGGCGTGACGATCGCGCGACGCATCATCCCCGTGCGTCCTTCGTACGGGTCGACGCCGCGCTCGAGCTTCGCGGCGAGCTCGTCGAGCTCGCGGGCCTCCGCCGCCTGGGCCGCGTCGTCCTGATCACCGCGCGCGACGAGGCGATGGAGCCGCTGCGTGAGGTAGCGGACCGAGTCGAGCGAGCCGGGCTGGAGCCAAGGCTCGTCGCCGGTGACGCGCGCGAGGGCGCGCTCGGCGCGCACGAGCGCCTGCTCGGACACCGGGCGCGCGACGAGCGCCGATCGCACGACCCGACCCGCGACGGTCGCCTCGAGCGTCGCGGTGCCCTTCCACGGCTCGACGGGCGGCAGCGCGACGACGAGATCCGTGACGCCGCTCGACGTCACCGGGACGCCGCCGGCTCGGACGTCGAAGCGCGAGGCCTCGGGCACGTCGAGGAGCTTCGCGCTGACCGAGATCGGCACGCCGCGCGGCGCGCCCTCTGGATAGCGCACGGTCAGGACGGGCCGGTAACGCGGTGGCGTCGATCGCGCGTCGAAGGCGCGGTCGACGACGAGCCACGACATCCTCGACGCGAGCGCCTCGGCGTCCGCCGCCGTCGTGCCGGGGAGGTGCAGGTACGCGCCCTCGGGCGGCGCGAGCTTCTCGTCGAGCAGCTTGGCGCGGAAGACCCATGCGCCGGAGCGTTGATGCAGCTTGAGGAGGACGTCGTGATCGCCCGCGGCGAGGTCGAGCGGCACGATGTCGTCGTCGTCGCGCAGCGGACGCGCCTCGTCGCGCGAGTAGACGACCTTCCCGTCGACGCTCACGCGCACGCCGTCGTCGACGCCGAGGAGGAGGAAGTACCGGCCGGCCTTCTCGACGTGGAGCCGACCGGCCGCGTAGGCGACGAGATCGGAGAGCTTCGCGTCGTCGAGCGTCTGGACGAGGTCGATCGAGCGGCTCCCCTCCGTGCCGGGATTCTGAGCGGGGCCGGATCGCGGGGGGCCGCTCGAGGCGATGACCCAACGCGCCGGGCCCCGCCGCACCTTGCCGAGGTCGCGATCTCCGCCGAGCGTCGCTCCGAGTCGCGCGTCGAGCCGGCGGTCGTCGGCCCCGAACGGAGACGCGTCGAGCGCCGGGCGGCCGGCGCGGAAAGGCCCGGCGACGAGCCATGCGCCGAGCACGCCGCTCTGCGACGGCGCGATCCGAACGTCGGCCGCCGGTGCACGCGCCGCCTCGTCGAGCGCTGACGCGCGATCGCTCGTCGAAGGCGCGCGCGTGGCGCGTGTGCTCGACGGGGAGGAGCCGTCGTCGTTCTCCTCGGCGGACGGCTGCGGCGCCGGATCGTCCTCGGGCGCGGCTCTGCCGGGCGTGGCGACGGCGGCCGTCGCCACCACGAGGGCCGACGCGAGCATGCGCGCGAAGAGGAGCTTCGGATCGGTCGTCCGTCGTGCTCGACCGTCGGCCGGCGCGAAGCTCATGACGACAGCGCGGCAGTCACTCGACGACGACTTCGCCCGTCATGCCCATCGAGCAGTGGGGCTCGCAGTAGTAGGGGAAGGTCCCGGGCGTCTCGAACTTCTTCTCGAACGTGCCGCCGGCCATCGGCGCACCGCTCCGGAAGTTGTCGTCCGGCGTGCAGTTCTCGCCCGACACGACGTTGTGCGTCCCGCCGGCCCAGGTCCATCGCACCGTCTGGCCGACCTTGATCCTGACCGTCGGAGGGTCGAACCGGTCCGAGGTGACCCGGACGGTCACGACGTCCGCGTCGTTCGTCTCGGCGGGATCCTCGGCGCTGCAGGCGGCGGCGAGCGTCACGCCGAAGAAGAGGAGCATCGCCCTCCCGACGCTCTTCAGCTCGCGCGCTCGCGCGCTCGTTGCGGGTCGTCGCACCCGCGAGCTGGCTGGATTCCGTGCGCTCCCGTTCATCACGAGCCTCCGACGAGGTCGCGAGAGACGACCCCGAGCTCCGCTGGTTTCGACGACTAGCGTCCACCGCGTGGGCTTGGCAAGCAGGCTCGGCTGTGCGCGGAGATTCGCGACCACTCGACGAATCTGCACCGGGGCGTCGTCGCTCGGATCGCCGGTCGAGCGTGGTCGGTCGTCGGGCGCGAGCGTCATCCGACGCATCGCGTGCTGCGTACGCCGAACGAAGCGAGCCGTCGGACCGCTCGCGCTTCGCGCGGCGGATGCACGCTTCGCGCCTCGCGCGCCGTGGCGCTGGGGATGCAACGCAGGGGCGCCCGAAGGAGGTAACTCAACATGATTACCCTCGACCGAGTTTCACTGACCGCTGTCGGCGTCGGCGCCCTGTTCGTGTTCACCGGATGCGCCGCCCCTGCCGAGGACGAAGCCACGGGCCAGGTCCAGGCCGCGATGCCCGCCGCCTTCCCGGACGAGGCGTTCCCGGACGAGACGTTCCCGGACGAGGCGTTCCCGGACGAGACGGAGCTCGCCGCTCAGACCCTGCCGCTCGCGGCCTTCCCCGACGTGGAGGGCGAGGACGTCGAGCACGACGGCGAGGAGAACGTCGACTCGACCTCTCAGGGCGTCTTCATCGGCGGCTTCGGCGGCTTCTACCCGGGCTTCTACGGCGCCCGCGTCGGCTTCGGCGGCTTCTACCCGGGCTTCTACGGTGCCCGCTTCGGCGGCTTCTATCCGGGGCTCGGCCTGGGCTACGGCTGGGGATACCCGGGCTTCGGGTGGGGCCTCGGCCGCGCGTGGGGGTTCCGCACGGGCTTCATCTGGTAGCGGCTCGCTCGTCGAGGACGTCCTCGC
>CALFEQ010000128.1 GCA_937949945.1 uncultured Myxococcales bacterium
CTCAGTCCTCAGTCCTCAGCAGGGGCTCGCGGCGGCGTTCCAGCTCCTCTCACGACCGGCACCGCCCGAGCGTGCTTCAGAATGACGTCCGGGCGCCCTTCGGGAAGCCTGCTTCGTTCGTGACAAGCGAGGCGCGGGCGGACCGCGGCAAGAGTCGAGCGAGGACCTTCCAGGTCGAGCCGAGGCTCCCGGGCCTACGTGGACGTCTCAGGCCGGAAGAACCGAAGACCGAGGACTGAGGACGGAGGACTCCCGAGCAGATGCCTCGAGCGGCCTCACTGCTCGGGCTCTTCGAGAATCTTGTCCGGATCCCCGAGAAACTCGAAGTGCATCGTGTCCTGCAGGACGTCGTGGCCGAGCCAGTAGAAGCCGAACCGCTCGAAGGTCTCGACCCACGAGCGCGGCATCGCCATGCGCTCCCAGACGGTCTTGCCCTTCTGCTTGCAGAGCGGGTGCTCGTTCCAGGGCGCGACGCAGCCGCAGCACGTGTTGCGATCGGGCTCGATGTCGATCGCGATGCCGTAGACGTGGTTCGACACCTCGACGCCCCGGTACGTGTTCTTGAAGCGGATGCCGCCGATCGTCTTCGGCTTGTACTCCTCTCCGGCGGGGGAGGACTTGAGGGCCGCCTCGACGCACTTGAGCGCCGGGATGATCTTCTCGTGGACCCTGACCGTCAGGCCCATGAAGGTCGTCGACTTCGCGTAATCCTTCGGCGCCTTCGGATTCAGCTTCGGGCTGCCGAACCCCTCGAAGTAGCCGTACTTCTCCGTCCGGTAGCGGATCGCGTCCTCGAGCATCTTCCGAGCTTCCTTCAACTTCTCCGGGTCCTTGGTCTTCGGGAACCAGTTGCCCCGGATGAGGAAGGGCTGCGGGCTCTGCTCGCGACACACGCGTCCGTCGGGCAGCTTCACCTTCGCGCGCGACGCCTCCTTCGGAGCGGCCTCGCTCTTCGTCTCCTTCTCCGCGGGAGCGCTCGGAGCGTCCTCGCCTCGCGCAGGGAGCGCGGCGACGGCGAAGGAGAGGAGGAGAGGGGCTGCGGCGAGGGTACGGCGTACTGCGTGCATCGCCGCCCTTGATACAACGTGACCGCGCGCGCTGTCACGCTTTGGGCCAGGCTCCAGAGGGATGAATTGGCGAACGCGGCCGTCAGTCGCGGCGCCGTTCGAAGCGGAGCACCTCGCCGAGCGTGTCGTGCTCCTCGACGCCGACGCGGACGAGGCCCGACTTCTCGAGCACGCGGATCGACGCCCGGTGCCACGGCGGGGTCGTGGCGGTCACCGCGACGATGCCCGGCTGGGAGAGGGCCCACTCCACGCACGCGCGCGTCGCTTCGGTCGCGTAGCCCTGACGCTGCCAGCGCTCCTCGACGCCGTAGCCGATCTCCGCGATGCCGTCCGGCGGCCGGCCGTGGAAGATGACGCTTCCGACGACCTGCCGCTCGCCTTCGGTGCGCGTGATCATGAGCCGGTCGCCCCAGAGGCGTGTGACGGGATCCGCGCGCACGCGCTCGAGCGAGGCGCTGAACGCGCGCTCGACGAGCGCGCGACCCGGCCACGCCTCGGGCATCTTCGCGCGTGCGAGCTCCTCGATGGCGGCCCGATCCCCGCGGAACGTCGCCTCGACGATGGGCAGGGTGATCGGCTCGAGGCTCAACCTCGGCGTGACCAGAGTTTCCATGCGCGCCGATCGTAGCCGAGCGCCGGGCGGATTGAACCGCTCGCGCCCTGACGCGCCGCACCGTCAAGGGCGTCATCGAGGGCACGGCCTGCAGGACCACCAGGGCTGCTCCGCGTTCTCCGGGGGCATGCACAGCTCGCCGTCGCCGCACTCCTCGTGCGTGCGGCAGACCACGGGACGACCGGCCCCGCAAGAATCGCTGCATTGGGTACCGACGCTGCCGCCCACGTTGCAGCAACGCATTCCACGGGAACAGTCCTCTCGGCTCGTGCAGTTGAGCTGCGTCGTCGGGCAGGTCCCGGACGGCATGCACTTCGGCGTAGCCGTGAGGCAACAGATCTCGCCGTCGCCACATTCGCCCGAGCCGCACAAGAGGCCGCTGGGCGGCTCGCCAGGGACGCAGGCCGACGCGTCGCTCCGTGCGTCCGCGCCTCCCTGCGCGTCCGTGCCCGCGTCGTCACTGCTCGGTTCGCTCGTGCTCGCGTCGTCGTTCGCGCCGCCGTCGCTCGGCGGCGGCGACGCAGCGTCGAATGCGCTGCATCCGAAGAGCACGAGTGCGACCGTGCTTCCGGCGTGGAGGAGCCTCATCCTTCCAGGATACGAGACGGACGCCGTTGACGGCGCCCGGGAAAGGGAGAAATATTTCGCACGCTAAATAATGCCGAGCGCCTCCGTCAGCCCCGAGATCAAGAGCGACGTCGACCAGGTCCTCGAGACCATCATCTACCTCTACACGGAGAGCCGTCGCATCACGAAGGAGCTCGCGCGCCGGGCCGACCTGACGGGGCCGCAGCTCACCGTCGTGAAGATCCTCGAGCAGATCGGCGATCTGTCGCTCTCGGAGCTTTCGGAGCGCATCCGCGCGCAGAACAGCACCGTGACGGGCATCATCGACCGGATGGAGCGCGAGGGACTCGTCGTCCGCGAGCGCTCGAAGGAGGACCGGCGCGTCGTCTACATCCGGCTGACCCCGAAGGGGCGCAAGCTCGCCGAGGAGATCCCGGTCGAGCCGATGGAGATCTTCCGCAACGCGCTCCAGTGTCTCAGCGCCAACGAGACACGAGAGCTCCTCAAGATCCTCGGGAAGGTCGCCAGGCACGTCC
This sequence comes from uncultured Myxococcales bacterium, assembly GCA_937949945.1. Classification (GTDB taxonomy): domain Bacteria; phylum Myxococcota_A; class Polyangia; order Polyangiales; family Polyangiaceae; genus Labilithrix. The sequence continues at coordinate 2,784 of CALFEQ010000128.1, forward strand.
GCGAAGCCGTGAGGGCCGAGGGAGCAGCGAGCGCACGAGGCGGCTGACCTTCGCCCGAGACCTCTCTCTATCGACGGAAAGGACGAGACACGATGAGCACAGCTCGCGATCCGGACCTCTGCATCATCACGTGCGCCGTCACCGGCGTGCTCGCGAACCGCAAGCAGTGTCCGTACATCCCGTACACGCCGGTGGAGATCGCGGAGGAGTGCAAGCGCGCGTACGACGCGGGCGCGGCGGTCGTCCACATCCACGCGCGAAACGACGACGGATCCCCGACGTTCGATCCGCAGGTGTTCGCGCGCATCAAGGAGGAGGTCACGAAGCGTTGCCCGGTGCTCCTCAACTTCTCGACGGGCACGATCCTCGACGACGTGTCGCAGCAGTGCACGTACATCGCCGAGAGCCGTCCTCACATCGCGGCCCTCAACATGGGCACGATGAACTACGCGAAGTACTCGGAGAACCGGAAGCAGTTCGTCTTCGACATGGTGTTCCCCAACACCTACTCGAAGATCATCAAGCTGCTCGAGGCGATGAACGCCGCGGGCGTGAAGCCGGAGCTCGAGTGCTTCGACACCGGGCACACGCACGGCATCTGGCCGCTGCTCGACATGGGCGTGCTCAAGAAGCCGCTGCAGTTCTCGTTCATCGTGAACGTGCTCGGCGGCATCCCGCCGCTCGTCGAGAGCCTGCAGCTCCAGACGAAGATCATGCCGCCGGGCAGCGAGTGGGAGGTGATCGGGATCTCGAAGTGCGGCTGGCGGATGATCGCCGCGGCGCTCGCGCTCGGCGGCAACGTCCGCGCGGGCCTCGAGGACAACTTCTATCTCCCCAACGGCGAGATGGCGCGGAGCAACGGCGAGCTGATCGAGGTCGCCGCTCGGATGGTGCGCGACGTCGGGCGCAAGGTCGCGACGGTGGAGCAGGCGCGGCAGATCCTCGGTCTCGACGATCTCCGGCCGCAGCCCGCGACCGGGAGCGCGCAGGCCTCGGCGCCGTCCTGAGGCGCGCAGGACGCGCAGGAGGAGAGAACGATGAGCAAGACGAAGCCCCCCACGCGACTCTGGTCGAAGCTCCGCGTGGCCGACGCCGGGCCGGTCCGCACGATCACGCTCCACAACCCGGAGCGCCGCAACGCGATCGGACCTCGGATGGTCAACGAGCTCCTCTGGGCGATCGCCGACGCCCACGACGACGACGACGTCCGCGTGATCGTGCTCACCGGCGCTGGTCAGGCCTTCTGCGCGGGCGGCGACTTCTCGCAGATGGCCGGCGGCGCCGACGACGGACCGGAGCTGCCGCCGAAGGGCGACTACGCCGACCTCCTGCTCGCGATGGTGCGCGCCGAGAAGCCGATCGTCGCGCGCGTGAACGGCCACGCGATGGGCGGCGGGCTCGGTCTCGTGGCGGCGTCGACGTTCGCGGTGGCCGACAGCAGCGCGAAGCTCGGGACGCCCGAGATCGACGTCGGTCTGTTCCCGATGATGATCATGGCGGTGCTCGCGCGGCTCGTGCCGCGGCGCGCGCTGCTCGAGATGATGCTCTTCGGCAAGAAGCTCGCCGCCGAGGAGGCCCTGCGGATCGGTCTCTTGAACCGCGTCGTGGAGACCGCGGAGCTGGACGGCGCAGTGAAGGAGATCACGGACACCGTCGTCTCGAAGAGCCCGATCACGATCGCGCTCGGCCTCCGCGCGTTCGCCGAGCAGGACGACATGGATCTCGCCTCCGCGCTGCCGATGCTGCGCGGCAAGCTCGGCGAGTGCCTCGCGACGGAGGACGCGCGCGAGGGGCTCATGGCGTTCCTCGAGAAGCGGCTGCCGGTGTGGAAGGGGCGTTAGGGCTCGAACTGAATCCGATACCGATACTTCCCCGGGTTGCCGTCGGTCGTGTACGCCTTCACGGTGTACTCGCCGGCCTCGAAGGACGTCACGTCGGACGGCCCGAGCGTCTTTCCGTTCACGACGAGGTCGAAGGCGACCTTGCCGTCGACGACGGCTTGGAACAGTGCGAGCTTCTTCCCCTCGGGCGTCGTGAACTTCGACCAGTCGACGTCCGAGCCGGGCGATATCGCGCCGCAGAAGGACAGGCCGTCGAGCTCGTTCGCTCGCTCGGGCGCGTCGTTGTCCTCGACCTCGACGGTCGTGCCAATGGGACAGTCGACCTCGTAGACGATCGGCCCGCCTCCGTCCGACCTGGTCGGCGGCGGAGGGGGCTCCGCGTCGTCCGTCGTCGGCCCCGCGACGGCGGGGGGCGCGGGAGCGTCGTCGTCGCCACACGCCTGGACCGTCAGCGCGAGGGCTGCGGTCGCGACGAGCCAGCTCGAGAGCACGCGTACGGACATCAAGGCTGCCTTCCGTGATCGTGGCGCCGGTGTCGAGGCGGAGCAGGCACGTCCATCAAGGGCTCTGCCTCGTCGCGATGGAGGGAGTCGCGCAATGGAACGTGATGCTGTCGAGGGCGGAGCCGGTCTTGCCGTCGATGCGGTTGATGATTCCTCCGCCGGGGCAGTCCCACCGCGGGAAGTCCCCGCCGCCGTTCCCGCCGACGCCCGGCAGCGGAGAGCTCGTTCCGACGCTCAACGCGAAGGTCGCGCCTGCGTCCGTCGTCGCGCCCGTCGTCACGGAGAGCGGGGAGCAGTACAGCACGATCTTGTCGACGAGGGCGCCCTCGCGTCCGGAGAAGCCGGTGGCGACGGTGTTGGGAGGACACATGTTCGTGACCTCCGTCCCCGCGGTGTTTTTGCCGCGCATGGGGAAGGTCGTGCCCGGAGTGACCTCGACCGTGTAGCGGTACGGGATCGTGCTCCGATCCTCACGGATTGCGATCTTCCCGCAGTGAGCGCGGATCGTCCGAAGGAACGACTCCACTCTGGCGGTGAGCCCGATGAGCGCTTCGTCCGCAGGGCAAGTGTCGTCGTACTTGTCGTCCCCGCCGTTGCCGCCGCGCGTCGGGCTCTTGGTCGTCGGTGGTCCGAGCGTGACTCCGGTGGGGCATGGCTCGTCGACGGCACCGTTGCAGTCGTCGTCGATCCCGTTGCACGTCTCGGGAGCCGGGCCTTGCGGGATGCAGGCGCCGAACACGCCGTCGACGCACGTCTGCATGCCCGAGCCGCACTCGGCGTCGACCGGTACGCACCAGCGCACCGTGTCTTCCTCGCACGGCGCGCCGCCCTCCTCCGAAGCATCCGCGCCGGCGTCGTTCCGTCCGCCGTCGCCCGGGGCTTCGCCCACGCCTCCGTTTTCGTCGGGCGGTGAGCCGGACGGCACCTTCGGAACGGAGGCGTCGGGGGCGTTCCCTTCGTCTTCGCTCGACGCTTGGACCGTCAGCCCGCATGCGAGGGCGGGGGCCACGAGCAGCAACACCACGCCGGCGCGTCGCACGCAGGGGCCGAGACCCATGTAGCGTCATCGTAGCGGATCCTCGTGCATGGGAAACAGCGCGCGCGCCGTGCGAGCGCACGCCGCACGAGCCGTCGGTCGTGAAACGGCGTCCCGTGTGTGCGGCGTGTGGGGGCATCGCATGCTTCATGGAACCCGCTTCGTCGTGATGGATGGCGTCGCGCAGTGGAACGTGACGTTGTCGACGGAGGCCAACGCCTTGCCGCTCATGCGATGGACCATGGTGCCTGCCGGGCAGTCCCACTGCGAGAACGGGTTGCCGCCGCTCCCGCCGACGGCGTTGGTCGGAACGCTCGCCCCGAAGGTCAACGCGAGGCTCGGACCTGCGTCCGGCGCCGCGTCGGCCTTCAGCGAGAGCGGAGAGCAGTGGAGCACGATCTGGTCGACGGCCCCGGCATGGCGTCCGGAGATGCCCGTGACGACGCTGTCGGCCGGGCACATGGCCGTGGACTCGGCGAGGGGCGACCCCAGACCGCGCTTCTCGAGGATCGTGCCCGGAGTGATGACCCGCAGCGTGTAGGCGTACGGGATCGAGCTCGCATCCTCCTGGATCTCGACCTTGCCGCAGCGACCGCGGATCGACCGAAGGTGCGACACCGTTTCGACCGTCACACCGACGAGCGCTTCGCCGGCCGGGCACGTGTCGTCGAACTCGCCCAACAGGACGTCCGAGCCGAGCATCGGGCTCCGGTGTGTCGGTTCTCCGAGCGTGACACCGGTGGGGCACGGATCGTCGACCGTGCCGTTGCAGTCGTCGTCGATGCCGTTGCAGGTCTCGGCCGTCGGGCTCCGAGGGATGCAAGGTCCGAAGACACCATCTTCGCACTTCTGCGTGCCCTCGCTGCACTGCGCGTCGACCGGCGTGCAGGCGCGCACCGTGCCTGCCTCGCAGGGCTCATCGGCCGTATCCGAAGCATCGCCGCCATCGCTCGCTCCGCCTCCGCCCGCGCCATCGTTCGCGCCGGTCGATGCCTCCGGCAGGGGATCGCCGTCCTCGACTCCGTCGGACGCCACCACCGACAACCCGCACGCGGCGGCGGTCGTCACGAGGAGCAGCACGGAAGCGGCGCGGCGCGGGGAGGGGCCGTGACCCATTCGATCCCATCGTAGCGGATCGCCGTCGTAGGGAATGAAGGACGGCCGGGAAGAGATCGCGGAGCGACGATCAGCGAGGCAGCGGGCCGACGTGAACGAGCACGTGCCCGCTCGCGTCGAGGCCCGGGGGAACGAGGTAGATCTCCTCGCCGGCCTCCGCGCGCTCGAGAAGCGCGGCGAGCGCGGCCTCGTCCGTGGAGGGGATCTTCGTCGCGGGGATCGACGTCGTCTTGCGGGCCATGGCGGCGGTCCAGCGTGCCTCGTCGGAGAGATCGCTCTCGTACACGAAGCTCTTCGCACGGAACTCGTGCGTGCCCGGCACGGCGGACACGACGCGGATCGGACCCATGCGCGTGTGGACGCGGACGCTCGGGTTCTGCCACTGCGCGACGCCCCGCAGCCGCCGGGCGCCGAGCATGCGGAGCGTGAGCGTCTTCACCCATGCGCCGGCGACGATCTTCGGTACGAGGCTGAGGAGCGACACGCCGATGAAGGCGCGCGGCTTCACGGTCGGCGCGGCGAGGTAGGCGGCGGCGATCGCCTCGTCGTCGGGGGACAGCCCGAGCCGCTTGCGCGTCGGGACGTCCAGGAACGACGCGCGGCAGAGGAGCAAGCCGATCGCGCCGGGCAGCAGATAGAGATCGCTGAGCACCCAACCGGGGAGCGTGAGCTCACCGGGGAAGGCGAGGGCGTTCGCGGCGCGGTAGCGCTCGACGAGATCGGGATGGCGCTCCGCGGGGCGGAACTCGGCCTGGATGCCGAACGGACGGAGATCGAGTGAGGACGCGTTGTCGGCCGCGCCGAGCGCGGCGAGCCGCAGCTCGGGGTGTCGCGCGAAGAAGTCGGCGGCGAGGTCTTCGAGGGACGGCTCGCGCTCCGCGTCCTTCCGCTCACGCGTGGCGTCGTCGCTCATCAACCCTCCGCGCGGATCTCGGCGGCGAAGCGCGCCAGCCGGTTCTCCTCCGGGATCGTCGCGACGAACGCGTCCGGCATGTCGGGCACGTGGCACACGAGACAACGCGAGGCGCCGCCCGCCTTGCCGCAGACCTCGTCCATCGTGAGCAGCTTCACGGTCATCCCGAGGCCGCTCACGAGATCGCGCACGCGCTCGGGCACGAGGCTCGGCGCGAGGAGCGTGCGACCGATCGGCAAGCCGTTCGTCGCGTAGCTCCGGATCTCGGCCTCGGTGACGTGGAGGAGCCGCTCGCGGCCGAAGCGCGCCTCGAGCCGCGCGAGCGAGTCGCCGACGAGCACGTCGGGGCAGACGAGGATTCGGTTGACCGCGGGGAGGGGGAGCAGCGCCATGTTGCCGTGGAAGGCCGGCTCCCGCACCTCGACGGGGATCACCTCTCCTCGGAAGTAGGCGCGAGCGCGCTCGTAGCCTTCGCGATCGGTGCGTCCGCCGAAGAAGAGGAGCGTCGTGCCATCGAAGAAGGCGACGTCGCCCTGCGCCTCCCACGTCCCTCCGCCGAGGTCGACGACCTCCCAGCCGAGCCGGCGCGCGAGCGGCGCCCAGTGCTCGGCCTCGCCCTTGCGATGCTCGGCGAACATGCGCGGGAGGAGGAACTGCGTCTTGTCGCCGTCGCGCACGACCTGCCCGCACTCCGCCGCGTACGGCATCCCGGTGAGGCCCGGGACCGGCGGCGCGACGACCACGACGGCGCCGGTCTTTTCGATCGCCTCCGCGAGCCCGAGCCATTCCTTCCGAGCCTTCATCGCGTCGACGGGCTCGGCCTCGCGGCTCCGGAAATTGGCGCGCCCACGGAGCTGCCAGTCCTTGCCCGGCGGTGACATCAAGTACAGGTCCGTCATCGGGGCGGACCTTCGCAGAGCCCGAATCCCGTCGCAAGGCTGCGCTCGCGCCCCGCGGAGGCGGGCGGCCGAGGAGAGCCGCTTGCCAGGAAATGTTTCGCGTGCGAAATATCTCGCCGCCATGCCGAACATGCGAGAGCTCGTCGCCGACCTCGAGGCCCGTCGCGCGAAGGTCCGCGAGATGGGCGGACCCGAGAAGATCAAGAAGCAGCACGATCGCGGGAAGCTGACGGCCCGCGAGCGGCTCGCGCTTCTCTTCGACGACGGCGTCTACTTCGAGATCGGCGCCCACGGCACGCAGATGGGCCTCGCCGCCGGTCCGGACGGGAAGGACAAGCCGCCCGCGGACGGCGTCGTGACCGCGTTCGGCAAGGTCGACGGCCGCATGGTCTGCTGCGCCGCTTACGACTTCACGGTGAAGGGCGGCAGCATCGGCTACACGGGCGAGGAGAAGGTCACGCGCCTCCGTCAGATGAGCCTGCGCGGGCGCTGGCCGATGGTGTGGCTCATCGACTCCGCCGGCGCGCGCATCGATCCCGGTTCGACGCATCCGGACATGATCTCGCTGTTCGCCGGATCGGGGCACCTGTTCCGCGAGCAGGTGATCATGAGCGGCGTCGTCCCGCAGGTCGCGGCGATGGTCGGTCCCGGCGCCGCCGGCACCGCGTACATCCCCGGGCTCGCCGACTTCGTGCCGATGGTGAAGAACATCGGCTCGCTGGCGCTCGGCGGGCCGCCGCTCGTGAAGGCGGTCACGGGGCAGGACATCACCGAGCAGGAGCTCGGCGGATCGAAGGTGCACTCGGAAGTGAGCGGCGTCGGCGACGGCGAGTACGAGAGCGACGCGGCCGCGATCGAGGCGACGAAGAAGTACCTCTCGTATTTTCCGTCGTCGTGCGACGAGCTGCCTCCCGACTTGCCGGTCACCGATCCCGTCGATCGCCGCGAGGAGTCGCTGCTCGATCTCCTGCCCGACTCGCCGCGGAAGCCGTACGACATGTACAAGCTCATCCGCGCAATCGTCGATCACGGCGAGATCCTCGACATCAAGCCGCGCTTCGGCCGGAGCATCATCACCTGCCTCGCGCGCATCGGCGGCAAGAGCGTCGGCATCGTCGCGAACCAGCCGAACTGGCTGGGCGGCATCCTCGAGAACGACTCGGCGGACAAGGCGGCGCGCTTCATCCAGATCTGCGACGCGTTCAACATCCCGCTCGTCTTCTTGCAAGACGTGCCCGGGTTCATGGTCGGCTCGAAGGTCGAGCACGCCGGCATCATTCGCCACGGAGCGAAGATGCTCCACGTGATGAGCGCCGCGACGGTGCCGAAGATCACCGTGGTCGTCCGCAAGGCGTACGGGGCCGGCTACTACGTGATGTGCGGGCGTGCCTACGAGCCGGACCTCATCGTGTCGTGGCCCACCGGCGAGATCTCCGTGATGGGCGCCGAGGGCATGGTCGGCATCGCCGCGCGCAAGCTCTTCGGCGACGCCGAGCCTCCGCCCGAGGCGAAGAAGGCGATCGTCGAGCAGATCCAGAAGAACATCGACATCTACAAGGTCGCGGGCTGGGGCCTCGTCGACGACGTCATCGACCCGCGCGACACGCGGAAGGTCATCGCGTGGGGCCTCGAGCTCGCACGGCACAAGAAGGTCGAGCGACCCGCGAAGAAGCGCGGCGTCATCCCCGTGTGACGGACGGCTATGGCGAGCGGCCCGCCGGCGATAAGCTGGGACGTGGGCGGGCATGAATGAACCGAAGCCAGCGGTCCTCGTCGTCGACGACGTCGAGGCGAACCTCGCGGCGATGGCGGGGCTTCTCCGCGAGCTCGATTGCGAGGTCGTGAAGGCGACGTCGGGGCCGGACGCGCTCGCGCGCCTGTCGGAGCGCGAGTTCGCCGTGATGCTGCTCGACGTCGAGATGCCCGAGATGGATGGCTTCGAGGTCGCGCGGCGCGCGCGGCAGGAGCCGCGGACGCAGAGCCTGCCGATCCTCTTCGTCACCGGGACGCTCGAGACGGAGGAGAGCGTCTTCCGGGGTTACGACAGCGGCGCGGTCGACGTCCTGTTCAAGCCGGTCGACGCGCACATCCTGCTGAGCAAGGTCTCCGTCTACCTTGAGCTCCATCGGAGCCGCCGTCGGCTCGCGAACGAGATCGAGGCGCACAAGAGATCGCTCGCCGATCTCGAGGCGTTCAACTACTCGGTCTCGCACGACCTGCGCGCGCCGCTCCGGCCGCTCCAGGGCTTCAGCAGGATCCTCCTCGAGGAGCAAGCGGACAGGCTCGGCGAAGAAGGATGCCGTCTCCTCCAACGCATCTCGTCCGCGGCTGCTCGCATGGAACGGATCATCGACGACCTCTTGCGGCTCTCGCGGATCGGGCGCTCTCGCCCGGCGATCCGCCCGCTGGACATCGCCGAGATCGCGCGGCCCATCGTCGCCGAGCTGCGGCGCAGCGATCCGAATCGCTCCGTCGAGGTCGTCATCGCCGAGGACCTGAGGGCCGACGGCGATGCTCACTTGCTGGGGCTCGCCCTCGAGCACCTGCTGCGGAACGCATGGCGGTTCACGAACGAGAGGACCGACGCGAGGATCGAGATCGGACGCCGGACACGAGGGCGCGAGATCGTCTACTTCGTCGCCGACAACGGCGTCGGCTTCGATCCTGCGCATGCGGAGCGGTTGTTTCGCGCGTTCGAGCGCCTCGATGCCTCCGACGAGCTCGAGGGCACGGGCGTCGGCCTCGCGATCGTCAAGCGCGTGATCGAGCTGCACGGCGGCCGCGTCTGGGCCGAGAGCGAGCCGGGCAAGGGTGCGTGTTTCTCGTTCACGCTGGCTCGAGTTGCGTGATCCTCGACATCGGTCGAGACTGAAAGGCGTGACCCGATCCGCTCTCGTGCCGTTGGTCGCGTTCTCGATGGCGCTCGTCTCCGGCGTGGCTCGTGCGGACGGCGAGCCGTCGTCTCCGCGTTCCGCGCCGCCTCCGTACGCGGGCGATCCGCGCGAGGCGCCGCCGGCCTACGCGTACGAGCCGCTCCCGAAGCCGCCGCCGCTCGGGCGGCGTGGTTTCCAGGCGGCCATCCGGAGCGGCGTCGCGCTGCCGTTCGGATCGGCGAAGGACAACGACGACGTCGGCATCGTCGGCGGGCGGACGTCGATGAGCGATCTCGTCGGCCCGCAGCTCGCGCTCGCGGCCGACATCGGCGGGAAGGTGAACAAGTGGATCTTCTTGGGCGGATACGTGGACTTCGGGCTCGGCCTCGCGGCCGGTGACCTCTCCGCCTCGTGCGACGCGCTCCGTCGCGACTGCCGTTCGTTCGCGTTCCGTCTCGGGGCGCAGATCGCGTACGCCATCGCCCCGGACGAGCGGTTCAATCCGTGGATCCGTTACGGCCTCGGGTACTCCTCGCTCACGGTCGGCGACGACGGGGCCGACGTCACCTACCGCGGCTTCGACTTCGGCCGCTTCGCCGCGGGGCTCGACGTCCGGATCTCGCGCGTCGTCGGGGTCGGGCCGTACGTCGACTTCACCGTCGGCAAGTACGCGTCACGCCGCATCGAGACCGCGACGGACGTCGTCGCGGGCGACATCTCCGGACGCGCGTTCCACTACTGGCTCACGATCGGCCCGCGCGTGGTCTTCTTGCCGTAGGACGTCACGCCCTGCCGAGGCGCACGACGCGCGCCTCGTCTTTCGGCCCTCGCATCAACCGCCGAACGACCCGGAGCGCGCTGTTCGCCAGCCGCTTGCTGTAGTAACCGGTGGCGGCCCGGTGGTCCGTCTTCCACGTGAGCGTCGGGCAGCCCTTCTCGTCGACGTTCTCCGAGAGGTACTGGCCCCGGAGCTCGACGTAATGGAAGGCGAGCGCCTTCCGCATTCCGATACTCGAGGACGACTGGCGCATCGACGTATTCCGCTTGGATCTGTCGTCGATCGTTCTTTTTTCGGGTTCCAGCCTCAATGGTCATTTCGTTGGGTCGAGTGCCTTCGAGTGATCGAACGATTTCGGCGGAACGACGCGACGACCGTGCGGTCGAGCTGGGGCGACGTGCGACGACCGACCGCTCGCTCACGGGTGCGCGACGACGAGCAGGGACTTCGCGCGCTTGAGGACGCAGGAGAAGGCAGCGCGCGTCGTGTGTGGATCGAGCGCGGCGAAGCTCTCGTCGAGGATGAGGACGTCCGCGCCCTGGAGCAGCGCGCGCGCGAGGAAGAGGCGGCTCCGCTCCCCCTGCGAGAGCTGCCAGCCGGTCTCGCCGACCATCTGCTCGATGCCCGAGGGCATGCGCGCGAGGAGCGGGCCGAGGCCGAGCTCCTCGCAGATCGCCTGGGCCTCTGCGACGTCCTCCGGGCGCGGAGGCCAGCGGCGGCCCATGAGCAGGTTGAACGCGAACGTGCCGGTGAGCACGTGGTTCTCGTGGTACTGCGGCGCGAGCGCGACACGCCGGCGCCATCCCGCGAGACCGAGCGAGCGCCGATCGAGCCCGCCGAGCAGAAGGACGCCCGCGGTGGGATCGCGCAGGCCCGCGAGCAGCGACGCGAACGTCGACTTGCCGCCGCCCGAGCTGCCTTCGAGGAGCACGCGATCGCCCTCGTGGAGCGCGAGGCTCGTGCGGCGGAGGACGGGATCGTTGCGGCGCGGGTACGAGAACGAGACCTCGCGCGCGTCAAGGATCGCCGCGCGCTCCGCCGGCGGCGTGTCGAGGACGAGGCTCGGATCGGGCGCGACGTCCTCGTTCGCCTGCCGCACGATGGAGCGGACGCGCTGCCATGCGATGTGCGCGCCGACGAGGCTCGTGAGGCCGAGGACGAGCTTGCGCAGCGCGCGGTAGGCGAGGAGCACTCCGCCGACGGAGACCGCCACGCCGGCGGGCGACGAGCCCGACCCGACGAACGCCGGCGCGAGCGCGGCGATGCCGGCGACGAGCCAGCCCTGCGGGACGAGCGCGGTCAGCAGGGCCGCGCGCCGGTCCATGCGGCGCGCGCGAGCGAGGTAGCGCGTGATCGTCTCGTCCTCGCCTGCGTGGCGCATCGAGCGACGCTCCTGCGCGAGGCGCGTCCGATGGCCGACCATCTTCTCGACGAGCACGTGCGTCATGTCGATGCGCTCGTCCGTCCAGTCGCGTCGCGCGCGCCAGTAGCGGACGACGAGCAGGCCGGTGAGAAACAGCCAGAGCGCGAGCGCCGGGAGCTGCCAAGCGGCCGACGTGCCGCACGCGAGCACGGCGCCCGCGGTGATCAGCTCCACGACGGAGACGAGGCCGAGGAAGCCGCCGGTCAGCGCGAGCGACTCGATCGCCTCGGACTCGAGCACCATGCCGAGGAGCTGCCCGGCGCCGCGCGAACGGACGTGCTCGGGCGACAGCGCCATGGCGCCTGCGAGCAGCCGCAGCTTGAGCACGCCGCCTCCGTCGATGGCGAGAAGCGACTGCGCTCGGCTCACGAAGACTTGCAGCGCCACCTGCGACGCGAGGAGCAGCGCCCACGCGAGGAGCCAGCCGCGATCGAGCCGACCCTCGAGCGCGCCGCGCCCGAGGAGCCACCACGCGCCGAGACCGAGCGCGGAGACGAGCGCGTGCCCGGCGACGATCCAGGCGAGGCGCCGGGCGAGCCGTCCATGTTTCACGTGCCGAGAGAGCGGCGCGTCCGGCCGCGGGCGGATCATCCACCAACCGCCGACCCAGCACGCCGCGAGCCGCGTCCGGCGCAGGCTCTCCCGCGTGCGGGCGCGACGGCGAGCGGGCACGCCCGTGCGCTCGAGGATGGCGTCGAGCTCCGGGTCGTTCGCGCCGGGGATGCCGGCCACGAGGTACTCCCAGAGCGCTTCGAACGAGACGCGATGGCTGCTCCCGTCCGGCGCGATCAGCCGCGCCGAGGCGCGAGCGACGGCCGCCACCGCGAGGAGTCGTCCGCCGTCGAGCGCGACGAGCGCCGGCGCCGCGCCCCGCACGAGCGCCGGCAGCTCCGGATAGAACGCGCCCACGGGCTCGGCGTCGATGCCGAGCCGCGCGCTCGCATGCTCGATCCAGAGCCCGAGGCGATCGGGCGCCGACACGACCTCGGCCGAAGGCGTCGGGAGCGCGACGCGCGCCACGGGCAGGCCCGCCGACGAGGCGAGCGCCGCGAGCGCGTCGCCGACGCGGGCCGCCGGCCATGCGAGCGCGTCGATGCGAGAGCTCGAGGTGGAGACCGTCCCGGTCATTCCGCCACCTCCCGAAGGCCGCGCTCGACGAGGTCCTGCGCGGGCTCGCGCGGCACGAGATGGCCGCGATCGAGCCGCAGCTTCCGGAAGACGTCGCCCGACCACAGCTCTTCGTGGACGGAGCGCTCCGCGTCGAGCAGTGATTTGTAGAGCGAGCCTTCCTGCGCGGCGAGCTCGCTCGGCGCCCCGTCCTCCACGAGGTGTCCCTGGTCGAGCACGAGCACGCGCGCGAAGTCCTGCGTGTCGCCGACGTCGTGCGTGATGCAGACGAGCGTGGCGTCGGCGAACCACTCCCTCGCTCGAGCGAGCAGTCGCCGTCGGGTTCCGCGGTCGAGCCCGCGGAAGGGCTCGTCCATGATGACGAGCCGAGCGTCGCGGCGGCCGAGGCCTCGTCCGAGGCGCACGCGCTGCCCCTCACCGCCGCTCACGAGCGCGCCGCCTTCTCCGAGCGGCGTCTGGAGACCTTCGGGGAGGTTCGCGAGCACGCCGTGGAGATCGGCGGCATCGAGCACGGCGGCGTGCGAGACGCCGTGCTCACCGTTTCCGTAGCGCAGGTTCTCGAGCAGCGACGTGTTGAACAAGTGCACGCCCGGCTCGATCCAAGCCGTCTGTTCGCGGACGCGCTCGAGCTGCGTCTCGATCGGCGCGCCGTCGACGAGGATGCGGCCCGACAAGGCGCGATGCCATCCGAGCAGCGCGCCGACGAGGCTCGACTTGCCCGCGCCCGAAGCGCCCACGACGGCGACGTGCTCGCCGGGACGAATGTCGACGGAGATGCCCTCGAGGATCGTGTGGCCCGCGGCGACGAGGCCCACGTCCTGGAACGAGAGCGCCATGCCCTTGGTGGCGGACGCCGCGCGATCCACCGGCGTCTCCTCCGACGTCTCCGTCTCGCGCGCGCCGAGCGGTTCGATCAGACGGAGCGCGACGTTCCGGTGCGCGGGATACTGCCGCAGGAGGACGGCGAGCTCTTGCCCGAGCACCGGAAGGCTGAGCGCCCAGTAGACGAGCAGCAGCACGGACGCGGGCTCGAACGTGCGCGCGAGGTACGCGAACACGAGCGCGATCGTGAGACCGAACGTGATCGCGGCCTGCGCGCCCTCGGCGCCGACGGAGGCGGACACCATGCCGCGCGCCGCTCGCGTCCACTCGGCGACGAGCGACTCGTGCTCCCGGCGGACCGAGCGCTCGCCGCCGTGCGCGCGGATCGGGACGGCGGCGAGCATCGCGTCCAGGTAGAAGCGCGTGATCGCGCCGAGGTGCGTGCGCGCGCGCATCTCGCGCTCGACGAGCACGGGCTGCGCGGCGAGGGGGACGGCGATCGCCGCCAGCGCGATCGCGATCGCGAACGGCGCGCTCCGCGGATCGACCAGCACGATCGCGCACGTCGTGACGAGCATCTCGACCGCGCACCGGACGAGCTGCCCCGCCATCACGGGCAGGTCGCGCAGCATGTGCACCATGTGGCTGCGCTCGGCCATGTCGGAGGTCGGTCGGCTCGCGAAGTAGCGATCCTCGAGGCGCGGGATCTTCGCGAGGAACGCGAGCCGGAACCTCGCCTCGAGGCGCCGGCCGAGGCCGAAGATGCCGGAGGCGACGGGGAGCTCGAGGCCGATGCCGACGAGCAGGAGACAGAGGAGGGCCACGATGGCGCCGATGCGTTGCTCGACGGGGCCGAGATCGCGCCCGATCTCGAGCAGCGCACGCAGCAGGAGCGCCTGCAGCGTCGCGACGCCCGCCGCCGCCACGAGCCCGAGGCCGAGCACGGACGGTCCGAGCGCGCCGTCCTCGCGGAGCATGCGCAGGAGCTCGATCCCGGGGCGCGCCTTCGGCTCCGAGAGCGCCAGCGACAGCTCGGGAGAGAGCTCGCGCTCGGCGTCCTGCTCGCGGACACGGCGCACGGCGAGCAGGACGGCGCCGCGGAGCTGGACGGTCTCGGCGTCGTCTTCGAGCCCGCTGGGGAGGATGCTCCAGAAGCGCTCGGGGACGGTGTCTCGACGTGCGAGCGCGCCTTCGTGGATCGAGGCCACGGCGGTCGCGGCCTCGCGTCCGCGGCGGAGGCCGCCGCCGTCGACGATCGACTGGACCATGCGCACCGACGCGTCGAGCGTCGCGATGCTTCGCCAGTCTCCCTCGCGGGCGAGCCGCTGCAGCGTGGGCCCCATGGCGCGCGCCGCGCCGAGCCGCTCGAGCCGCTCGCGGATCGCCTCGGTGAAGTCGGGCGAGACGAGCCACTCGGCGATCGTCTCGCGCTCGAGCTCCGCGGTGTGGACGTGGAGCTGCTCGAGCAGGCGCTCGGCCGACATCCAGCGGCGCCCGCTCGCAGGGTCCATGACCTGGACGATGCGACCGTGCCTGCGCCAGAGGACGGTGAAGTGCGTGAGGCCGTTCGGCAGCCGGACGATGATCAGCGCCGGATACACGCCGCATCGAGGGAGCAGCAGATGGTCCACCGGGAGCATCGTCTGCTCGACCTCGAGCCCGAGCTGTCCGGCGACGTCTTCGAGCGTGTCGATCGAGGTGCCGTCGACGTCGGTCTGGCACGCCTCGCGGAGGCGGCCGTAGCTCACCGAGATGCCGTGGCCCTCGAGCAGCGCTTTGAGCGACGCGGGCCCGCAGTCCATCGCGGAGGTCTGCACGACCTCCGGCACCAGCCACCGCCGACGGATCTTCTCCGCCATCACGTCGCTCCGGCGACGCCCGGCGCGCTCTTGGCGCTCGCCGCCTTCGGTCGCTCGAGGAGCTGCCCGGTGGCGCGGAGGACGAGCTCCGCGGGCGTGGCACGGTCCACCTCGATCTCGGTCGTCCCCGTCATCCCGTGCTGAAGCGGGATCCGACCGGAGAGATCCTGCGTGACGTCGAGCTCGACGCGCACGTGACCCTGCCGGGGCTCGCTCGCGACCGAGACGACGCGCGCCCCGAGGGTGCCGTACTGCGTCCAGGGGAACCCATCGAGACGGACGCGCGCGTTCTGACCGGGACGGACGCGTCCGATCGTCGTGTGCGGCGGCATCTCGGCGACGACGCGCAGCTCTCCGCGCGGCACGATCACGCCGAGCTTGTCGCCCTCCTTCACCCACGCTCCGGCCGTGTACTTGGCGACGTCCTCGATGCGGCCCGAGACCGGTGCACGGATCGTCCGGAGCTCGATGTCGTGCTCGAGCTGGGCGATGATCGCGAGCGACGTCGCCCGCCGGCCTTCGAGCGTCGCGAGCTCGCGCCGGAGGTCTTCGAGCCGTGCGATGTTCTGGCTCTCGCGCGTCCGCTGCGTCCGCGACTCGAGATCGGCCTCGAGCGCCCGCGCCTGCGCCGCCGCGCGCGTCTCCTCCGCGCGCGCCCGCGCCCGCTCCGCCTCCGCCGCGGAGATCGCGCCGCTCTCGTGGAGACGCTGCGCCCGCGCGGCCTCCTCGCTCGCGAGGCGCGCCGCGGTCTCGGCCTCGCGTTGCTTCGCCTTGCCGCCCTCGATCGCGACGGCGGTCGCGATCCTGTCGTCTTGGATCGACCGCTCGAGGGCCTTCAGCACGCGCTCGAGCGCTTCGATCTCCGGCGTGAGCGTCGCGAGCCGCGTGCGCTCCTCGTTCAGCCGGCGCTGCTCCGCCTCCGAGTCGAGCACGACGAGGACGTCGCCCTTCTCGACGTCCTGGTTCAGCCGCATGTCGAACACCTTGATCCGACCCGACACGAGCGCGTCGACCGTGTGCGCCGCGCGCTCGGTCTCGAGTCGCGAAGCGTCGCTCACCTCGTACACGCTGACCTTAACGCCGAAGAACCAGGCGAGCCACGCTCCGAGCAACAGGAGGACGGCCAGGATGCCGACGCGAGGCGAGCGCGCCCGGTCGGCGGACAGCGCTCGCATCGACTGAGCGAAGGGTGCAGACACGGCCCTCCCTTTTAGCAACGAGCAGACCAGCGCGGAGGCTCCGGGCTCCAAGCCCCAGGCTCCGGGCTCCAGGGGGGAGGCTTCGGGCACGGTGGCTCGGTCGCTCTCAGGAATTTGTGACCGCCCTCTCCACTTTTGGTTTTTCGCGAGTCTCGGGGCGAGGACATGCCGAAAAATTCGAAGAATTCGGGTGGCACGCCGCCTGCTGATGGTGGGGCGCCGGCCACGAGACGCCGGCACAGGAGGCACATGAAGGTCGATTCGAACAAGGACAAGAAGGCCCACCACGCGCAGGAGGGGAGGACCGGCATCCGCGTGCGGACCCAGGTGAGGGCTGGCGGTCCGGTTCTGCAGCACAACCCGTCGAAGGGGGTTCG
>CALFEQ010000129.1 GCA_937949945.1 uncultured Myxococcales bacterium
TTTAGTCTAAACCGGAGACTGCAGTCAGGCAGCCTGGTCCCGGCTCCGTTGCGCACCGAAAGCTGAGGTCTGAGGCCCGAGGCCTGCCTCACCGCACGAAGGGGATCCCGAGCGCCGCGATCGAGTTGTCGATGATCTGCCGGTGGATCTCGCCTTTCTCGTCGACCGAGTAGTCGTCCTTCTCGATCTTCAAGCTGCGCGTCGCCGTGACGTCCGCCTTGCCGATGAAGCGGTACGGGACCGTTCCGGTGAACGCTTCCCGCGTGAGGGTCATCGCGAGATCGACCGGCACGGTCGTGGGCACGCGGACCTGCGTGGTGGTCTTCGCGGGCAGCCAGACGCCCTCGCCTCCCGGACGGAAATCGACCGGGAGCGTGTAGCGGTTGTGGAACGTCACCGTCCCGCGCACGGCGCGGACCGCCACGTCGTAGCTGTTGGGGTTGTACACGTCGAGCACGACGGTCATCTGGAGGGCGACCGACGGCGGGAACCCGAAGCGGACACCCGTCACCTCGGCGTGATGGACCTTCATCGTCGGCTTGCTGGCGCACCCGCCGAGGACGACGACTCCGGCGACGAGCGCGGCCGCGGCGAGCCGCCGCCATGCGACCCTGAGGAGGTTCACGGACACAGGATAAAGGACGAGCGGGACGGCCTGTCGATGTAATCGCGATGCGGCGCGGAGGCGAGCCCTCGTTCAGGATGAGATCACTGGCGGATGAGGTGGAACGGGACCGACACCACCTGCTCCGTCTCCGGCTGCGGGAAGCGCCACGCCTTGACCTCGTTCGCGATGCAGCGGGCGACGACGTTCGCCACGTCCTTCGGGCCCTCGGCGTCTTCGAGCAGCGCGTCCGACTGGATCACGCGACCGTCCGTGCCCACTCGGATGGTCACCGACACGTTGATGCGCTTCAGGCTGTCGGTCTGCGACTCCCAGCAGGTCCGGCGAACGGCCTGCTGCCTCTGACGCACGACACGCTCGACGGCCGCCTGATCGAACACGGCCTGCGACGTCTGCTCCCCGTCGCCCGAACCCCCGCGCGCGCAGGCGTTCTCGCCGGCTCCCCACGTCGAGCATGCCTGCTCCGCGTTCGCCTCGCCCGCCGGCACGCATCGCGTGCCGTCGAAGACGTAGCCGGCGGTGCACCTCGACGGCGGGGCCGACGCGTCCAGCGGAAGCAGCGCGACGCGCACCGGCACCGCGCACCCCGGTAGCTCGACGCCCTCCGCCTGCGCACGCGCGCAGATCGCCGCATCGCCTTCCCGCGCGATCGGCTCGCCTCGTCCCGCCGGAGCCGTGAGGAGATCCGCGACCGAGCCGAGCTCTCGTGCGTCGCCGGCGACCATCGTGAACGCTCCGAGGTACACCGCGCTGACGACGTGCGTGGCGCGTTTGCACTCGGGACCGACGAGATCGTACTCGGTGATGGTGCTGCCCTCCGGCAGTCCCACGCTGCCTGCGATGGTGAAGTCGACGCGGACCGCACGCCCACCGTCGAGCCGCTGCGCCACGTCCGCCGCGCCGAGCGGCCATCGCTCGTAGACCTCGACCACGTCGCGCGCGACGTGCGAGCCGCCGCTCTTGATGGGAGAGTACACGTATCTGTTCTTCGGCCCGACGCAGTTCGGGAGGATCTCGAGCGAGACGTCGCAGCCGTTGACCTCGTAACGAACGGCGACGACGCCTTGCCGGCGGAGCCGATCGAGCTGCGCGCGGGAATCGGCGTCCCACGCGACCAGATCCGGATGCGGCTGCGGCTTCACCGCCCTGCAGTCCACGGAGCGATCACCGACCTTCGCCTCTCCGGACGCCGAGGGCTTCTTGCACGCGAGCGCGAGCATCGCCATGCACGCCACTTTGACGACCCGAGCCATACGTACCGTCGACACGGAAGTCGAGAATGTACCAGAACGGTCGCGCCGCAACGTGCCCGTCGGCGTTCGGTCGTCGCTGGCGCCGAGATTGCAACGCGGCCGTCTCCGATGGGGCTTTCCCTTCGACGATTGCGCATTTCGAGCAGGGCCTTCGCGTGCCTCGCGACGGGCGCCCTCGTCTTTCTCGCGGCTTGCAGCGGCTCGGACGCCGGATCACTGGATCGTTCCGCGAGCGGCGAACGCGACGACGGCTCGCGAGGAGCCGCGGATGGATCGCGGTCGAGCGCGGGATCGCGAACGGAGTCCCCCTCGTCCAGCGCGGCGACGGGGCCCTTCTTCCGGGCCGCCGCGGATCGCGGCACCTTCGCCGACTTCGAGCTCGAGGACGCCGTCGTCGGGGACGACGGGGCAATCCGGATCGCCGAGGGCAAGGGACGCGCGGGCAAGGGCCCACGGTCGGCCGGGTACGAACGCTTCTACACCGGCGGAGAGCACCGCTTCGCCGTCGCGACCTCGCCCGTGTGGACGCCGAAGTCCCCGTTCGACAGCGTCACGCCTTCGTTCGAAGCGTCGACACCGCCCGGGACCTGGATCGAGATCATGGTCAGTGCGCGCGTCGACGGCAGGTGGACGAAGGACTACAGCCTCGGCGTCTGGGCCGAGGACGACGGCACCGTGCGCCGCCACAGCATCGACGGGCAGGGCGACGGCGACGGCGACGTCGCCACCGACACGCTCGAGCTGCACCGACCCGCCGACGCGCTTCGTGTGAAGGCGATTCTCTATGCGAGCGCCGGATCCCGCTCGACGCCGACGCTCCGTGCCGTCGCCGCCGTCGCCACGAATTCCGACGCCGCCCCGATCGAGACCGCGGGCGACCCGGCGGCGCGCGGCAAGATCCTGCCCGTCCCGCAGCGCTCGCAGCTCCTCTACGAAGGCGGCTCGGCCTGGTGCTCGCCCACGTCGACGTCGATGATCCTCGCCTACTGGGCCGACGTGCTCGGTGCCGCCGGCCTGCGCGAGACCGTGCCCGAGGCGGCGAAGCGCTGCCACGACCACGTCTACCGCGGGACCGGCAACTGGCCGTTCAACACCGCGCACGCCGCGGCGATGGATGGCGGACGCCTCCACGGCGCGGTCACGCGGCTCTCGTCTTTCGGACAGGTGGAGCGGCTCGTGGCGGCGGACATCCCGGTAGCGATCAGCGTCCGCTACGGCCCGAGCGAGCTCGCGGGCTCGCCCATGTCGAGCACCGACGGCCACATCCTCGTCGTCCGCGGCTTCACCGAGAGCGGCGACGTCGTCTGCAACGATCCGGCCTTCGGCAGCGACGCGACGGTCCGCGTGACGTACGACCGTGAACAGCTCACCCGAGCCTGGCAGCGCTCGCTCGGCACGACCTACCTGATCTGGCCCGCCGGCAAGCGACTCCCGGTCGATCCGTCCGGCGCGTTCTTCTGATCGGCTCGTGCTCGTGCTCGAACACGCGGACACGGCTCCGGCCGCGCCGTCCCCGTCGTAGCCCCGTCATCGCCGCTCTGCCGCCCCACGCCCGCCATCCGACGGCTATACTCGCGGGCCGTTGAGCGCCGCGCCTCTGCCGAACCTCGTCACGAAGGACTTCCAGCGCACGACGCTGAAAGGTGACGACCGTCTCGTCGTCCGCGCGCTCGCCGAGGCGATGTTCTCGCCCGACGGAGAGGTCTCGGCCGAGCGCCTCGACGCCTTCGTCGACGAAGTGGACGCCTTCATCAGCCCGGCGAGCAAGACGCTCCGCTTCGGCCTCCGGGTGATGCTCTTCGCGATCCGCTGGTCGCCGCTCCTCTTCTTCCGATTGCGACCGTTCGACGCGATGACCGTCGACGAGCGCATCGCGCACCTGGAGCGGCTCGAGCGATCGAAGGTGCGGCAGCTCCCGTTGCTCGTGGTCGCGTACAAGACCGTGCTCACGATGCTCTTCTACGAGCACCCAGACGAGCAGAGGGCGATCGGCTACCCCGGACCGGAGCGACGGCGATGGAAGCGCGGCCCTGCGTTGCCGATGCTCGACGACGCCTCGCCCGTCGCCGCCCGACCCGCGCCGTCGAAGAACGAGGTGTCACCGTGAACGAGCCGACCCACGGGGCGATCGCGGCGGGCGCGCGGGCGTCGCGCCTGCCCGTGATTCGCGGACGCGAGCTCGCGGCGCCGTTCACGGCGTCCGCCGACGTGGTGGTCGTCGGCTCCGGCGCGGGAGGCGCCGTGCTCGCGCGGGAGCTCGCGCGCGACGGTCGGTCGGTCATCGTCCTCGAAGAGGGCGGGCACTACGCGCCCGAGGAGTACGGCGCGATGCCCCCGTCGCACTCCTTCCGGCGCATGAGCCGTGAGGCCGGCATGTCCGTGGCGCTCGGGCTCGGCGACACGCCGCTCATCAGCCTGCTCGCCGGCAAGTGCGTCGGCGGATCGAGCGTGCTCACCGGCGCCGTCTGCTTCCGCATCCCCGAGGAGGTGCTGCACGTCTGGAGCCGGGACCTCGGGCTCGAGCGGATGACGCCCGAAGGCCTCGACCCGTTCTTCACCGAGGTCGAGCGCATCACCCACGTCGAGGACGTGCCCGTCCACATGCGGTCGCGCGCGACCGAGCTCTTCGTCGAGGGCGCGTCCAAGCTCGGGATCCCGATGAAGACCATACGCCGCAACACGAAAGGGTGTCGCGGCGCCGGGCGCTGCAACTTCGGCTGCCCGCACGGCGCGAAGATGAGCGTCGACGTCTCGTTCTTGCCGGACGCCGTCGCGCACGGCGCGACGATCGTCTCCGACGCGCTCGTGGAGCGCATCGACGTGAGCGGCGGCCGCGCCCGCGGCGTCCGCGGGCGGTTCCTCGACGGGGTCACCGGCGAGCCACGCGTGCGCTTCGAGGTGCGAGCGAAGATCGTCGTCGTGGCGTGCGGGTCGATGCACACGCCCGTGCTCCTCCGGCAGAGCGGCCTCGACTCCGTTCACATCGGCCGGCACCTCACACTCCACCCCGCCGTCCGCATCGGGGCGCTCTTCGACGAAGAGGTCGACGGCTGGGACGGCGCGCTCCAGAGCGTCTACACCGATCACTTCCTCGATGAAGGGATCTGGCTCAACGGCGTCTACAGCGCCGTGAACGTCCTCGCCGCGGCATTCCCAGGCATCGGCAGGGAGCACCGTCGCCTCGTGAAGCGGATGCCGAACCTCGCCTTCTTCGGAGGCATGGTCCACGACGAGGGCGGCGGGCAGGTCCGCCGCTGGATCTCGCGCGAGCCGCTCGTGCTCTACCGCATGGCCAAGCGCGACAAGGCTCGGCTGCTCAAGACCATCCACATCCTCGCTCGGATGGCGTTCGCGGCGGGCGCGAAGGAGGTGCTCGTCCCCGTCTTCGGGTCGCCCACCATCAAGAACGACAAAGAGCTCGACTTCCTCCTCGAGGACAGGCTCCCGGCCCGTCGCATCGAGTGCATGGCGTTCCACCCGCTCGGCTCCGCGAAGATGGCCGTCACGCCCGAGGCCGGGGTCGTCAAGCCCACCGGCGAGACCTGGGCGGTCGAGAACCTCTTCGTGTGCGACGGGAGCGTGCTCCCGACGAGCATCGGCGTAAACTCGCAGTTGCCCATCATGAGCGTGGCGATGATGCTCGCCCGCGGCATCGCCGCCGACTTCCGGAGATACGCGCGACGCGTATGAACGACGACCGAAGGCCCACCGCAGACAGCCCCGAGGACGGCGCCGGACCCGCACCGAGCTCCGAGCGGATGCCCGCGCAGCCGCGTCTCGACAGGACGATCGCGCTCATCGCCCCGCCGCCTCCCTCGACGAGCGACGATTCCGACAGGCGCGCGTCGCTGCCCCTCGACTCGTTCCATCCCGGGCCGCCGGACACGGCGGGGTCCGTCTCTCCGTCCGTCCTCGCGAGGCAGCAGGGTCGGATCGTGCCCTCGGCGGCGACCGTCGCCGATCTGCTCGAGCACGTGAAGAAGCCGCCCGCCGAGCGACTCGAGCTCGAGTCCCGCGTGGCATCGGGCGGAATGGGGACGATCGACATCGCCATCGATCGCGCGCTCGACCGGCGCATCGCGATCAAGACGCTCCACCCGTACCTTCGGACCGACGAGGCCGCGGTCCGGATGTTCCTCCGCGAGGCGCGGCTGACGGGTCTGCTCGATCACCCGCACATCGTTCCGGTCTACGACCTCGGCGAGCGCGAGGACGGCCAGCTCTTCTTCGCGATGAAGCTCGTCGAGGGACAGACCCTCGCGGACATGATCCGCGCCCTCCCGCGGGGCGTGCTCGACACGGGCACGCTGTACATGCTCCTCGACGTCGTGGTGAAGGTCTGCGACGCGCTCGCGTTCGCGCACAGCCGCGGTGTCATCCATTGCGACGTGAAGCCGGCCAACGTCATGGTCGGCGAGTTCGGTCAGGTCTTCCTGATGGACTGGGGCATCGCGCGCCTGATCCCCCCGCCGGGCGCCATACCGGCCGCGACGCCCGACTCCCAGCGCGAGCCCCCGAAGGCAGCCGTGGCGGACGGAGCGCCGTTCGACGAGACGAGCACCGACAACTCGATCATCGGCACGCCGTCGTACATGTCCCCGGAGCAGGCGCGCGGTGATCGCCGGAGGCTCGACGTGCGTTCGGACGTCTTCTTGCTCGGCGCGACGCTCTACGAGGTGCTCACCCGCCGTCCGCCGCACGCGGGCGGCGATCGCGTCGAGACGCTCGCGCGCGCCGTCGCCGCCGACTTCCCGAGCCCACGCGAGGTCGCCGGCGAAGCCGCGGTCCCGCTCGAGCTCGACCGCATCGTGATGCGCGCGATGGCGAAGGACCCGAAGGATCGGTACCCGACCGTCGCGGCGCTGAAGGACGACCTCGTGAAGTTCATGCGCGGCGGCGCGGAGTTCCCGCGGCGCTCGTACGCCCCGGGCGAGATCATCGTCCGCGAAGGCGAGCCCGGGGACGCCGCGTACATCCTCGTCGAAGGGAGCTGCGAGGTCCGCAAGGAGACGCCGAACGGTCCGCGGACGCTCCAGACCTATCGCCCCGGCGACGTCTTCGGCGAGATGGCGATCCTCACGGAGGGCCCGCGTACGGCCACGGTCGTCGCCCTCGAGCCGACCACGGTGCTCGTCGTGACCTCGCACGTCCTCGAGCAGGAGCTCGCCGCGCTCAAGCCATGGATGGCGCGCCTGCTCAAGTCGCTCGCCTCACGCTTCCGCGACATCGACACGCGGGAGCGCGTGACCCTGGCGGCGGCGCCGAGCCCTCGGCACCTCGCGAACCAAGTCTTGATGCACGTGATGACGTGGGGCGAGGACGACGGCCAGGGTGGGCGCTTCCTGCGCTTCCGCGCCTTCGCCACCGAGATCGAGCAGCAGCTCGGCGTCCCGCCGGTCGCGCTCTTCGGCGTCGTCGCGCGCTACGGCCTCGTCCTCGACGTCGAGGCCGATCGGCTGACCGTACCCGACCCCGCGGCGCTCCGCGCGAGGCTCGCCGCCGAGCGCTGAAGGTCCGCCCTACTCTGCGGGCGCCGGCTCCACGAGGTCCGGCCGCGTACGGGCCACGATGCGCGCGAAGGCCTCCTTGTCGATCGCGCGCTCGAGCGCGGCCTCGGCCGTGAGCTTCCCTGCCGCGAGGAGGCGCTCGAGCGCCGCGTCGAGGGACTGCATCCCCTGCCCGTCCGCGCTGCGGATCGCCTCGACGAGCGCATCCGTCTTGCCCTCGCGCACGAGCGACGCGATCGCGGGGGTGCCGACGAGGATCTCGTGGACGGCCACCCTCTTGCCGTCGCCCGAGCGGACGAGGTGCTGCACGACGACGCCCGCCAGGCACTCGGCGACGAGCGCCCGCGCACGGGGCTGGGCCTCCGGCTCGAACGTGCTGACGAGACGCTCGATCGTCGCGGCGGCACCGCTCGTGGGGACGTTCGTGAGTACGAGCACTCCCTCGTTCGCGAGACGCAGGGCGAGCTCGACGTCCTCGCGCGTGGAGAGCTCGGAGACGAAGACGACGTCCGGGTTCTCGCGCGCCGCGTTGCGGAGCGCGGCGGCGAAGGTCGGCACGTGCGTCCCGACCTCGCGCTGCGTGATCTGCGCCCGCGCCGGCTCGTGGACGAACTCGATCGGCTGCTCGATCGTGAGGACGTGGCAGGCGCGCGTCTTGTTGACGTGATCGATCATCGCCGCGGTCGTCGTGGTCTTGCCGTTCGACACCGGACCGGCCACGACGACGAGCCCGCTGCGACGCTCCGCGAGACGATGGATGAGCTCGGGGCACCCGAGCTCCGTGAGCGACGGCACGCGGGGCGGCACGAGCCGGAACGCGGCCGCGATGCCGGGGTGCTTCACGTAGTAGGTCGCGCGGAAGCGAGCGACGTCTCGGTAGTCGTAGGCGAGCTCGAGACCGAGGTCCGCGGCGAGCCGCGCACGCTGCGGAGGCGTGACCAGCTCGAGGAGCATCTCCTCGAGCTCCTTCGCGGCGAGCGCGCCCTCGCGCAGCGTGACGATCTCGCCGCGCACGCGCGCGGTGGGCGGCTGATTCACGGCGAGGTGCAGATCGCTCCCGCCGCGCTTGATCAGGTCCTCGATGAGCCCATCGATGATGGCCACGTCACTTCCTCGTCTGCACGGCCGCCGCCGAGCGCGCGGCCTGGGTCTCGAGATCCGCCGGCGACTCGGCGAACTGCTTGGCGACCTCGAGGGTCACCTTGTTCGTGCGGACGAGCTCGGCCAGCGACTCGTCGAGGCGCAGGATGCCGAGCGGCTTCCCGCGTTGCTGCAGGTTCGGGATCTGGTGCGTCCGCCCCTCGCGGACGATGCCGTAGAGGGCGATCGACCACGGGAGGAGCTCGACCGCGGCGTACAGCCGGGTGCGGTCGGCGCTCGGCACGAGACGCTGACCGATGACGAGCCGGAGGGCCGAAGCGAGGCTCGATCGGATCGCGGGGAGCTCCGCCGGCGTGAACAGCTCGAGGATGCGGTCGATCGCCTTCGCCGCGCTGGGCACGGCCATCGCACCGAGCACGAGGCGACCGCTCTCGACGGCGGCGAGCGCCAGTCGGAGCGTCTCGGCGTCGCGCATCTCGCTGATCACGAGGACGTCGGTGTCCTCGCGGAGGGTCGCCTGGATCGCCTCCACCTTCGACCGGCAGTGCAGCCCGATCTCGCGCTGGCTCACGAGGCTCCGCTTGCGAGGGTGCACGTGCTCGATCGGCTCCTCGATCGTCATGATGTGGCGCGCGCTCTCGCGATTGATGTGGTCGACGAGCGCCGCCAGCGTCGTCGACTTGCCGTGCGCCGCCGGCCCCGTGACGAGGACGAGCCCGCGCTGGTGGCGGAGCGCGCCCGCGATCGCGGCGGGCAAGCCGAGCGCGGCCATCGTGGGCGGCTCGCGCGGGATGACCCGCATGTTGAGCTTGTAGCCGGTGCGCTGGCGGGACGCGTTGACGCGGAACCGGCCGTGCGTCGGATGCTCGACCGCGAACTCGCACGAGCCGTCGCGTTCGAGCACGTCGCGCAGACGCGCGGGGACGATCTCCTTCGTGATGCGCTCGACGTGCTCCGCCGTGAGCGACTGCGTGCGCGGCAAGAGGTCCGTCGCGACGCGAAGAAGGACGGGCCGGCCGGCGACGAGGTGCAAGTCGCTCGCCCGCGCGGCGACCGCCATCGCGAGAAACGAATCGATCGACGCGGATGGATCGACCTTCGGACGATCCTTCTCCGGCACGATCGCCGGAGCAGCCGCACCCGCGCGAGGCTGCGCCGCAAGCGCCGGCTGGACGTTGGGCTCGGGCGCGAGGCCGGTGATGGTCCGCTCGCCCCCGTCGTCGAAGTCGACGTCGATCGAGACCGCGTCGCCCTTCGCCCCGCCATCGCGGGTCGTGATCTCGACGTCCACGGCATCGACCGACGTCGGCGTCGAGATGCGTCGCGGCCCGGTGATGGGCTGCTGTTGCTTGGCCCGCTGCGCCTCGGCGGCCGCGCGCTCCCTCGCCTGCCGCTCCTGAGCCGCTCGCTGCTCGCGGATCCGCGCGGCCTCCGCGGCCGCGCGCTCTGCAGCCGCACGCTCCGCCGCTGCCTTCTCCGCCGCGGCCCGCTCCGCCGCCGCCTTCTCCGCCGCGGCCCGCTCCGCCGCTGCCTTCTCCGCTGCAGCCTTCTCGGCCGCGGCTCGCTCCGCCGCGGCACGCTCAGCGGCCGCACGCTCCGCCGCCGCGCGCTCCGCCGCCGCACGCTGCTCGGCGGCACGCTGCTCGGCGGCACGCTGCTCGGCCGCGCGTTGCTCGGCGGCAGCGCGCTCCTGCGCAGCCTTCTCCCGCGCCGCGCGCTCCTCGGCCTCTCGCGCGACGTCCTCCGGCCTGCGCGCCGGCTTCGGACGCGGCTCGGGCACGCCCGGCCGTCCCGCGACGGGCGGCGAGAGCGTCTGGAGCGTCGGCTCGTCGTCGTCGTCCCACTCGTCCTCGGGCGGCGGCGGGACGGGCGCCGCTGCCGGCGTGCTCGTGCTCGGAGCGCCGACCGGCCGCGCCGCCGGCGTCGCTCCCGTCGAGGCCGGGCCGCCGCTCGGGCCTCCTTTGAGGCTCTGCCCCTGCACCGGCACCTGCTTGCCCGCCGGCATCGACGCCGACGAGGGTGCTCCCGCCGACGGCGCGATGCGGGACTGAGAGGACGCCGGCTGCGCCTGCGGCTGGGCTCCGCTCGCGGGCTGCGCCTTCGTCGAGACCGGCTGAGGCGACGGCGATGGCGCCGGCATCGCGCGGCTCTCCGTCCTCTGCATCGGCTGGGACGTGCGCGCGGAGTGCGCGGGCGTGGCGGCGACCGATTTCTCGGACGCGCGAGCCGCGGCCGGCTGTTGGCCCGTGCTCGCCTTCTGCGCGCTCGGCCCTTCGCGCTTCGCCACCGTGAAGCGCGCCTGGACGATGTCCTTGCGCATGATCGCGGCCACCGCGATCACGCCGACGCCCTCGAGGCGCGTCGTCCACTGGACCGGCTTGTCGCTCAGCGAATCGACGTACCGGCTGCCGCCCATGGTGACGAGCATCTGCATCAGACGCTCGGTGCTCGGAGCTTCGTCGTCGACCGGCTCGAACTTGCCGCCGATGTTCACGCTCGGCAGCCGATTGGTCACGAGCCCGAACTCGAGCACCTCGGGGCGGGCGAGGTTCTTGAGAAGCTCCTCGATCGTCTTCATCGGGCCGGAACGCCAACTCTCAGGTTACACAAACGCGGGGAAAAAAGGCCATTTCCTCTTCGGGTCCCCTCCCCGTGTCCAGGAGCCGGCGATTCGGCGGTCCGGGCTCCATCTCGGCCGGAAATTCCCGTGTTTTCTTGCGCACGGCCCGGAGACGGCCCGGCGCGAGCCGGGCCGTCCGCCGACGAGGGCCGCACGAGCCTCAGCGGCGCACGAACGGGCTGCGACCCGCGTACACCGCGCCGACGCCGAGCTCGAAGTTGATGCGCAAGAGCTGGTTGTACTTTGCCACGCGGTCGGATCGCGACAGGCTCCCCGTCTTGATCTGGCCCGCGTTCGTGGCGACCGCGAGGTCGGCGATGAAGGTGTCCTCCGTCTCCCCGGAGCGGTGGCTGATGATGGCGCGATAGCCCGCCTCGTGCGCCATACGGATGGCGTCGAACGTCTCCGTGACGGAGCCGATCTGGTTCAGCTTCACGAGGATGGCGTTCGCGACGCCGGCCTCGATGCCGCGCCGCAGCCGCTCGACGTTGGTCACGAACAGGTCGTCGCCGACGAGCTGCACCTTCTTGCCGAGCTTGTCGGTGAGCAGCTTCCAGGTCTCCCAGTCGTCCTCGGCGCAGCCGTCCTCGATCGAGACGAGCGGATACGTCGACGCGAGCTTCTCGTAGATCCCGACGAGCTCGGCGCCGCTGATCGGCTTCTTGTCGAACGTGTACTTCTTCGAGTCCTTGTCGAAGAACTCGCTCGCGGCGACGTCGAGCGCGATGTGGAAGTCCTTCCCCGGCTGGTAGCCCGCGGCCTCGATGGCGGCGACGAGCGCCTGGATCGCGGCCTCGTTCGACTCGAGACGCGGAGCGAAGCCGCCCTCGTCACCGACGGCCACGACCATGCCGCGGTCCTTCAGGTGCTTCTTGAGCGCGTGGAAGACCTCGGCGCCCGCGCGGAGCGCGTTCGGGAAGTCCGAAAAGCCGCTCGGAACGATCATGAACTCCTGGATCTCGAGCCCGTTGTCGGCGTGCGTGCCGCCGTTCAGGACGTTCATGAGCGGCGTCGGCAGGACGCGCGCGTTGGCGCCGCCGAGGTAACGCCAGAGCGGCAGGCCCACGACGTCCGCGGCCGCGCGGGCGACCGCCATCGAGACGCCGAGGATCGCGTTGGCGCCGAGCTTCGACTTGTTCGACGTCCCGTCGGCCTCGCGGAGGATCTTGTCGACCTCGGCCTGATCGAGCGCGTCGACGCCGATGATGGCCGGTCCCAGCGTCTGGTTGACGTTGTCGACCGCCTTGAGAACGCCCTTGCCGAGGTAGCGCTTCTTGTCGCCGTCGCGGAGCTCGATCGCCTCGTGCTCACCTGTCGAAGCGCCGCTCGGGACGGCTGCCCGGCCGCGGCCGCTCGCCGTCTGCACTTCGACCTCGACGGTGGGGTTGCCTCGCGAGTCCAGGATCTCGCGTGCCAGCACTGCGGTGATCTCGCTCATCGTTCGCTCCTTGGAATGGGGTTCCCTCCTTAGTCGATCGAGGCCCAAAAATCGCGGACCGCGTCGAGGGTCCGGACGCGCCGGGCGGGGGGCAGGCTCTCCAGGAGCGCGCGGCCATAGCCGCGTTTCGCCGCACGCCTGTCGAGAAGAGCAACGATCCCGGCGTCTTTCTTCGTCCGGATGAGCCGGCCGAATCCCTGCTTGAGCGTGATCGCCGCGGCGGGCACGGCGTACTGGATGAAGGGGTTGCCGCCCTCGGCCTCGATCTTCGCCGACCGCGCCGCGACGACGGGGTCCGTCGGGACCGCGAACGGGATCTTGTCGATCACGACGAGCCGCAGCGCGCGTCCGGGCACGTCGACGCCCTCCCAGAAGCTCATCGTCGCCACCAGGATCGCGTCCCCGGCGGCACGGAAGCGATCGAGGAGCACGTGCTTCGGCGCCTCTCCCTGGACGAGGACCGGCCCGCTGCGCCCGCGGTCGCGCGCGATCGCGGCATGGATGGTCCGCATCGCACGGTTCGACGTGCAGAGCACGAACGCGCCGCCGCCGGTGATGTCCGCGAGCTCCCGCGCGCGCGCCGCGCACGCCTCGTCGAAGCCCGGCGCCCCCGGCTCCGGCAGATCCTCCGCGACGTAGAGGGCCGCCCGCGACGCGAAGTCGAACGGCGACGGGACGACGAGCTCCGCGGTCTCCGGCAGCGCCCCGAGCCTGCTGCGCGCGAAGTGGAAGCTCGGGCCGGCGTGCGTCATGGTCGCGAGCGTCGCGCTCGTGCAGATCACGCTCGCCACGCGGTCGAAGAGGCGCTCGCGCAGGATCGGCGCGAGATCGACGGGGCTCGCGCAGAGCGAGACCGAGCGCTCGCGCTCCTCCAGCCACGCGACGCCTCCCGCGAAGCCCTCGATCGCCTTCCGCAGGAGCAGCTCGCGATGCGGGTGCTGCCATGCCGCCGAGCCGAGAGCGCCCGATCGAGGCTCGACGTCGAGCTCTTCGTCCGGCACCCAGTGGCGCTCGACGCGCTCCTCCGTCGCGCTCGCGTGCACCCGCGCGAGGTCGGCGCGGAGGTCCGCCGTCCGGCGGGCGATCATCGCCATCGCGTCGTCCTCGTCGAACGCGAGGGCCAGCGTCACGAGCGCCTCGAGCGCGACGTCGAGGCGCGCCGTCGCCGTGCGGCGCTCGGGCGTCCACTCGGAGGGAGCGAGAAGCCGGCGCGCGTCGCCCGTGGCGGAGGCGGTACGCCACGACTTGAAGAACGCGTGCGCGGCCGCCTCGACGTCGTCGACGATCTGCATCGACCGCGAGTCGAGGATGCGCGCGGACGCGATCGCCCGGCGCGCATCGGACAAGAGCCGATCGATCCGCGCGCTCGACACCCGCACGCCGAAGAAGTCCGTGGCGACGGCCTCGATCTGGTGCGCCTCGTCGAACACGACGGCGTCGTACGGCGGGATCGCACCGCCGTAGCCGCCGTTCTTCCCCGTCTTGAGCGCGAGGTCGGCGAAGAAGAGGTGGTGGTTGACGACGACGATCTGGGCGGCCTCGGCCTCCCGCCTCATCCTCGTCACGAAGCACTCGTCGAACCACCGGCAGCCAGCGCCGATGCGCGTGTCCGTGCTCGACTGAACGTCGCGCCACGCCGGCGCCCCCTCGCCGAGCGTCGCCAGCTCGGCGCGATCGCCGGTCTCGGTCTCGCTCGCCCAGCGCTCGATCATCGCGAGGTCGGCGTCGACGCGCTCGCCGCTCCTCAGCCGCTCGGACAGCCGCCGCTTGCATAGGTAGTTCGACAAGCCCTTCATCAAGGCGGCACGGAACGGCACCCCGTGCTCCGCCAACACCTCGCGCACGAAGGGCAGGTCCTTCTCGAAGATCTGCTCCTGCAGCGCGTGCGTCGCGGTGGAGATGACGACCTTGCGGCCGGAGAGGATCGCGGGGACGAGATACGCGAACGTCTTGCCGGTGCCCGTGCCGGCCTCGACGAACAGGTGCTCGTCGCGCTCGAGCGCGGCATGGACGGCCCGGGCCATCTCGAGCTGTCCCTCGCGGAGCTCGTAGCCGGAGAGGCGCCGCGCGAGCGGCGAGCCGGGCCCGAGCACGTCGTCGACGGTCAGGGGTCGTTCGCCGTGCCGTACGGGCTCCTGGCCGTCGTCCAGCGCTCGCTCGCTCATCCGGACGGCATCCTCTACACGACTCGGGCGGGGCGTCGAGCGGTACGGCACGGCGCCGCCGGCGGCCTCGGCCGGCATGGCCGCCGATTTCTTCATCGCGCGCGGACGTCGTACGATCCGACCCGTGAGCCGCCTCGCCGGCAAGGGACCGCCGTCTTCGTCGCCCGCGCGAGAGCGTCCGCTCGCGGAGCCCGCCGTCGACCGCGAAGGGCCTTCGATCCAGCTGCGCCTCGCCATCGGCAAGGACGGCCTCGGCATCGAGCTCGCCCGACGAGCCACGCTCGAGTGCCTCGACATCGTCGAGCTCGTCGTGCGGCTCCCGCAGGTCCGCTTCCCGTTCGACGTCACCGGCGGCGTCGCGAAGTTCCGGCACCGCCGCGGCGAGCTCGAGCGCATCGCGGTCGAGCTCGACGCGCGACGCGCCGCGCGCTGGGCCGAGCCGCGGCTGCGCGGCCTCCTCGGCGCAGGGCCGTGCTCGATCACGATCGCCCCGCGCGCGTTCGGCGCGACCGTCACGATCCTCTCCACCGATCGCGGCCGCCCACCGAGCGCGCTCGCGTTCGAGCTCGCGCTCGTCGCCGACCCGGAGCTCACCATCGTGACGCACTCGGCGCGCGGCGCGAACCTGCCCGGCCCCGCGACCGCGCTCGCCATCCGCGCCACCTCGCGGCTCCTCGGCGACGTGGCGAAACGCGAGGGAGCCCGCTTCGTCGTCGCGCGCGCCGCCGAGCGCCTCGCGCGCGCCCTGCTCCCCGACGCAGGCATGCGCGCGCCGGCGGGAGGCGACGTCGTGCTCGCCGGCTCGGGAGAGAGCGACGGCGTCCTGTTCCTGCCGTTCTCGCGCACGCCGGCGGCCCCGGCGATTCCGCAGGCGGCCACGCTCGCGAACGAGGCCGCGCTCCTCACGCGCGCGTCCGACGACGCGCGCTTCGCCGGCGACTTCGAGCGGGCGCGCCGGCTCGATCTCCAGGCGCTCGAGCGGGCGCCCTGCCACCCCCAGATCGCCCGGCGCATCGCGGAGGTCGACGCGCACGTCGGCGGGCGCGCCGAGGCGGCCGTCGCGACGCTGCGCGCGGCCGACCGCCCCGCCTACCTCGGCTGTCTGCTCGGCGACCTGCTCGTCGAGGCCGGTGACACCGCGGGCGCCATCGCGGCCCTGCTCCGCGAGGGCGAGCGCGATCCGTCCGCCGCCGTCGCGGCGCTCGCGTACGCGCGCGCGGCCGCGCTCGCGTCCGATCCGACCGACGCGCTCGCGTGGCTCGACGCGGCGATCGCCCGCGCACCGACGATCGCGGAGCTCCGCTGGGAGCGCGCCGCACGCCGCCTCTCGCAAGGTCGCATCGCCGACGCGCGCGCCGACTTCCAGGAGCTCGAGGCGCTCGCGATCGGCCCGCGCGAGCGCTACGAGGTGCTCCGGCGCGCGGGCGACGTGTACCGGTCGCGCGGCCTCGGCTCGGACGCAGCCCTGCTCTACGAGCGCGCGCTCCTCTACCGGCCCGACGATCCCGAGACGCTCGCCGGGCTCGGCGCCGCCATCGCCCGCGAAGGTCGCGGCGCTCGCGGCGCTGCGCTGCTCGCGCGCGCGATCGACCTCGCGAACGCGCGCGTCCCGCCGCTTCCGACGGCTTGGATGGACCTCGAGCTCGCGCGCGTGCTCGCGGAGGTCCTCGGCGATCGCCCCGCCGCCGTCGCACGGCTGCGCGCGATCCCGGACGAGGCGCCCGAGGCGATCGACGCACGCGGCCTCGAGGGACGACTCCGCGCCGCCCTCGGGGACGTCGCGGGCGCGACGCTCGCCTGGGCGCGCCTCCGCGAACGCGCCGGCCGCGAGCCCTCCGCCCTGCCCTGGCTCGCGGAGGCCGCGAGCTTCGAAGAAGGCCGCGGGGAGCTCGCGCTCGCGCAGGCGCATCTCGCCGCCGCGCTCGCGATCGCCCCCACCGATCCCGAGATCGGCGCGCGCTACCGCTCCATCTCGGAGCGCATCGCCCGCGCCGCGAAGATCCGGCCCGAGCCGGTCGGCGCCGACGTCCGCATCGCGGTCGAACCCGACGAGGCCGTACGCGACCGCGTGACCATGCCCGCGCCCACGGAAGGCGACGAACAGGCGCGCCTGCGCGAGACGCTGGCCGCGCCGCCGAGCGAGCCTCCCGCGGCGCCATCCGCCCCGTCCCCGCCGGGACCGGCGAGCTCGCCCGAGGAGGACGAGGCGGCGGTCGAAGCGCTCACGAGGAAGCTCCAGGCCGATCCGACGAACGACGCCGTCGTCGACGAGCTCTGCGTGCGACTCACGCGTCTGGGGCGCAGCCTCGACCTCCTCGCTCTCCTGTCCGCGCGCCTCGAGGAGGCTCCGCCCGAGCGACGGGCAGAGCTGCTCCCGCGGCATCGCGAGGTCCTCGAGAAGCTCGAGGCCGACGCGCGCGCCGCGGGTCGAGACGCCGAGGCCGAGCTGTTCCGGATGGCGCGTCAGGCGGGCGGCTCGAGCTGAGCTCGCCCGCGTGGATGCCGCCGGTCAGCTCCGCTTCCCCGCGCGCGCGACGACGCGATCGCGCGCGGCACGGTAGCGATCGACGTCGACCTCCTCGCCGGCGACCCATGCCTCGAGCGCCGGGACGACGTGGCTGTCCCAGACCGGCGAGAGACGAAGCGCGAGGAAGTCGCGGTAGAGCGCCATGACGAGGCCCTCCACATCGCGTGCATAGTACATGCGTTCGTAGAAGGTCTCGTGGGCCGCGTCCACCGGCGCCTCCTCCGCCTTCTTCTTGCGCCTCGGCGGCGGCGGAGCGTCGAGCACAGGCTCCTCGGCCTCCGTCTTCTTCTTCGGCGGGACGAGGCCGGCGAAGGCGAGCGTCTCGCCACGGAGCGTGAGCTTGCAGTCGTGATCGCCGAACGCGAGGTGCAGGCCTGCGCGCTCGGGCATCTTCCCGCGCAAGAGCGCCTCCTTCGCCTCGCGGTGCATCCCCGGCGCGGTGCCCTTGATGGTGGTCGACTCCTTCCCTTCGTCGAGCACGAGCCGGCCCTCGACCCAGAGGCCGAACGAGCCGTGCTCTTTCGTCGAGAGCGTCGCGTCGAACAGCTCCGACTCGAACCACAGCCACAGCAAGAGCTCGCGACCGACGAAGCGCCGAAGCTCGATGCGGTCGGCGAGGTTCGTCCGCCCCGACCCGAGCGAAGAGTCGACGATCGACGTGCTCATTCCTCCTCCTCCGCGGCCTCGTCGTGCAGCCGCACCGGCGCGTCCTCGCCGAGCCAGGTCATCTCGAGGTTCTCCCACGCCGCCTGCTGCGCGCGATCGAGGCCGATGCGCGCGGCGAGCGTGTACGGCGACTCGGGGATCAGGGTGAGCCCGAACGTCTTCTTGAAGAGCTCCATCATCGACGCACCCGTCTTCTGCGAGTGCGAGAAGAAGCGGACGATCCCCTCCCCGAGCGACCAGGAGAGGTCCACGATCGTCGACCGCGGCGTCGTGCTCCGCCGGAGCTTTCGCGAGACGAGCTGCTTGATCTCCTGCTTCTCCTTGCGTGACAGGCGCTCGCGCCCCTTCTTCTCGAGGTAGGCGGCCTCGGCCTCGCGGACGCGCGCGCGCAGCACCGGGGCCGGGACGACCCAGCGATCGGTTCGGAACCCGAGCACGACGTACTCGTTGAAGAAGACGTCCTCGTAATCGAGGTCGACGACGAACGGCTCGCCGATCTTCGTCCAGCCACTGCGCTCGAGCTCCTCGTCGTCGGGCTCGAGCGGCCGCATCGCACGGAGCCGGATGGAGCGCATGAAGCGCTCGCGGAAGTCGTCGGGCAGCTCGCCCTCTACGAAGAAGCGCGCGTACGTGAGAGAGCCTTTCAGTGCGGGCACGGGCGCGCCCCTTATCAATGCCGCGCCGGGAGCGCCAGGGTCGCCGGAGCGCGCGCCGAACGACGTCGATACACGAGGCCCGAGCTTCCCACTCCTTAGCGCAGAACGCCGAGTCTGCCAGCGCGTTCGACGCGATGGAGACGTCGACGACACTGCGCGTTTTCAGCGCCACGACATCGCGAGATCACTCGGACAATTGGGGCAGATCGGAATGCGACGTGCAGGCGTCTCGGCGATCGGAGGGTCGTGGTCGGTGAACTCGGCGAAACCGCGTGCAGGGGGTGAGTCGCCGCCACCTCACTCACAGAGGACTCGAATCATCGAAGGTGGCTCGATGCTGTCGACGAATGACAACGCCCGAGACGACGATCGCGACGCGACCTCGCGCCCTGCGCTCGAGAGCGGGGTGAAGCCTCGTCTCCGCTTCGAGGAGTGGGACGACGAGGCCTTCGAAGCGTGGGAGTGTTCGTTCGACCGCGCGTACCGTCCTGCGCGTCCCGAGCCCTCGCCGCTCTGGACCGACGGGGACACCGAGCGCACGGCTCGCCCGCCGGTCGTGGAGGAGATCGAGGAGCCGTCCCCGTCCCCGCTCGACCCTCGGTCACCCGCGCCGACGGCCCCGTGCATCCCGCCGCCGCCGTCGACGTTGCGCGGGCTCGCTCCTTCCGAGCCCCCGTTCGTGCCGTCGGTCGCACGATTGCCCTCGATCGTCTCGACGGATCGATGGCCCGCCCTCTCTCCGGCGTCCGCGGAGGAGATCGCGTCGAGCTCGCAGGCTCCGAGCACGTCGCTCGCGCCGGTCGTGCTGGCCGCCGAGCCCGACGTCGACTCGCAGCCGGAGATGCCCTCGACGTGCGAGAGGCCGGCGCCCGACGTACGTACGGCGCGTGCACGAAGGCTCCGAGCGTGGATGCTCGCGGCCGCCGCCGTGCTCGTGGCGCCGGGCCTCGCCGGCCTCTTCGTCGCGGCGACGGGCACACCGCACGCCGGCGCCACGAGGGCGCACATGGCGCGGGCGGCCGAAGAGACGCTCTCGCCGCTCGAGCCCGAAGCGCGCGAACTCGCGCCGCGTCCCGCGCCGCCCGCGAAGGCCAAGCCCCGACGGCGCTGGTCGAAGCAACGGAGGCGCTGAGCACCGCCGAGGCCCCGCGCGGGAGATCAGGAGGCGAGCGCTGCCTTCACGTCGGCGATCGCGCCGTCGACGGCGCCTTCACCGAGGTGACAAGCGGCGGCGATCTTGCCGAGGACCGAGCGCTCGATCTCGCTGATGTCTTCACTGGCCTGCGCGATGAGCGCCGCGATGCGCAGGACCTCGCGCGCATGCTCCTCGCGCCGGATCCCCTCGGCGAGCCGCTGGATGCGCCGTTCGAGGCCGTCCTCCGCGAGCTGGTCGGCGAGATCGGCGACGAGCGCCGCGATTTGGCTCTGCGGGACCGCGCCGCCACACGCGGCGGTCACGATGCGCTCGAACGTGCTCCGCTCCTCGTCGTCGAACACCCCGTCCGCGGTCGCGACGAGGTAGGCGCCCTCGACGATGCTCTCGAAGAGCGCCGCCGCGAACGGGTCGAACCCCGTCGGCACCGTCGACTCGTCCTTCGGCCGCGCTCCCCACGACGCCGCAGCCAGCACGAGGATCGATCGGTCGTTCGACGCCTCGCCCTCCGCACGAGCACCGCTCGGCGTGCGCGCCACCTTCGCGAGCAGGTTGATTCGGTCGTCGATCTGCATGCGCTTCGCTGCCGCCTCGAAGCGAGGATACCCGTCACCGCGGCTCCTGCGCGAGCAGGATCTCGACGAGGCCGTCCCGATCGGTCATGGCGTTTCCGATCTCGACCGGCCGCGATTCGCGTCCCGGGAGCGCCGCGAAGATCCGCACCACCGCACGTACGATCGGATTCGCCGTCGGGCTGGGATCGCGCAGCCGGAAGGCGAGCCGGATCGGCGCGGGCACGCGGATGTCCGGCAGCTCGGTCGTCGTCGCCGGAACGTCCACGCGGCGCACGACGCGCGGGAACCCCGTACCGGCCTTCGGCACGACGCTGAAGATGTACGGCCCCGGATCGAGCTCGAGCGCGAAGCTGCCGTCGGAGAGCGTCGTCGTGCGCCCTGGGCGCGGCTTCGGCGTCTGCGCGCTCTCGGGCTCGTCCGGCACGGCGATCACCTCGGCCGAAGAGAGCGGCCGCTCGTCCGTGAGCACCGCGCGGCCACGGACGAGCGTGCGCTTCGGCGGGTGGAGCGTCAGCGCCGTGACGGTGCGATCGATGGCGACGGGCTGGCGCGCCTTCGCGTAGCCGGTTCGTTCGGCGGGCTCGATCGTCGCCGAGTAGGTCCCCGGCGGAAGGATCGTCGCGAACCTGCCGCGGTCGTCCGTCTCCACCGTGGTCGAGTACGTGACGAACGACGGCTGATCGGAAAGCGTCAAGAGCTCGTCGCTGTCGAACGTGATCCGGGACGGGATGCCGAGGAGCGTCGGCCCCTCGCCCGGAATCGCCACCACGCCGGTGACCGTCACCGGCGGAGGGAGCGCTGGATAGCGCAGGTTCTCGAGGCCGGCGCCGCCGATGAGCCGCGTCACGAACCGCGGGACGGCGACCCAGTCGTCCGGCGGAGCGACGACCGCCTGAACGTCGTCGCCCAGGCTCGGGCCGCCGCCCGATCCGCGGTTCTCGCCGGTCGTGTGCAGGCGAACGGTCACCGCCGTCCCCGACAGCTTGCGTACGACGGAGATTCGACGCCCCGACGGGATGTCCTCGAGCCAGACGCGCCACCCGTCGAGACCGTCGGCGCGTGTGATCGTGGCGTCGCGCGAGGTGCCCTCGAGATCGTCGAGGAACTTTCCGACCGGCGGCGCCGCGCCGAGGAGGAAGCTGTCGACGTGGTTCACCGCCCGGATCTCCTGGACGTCGGCCGTCGGAGGGAAGAACTCGTCGAAGGGCGGCTGCGGGTACATGACCCGCAGGTACCTGCCGAACGGAAGCGTCCGCACGTGCTTCGGCACGGGCTTGTCGTCGTCGGTCGACGGATCGTCGAACATCACGGACGAGTCGAAGAGCACGTCGAGCGGCAGCGTCGGCTCGAACACGGGACGCTGGGAGTTCCCCATCGGCTCGTACACGACGCGCACGGGGATCGACGTGTTCTCGGGCAACGGGGCCGGATAGCCGACGTCGATCGACGCTTGGCGCGTCACCTTGTACTCGCCTTGCACCGAGCTGATCCCGCCGACCTGGATGCAAGGCGGCGTCTGGAGCGCGCTGCAGCGGCTGGTCACGCCGGGCGGCGGGCGGGCGAACGCGGGCTCGCCGTTCTGATCGCTGAAGAGGACGAACGTGCTTCCCGGCGCGAAGATGGACGTGTCGGGCACGTGGACGACGATCCAGAACGGGTACTCCGGTCGATCGCCTCCCGTCCGGACCACGCAACGCCCACCGACGCAGCGCGCGCCCACCGAGCTCGGACCGCGCTCGTATCGCTCGCACGGATGCGCCTCGGGGCAGGAGTTCATCGGCGCGTCCGTGAGCGGACGGGGCTCGATCGGCGTGCACGAAGACGCGCTCACGACCGCCGCCACGATCGCCCCCAGCGCGAGCCGCCGCCACGACGCCCGGCGCCGCACGCTCGGCCGACGCCGTCCGGACGTCACGGCGGGCCTCCCTCCGACTCCGCATCGACGGGCTCCGGCTCGATGCCCGCATCGAGGACGGGACAGCCGGAGAGATCGCCCGTCGGGTTGTAGAACCACGTGACGATGTCGCCGCCGGGCTCGCCGGGCGTGTGGGCGTTCCTGGGGTCGGTGACCGCGCTGAGCTGCAGCGCGACGACGACCTCGACGACGTGGCAGCGATCGGAGGAGGGCTTCGAGATGGGGATCTCGAGCGTCCGGACGCGGCCTCGCGTCGATCCCGATCCCGGCTCGTACTGGCTCGGCGTCGGCGCGCCGTCGATCCCGTCACCCCTTCCCGGGAAGTCGATGAACGCGGCGTACCAGAACGTGACGCGCGGGTCGTGGAGCTCGACCGGGACCACGAACTTGTCCGGCCAGCGGCCGAGCACGGAGGAGGCCGACGGAACGACCGACCCGCGGAGGATCGTCGGGCGCGTCTCCGGGAGCTGGGGGAGATCCGTCGGCGGGTCCGCGATGACGCACGCCTGCGCCGACGACACCACGACCAAGAGCGTGAACGCACCCGCCGCGAAGCGCGCTCCTTTCCCGGTCCCGTGCCTTCGTCCGTTCGCGATCATCCTCGGTCGTCGGCCCGGATCATCACACAGGAGGCAGCCTCCCCGAAGCGAGGCGTTTCGACGCAGGCGTGGGCAGATGCCACCGGGCGTCGGCGTACTCGGGGCGCACGGCGAGGCGGAGCAGATCGGCGAGCGAGGGGAGCTGCGCGCAGAGCCGCTCGAGACCGCCCGGACGCTCGAGCTCCTCCGCGTTCGCCTGGGGGAAGTCCTCGAGGACCTTGCGCGCGGCGTGGCCGAAGTCGCCGGTGAGGAACATGCCGACGCGGCGACCGCTCTGCTTGGCGCGCTCGAGGACGAGCTCGAAGGGCGTGGCATCGGAGGCGGCGAGCAGCTCCTTCAGCCTCCGCTGCGTCCGCGGCGCGAGCGTCTGCCAGAGCATGTCCGCGAGCTGCGCGTCCTTGCGATCGACGGTGACGAGCCCGGGCGGACCGAACGCGCCGAGGATGACGCCCCAGAGCGAACGCGCCTCGGCCTCGCCGAGGCCGAGGACGAGCGCGTTCTGCGGAAGCACGCGGGAGAGCGCCTCTCCGAGCGCCCAGCGGAGCTCGTTCGTGTCCTCGCGCGTGTCGCCGGAGATGATCGCCGCCGGCGGAGAGAGGAGCGCCGTCTTGACGGAGATCGGCTCGTTCTCCTCCTCGAACGAGAGCTCGCCCTGGCGCGGCTTGGCGAGGGTGGTCGGTCGCTTCTGGAACAACGCGAAGCGCGGCGTGTCGAGCAGGCGCAGGGCCACCTCGTACAGGCGCGACAGCGCGGAGGTCGCCCCCGGCACGACGCGCTCGAGCCCGCTCATGCCCGCGGCGGCGGGCGTCTTCGCGAACACCGCCGTCGCGCCTTCCCACACGATCCCGAAGGCCTCGCCCGCAGGCTCGTGCGAGTGGCGAGTGAGCAGCGTGAGGATGCCCGGCTGCGCGTTCTGCGCGCTGAGCGGCGGAGGCGGGAGCGGCCCGGCCGACTTGTCGAAGGCGCGCAGCACGTGATCGATCGCGCGCACGTAGTTCGTGTTCTGGTCCGCCTTCGCGGCGTCACGGAGCGCGACGAGCCGCGGAACGCTGCCCGGATTGAGCTCCACCGCCTGACGCCGGACCTTGATGAGCGCGGCGCGGCGTGAAGGCTCGTCGCGGAGCAGCTGATCGAGCATGTCGGCGGCGTCGATCGAGCCCTCGCGGAGCGCCTCCGTGAGGAGCCGCTCGGCCTCCTCGCGCGCTCCGTGCACGAGCCGCGCGCGAGCCTTCGC
Source organism: uncultured Myxococcales bacterium (assembly GCA_937949945.1). GTDB lineage: Bacteria > Myxococcota_A > Polyangia > Polyangiales > Polyangiaceae > Labilithrix. Next base: position 24,035 of record CALFEQ010000129.1, read on the forward strand.
CACCTTCCCTGCCGGCGTCGTCGGCACCTCCTGCGCGGCGCCGCCGGCCGGCGCAGGCCTGGTCGACTTCGAACGCGGCGGATCGTCGGGCTGCGTCGGAGGCGGGCGATCGGAGCCGAGCGGCGGGTGGCGCACGCTCATGATCGGCGGCTCCTCCGGGTTCGCGAGCAGCACCGGCGGCGGCGGAGGGATCTTCGGCAGGCCCGGGATCTCCGCCGAGAGCCGGCGCGTCTCGCCCTCCTTCTTCTGCTCGGCCTCTCGAGCCGTCGAGACGATCTTCGTGGGAGCCTCTGGCGAGACGTCCTCGTCGGTCCGGGTCGCGACGATGCGCGTCGGGACCTCGGCCTCGCCGCCGGTCGCTGCACCCTCCGCGCCCGCACCGGACGCGCGCGGGGTGGACTCGGTGCCGAACGGCGGCGTCATTGCGCGCGGCGGGCTCGACGAGCCGGTCTGCGTCGCGCCCTGCGCCGGCGGCCGCCCGCGGAACGCCTCGAGCTCCGCCCGGAGCGCAGCGGCGGCTTCCGGCGTCGCGTGCTCGATGGCCTCGCGCATCGTGCGGTCGCCCTCGAGGCGCTCGGACGGGTTGTTCGACGAGAGCAGCGCGCGGGCGAGCTCGGCGAGGATCTCGGCGCGATCCTGCCCGGTGAGGCCCTCCGCGAGACCGCGGAGCACGCTCCTCGCCTTCACCATGTCGTCGCGCGAGAGCGCGACCTTCGCCACGCGACGGAGCGCCTCCGTTCGCGTCTCGGGATCCTTCGCGGCTTCGTTGAGGAAGCGCTGGGTCGAGGCGTGGTCGCCCGCACGCCACGCGTTCTCCGCCGCGGCCATCGCGACGTGGCCGGGCCGCCGGAGGCCGAGGAGGTTGCCGTACACGGCCTCGGTGTAGAAGCGATACGCCTCCTCGTGACGTCCTGCGCGCGCGGCGCGCTCGGCGAGGCCGAGCGCCACGAGCGGCTGCGCACCGACCTGCGCGAGGCATCGCCGGAGCCTCGCCTCGCCCACGCCCGCGTCCGGGCCGTGCACCACGTCCTCGGCCTCGGCGAGCAGGAAGGCGTGCAGCGCGACGTCCTCCGGCTCGAGGGGCGCCTTCGCCTCCGCTGCGCGTTCGCCCGGCTCCGAGGCGATGCGCTCGAGGGCCGCGATCGTCGCGAGGGCCTCGTCCCTCGTGCCGGGGCCGCGCAGGCGATACTCGAGGCCACGCGCGAAGAGCTGCGTCGCGGCGACGTCGGGCGTGAGGCGCGCCGCGTCGCGCGCGCGAGCGAGCGACCGCTCGCTGTCGCCTGCCCGGGCCGCCGCCTGCGCCGCCTCGACGAGCATCTCGCTGCGCACGCGCGGCTCCTCGACGGAGATGCGCGCGAGCGCCTCGAGGGCGTCTCCGAGCTCGGTCGGATCCTGCGTCGCGCGCGCCACCTCGACGCGCGCCTCGGCCACCGCGATGACCTGCGGCGCCCGCTCGAGCAGGTCGGCGATCGCGACGCGCGCTCGAGCGACGTCTCCGGCCGCGACGAGCGCGCGCACGCGGCGCACGCCGATCGTGACGTACTCGAGCTCCTCGGTCGCCGCCGCGAACAGACGCTCGAGCGCGGGCAGCGCCTTCTCCGGCTCGCCCGCGCGCTCGTAGAGATCGGCGAGCCACCGGAGCGCGCTCGGGTGCCCCGGATGCTCGAGGAGCACCTGCTCGAGCTCGGCGCACGCCTCCTCGAGCCGCCCGAGGCGCTGCTCGAGGATCGCCGCGCGGCGAAGGCGCACGGCGCGGAGCTTGTCGCGGTCGTCGGCCGACGTGCTCTTCGAGAGCCGCTGCGCCCGCTCGCCGAGGTGCAACGCGAGGTCGTCGTAGCTGTTGCGCGCGACGAGCAACGCCTCGATGGCGACGTCTGCCTCGGAGTCGTTCGGATCGAGCTCGAGCACCTCGCGCCACGCAGCCTCCGCCGCCGCGAGCGAGCCGCGTGCGCCCTCCGCCCGGGCGAGGCGCTTCAGCACCGCGCGCTGCTCGTCCCGGGACTCGCTCACGCGCGCGAGCTTCGCGAGGTGCTGGAGCGCCTCGACGCGGATGTGCTCGCGACCGGCCTCCTCCGCCGCCTGCTCGACCGCCCTCCAGCGCGCTGCCGTCGGCTCCTCCATCGCAGCCTGGAGGAGCGCGTCGGCCGCGCCCGAGGCGTCGCCGTGCTCGCGGCGAAGGCGCGCGAGCTCGGCCCAACGCAAGGCGCGCTCGGGCTTCGGCATGTCGGGGCGCGCGAGCTCGCGCAAGATGGCCTCCTCGCCGCGACCCGCGGCGACGAGCGCGTCGTTCAGCTCCTTCGCGACGTCCGGGCGTTGCTCGGGGGTGGCGATCTCGCTCGCGCGCTCGAGGTACTTCACCGCCACGCTCGCCTCGCCGTCGGCGATCGCCTTCTTCGCGAGCGCGCGCAGCGCCTCCGTCCGGCGGAAGACGCCGACGCGCTTCGAGAGGCGCTCGGCGAGCGCCAGGTCCGGATACGCGGCGACGGCATCGTCGGCCTCGACGACGACGGCGTCGTCGTCCGGCTCCTTCTCCGCGGCGCGCACGAGCAGCTTCGCGCGCTTGGCCCGATCGCCGAGCTCCTTCGCGATGGCGGCGACGAGACGGAGCAGCGCGTGACCGATGTTGGAGTACGGCTTCTCGACCTCGGCCGTCACCCGCTCGAGCGCCTCGGCCGAGCCGGCGGCGCGTGCGAGCGCCGGCGCGTGGGGCAAGAGGCGCACGTACTCGTCGACGTCACCGTCCGCGGCGATCGCGCGTTCGAGCGAGCGCCAGCCCCACTCGCCGTCGGTGAACAGCTCCATCGCCATCTCGACGAACGTGATCGCGATGCGGGCGCCGTCCGGTCCCTCCAGCCGCTTCGCGAGCTGCTCGCCGGCGCGCTCCAGACGGAGCGCCACCGCGGCGACGTCCTCCGGCGCGAGCGAGACGATCTCGCGCGCCGCGACCGCGAGCATGCTCAAGGTGACGGGCGTCGGCACGAGGACGGACGCCTTGAGCAAGAGGTCCATGCGCTGGCGCGTCCCCTCGAGGTCGCGCGACGTCATGCTCGCGGCGCGGAGCAGCCAGGCCGCGCGCGCCTGCGGGCTGCGCGAGAGCTCGGCGACGTGCTCGATGGTGCGGACCGCGATGTTCTCGCGCTGCGCCTTCGCGGCGGTGCGCTGCAAGAGCCCGAGCGTCGAGCCCTCCGACGGCACCGCGATGAACGCCTGCGCGGCGTGCTTGAGCGCCAGCATCGCGACGCCCCCCGACTCGAAGAAGCGCGCCGCCCGATGGTGCGCGGCGCGCCGCCCGAAGCGGCCGCGCGCACGTCGCGCGACCTGATCGTAGAGCGTCGACATCTCCTGGATGCGACCGAGCTCGACGCACGCCTTCTCCGCGGTCTCGAGGGCATCGGCGTGCCCCGGGTCGCGCTCGAGCGCGAGCTTCGCCAGCCCGAGCGCGCGGCCGTACGCGCCGACGTCGAGCGCGGCTCGGGCGGCCTGCGTGGCGATGACGCCCGAGCGCACGCGGTCGGCCTCGCGCTCGACCAGCTCGGAGAGGCAGTCGACCGCGTACTGCGCGTCCGCGAACGTGGCGAGATCGCGGCGCAGCGTGTCGTAGCCGTAGACCGAGTCGCAGTGCGCACCGCGCACCCACGCCTGAACGGCGCGCGGCCGATCGTCCGCCATGTCCCAGAGCGCGGCGCCGAAATCGCGGAACGCGTCCGCCGCCTCCGAGATCATTCCTTGGCTCAGACGCGCGTCGGCGAGCGCCTCGAGGAACGCGAGCTCCCCGTCCGGCGTCTTGTCGTGGCTCGCGAGCTCGTCGATGCGCGCCGCGCAGGATGCGAGGCTCACGCCCTCGCGCGCCGCGCGCGCATACGCGCGGAGCTCCGACTCGACGTCGCCGAGCTCCCGATGATGACCGGCGAGCTCGAGCAGGAGCGGCCCGCGCTCGGCCGCGGGCGCGCCGGCGGCGATCCACCGCTCGCCGAGCACGACACGCAGCGCGGCGTCCTTCGCGACGTTCGCGACGTGCTCGACCGCGCGACGGAGCGGAGCATGACGAGGGCCGAGCACGTCGAGGGCCCGGCGCGCGATCGTGGCGGCGCGCGCCGCGTCGAGCGCGGCGAGCGACTCGAGCCCGGGCGCGATCCTCTCGGCCATCTCCTTGCTCGGCTGCGGCTGCGGCGCGAGCCACGCGAGCGCTTCGGCGAGCGCCTCGGCGTCGCCGGCGCGCACGGCGCGCTCGACGAGCGCCTGCGCGGCGGCGGGATCGCCCGGCCGCAGCCCCACACAGCGACGCGCCCACGCGACCGCGCCGCGTAGATCGCCTGCGCGCTCGAGGATCTCGGACAGCCGGCTGCAGAGCGCGGCCGAGGGCCCGGCCGCTTCCATCGCGCGCTCGATCGCCGCCTGCGCGACGCGGCCACCGTCGTCCGCCGCGAGCCGTGCGAGCACGAGGAGCGCTCGCACGTTCGGGCCGTCGGCCCGGCACGCCTGCTCGGCGGCCTTTCGGGCAGCCTCCTTGTCGCCGACCTCCACGAGCACCTCGGCCGCCACCGCCGAGATGGTCGCGACGACCTGGTTCCCGCACGCGGGGGCGACCGCTGCCATCGCGCGCCCGCGCGTCGCGTGGTCGCCCGCGAGCGCCGCGGCGATCCACGCGACCGAGCACGTCCAGCGCGTCGCCGACTCCTCGGCGAAGTCGCGTGCCGCCGCGGACGCCCCGGCGAGGTCGCCGTGACGCCGGAGGGCGCTCACGAGCAGCCCGCGGACGCGGACGTTCGGGCCGCGCGCCTCGAGCCGCGCGCGTGCGAGGCGCGCGAGCCCGGCGAAATCGCCGACGCGCTCGGCCACGCGCACCGCCTCCGCGAAGATCGGATCCTCGAACGGCGACGAATCGCCGGCCGCGGCGCGCCCGCGGATCTCGGCGAGCTCGAGGAGCGCGGCGGCGAGCTCGCGCGAGGCATCGGGGAACGACCGGGCGAGACGCACGACCTCCTCGAGCGCGACCTTCCTGCCGTCCGCGGCCGACGTCTCGAGCGCCTTGCGCGCGAGCGCGAGCTCCTCCTCGTGCCTCCGGACCACGGCCTCGAGCCGACCCGCAGCCGCGTGCGCGCGATCGTCGCTCGGGTCGAGCTGCGCGATGATTCGGTACGCCCACGCGGAGAGGAGCACGTCGTTGCGCTCCTCCGCGATCGCGGCGAGCCGGTGCGCGGCGGCGAGCCGGGACGCCGCCTCGGACGATGCGCCGTGCGCGGCCCCGCCCATGGCGGCGCGGACGAGGGCCTCGACGAGCCACGCGTCGTCGCCGCTCTTCTGCACGAGCGCGCGCAGCGCGTGCAGGACGTCGGCGTTCGTGGCGTCCGCGGCGACGGCGCGCGCGAAGACCTCGACGGCTCGTTCCGGCGCAGCGAGCGGGCCCGACAGGAGCCGCCCGAGCTCGGCCCAGCGGAGCGCGGCGGCCTTCTCCTTCTCGCGCTCGGCGCGGACCTCGAGGCGCACGGCGAGCGGCTCGTAGGCGCTGGCACGCGCGAGCAACTCGTCGAAGATGTCCGCCCCGGGACCTTCGAAGACGCGGTCGAGCCCTTCGTCGAGCGCCGCGCCGAGCGCGCGGCCGACGTGACCGGCCTCGAGCGCCGCCGCGCGCCGGCGCGCGTGCACCTCCGCGGGCCCCGCCTCGTTCGGAGGCCCTCCCTGGCGCGCAGCGAGCGCGAGCGCGTGCTGCCGGAGCACGTGGTCGGCCGCCTCCGGCCGCTCGCGAACGGTGTACGCGCCCATGAGCGCGGCGACGGCGAGCGGGCTCGTCGGGTCGAGCTCGAACGCGCGCAGGAGGTCTTCGATCTCGCCGTCCACGTCGCGTGCGGCCGCCCTGCGACGGGCGGCGCGCACGTATGCCTCCGCGCCGGCGCGTGGCCCGGGGAAGCCCTCCTCGATGTCCGCGACGGCGGAGCCGAGCGTCGCCGCGGCCCACGCCGCGACCGCGCCGAGCATCTCGAGCGGCAACGCGTCGGCGTCGTCCTTCTCCGCCGCCTCGAGGAAGGCCTCCTGCGCGCCGACGGCATCGCCGGCGCGCGCGTGGAGCACGCCGATGCGCACGAGGACCGCCGCCGCGTCCTTGCCGACGGCGGTCGCCGCGAGCTTGCGCAGCTCCGCCGCGGCGAGCCCCGGCTCGCCCAGCATCTCGAGCCAGCCGGCGAGCGAATGGCGCAGCGCGGGGTCGTCCTCCGCGCCGTCGTCGCCCGAAGACGAGCGGAAGTCGCCGAGCGCACGGAACGCGAGCTCGACGGCGAAATCGAGCTCCGCCCCTCGAGCGGCGAGCATGGCGGCGAGCTTCTTCGAGGCCACCCGCTCGTCGGCAGGATCGCCGAGCGCGCGGGCGAGCTCGATGCGCGCGCGCAGCTGCGCCTCCTCCGCGACGATGCCCTTGCGACGGCGCGGCTCCTTCGCCGGACGCGAGCCGCGCGAGCGCAACACGGCCACCGCGTTTCCTGCTGCCTTCGTGCTCCCCGACCCGTTGGTGCTCGACACGATCACCTCACCATCATCGCGAACGGCATCGCGGCCACCACGCGCTCCCTCTCGGCGAGCGGCGCCAGGCTCGTCACGAACGGGACGAGGTCCGGCGCGATTCGCTCGAGGAGATCGATCCCCGAGAGGGACGGCGCCACGGCGCGCACGCGCTCGTCGACGCCGCCGGCCGAGAGCGCGTCGAAGAGCCCGGACTTGTTGCTCACGACGGCGACGCGCGCACGCTCCGGGAGGCTCGCCAGCTCGCGCGCCTTGGCCAGCGCCGCGGAGAGCCCGCCGAGCTCGTCCACGAGCCCGCGCGCCTTGCCCTCGCGGCCGCTGAAGATCCTCCCCTCCGCGCTCTCGACGATCATCTCGCGCGTGACCGTCCTGCCGCGCGTGCTCCGGCCCTCGGCGACGCGCGCGAGGAACAGATCGTAGATGTTCGTCATGCTCTCGAGCACGCGCTGCTTGGTGGGCTCGTCCCACCGCACGAGCGGCGACTCGTAGGCCGCCCGCTCCGCCGCGCCGGGCTTGCTCTCGTTCGCGGGGAACGTCTCGGTGTGCACACCGATCCGCTCGAGCGCATCGCCGAACCCGATCTTGCCGCCGACGACGCCGATCGACCCGACGATGCTCATCGGATCCGCGAAGATGTAATCGCCGGTCGAGGCGAGGTAGTAGCCGCCGCTCGCGGCCATGTCACCGATGCTCACGACGAGCGGCTTCTTCTTCCGCAGCCTCATGAGCTGGTGCCACATCAGATCGCTCGCGAGCGCGCTGCCGCCGGGCGAGTCGATGCGCAGGACGACAGCCTTGACGTCGTCGTCCTTCTCCAGCTTCTCGATGGTTCGAGAGAAGTCCTTCTCGACGATCCCTCCGCGGCTCTCGAGCAATCCGCCGCCGCCGGCCATCGAGATGCTGCCCGTCGCGCGTACGAGGGCGATCGGCCCCGTCGCGCTCCCCTCGCCCGCGAGCGCGCGGAGGATCTCGTCGAGGTCGGCCTCCTCCGGCTGCGCGCCGGCCCCGAAGACGACCCGCTCGCGCACGGCGCCCGACGCGCTCCGCAGCGCCGCGAGCGCCTCGTCGTAGTAGCCGATCGCGTCGACGAGCCCGAGCTCCTTCGCGCGCGCCGGCGTCCACGGTCCGTCCTCGACGACGTCGGCGGTGGCCTTCGGACGAGCCGAGAGCTCCTCGAGCCACACCGCGCGGATGTCCGCGAGCGTGCCCATCAGTGACGCGCGCGCCTCCGGCGAAGGCCCGTCGCGCGTCAGCGGCTCCTCGGCGCCCTTGAACTTGCCGACCTGCATCATGTCGACGGACAGGTGCAGCTCGTCGACGAGGAGCCGTCGCATGTAGACGTTCTGCGACGCGACGCCGACCGAGGCGACCTCACCGGCGGGCGAGAGCCAGATCTCCGAGCAGCCCTTCGCCGCGACCATGAGCGACATGTTGCCGAGCGCGTCCGCGTGGCAGACGACCTTCTTCTTCGCGCGGATGCCGGCGAGCATCTCGCCGAGCTCCTGCGCTCGTGCGGGACCGAACGTCGCGCTTCCGAGCTTCACCATGACGGCGACGGCCTTGCGATCGTCGTCGCGCAGCTCGGTCGTCACCCGGAGGGCCTCGTCGAAGCTCCTCTTCACGGGGGAGACGCCGAACAGACCGGGCTTGTCCTGCTCGGGGACGCCGCCGGAGAAATCGATCACCGCGACGGCGGGTCCACGCTTTCTGGGAGGATCGCTCTGCGACGCGTCCGCCGGTCGCGGGCGTCCTTCACACCCGGACCCCAGGACGGCGAGCGTCCCGAGCGCGATGGCGCAAAAGCCGCGACGAAGCGTCATCCCCCTCCTTCCGCCCGCTGCTTCACGCGGCCGGGATACGCACCCTCCGGGTAGCGATCGACGATGTCCTTGTACATCTTCACGGCGGTCGCCTTGTCGCCCGAATCCCACTCGACGTCGGCGAGCCCGACGAGCGCCGGCATGTAGTTGGGGTTGACGGCCAGCACGCGCTTGTACGAAGCGCGCGCGCCGGCGAGGTCGTGCTGCGCGTACGCGATGGCCGCGAGCCCGGCGAGCGCCTCCGAGTCGTGCGGATTCTTCTCGAGCGCGGCCGAATAGAGCGCGCGCGCGCGCTCGTAGTCGCCCTTCGCCCGAGCGCGCTCTCCCAGCGAGACGAGCTGGCGCGGATCGCCCGAGAGGGCGCCGCCGCCTCCTCCTCCGCCGCCACCACCGCCTTCGACGGCCCCGCCTCCGCCGCCGGCGTGCGCCGCCGCCGCAGGTCGCCCCGCGTCCTTCTCGGCGGAGGCAGCCGGCGCGCCGGCGTCGGCGCTCGAAGCCGACGGAGCCCGCTCGGCGAAGCTCCGGAGGAGCGGGAGCAAGGGATGCGGCCTCGTCAGCGCGGCGAGGCGGTCGATCTCGGCCCTCGCCCCTGCGACGTCGCCCGAGCGAGCGAGCGCGAACACGAGCGCCGCGCGGGCACGGCCCGGACCGGTCTCCGCGCTCGACGCCGTCTTGAGGCGCTCGATGACGGTCGGCCAGAGCGGCTCGGCCTCCGCGAGATCGAGCGCAGCGAGCACGTACGCCGTCTCGGGCTGCGCCGACGAAGCGGAGATCTTGCCGACGAGCGCGCGCGCGCCTTCGAGGTCGCCGGAGATGCGGAGCGCGTCGATCTTCGCGCGGAGCGCGCGCGGCTCGTCGGGGGCGACCGCGAGCGCGTCGTCCGCGACCTTGCGCGCGGTCGCCGCGAGCTCGTTCAGGCTGTCGCGCGTGAGGCGGTGATCGTCCGCGGCGTCCGGCGGGAGCAGGCGCGATTTCAGCCACATGAGGTCGGCACGGATGGCCGCGAGGCGCGCGAGGCCGAGCAGCACGTGCGGGTCCTTCTCCGAGAGCGCGCTCGCTTTGTCGAAGCTCTCTTTCGCGAGCTCGAGGTTGCCGTCGGCGAGCGCCTTCTCGCCGGCCGCGAGGAAGCCCTCGACGCGCGGATCGACCGTCGGAGTCGGCGCGGGGGGCTTGGCCCCGAACATGGAGCCGAGGTTCTTCTGCGCGGCCACCGCGCCGAGCATCAGCAGGCAGCCGACGACGACCGTCGCGACGATGAAGCCTCCGACCGAGCGGCGGCGCGGAGGCAGCCCGTCGGGCTCGGAGGACGCCCGATCGCGGACGCGATCCTCCTCGAGCTCGGCACGCAGCGATCGGATCGGGCGCGCGGGCGCGGGCAGCGGGGTGGACGCGTTCGACGCGCTCGACGCGTCCGAGGTGTCCGCCGGAGCGGACGCGGCGTCGCGCTCGCGCGGAGCTTCGCGTGCAGCACCGTCGGTGCCGGGATCCGACGCGCGGCGCGGAAGCGGAGGCGGGGTCGAGACGGCCGGCGGGGGCGGCGGGGTCGGCTTCGCCGAAGGCACGGGCGGAGGCGTCGGGCGCTGCAGCGGCACGGTGTGCGCCGCGGGCCGGTTCTCCGCGGCTGCGCGTGCGCCGTCGGAGGCCGAGCTCTCGCGCTTCGGGAGCGGCGGCGGCGTGGGAGGCGCGGCAGACGGCCGTTGCGGCGCCGCAGAGGTCGTCGGCGAAGCCGCCGGTCGAGGTACGGGCGGCGGAGCGGACACCTGCGTGGGCGGTGGCGGCGGAGCTGGCGGGCTCGCGGGCTCGACGGCGCCCGTCTCCGAGCGGAGCGTCGGCTCCACCTCGCGGGTGGGCGCCGGCGCCGAGACCTGCACCGGGAAGGCCTCCTGATCGGTCAGCGGACCGGTGCCGATGAGCGTCGTCTTCCCCGTGCCGTCGGCGGGCGGCGCGGGGAACTCGGGCTTCGTCGCCTGCCGCGGACGATTCGGCGGCGGCGCGACGCCGACCTGCGTGGCCACGGGCGGCGGAGGAGGACCGAGGCCGTCGTGGGTCTTGCCGGCTCGTGCCGACTGGAGGTTCCTCTTCGCCGCCTCGCGTTGCTCGAAGAACGGCGCGAGCTCGGGGATCTGACCGATCGGCTTCGGAGGCAAGCCGCCACGGGACAAGCGATCGTTGCGCTCGACGAGGTATCCCTGGATCGCACGCTGGAGCTCACGAAGCGACGTGAAGACGAGCGTGCGTCCGTCACCGGTCGTGACGTTCCAGAAGTCCTCGCTGTAGTCGCCGTCCTTGCGGCGGATTTTGAACTTGTGCCCGCAGTTGGTGCACTTGACCGTCGTGCCGCGACCGCTGACGAGCGCGTCGTCGAACTCGTACTCGGTGTTGCACCGCTCGCACTTGACGTCCATGACGTAGGAGCTCGAAAGGTTGGGCAGCCGGCACGTCGTCGCCGGCCCGCGACAGGGGCGTCGACGCGCTCTCGTTCCTCACTGATTCGTCCAAAGGCCCACTGCGGGCGTCTCCACGCTATCATGCAGACGTCTCCGCGTGCGGAGAGTTGGGTCAGGGCGACCGCGGACGTCGGCTCGGCGCCCGACGTGTCCGCGCGGGCGGGTCGGCGTGGGTGGGGGTTGAGGCACCGTGCTTCAGCTCGTGCGGGCGACCGTCCGAAGACCGGCCTCTCGACCTGACGCACCGTCCACAGCCGACGTGAACGGCCGTGCACGGCTCGCGGCTCCACCCCATCTCCGACCTCGTTTTTCAAAGGGGGGACGGCGTCTTGTCTGGGGCATGGCGGTTGCTACGCTCTGCCGACGACACTCCGACGGAGCGTGCCGCGGGACGATCCCCGCACACCTCCACGTCAGGCCGGGGTCGAGGACGCAATCATGATGATGAAGCGCGCAGTCTCGTTCGTTCTCTTCGGGCTCGGGTCGGCCGTCCTCTTCGGGTGCCCCATCTACCCGTCCGACCGAGCTCATCGCGTCTGCGTCGGCGGAGACTGCTTCGAGTGCCCGGACGCCTACTACTCGTCGAGCTGCAGCGCGTGGACGTGCACCGGACCGGGCGACTGCCCGAGCGGCTACACGTGCACGAGCGACCATCGCTGCAAGTTCACGGACGCGGTGCCGCCTCCGGGATCGGGCAACCCGGCGTGCACGAAGCCGTCGGACTGCCCCATCGGCAACTGCGGAGCGGACAACAAGTGCCACGCCGGCGACTGCTCGACGACCGGGTGCCCGTCGGGCTACGTCTGCCGCCTCGGCAGCGGCTCGAACGGAGTGCCCGAGTGCGTGCCGACGAACGGTGACGGCAACGGCGGCGACAAGTCGACGTGCCAGAGCGACAGGGACTGCCCCTCGCCGGCCGGCTCGAAGTGCCTGACGGGCACGTGCGTGCCGCCGCAGGACCAGTGCGCGGACGCGACGCAGTGCCCGGGCGACGCGCAATGCGTGCAGGGTGCATGCACCCCGTCGTGCAGCAAGGACAAGCCCTGCCCCACGGGCTACGGGTGCGACACGGACAAGGGCGTCTGCACCCAGAACCCGACGCCTTGCACGTCGAGCGCGCAATGCAGCGACGGCAAGGTCTGCGTCCAGGAGCACTGCGTGGATCCGTGCGGCGCCGGCGGCACCTGCGGCGTCGGCCTCAAGTGCGTCGACGGCGGATGCACGCCGGACCAGCGGCCGGTCTTCACCTGCAACACCGAGGGCGTCCAGGACAACTGCCAGCCGGGCAGCATCTGCCTCCGCCACAGCTGCTACATCGCGTGCGACCCGACCGCGGCCGACGCGTGCAAGAACGCGGACCAGTTCAACGAGTGCAAGTCCGTGACGACCTCGACGGGCACCTACCACGTCTGCGGATCGACGGAGAACCTCGGGACCGAGTGCGATCCGACGCAGAGCAAGACCTGCACGGAGCCGCTGATCTGCATCGACGGGTACTGCCGCTGAGCGCGTCGCCGTCTCACCGGCGCGACGAATGATCCTATGCTGGGGCGCGTGAGGGATCTCCTCCGCGCCCTTGTCTTCTCCATGGCCGTGCTCGGCTGCTCGCGCGCGAAGCCGGCCGAGAGCCCGCCGCCTCCGGTCGCGCCCACGCCCGCGCCGGCGCCCGAGCCCGAACCCGAGCCACCGCCCGCGATGCCTCCGAAGCACGATCCGATGTCCACGTGGAAGCCCGGCGCGACGGTCACCGTCCAGGGCCGTGTGGCCACGGTCATCTGGCAGCACTTGGTGAAGGCCGTCCCCGGCAAGCAGGCGGCCTACTTCGACCTCGAGGAAGAGGGAAGCCGGCAGACGGTCGTGTACTGGAAGGACCCGCCCACCTGCGACGGGCTCATCGAGGTCACGGGCACGGTGATCGAGGTACGCGGCGCGCCGAAGCGCCCGGGCGCGAAACCCTCGCTGGCCGACGAGAGCTACAGCGAGCTGCAGATCGACGTGGCGACAGCTCGGTGTCTGTGACCGCACGGCCCCGGTCCTCTGGGGCCTTCGGAGGCTCCAGGCTCCAGGGATCACGAAGCTCCGAGCTCCCGACGCTCGCGGATCGAAGCTCGTGCCACGGGGCTCGGACGGACCGGCGCCGGAGCCTCCAAACCTGGAGCCCCACTGGAGCCCGGAGCCTGGAGCCTGGAGCCTCCTACTTCCTTCGTCCGCTGACGACGCCGACGTTGACCGTCAGCTCGAACGTCTCCCCGCTCCAGTACTTGTCGATCGCGTCTCGCACGTAGGCCCACGGATCGACGGCGTGCGAGCCGGGCGGCGGCGGCGGGGACGACGGGAACCGTCCCGTCGCGGGATCGACGAGGAGGTTCACGCGGAACTCGGGGAGGAGCAGGAGCCGCGTGACCGGATCCTCGAAGAAGCCTCGGCCTCCGTCGAACTCGAGCTTGCGCGTGGAGACGTCCATCTCGACGTACTCGAAGCCGGCCTCTTCGAGCTCGCTCTTCAGCATCGCGTCCGTCGGTCGGAGCTGGACGGCGGCCTCGACGGCGTTGGTGAGATCGACGAGCTCGTGCTTGAGGGCGCACTCGCGGAGCAGGTCGGCGACCTCGAGGAACGAGCCGCGGAGCGGCATCGCGAGGAGCGCCTGGCCGTGGGGCGCGACGATGCGCGCGAGCTCGGCGATGATCGCCCTTCGCTCCGCCGGCGCCGCGAGCGGATGCAGCGTGAACGCGTGCGAGAAGGCGCCCGCCGGGAACGGCAGCGGCAGGCCGTCGACGACGCGATAGTCGAACACGACGCCGGAGCTCTCCTTCGGTAGGGCGGCCGCCTTCGCGCGGGCGAGCTCGATCGCGTGCTCGGAGACGTCGCAGCCGTGCACGTGGGCGTCCGGCAGGCGCTCGAGCAGCGCGCGATCCGGGTAGCCCGTCCGGCAGTGGACGTGACAGACGCGGGCGTCGCGGCCGGCCGCGAGCATCGCGACGAGCCGCTCGCCGAAGAGCGAGAGGTACCGCGGCACGACGAAGGTCTCGAAGATCGCCGCGTCTTCGTACCCGAGCCGGCGTGCCGGCAGTCGCGCGACCTCCCGCGCCCTCGGAGGCACGGACGATCGCGTCGTCACCGCTTGCCCTTCTTCGGCGCCGGAGGCGGAGCCGGCGCCGTCTCACGAGCGAGCTCCTCGAGGATCTCCTTCGCCTCGTGGGCGAGGTCCGCGATCGACACGCGCTCGCCGCCCTCCTCCTCGTCGAGCTGGACCTGTCGTCCGTCGCGCTCGAGCTTCGCGAGCAGAGGAATGGCCGCGGGATCGCCGAGCTCGGCGATCGCCTCGATCGCAGACGCGACGACCTCGGGATCCTCGTTCTGGAGGAAGCGGCCGAGGAGCTTCACGCATCCGGGCTCGCCGACCTCGGCGAGCAGGAACGGCAGCTCGCTGAGCGCCGGGTTGCCGCGCGGCAGTCGCCCGAGCGCGCGCTCGATGCCGAGCGCGACCTCCTTGAAGCGATCGAACGCGAGCCCCTCGAGCGCCTCGCCGGCCGCGACCCGCGCCTCCGGCGAGATGCTGCCGAGGATGTCGATGAGCAGGTCGACGACGACGTCGCCCTGCAGATCCCCGAGCAAGAGGGCGAGCCGAACGAGCCGGACCGTCGCCTCCGCCTCGTCCTCGAGCGCGAGCGCGGCCTTCGTCGCCGCGGCGAGCTCGGGAATGAGCTTGTCGTCCCCCTCGGCCCGGAGCGCCGCGTGGTGCGCGCGCGCGGTGCGTTCGGCCTCGAACAATGCCTCGAGCGTCTCGCCAATGGTCGCCATGACGGGGCCAGTCCTTACCACCTTTCCATCGCCGCGTACGTGCCTTCCCGGTTGCGCGGCCCCGAGGCTCGGATCGGGCGGCGCACCTCGGGCGTCGTGGACCGCCGAAGAGCGCGTGCGAGGAATACCGGGCGCGCGCTGGTAGTCTGCCGATCGTGACCTCGGTCGTGGGCGGGCATCGTCGTTTCCCGTTCGGGGATCGCTGGCTCTGGACGGGCGCAGCGGCGCTCTCCTTCATGGTGCTCGGCGCGCCCTCGGCGGCGCTCGTCCCGGGACGCGCCTCGGCGCCGCCCGCTCCACCGGAGGATGCTCCGCGCGATGTGTCGCTCGTCCCGGGCACGTGTCCGCGCGGCACCGCGCCGGACAACGGGGCGTGCATCCACCTCGTCGCCGCCGACGACGGGCCGGCCGCGGAGGCGCAGCCCAACGCGCATCGCGATCGCTCCGGGCGTTGGGTCACGTACGAGCAGATCCCGCGGCTCCCCGACCGGCCGGCGGACTACGACGCGTATCGGTATCCGATCCCACCCGGCCTGCCCGGCGGGCGTCACGTCATCTCGGGCTACGACCTCGATCAGCCGGACGCGAAGCAGCGGCGAAGCCCGCGGCTCCGACACGTCGGCCACGGCGCCGTCGACCTGCCGCAGGCGAAGGGAACGCCCATCCACATGATCGCGCTCGAGCACCAAGAGGGCGACGCCGAGGTGCTCTACACGGGCCGGCTGTTCGGTACGACGATCCTCACGCGCCACACGCTGCGCGAAGGCGGGCGGCTCCGCGACTACGTGATGCTCCTCGGCCACCTCGACTCGATCGCTCCGGGCGTCACGCCGGGCGTGACGGTCAAGGAAGGCCAGCTCGTCGGAACGGTCGGCGACAGCGGGTCGCCGAGCCTCGTCCACCTCCACCTGGAGATCCGTCGCGTGCGCGAAGGGGTCGACCTCGCGAAGGTCCCTGCCGGACCATCCATGATTGGCGAGGCGGTCACCGTCGTTTGCGACCCTCGCAACGTCCTGCCGCTCAAATGACGCGCTGATGACGCAGTGCATCCAAGACCGCCGACGGGGAAAGGCCCGCCGTTGCTCGTCGAACAACCGCTTGTCGCCTTTGGTTTCGGTGTCAGGCTGAACGCGTCTCGCGGAAAGAAACCGTGTGCCTGGACCGCCTTGCACTCGGCCAGGCATCGCGCGACGATTGTACTACACGGTGTCCCTCCCCACGGCAGCTCGCATCGACGGCACGGCGGATCCGCGTGCTCTCGTCTGCCCACGATGCCGTGCGTCATGGCCGGAGACGGCCGCACCTCCGGTGTGCCCGAAGGATGGCTCGAGCCTCGTGCGCGCCCGGGAGCTCGCCGCCGCCGAGAACGATCCGATGGTCGGCCGGACGCTCGAGGGGCGTTACACGATCATCGCACGGCTGGGCTCGGGTTCGATGGGCACGGTCTATCGCGCGAAGCAGCACGCGATGGGCCGCGAGGTCGCAATCAAGATCCTCCGGGGAGACCGCGCCGTCGACGAGACCGCGAAGGCCCGGTTCATGCGCGAGGCGCGCGCGAACAGCCTCCTCGCCTCGCCCAACACGGTCACCGTCTTCGACTTCGGTCAGAGCGAGACCGGCGAGTTCTACCTCGCCATGGAGCTGCTCGAGGGCGAGAGCCTCGGCCAGAGGCTCGCGCGCGTCGGACGGCTGCCCTTCCACCTCGCCGTCGACACCGCGCGCCAGGCGTTGCGCTCGCTGTCCGAGGCGCACGCGAAGGGGATCATCCACCGCGACCTGAAGCCGGACAATCTCTTCTTCGCTCGCGTGCTCACGAGCGCGACGCCTTCGTCGCCCGCCGAAGGGCACGAGGAGATCGTCAAGGTGCTCGACTTCGGCATCGCGAAGATGCTGCGCCCCGACGATCAGCCGATGGGCGTGGTCGAGACGCAGGCGGGGACGGTCTTCGGAACGCCTCGTTACATGTCACCCGAGCAAGCGGCGGGCAAGCCGCTCGACCCGCGCACCGACCTCTATTCGCTCGGCGTGATCCTCTACCAGATGCTGACGGGACGCCCGCCGTTCACCGACAACGACGCGGTGGTCGTCATGGCCCGGCACATCAAGTCGGTGCCGAAGCGTCCCAGCGAGGTGTGCCCCGAGGCGAACATCCCGAAGGAGCTCGAGGATGTCGTCATGCGGGCGCTCTCGAAGGATCCGAACGATCGCCAAGCGAGCGCCGATCTCTTCTCCGCCGAGCTCCTCGCCGCGCTCGAGGCGCAAGCCGCGACGACGAGCGGAGTCCGCGCCTCGATCACGAACGCCGCCGGGATCCGCGTCCCGGACTCGATGCGGCCGCCGCCGATCTCGCTGCCGCCGCCGGCTCCGTCCTCGAAGCGGACGTCGTCGAGCCGCATGCCGCTCATGGCCGTGCTGATCCCGATCGTGCTCGTGGGCGCGGGAGCCGCCGTGTACTTCGGCATGAAGCGAGGCGCGATGTCCACGGCGCAGCCCGAGCCGACGACGGCGATGGCCACGTCGACCGGCGAGCCGCCGCTCGCCGCGAATCCGCCCGCCACGGCCCCGACGACCGGCGAGCCGCCGAGCAACGAGACGACGACCGCCGCGACCGCGGCCGAGCCCACCGATCCGCCGACGGTCACCCTCGACGCGCTCCCCAAGGCATCGGCGTCCGCCGCCCAGGTCTCGCGACGTCGAAAGCCGACGACGGCGAGGCCCCCGACGCCGCCGGCGACCACGTCCGCCGCCGCGACGTCCCCTCCCCCCACGAGCACGGCGAAGGCGCCTCCGGCCCCGACGAGCACGTCGACGTACGGGGTGTTCGACTGACGAAGAGAAGGCTCCGGGCTCCAGGGGCGCGCGCATCCTCGATCGCCGAGGACCGAGCCGAGCCTCACCGTCGCGCCAGCATGACCCTGCGCTCGCGGCAGATGCGCAGCATCTCGCCCGCGAGGCGGACGGCCAGCGGGCCGAGGAACAGGCCCCAACCGCCGAAGACGATCACGCCGCCGAGCATCGCCACGAGCACGATCATCATCGGGATGCCGACGTGGAAGCGGCGCGAGAGCCACGGGCGCACGAGGTTGTCGACGGTGCCGACGACGAACGTGCCGACCGCGACGAGGATGATCGCCTTGACGACGTTGCCCGTGAGGGCGAGCCCCGCCGCGACGGGGAGCCAGACGACCACCGGTCCGACCATCGGCATCAGGGCGACGATGACGCTCAGCATGCCGAGGAGGAACGCACGCGGGACGCCGAGCGCGAGATAGGTGATCGTCGCGAGCCCTCCCTGGATGAGCGCGGTGAGGCCGCTGCCGACGATGAGCCCGCGCCCGGCCTCGTGGAACGCGTCCGCGAGACGGTCGGCGACGCCCGGATCGACGAGCGCGTGCTCCCTCGCCCAGGCCCACCACCGATCGCCCTCGACGAGGATGCCGTAGAAGACGGCGAAGAAGACGAAGGCGCCGAGGACGACGTCGATCGAGGTGGCCGCGAGCGTCGCGAGCACCTTCGAGGCTCCGGCGCCGTACTCCTTCGCGAGGGCGATGATGCCCTTGCCCGTCGTCGGCGGCTCGGGCGCGGCCGAGACGAGCGCGGCGAGCACGCCGGTGCCGCCGCTCGCGAGCTTGAGCTGCTCGATGAGGCTCCCCACCGCCGGCACGAGCGCGGCCACCGCGATCGCCAGCGGCGAGATGACGACGAGGACGAGCAGCGCCGTCATCAGCGCCGCCGCTCGCTCGCGGCGCGTCGCGGCCCGAAGCCGGACGAACAACGGCCGTGCGAGATGCGCGAGCCAGGCGGCGAACACCAGCGAGGCGACGAAGGGCCACAACGTGATCACCGCGCCGACGACGAACACGACCGTCAGCAGGGCGATCGCCAGTCGGCGCGGGTCCTGTGATGCGGTCCGCGCCGTCGAGGCGAGATGAACCGCCCGCGGCAGGCGATTGACCGATTCGTGGAGCATCGGAGTGGACCGGGCAACCGACGTGCCGCATCCGGCGGCGGCGATGTTATGCAGGGCCGCCCCCATGCGACTCATCGCGAAGATCGTCGGCGCGGCGCTCGCCGCGTGTCTCTGCGTCGGCACCGCGCCGGCGCATGCTCAAATCAACGCGGAGGCCCTCCGCAGCACCCTGCGGCAGCATCCGCGCTTCCTCTGGCTGGAAGGCCTCCTCGTCGGGCGCACCGGCAACACGCAGACGATGACGTTCGGCGGCTCGGCGTTCGCGGGGCTGACGGCGTACCCCCACCTGTTCTTCACGAAGGTCGCCGCCGACTACGGCGAGGCACGCGGGCAGAGGACCGTGGCCCGGTCGGTCGCGCATGCACGATACAACTACCGGATCGGCCCGATCCTCGCGCTCGAGGCGCTCGCGCAGATCCAGCACGATCGCTTCCGGCGCATCGAGGTGCGCGACCTCTACGGCGCCGGCCTGCGCTTTCATCTCTACGAGGTGGACGAGCTCGAAATCTTCGCGGGCACCACCTACCTGCTCGAGCACGAGGTCATCGGGCCGATCCCCGGCTCGAGCAGGACGAAGGAGCTCTGGAACCGCTCGAGCAACTACGTCGGCCTGAACGCGCGCATCGCTCCATCCATCGACGCGAGCACGGTGACGTACTTCCAGCCGCGGTTCGACGAGCCGACGGACTTCCGGATCCTCTCCGACGGCTACGTATCGTTCGCGATCAACAAGGTGCTCTCCGCACGCGTGAGCGTGAGCATCTGGTTCGACAGCGACCCGCCCGTCGGGGTTCGCACGTACGACGTCGAGATCAAGAACAGCCTCGCGCTGAAGCTCGACTGACACGACCGTACGCACGCCGCGACCGCCCGAAGCTCGACCGCTCGCCCTGGGAGCCTCCCCTCGTCCGGCGCCCGCTGCCTCCTGCCGGCGGTGGATGTGTGCAGACGCCGCCGCAGGTGCTCGCACGAGGCGCGCGCGAATCGATCACGCCCTCGTGCCAGCCGTCCGTCGGGAGACGCGCGACCGGGAAACCCGAAAGGCTTTCCCGCACTTCAATTGGCCGGAACGATGCGCCCCGAATTGCTCTCCTGCGACGCGAAGTGATACCGTGCGCCGAGGGCATGGATCGCGCCGAGATCGACAGGCTCGTGCAGCGTCTCGTCGAAAATCCTCACGACGAGGAGGCGCTCGCACACGCACACGCGGCGGGGGAGGCCGATCCAAAGAGCTACGCGATGTTCCTCGAGCGCGTGGGGAACGAGACGCGCGATCGGGCGTACGCCGCCCACTGGTTGGCGGAGGCCGCCAACGTCTGGTCGACGACGCTCGGTGACGCGCACCGCGCCGCGCGCATCCTCATGATGGCGCTCGAGAAGGACCCGACCGCGCAGGTCGCGGCCGACCGGCTCGCGCAGCTCTATCGGGAGAAAGGAGACACCAAGGCGCTCGTCGCGCTGCTCGATCGCCGCGCGAAGGCGCTCGCGCCGCTCGCCCCTGCGCAGCCGGAGATCCAGAACGAGCTCGCCGGCCTGCACGAGGAGCTCGGACGCCTCTGGTCGGAGCCGCCCCTCAACCAGCCGAAGAAGGCGATCGAGCACTTCAAGAAGGCGATGGAGCTCGATCCGTCGAGCGCCTACGCCATCTACAACGCGCGCGAGCTCTACAAGCAGCTCTCCCAGTGGCAGGAGGCGATCCCGCTCTACGCCGCCGAGCTCGAGCTCGAGCAAGACCCCGCGCGGCGCGTGGGCCTGCTCCGCGACGAGGCCGCGACCCGCAAGCTCGCCGGCGATTTGCAGGGCGCGACGCGCGCGCTCGCCGCGGCGCGCGAGATCGACAGCTCCGATCCGACGCTCCAACAGGAGTACGCGTCGAGCGTCCTCGACCGCATCCAGGCCGGAGAGGCGGTCCCGGCCGACGAGCGAAGCTACGCCGCCGAGCTCCTCGTCACGCTCTCGGAGACGTACGAGGGCGAGCACGGCCTCGCCTACGCCGGTGCGGCGCTCGACATCGAGCCGGGGCACGATCGCGCAATCCAGCTGTTGCTCCACTACTCGCGATCGCTCGGCTCGCCGCCCGACCTGCCGCAACGCTGCAACGCCTACCTCGCGGCGAACCCGAACGGCTCGATGGTCATCGAGGTCCGCCAGGCGCTCGCGGCGACCGGAGGCGCGCTCCCGCTCGAAGAGACGAGCGACGCCGGGGTCAAACCGGAGCGCGCCGACACGGCCAGCGTCTCGGGCGGTCAGCCCCTCACCGTCAAGCGCACGAGCATGGCGCCGTCGAAGATGGCGCAGCCCGCGCCGGCGGAGGACCCGGTCGACACCGAGGTCGCGACGAACTTCCGCGGGCGCCCCGAGCAGCCGCGCCTGTCGCCGGACAAGCTGCAAGGCATCCTCGACGCCGCGCAGATGCTCTCCGGCAAGGGAAAGAAGCCGGAGGCCTTCGCGAAGTACAAGGAGGTCCTCGAGGCCGATCCCGCCCACCCCGAGGCGCTGCAGTGGACCGAGGACTACCTGCGCGCGAAGCGTGACTACGGTCAGCTCCGCGACGTGCTCCTCAAGTGCATCCGCGCGACCGCCGACGACCCGAAGATGCTGGAGATGCGCAAGGAGCGCCTCCGCGAGGTCGCGAGCCTCTGCGAGGGCAACCTGCGCGACGTCGACGGCGCCATCTCCGCGTGGCGGGAGCTCCTGTCGCTCGATCGCAAGGACGAGAGCGCGCGCACCGCGCTGATGCGCCTGCTCCAGAAATCGCAGCGCTGGGACGAGCTCGCGCAGGTCCTCGAGCAAGAGGCGGCGTACGAGCCGGACGTCGAGACGAAGGTCTACCTGGAGAAGAAGCTCGCGAAGCTCCAGGAGGACAAGCGCAAGGATCTCGTCGCCGCCGGCGAGGCCTGGGCCCGCATCGCCCGCCTCATGCCGGACGAGGATCAGGCGATCCTCACCGCGTCCAAGCTCTTCGAGAAGGGCGAGCGCATCGACCTCGCCGCGAACATCATCGCCGAGGGCGCTCCGGCGATCGAAGACCCGGTCGCGCGCGGGCAGCTCATGCAACGCCTCGGAGAGCTGCGCGAGCAGCTCGGCGAGCCGATCCTCGCCGGCGACTCGTACGCCGAGGCCGCCGACGCGCTCCGCAACGGGAAGCTGTGGGACGAGGCCGACCGCCTCTACTCGAGCGCGGAGGCTTGGGAGAAGGCCGCGAACGCCGCCTACCAGCGCGGCCTGCTCACCGGCGATCTCAAGCAGGAGGCCGCGTGCTACGCGCGCGCCGCCGAGTACCTCATGCGGGCGAACCGGCCCGACGAGGCGCTCGAGCGGCTCGAGGAGGCGACCGAGCGCGATCCGCTCAACGACGACTACGCGAGCCAGCTCGTCGCCCGTTACAACCAGAACGATCAGACCGAGAAGCTGGTCGCGTTCCTCTCGAAGCGCGGCGATCGGCTCACGGATCGCAACAAGCGCATCGCCATCCGCCGAGAGGCCGCGCGGCTCTGCTCGATGCGCCTCCAGGACAAGGAGCTCGCGCGCGAGCTGTGGCTGAAGCTGCTCGAGGACGGCGACGATCGCGAGGCGCTCGAGCGGCTCATCGACGACGCCGTCGAGCGCGAGGACCACACGGAGGCGGCGACGCTCTTGCGCCGCCTCGGGCAGAACACGGTCGACAAGGCCGAGAAGGCGCGCGTCGCCCTGCGCGAGGCGGAGCTGCTCGCCGACGGCGTCGGCGACATCGACACGGCGATCTCGCGCTACGAGCTGATCCTCTCCGATCTCGATCCGACCTGCCGCCCGGCGCTGCAGGCGATCGCGGATCTGCAGGAGGCCCGCGGCGCGCTCGCGGAGGCCGCCGACGCGCTCGAGCGCGAGCTGAAGCTCGTCGCCGACGTGCAGGAGCGCGGACAGATCGCCGCGCGCCTCGCCCGCCTCTACGAGAAGCTCGAAGATCCGCGCAACGCGATCCGCGCGCTCGATCTCGTCCGCAAGGCGGACCTCGAGGACTTCGACGCCCTCACCCGCCTCTGCGAGCTCTGCGAGGTCACCGAGCAGTGGAGCCGCGTCGCCGAGCTGCTCGTCGAGCGCATCGAGATCGAGGCCGACGAGCAAGAGGTCGTGGCGCTCACGACGAAGCTCGCCTCGATCCTCGCCGACAAGCTCGATCGCGGCGACGAGGCGCTCGGCGCGCTGACCGATCTCGCCGATCAGGGCGTGCCCTCCGTCCGCCAGGCGTACATCGAGCTCGGCGACCGCCTCGGCTGGAAGGGCATCGTCGCGAGCAAGCTGAAGGAGTGGTGGTTCGACGCGCGCCACGGCCCCGAGCGCACCGCGGCGCTCCGCGGCGCCTTCGAGCGCTTCGCGGAGGTGGGCCGTGACGCCGACGCGGTCACCGTCGCGATCGAGCTCGTCCGCACGAAGGGCGCCGACAGGAAGCTCGCCGAGCACCTCGAGGAGCTCGCGGTGAAGACCGGCGATCTCGAGGCCCTCACCCTCGCGCACGAGGTCCTCACGCGCGAGGTGCACGGCCCCGATCGCGCGCACGAGCTCGTCCGCCAGGCGGAGGTCCGCGCCCGCGCCGGCATGGCCCGCCAGGAGGCGATGGCCCACGGCGAGCAGGGCCTCGCGTTCATTCCGCCGTCCGAGGCCGAGCCGCTCCTCGAGCGCCTCGCAGCGCTCGCAGCGAAGCCGGTGGACGTCATCGATCTCTACGAGCGCCAGGTCGTCCGCTCGAAGGCGCCGCCGGACCGCGTCCGCGCGCTCGCGCGCGCCGCGCAGGTCGCGTCGATGCGCGGCCAGCCGGAGCGCGCGCGCGGCTTCTTCGAGCTCGCCCTCTCCGGCGCTCCGTCGGACGAGACGGTCAACGTCCTCGAGAACGCGGCGCGCGAGGGCGACAAGCAGGCCGGCGGCGATCGCCTCCGGCGCGCGCTCTGCAGCGCGCTCTCGCAGGGCGGTCACGGCGCCCGCGACGGCGGCCGCACGCGCGCGAACCTGCTCCGCCGCGCGGCGACGATCGCGCACCGCGATCTCAACGACGCCGAGCAGGCGTTCACGTGGCTCGCCGACGCGCTCGTCGCCCACGTCGACAGCCTCACGCTCGACATGCTCGAGTCCCTCGGCATGGACACGGGCGACCCGCGGCGTACCGAAGCGGCGCTCACCCACGCGCTGTCCGAGGTGTTCGACGGCGCGCTCGTGCGCCAGCTCCTCGCCCGCCGCGCGAAGATCCGCCGCGATCAGCTCGGCGAGCCGGTCGCCGCCGCCGCGGACCTCAAGAAGCTCCACGACCTGTCCCCGACGGATCAGGCCGTCATGGACGAGCTCGCGGGCCTCTACATGGAGCTCAACGACTACAAGTCGCTCGTGCAGCTCTACGAGGACCAGATCCTCCGTGGGAAGGACATGAACGCGCGCGCGGAGCTCGCGCGCAAGGTCGCCCGCATCTGGGAGGAGCAGCTCGCGGACGCCCGCGAGGCCGCGGACGCGTGGCGGCGCGTCCTCCGCATGCGCGCGGGCGACGCCGAAGCGACGCAGGGACTCGAGCGCGCGAAGACCAACCAGCTCAAGAAGCCCGAAGGCGACCCGAAGTTCGTCTACGCGCCGCCGAAGCTCGTCAGCGATCAGCCGATCCCGCCGCCTGGGCGGCCCAGCAGCCCGAAGAACG
Organism: uncultured Myxococcales bacterium; assembly: GCA_937949945.1. Taxonomy (GTDB): domain Bacteria; phylum Myxococcota_A; class Polyangia; order Polyangiales; family Polyangiaceae; genus Labilithrix. The sequence continues at coordinate 48,242 of CALFEQ010000129.1, forward strand.
CCTCGCAGCCGCCGAGCGCCTCGGCCTCCCCGAAGCGCACGACGAGCGGCGAGCGGATGTCGCTGTCCGCCAGCTCCACCACCGCCGTCCCGACGCAGGTGCGCACGCCGCAAGTCAACGGCCCGAAGGAAGAGCCCACGCGAACGGGCGAGACCACGCTCGCCCGCCCGCTCGGCGGCTCGCCTGCCGGACGCGCGAGCAACCCTCCCCCGGGCCCCGCCACCGACAGCGTGGCCACCGCCCTGCGAGGCTTCGGCAAGACGCTCGACACGTCGAGCATCGAGAAAGAGATCGACGCGTCGTTCGACAGGCTCGAGATGGACGGCCGCTCCGACGAGACGGCCACGACGCGCGTCCGAGAGCCCGTGACCCGTCGCGGATCGATGCGCCCGAACGACCTCGCGTTCTCTGCGGCGACCGACGAGGTCACCGAGAGCGGCGAGGCCTTGACGCAGATCGCGCGCGCTCCGAAGGCGGACGCGTCGGGCGCGACCGAGCGTCCTTCACGGTCGACCGATCCCGCCATCGGCGGCAGCGACAGCGAGAGCATCCGCACCGCGGCGCCCATCACCATCCCGAGCGCCCTCGCCAACGAGAGCAGCGAGCGGCTCGAGTCGAGCGACATCCTCGAAGCGGACGCGGACGATCCGACCGGCACCGACCTCAAGGTCCTCGACCTCGAGGCGACCCACTCCGGCGCGAGCGATGGGATCGTGATCGCCGACGACATCGCCGAGGCCATCGAGGATCACGACGACGAGACGGCGACCGGGACCGTGCCGCCGTATCGGAGCAATAGCTGACAGAGAGGCTTCGAGCTCCAGCCTCCAGGGCCGACCGGCCGAGGGGCGCGCGCGGCCTCTTGGCCTCTCTTTTTCCGTCGTTCCCGCCCTGGCTTGACACTGAACGTTCGATCAGTCATATCCACGGTCGTGGATCTCCTCGTCAACCAGCTGAAGCTCGCGATCCGCGACCTTCTCGCCAAGAAAGGGATCCGCGCGCGCGTGCTCGACAAGACGAACGCACAAGGAGAGCGCGTGATCGGGATCATCATCGCGCGCGACCAGGGCGCCCCACCGCGCGCGTGCTCCTCCGGCGACGCGTGACGACGAGCGCCTGAGGCCGCCTGCGCCACGCGCTTCGATCCGATCTCGATCCGACAAGGAGTCGCTCCACGCGCCGGCGGGCTTTCGAGCGAGGGTGGTTACGTTCTCGCTTCGCAGTGACCATCCACGACGACCTGCTGGCGGACGTGCTGGCGAACCCGGATGACCTCGCCTGCCGGCTCGTCTACGCAGACGCCCTCGCGGAGTCGGGCGACACGGCGCGCGCCGAGCTCATCATCACCGCGTGCGAGCTCGCGCGATCGCGTTGGAGCGCGATCGAACGTCCCGACCTTCATGCGCGTCACGCGGAGCTCCTTCGCGAGCACCAGGCCGAATGGCTCGCGCCGCTCGCGAAGCTCGGCGTCGTCGAAGCCACGTTCCATCGCGGCTTCGTCGAGGAGGCGAGCGTCCGCGCCTCGGTCTTCGCGCAGCACGTCGAAGAGCTGTTCCGCCACACGCCGATCCGCACGCTTCGCCTGCTCGGCATCGACGAGCTCGGCACGCCGGATCTCGAAGCTCTGCTCGCGCGCCCCGAGCTCGCGCGCCTCGACTGCCTCGGCCTGTGCGGCGCGACGATGAACCACGCTCGCATCGCGGCGGTCTTCTCGAAGGCGAGCGCGGTGACGCGCGTGCGATCGCTCGACCTGTCGGGCACGTCGTGGGACGTCGGTGCGCTGCGCGCCCTCGGCTCGATGCACCCGGCCGCCGCGACGCAGGTGACGCTGTCGAACGTGGGCGGACGCGTCGTCGGCGTCCCGCACTACGGCATCGTACGCGTCGTCATCGCCGACGTGCTCGCGCTCACCCCGAACGCCGAGAGCATCACGATGACGGCGCCGGGACGGAGCGTGGCCCAGCTCATCGCGACGATCGACACGAAGAAGGTCAAGGCGCTCGACCTCAACGTCGTCGGCGCGCCCCTCCGCGCGAACGAGTGCCTCAGGCTCTGCTCCCCGCGCATGACCGCGCTCGAGGAGCTGCGCCTCCGCGGCCTCGACGTGCTCGAGGACCTCGTCCGCTGGCTGCCCGAGGCGCCGTTCCTCCCGCAGCTCCGGATCCTCGAGCTCGGTGACGGTGGTCACTGGCCGAACGCCCACGTCATGGGCCTGTTCGCGCTGCGCGAGGCCACTCGGCTCGAGGAGCTGTCTCTGCGCGGCGTGAGCTTCGGGAACGCGCTCACCGCGATCGTGGCCCATCCGGCGCGCGAATCGCTGCGATCGCTCGTGCTCCACCGCTGCGCGATCGCGAGCGACGGCCTCCAGGCGATCCTCGAGTCCCGGCACCTCGACGGGCTCAAGCGCCTCGAGATCCGCGAGCAGTGGGTGCCGCCGGACATGGAGGAGCGCCTGCGCGCGCGCTTCGGCGCAGGCTACGACGGCGGCCGTCCCTCCTCGTCCCCCTCGCTCCCGCCGATCGCCGCGGCGAGCTGAGCGGAGTCGCGCGGCCGGCACGCGCCGTCAGCGTGCCCGTGGCGCGTAGAGGTACTTGCCCGACTGGACGAGCATGTGCCCCGCGCCGGTCGGATCGGCCGCGACGGCGATGACGTTCGGGCACGGGAAGATCGTCTTCACCTGCTCCGCGGTCTGCGTCTCCGGCCCGAGCTTGATCGTCGCGGAGGCGACCTCGCATCCGGCGACGACCGCGGTCGTCGCGTTCCAGCCGACGACGTACGAAGACATCACGCTGCTGCTCGGGGGAGCGGCGCCGCCTCCGAGGTAACCGTCTCGGCAGTCGAGCGTCGTGGACGAGAAGAGCCCCGTGTCGTTCGCGCAGAAGTAGTAGCCGAGACGCCCGTCCGGGCCCGGGAAGAAGCGCGTCCACAACATGTAGTCGTCGGCGCCGCTGCCCATGGTCACGCTCGCGTCGAAGGTCGTCGAGCCGGGCCGAAGCCGACGAGCGACCGCCTTCGTCGTGTGATCGTAGAACGGGAAGTACCCTCCGTCGTTCACGCCCCAACCGACGACGAGCGCGTGATCCGGAGACACCGCGATGGACTGTCCGGGCGCGCCCGCCGGCGTGGGATCCTGGACGGTCAGGTCCGCGTCCCACGCCGGAGGGCGGACGCGCGCGAGCGTCGTCCCGTTCTTGATCCATGCGTACGGCCCCGTCGCGTCGTGGCCGCCCGCCGCGTGCTCGGCGGCGACGCCCGTGCTCGAGGTCGTCGCCGCGCCCGCCGCGTCGGTGAGCTGCCAGAGGGTGCCGCCGCTCGAGAAGAAGCCGTCGACGCGTCCCTCCGGCGTCACGTAGAGGCTCATCGTGAGGAGCGCCGCCGATCCACGCTCGAACCGCTGCGTCCGGATGGTGCCGTCGGCGCCCCCGACGACGATCATGGGGCCCACGGGTCCGTCGAACGCGGCCACGAGGACTCCCTCGGCCGGAGACACGACGGCGAGGAGCTGGCGACGGCCGAGCTCTCCCGCGATCCCTCCGCCCGGTCGCCACGTCGGCACGAACGTCCCGCCTTCGGCCTGACCGGAAGGCGACGTCACGCGGATCGATCCATCCGCAGGGAACGGGTAGCGGAACCTGATCTCCGTCTTCGACCACTCCGTGATCACGTTCGACGGCTTGCTCTCGGTGTCCGCCGCCGGCATCGTGAAGCGGAGCGGCTCGGCGCCACCACCGAGGACGAGCGTGGCGCCGTCGAAGTTGTCGCCCTGGATCGTGACCTCGGTCCCGTAGTCGCCCTCGAGCGGAGAGACGCTGGTGATGACGGGAGGAGGTCCCGCCGGCGCTTCGGTGCCGGGCTGCTCCTCGTACGTGCCGCCGGCGCCGCTCGTCCCGCTCGTGCCTCGCGCCCCGCCGCTGGTGCCCTCTCCGTCGCCGGTGCCGACGACCTCCGACGTGCATGCCGCCGCACCGAAGACGAGACCAAGCGCCGTTGCGAGCGACCAGACGCGCACACCCATCCACCACCTCCCGCGCGGACGATCCGAGCTCCGCGCCCGCTGACCCCATCGGGATAATGCAGAGTACATGCCTCGCACGCAAGCGACGCAATCCGCGTGGGATCACGACGCTCGACGACGGCGCTCACGCGCACCGCCGCGAACGGTTCACACCCAGGCGCGAAAGAACGGCGACACGCGGAGTGAGGAGCCGTCGGCCGGCGCCGTACATCGGCTTCGCGCGCGCCTCGCGTGCCGGCCAGCCGCGCCGTCAGAGCCAGTCGAGCCGTCCTCCGCGGAGCACGGCCTCGCGCCCGAGCGGGAAGGCATGGTTCGGCGCGCCGTGCCCGAACGGCGCGCGCGCGACGACCGGGACGCCGAGGCCGCGCGTTCGGTCTCGGAGCACCTCCTCGACGGTGACCCCGTCCGGGCCGGGATCGCACTGCGTGAACTGACCGAAGACGATCGCGCCTGCTCGCGCGAGATGACCGCCGAGCAAGAGAGACGTCAGCATGCGGTCGATGCGGTACGGCCGCTCGGTGACGTCCTCGAGGACGAGGATGGCTCCGCGCGGGAGGACGAGGCGCCCTGCGGCGGCCATCGCTTCGACGAGGGCGAGGTTCCCACCGATCACCGGCCCGCTTGCCTCCCCGTCGACGATGACCTCGAGATCCGTCCACGGCGACAGCCCGCCGTCCTCGAGTGCGGCGATGAGCGAAGCGCGCTCGGCGGAGGAGATGCGCCGGCCGAGCCCGGTGATGTTGGGGCCGTGCACGGTCGACACGCCTCGCGCGGCGGCCTCGACGTGGAGCGCCGTCACGTCGCTGAAGCCCACGATGCGCTTCGGCCGCTCGACGAACGCGTCCCACGGAAGCGCATCGAGCAAGCGCATCGCCCCGTAGCCGCCGCGCGCGCAGAGGATCGCCTCGACCTCCGGATCGAGCATCGCGGCGGCGAGGACGTCGGCGCGCGACGCGTCGGGCCCGGCCAGGTAGCCGTGCCGGTGGAGGATGCGTCCGTCGGCGCGGAGCCGGTAACGCGTCCCCAGCCAGGCGAGGCCTCGGAACAGCTCCTCGCGATCGAAGCCGCTGGACGGCGCGACCACGGCGACGACGGATCCGGCATGGAGCGGCGGCGGCGTCTTCAGCGACAAGGATACGCAGGCGAGCCTAGTACCGGGCGCGCGGGGATGCGAGCGCTCGATGCAACGTCCCATTCCGCAACGTCCCATTCTTCGCGCGCCCGCGCCCGCCCACGGCCCCGGGCAAGCGCCAACCACGTCCGGCTCCGCGCGTCCGATCGCCGCGGCGCCCGGAGGTGCGTCACTCGAGCATCAACCGCTCGGCCAAGGCCTCCCCACGCGCCTCCGTCCCGGGCCTCTCCGAGCCTTGGCAGCGCTTGACCCGCCGACGACGCGCGGCGATAGCTTGGCCGTGAAGGTGCTGGGGTGACCGAAGCGTCGCGATCTCTTGCTCGAATCGGGGGCCGGCTGAGGTCGATGGCTCCGCTCGCGCGTCGCCTGATCGACTCGGCGACGTCGAGCGTCGACGACTGGATGACCTCGAAGCTCGGCGAGGAGTTCAACGCTCGCCTCGCCCGCGTGCCGCTCAACCTCACGGCGACGGGGGTCGATCCGTTCGGGATGGACCCGCAGTGGACGAAGTACGCCCTGGCGTCCGTCGCGCTGCTCCACCGCCACTATTTCCGCACCGAGGTGTTCGGCGCCGAGCACGTGCCCTCGTCGCGCGTGCTCCTCATCGCGAACCACTCGGGGCAGATCCCGATCGACGCCGCGCTCATCGGAGCGGCGCTCTTCATGGACGTCGAGCCGCCGCGCTTCATGCGGGCGATGGTCGAGAAGTGGACGCAGACGCTGCCGTTCGTCTCGCTCTTGTTCTCCCGCGTCGGGCAGGTCGTCGGCGTCCCGGACAACGCGAAGCACCTCCTCAAGAACGAGGAGGCCTTGCTCGTGTTCCCCGAAGGCACGCGGGGCATCTCGAAGCCGTTCTCGAAGCGCTACCAGCTCGTGGACTTCGGGCTCGGCTTCATGCGGCTCGCGATCGAGACGCGGACGCCGATCGTCCCCGTCGCGGTCATCGGCGGAGAGGAGCAGTACATCTCCCTCGGGAACTTCGAGGCGCTCGCGAAGGTCCTCAAGATGCCGAGCTTCCCGATCCTGCCGCAGCTCCTCTTGCCGTTCGGCGCCCTCCCCCTCCCCACGCGCTACCGCATCTACTTCGGCGAGCCGATGCGCTTCGGAGGCGATCCGGACGACGACGACGCGGTCATCGAAGAGAAGGTCTATGTCGTCAAGGCGACGATCCAGTCGATGTTGAACCGCGGGCTCAAGGCCCGGAAGAGCATCTTCTTCTGATGAACACCCGGACGAACGGCCAGGTCTCGACCGACGGCGGCCGGCTCCCGCGCTCCGAGCCGCCGCCCTCCTCCCAGAAGCCGGCGGTGCGCCCGCGCGGAGAGGGGACCATCCTCGTCACGGGCGCGTGCGGACGGCTCGGCAAGCAGGTCGTCCGCATGCTCCACCGCGAGCGGACGGTCGTCGGCGTCGATCGCCGTCCCTTCCCGGACAAGCCGAAGGACGTACGCCACGAGCAGGTCGACATCCGCCGCAAGAAGCTGAAGGACATCTTCCGGTCCGAGCCGATCGAGGCGGTCGTCCACCTCGGCATCATGCACAACCCGCGCGTGTCGCAGGCCGAGCACCACTCGTGGAACGTCGCGGGCTTCCAGAAGCTGCTCGAGTACGTCGCGCAGTTCGACGTCCCGAAGCTCGTGGTCCTCTCGAGCGCGAACGTCTACGGCCCGCAGCCCGACAACGCGCAGTTCCTGACGGAGGAGGCTCCGCTGCTCGGCGGCGCCCGCTTCGGCGAGATCCGCGACCTCATCGAGGTCGACATGCTCGCGCAGAGCTTCTTCTGGAAGCATCCCGAGACGGAGACGGTCATCCTCAGGCCGGTGCACATCCTCGGCGGCGTCCACAACGCGGCCTCGAACTTCCTCCGCCTGCCGACCATCCCGACGCTCCTCGGCTTCGATCCGATGGTGCAGGTCATCCACGAGACCGACGTGGTCCGCGCCATCCGATGCGCGCTCGCGCCGGGCAAGCGCGGCATCTACAACATCGCCGGCCCCGATCCGCTCCCGCTCTCGCGCGCGATCAAGATCCTCCGCCGCCCGAGCATCCCCGTGCCGTACTCGCTCGGGAAGGTCGTCCTCAAGCGGCTCTGGTCCTTCCGCCTGACGACCTTCCCCGCCCCGGAGCTCGATCACATCCGCTACGTCTGCATGGTCGACGACTCCCGCGCGCGAGCCGAGCTCGGCTATGCGCCGCAGGTGTCGATCGAGGACACGCTCAAGAGCGTCGACGCGGACGTCCGCTGAGCGGCTCACCACTCCGACATCATGTCGAGCACGTAGGCGACGAGCGACGCCTCCTCTTCGCGTCCTTTCTCCGCGAGCTCTTCGCAGACCGTGGTGAACACGGCCTGCGCCCCTTTCTTCCCGAGACCTCTCCCCGCGATCTCGATCGCCGCGGCCCGGAGCGCCGTCGTCGGGTCGTCCTGGACGAGCGCCGCCAAGACCTCGTCGTGCGCTCGCTTCAGCTCGCCCTCGTAGAGGGGCTTGTCGATCACTCGGGACCTCCGTTCGTCGAGTACGGCTCCATTCATGAGCACTCTCGCGCCGCGCGCCAGGGGGTTTCGAGCCGCACGGCGGGGGGTGCCACACGGCACGACCAGGGGTGTCGCACCGCACCACAGGGTCGCGCCACGCGACAGGGACGCGCCGGGCCCAGGATGGCCCAGGATCGCCACATGCCAAGATCGGGCCGCGCGCCTTTCGCTCTTCGACTCGCACCAGGGTTGCGCCTCGCGCGCCAG
>CALFEQ010000130.1 GCA_937949945.1 uncultured Myxococcales bacterium
CGGTGCCGTCGGATCCGTCCGCCACGTCGGATCCATCCGGCCCGTCCGATCCATCGGATGACGGCGGCTCGACCGTGTCGGTGCCCGCATCCGAAGGGTCGGGGGGCGGCGCGGGAGCGAAGCTCTCGCTTCCGCACGCTCCCGTCAGGACGCCGGCCTCGATGAAGGCGAGAAAAAGCATGAGGGGCAAGAAGGGGCGCAATCGAATGCGCATCGGTACCTCCAAGAGCTGGGATGGAGCCTTTCGTTCGAACGCTCCTTTGCATTTTCGGGCGCGGCGCCAATGCCGTCCGAGGCAAAAGATTTTGCATGGACGCCGGTGGAGCGGACCCTGAGGAGATCCTGAGCCGCACCGGTTCGGATCGTGAAGCGTTTTGCGGGATCTCGTCGGCATCGCCGCGATCCAGAGCCTCATCGTTCGCGCGAAGAACGCCGTAGCCGGGATCGCCGTCGTCGCCAGGCTCGGCGCTTGGTGAACATCACCTTCGATGGCGTCGTCGGCCAGCGCTGCGAGGGCGCCGGCTCCGTCGAGACGTTCATCGGTTTCGGCGCGGGGGGAGCCGTGTGAGCGGTTACGCGCGACGTGCGGGTTGGTCCGTCTTCGAACCAGGCGCGGGATCCGTTCCGGCGTTGCCGCATCTTTGCAACGACACGGAAAGCGCCGTTCGCTCTCCGTGCGAGGTTACCGGGCGCATCCGTCGACGAGGGCATGCGCGCTGCAGTCGCCTCGGAAGAGCTCGCTGCGACACGAGGTAACCATGCTCGCTTCTTCGCCTCACGATCCTTGGACTGCTTCTCGAACGACCTCCGAATCGATCCTCGGAGCGACGCGGCAGACGATTCCGCGGACGCTCACCGTCACGACGGCGCTCGCTCTCCTCGTGGCAGCTTGTACCCTCACGCCGCTCGATGACGGCGAAAGGCCGAGCGACGACCCCGCTCCTCCGACGACGCCGACGACGCCGACGACGCCGACGATGCCAGCACCTCCGCCGGAGGCGCCGGACGGCGGCGAGCCTTCCAATCCGCCGACGGAGGACGAAAAAACCGGTGACGCGTCGGCGCCGCCGCCTTCCTGCGGGTTGGAGGATGCGTGGATCCGGACGCCGCAAGGGCAGCTCGTCGGCACCGAGGCGCCGAACGAGCCGTGGGAGCCGGGCATGGGCGGACGCGTCTTCCAGTTCGCGATCCGCTCCGAGAGCGGGCCCTGGGGTCAGCACTCGGGCTGGCTGTACCTCGCCCGTTACGTTCGCGGCACGATGGGAATCATCGGGCCGATGTACGTCGAGCTCGAAACGTGCATCAAGAGCGGCTCGGTCACGTCGTGCCCCTACGACGAGCCGCGCGCGCTCCTCTGGAACGGCAAGACGGGGGATGATCTCGTCCTCGCGACGATGACGCAGGTGCACAACCCGAAGTACCGCTACGGCACCTTCCACCTCCGCCAGATCGATCCCTCGTCGGGCGCGATCGTCCGCTACGGGACGCTGTCGGGGAATTCGTCGCAGCCGCCGATCGTCTACGCGACGCACGCGCGCGTGGAGGGCGACGACGTCCACGTCTTCGGCACGAGCGAGATGGCGTTTCCAGGCCAGATCGGCAGCGGCAGCCACTTCCACGCGGTGTTCGCGGGCTTCATGAAGAAGTCGTGCAAGGTCGCCGACGATATCGTGCTGCCATCCATCCTCGAGCGCTCGCCGACCGCCTTCGAGCGACAGCGCGACGAGTGAGATCGACGTCGCCGCACGGTGCGCCGCCCCAGATGCTCGCGGGGTCGACGCCGGCGACGTCGTCGATGCAGAGTCGCCCGAAGCCACCGCTTCCGTCGACTCCGGCGCCGACGCCGACGTCGAGCCCGGATGCGATGGCGAGCTCGATCGCGAGCGCGTCGTGTGAGAGCACGTGCCGGATCTACTGCTTCGAGCGCTGAGCCTCAGCGGCGTCCGTGCAGCGCGCGCAGCGACCCGTTGGGTGAGGCGAGCTGTCGTGCGTCTCTCGCGTCGCGAGGAATGCACCGAGCTGCGACGCGACGGTTCGTCGAACGAATCTCGCGTGGCTACGGTCACGTGCATGGATCTCTTCAAACATCTTCAGTTGTTACTCGCCTATGGCGCCGTCGCCGTCGCGTGCGGCGGCGGAACGAAGGAACCTTCGACCGAACCGCCTTCGACACCATCGACGAGCAAGCCCGCCTCCGCGCAGACCGCCGAGGAACCTGCCGAAACGCCTCCTTCATCCGGCTTCGGCGTCGACGAGCGCGCGAGCCGGCCGCCGCCGGTGAGCGCGGCCGTCGACCCGTGCGCCGGGCTCGATTGTCCCGACGGATACTGCGATCTCCAGACCGTGCAGTGCGTCCGCGCGCCGTGTCCACCGGTGCCGGTGTGCGTGCGCGGCACGCACCCGTGCGCCGCGATGACGTGTCCGATGGGCTCGCGCTGCGAGTCGCACGACGGTGAAGGCGTCTGCGTCCCGCTGCTCGGAGGCCCGTGCGGCGAGGTCACGTGCCCTGCCGATCAGGTCTGCTGCAACGCGAGCTGCGGGATCTGCACGCCCCCCGACGGAGCATGTACTCAGCAGCTCTGCAAGTGATCCGCTCGAGGAACGAAGACGACGCGTTTGGGGTGGCCGTTCCACACCTTCGCGACGTCTCGGAGCGGCACGACGTCGTAATCGAGCTTCAAGGAGGGCGCGAGCTCCAGGAACTTCGGGAGCTCACGCTTCATCGTCTCCCAGGAAATCGAGCCAATCCCTGAGCCCATGACTTCGATCGGCGAGCTCCGCAGGAGCGCCGAAGAGAGGCGAATGGTGTCGCCTGCCATCGAGCCGACCTGGACGTACCGCGTGCGCCCTCTCGCGAGCGACGAGAGCGTCATCTCCGCGACCTCGCCCCAGACGTAGTCGAGCACCACGTCGACGGGGCCGAGCCCGGAGATCGCCGCGCTCTCGAGGGGCACGCGGACGTCCGCGTCGAGCCGCTCGAGCGCCTCGCGGTTCCGCCCCGCGGCGATGACGCGTCCTGCGCCGAGGTGGCGAGCGACCTGGAGCGCGAGACTCCCCGAGGCGCCGGTCGCGCCGAGGACGAGCACGCTCTCGCCGGCTGCGAAGCGCGCGCGCTCGCGGAGCGCGAGCCACGACGACATCCCGGGGTTCATGACGGCGGCGTAGTGCGCGTCGCTTCCACGATCCGGCAACACGAAATGGTGCTCGTCGACGATCGCGCGCTCGGCCATCGTCCCGAACGGCGGGCGCATGCCGCCGAAGTAGACGCGACGACCGTCCGGAAGCTGCGCCACGCCGTCGACGCCGGGGATCATCGGCAGGACGCCCGCGTTCGCGTAGTGCTTCCCCGCCGCGAGCCCCTTCACGAGCACGTGGAGCCCGGCGGCTCGGACCGTTGCCACGACTTCGCCCGGACCGGGTGTCGGCTCCGCGAAGTCTCCGTACTCGGGTGTCTCTCCGAAGCTTCTGACGATCGCTGCTTTCATGCTCGACAAAGTAAGCTTTCCCTTACGTTAGGCTACTTGCATGCCGGCCAGACGAAGACCGCCGCTCGGGCCGCGGAAGTCTCCGCGTCAACAGCGGGCCATCGCGACCGTGGACGCGATTCTCCAAGCGACTGCTTACATTTTGAAGAAGGAGGGACCCGACCGCCTCACGACGAACGCGATCGCGGAGAAGGCAGGAGTCAACATCGCGTCGCTGTACCAGTACTTCCCGAACAAGGAGGCGATCGTGGCGGAGCTCCTTCGCCGGCATGCGGCGGAGGGGCGGGCGAAGGCGCTGGCGGTCGTGCGGAGCGGCAAGAGCCGCTCGCTCGAGGCGAGCGTTCGCCGTCTGATCGAGGGTATGGTGGCGGAGCACTCCGTCGACCCCGATCTCCATCGCGTCCTCACGACGGAGGCGTACCGCCTCGGTCTTCCCGAGGTGGAGACGGAGGTAGACCCCGCGCTCGCCGAGGAGGCTGCGCGTTGGGCCGCGACGACGAGGCGAAAGAACGCCGACTTGGCGCTCTGGATCGCGAAGACCGCGGTTCACGCGGTCGTGCACATGGCGTTCGTCGAGCGCCCGCGAGACGCGCGAAACCCGGCCGTGCTCACCGAGGAGCTCACGCGCCTCGTGGTGAAGTACCTCGCGCCGGAGCGCTCGTCACGGCGCACCGGATAGGCGCGCTCGGCGCCCGTGCTCGCCGGGCCACGAGCGTGGGCGCGAAGTGGGTCGACACCGGCCGGCCCGTCGCGGCATCGTTCTCGGCATGGAATACCGTCGCCTCGGCAACACCGGTCTCCTCGTCTCGCGCATCTGCCTCGGCTGCATGAGTTACGGCGATCCGGACGCCACCGTTCCTGGATCGCCGCTCGGGTGGAAGTGGGCGCTGCGCGAGGACGAGGCGCGGCCCTTCTTCAAGCGGGCGATCGAGCTCGGCATCAACTTCTTCGACACCGCGAACGTCTACTCGTTCGGTGCGAGCGAGGAGATCACGGGCCGCGCGCTCAAGGAGTTCGCGCGTCGAGAAGAGGTCGTCATCGCGACGAAGGTGTTCCACGTGATGCGACCGGGCCCGAACGGGCGCGGCCTGTCACGCAAGGCGATCATGCACGAGATCGACGCGAGCCTGCGCCGTCTCGGCACGGACTACGTCGACCTGTACCAGATCCACCGCTGGGACGACGCGACGCCGATCGAAGAGACGATGGAGGCGCTGCACGACGTCGTCCGCGCGGGCAAGGCGCTCTACATCGGCGCCTCGTCGATGTACGCGTGGCAGTTCGCGAAGGCCCAGCACGTCGCCGAGAAGAACGGCTGGACGAAGTTCGTCTCGATGCAGAACCACTACAACCTCATCTACCGAGAAGAGGAGCGCGAGATGGTGCCGCTCTGCCGTGACCAGGGCGTCGGCCTCATCCCGTGGAGCCCGCTCGCGCGCGGCAAGCTCGCGCGAGCTCCGGGAGCGAAGACGATCCGCACGGAGACGGACGCCTTCGGCCAGCGGCTCTACGGGTCCACGGAAGAAGCGGACGCGCGCGTGATCCAGGCGCTCGACGACGTCGCCAAGAAGCGCGGCATCCCGCACGCGCAGGTCGCCCTCGCGTGGCTCCTCGGCAAGGAGGGCGTCACCGCGCCGATCGTCGGCGCGACGAAGATGCAGCACCTCGACGACGCGGTCGCGGCGCTGAACGTGAAGCTGACGCCCGAGGAGATCGAGGCGCTCGAGGCGCCCTACGTCCCGCATCCGATCGCGGGGCACGTGTAGAGGTCAGCTCGGCAAGCGAAAGAGCGGCCCGAAGCTGGTGGACGGGTCCCACGGCTCGCCGGGGTTCCCGTCCTCGTCGGGCGGAAGCTCGATGCGTCCGCCGCGGTCCATGAAACGCGCCAGCTCGTGACCGCACATCCGAAGTGCCAGCAGGAGAGCTTACAGGCTGTCGACGCCGTAAGTCGGACGCCCCTCGACGATCGGATCGAGACTGTACGTACACTGTGCGTCCTGCTCGAACGCGGGCTGCGGCATCGCGATACGGATCGTCCCCGGCACCCGCGTGCCGTCGGGCTGGACGAAGACGACGTCCGACGAGGCGATCCACTCCGGCTCGCTCATGGAAGCGAAGGCTACACGTCATCCAGCATACGAGCATCCAGCCATCGTCACGGGCGTCAACGTCAGGCAGCCCTAGTCAAGGTGTTCAGAATGCCTGCGCAGCCGGGGAATTCCTCGAACGGGAGCTCGGCAAGCGACTTGGTGACCGAAGCAACAGTAGAGAGGAGTGGATAGGACCGTTCCGCGAAGGTTACGCACAGGTTCGCAGCCTCCAGCCCAGTTGCATCGAAGACGAGATCAATGCTCTTCCGGTCTGCCGTCCGACCTCGAGCGAGCCAGATGAACCGCGGCAGTGGGTTCTCGAGCAGTCGTCTTCGCCCCGTGAGCGTGGCGTCTGTCATCCACTCGCCCTTCAACTCGTTTGTCGTGGTCAGCCGAATGTCCCATACCAACGGTTCTACGGGATGGGTCGCGCCGCTCTCCTTCCGGATCCAACGCAGGTACTCGTCGAAGACCTCAACCTCCCTGCGTACTCTGACGTATGGCACTCGGATCTTGTGGGAGAGCGGGATCAAAACTCCTTCGGGCTGGAAGACGAGGGTACCGATCTCTTCGTTCGTTGGGGACGAAGAGGTGCTGAGAAAGAGCCGCTTCTCCTCAATGTCGAGGAACAAGGGCTCCATTCTCGCGAACGGACCGACACGATCATCGTGGCAGTAGAGTTTCTCGAGCGCGTCGGCTTCGAGGCAGAAGCGGTTCTGATCAGGGGCAACGTCCGCCGAGCATGCAAATCCGGTCACCGCGACCGAATGCACCCCTAGCTCGGCTCTGGGATAGTCACACTGGTCACCTGCCGCACAGAAGTCGTCGCGGCGGAAAACTGCCCCGACGAGAAGGACTGGAACCCGTCCCAACAGATAGCCGCGGACGGCGCCCATGAGATCGCTCTGTTGTGCGGGGCGCATCATGAACGGTTCGAGATCACAGTCCCGAATCGCGTCTGCCATTTGCGCCGTGGTCAGGCCGCTCGAGGGAAGAAACCTCGTCTCGTCCGGGAGGCGCGAGGTAGCGCTGCGCGTGATTTCGATCGGACTGGGAATGCGGTGATGAAACACAACGCCGGTTCCTTGGAACGCAGACCAGAGTGCGCTCGTGGCGCACGCTGCTACGACGTTGTCCTGTTCTTGGAACGCGAGCGTGTGGACCTGGAGCTCGAGGCCGAACAGGTTTGCGGTGTATTGCCTCGTGATCGGGAACTCTCGGCGCCCTTCTCGTGGATATGTTCGCAGGCACGTTCGCCCAATCGGATGCTCGGGCAGAGGGCGGATTACGATGAAGCCGAGGTAACAGTCGGCGAGCGTTCGCTTCGTTTCCTCCGCGACCGCTACGTCCAGCCCATCCAAGAGTCGCTCGAGCTCAGCGGCCGTGATCTCCGCATTGAAGAAATGGAGACGAGCACAATGGCGTGGGTACTCTTGAAAGCACCGCACGTAGTACGCCGCGAAGTCGTCGAGGAAATCGCGATCGATATACTTGAGCTCCGCGATAATGGTCGCCGCCGACAGCTTGGCGAAGTACTCGGTGAAGTAGAGAGCGTGTAAGCTGGCCTTCACGCGCTCCTCTTCGTTGCCGGAGTACTCGGCGATGAGCTGACAGAGCACGGCACTGCTGTACCGCTCGAGCCGCCACGCGCTCATCAGCTCAGAACGTCACGCGTCGCGAGAGAAAGCTGCGGTCGAGCTGCGTCCGCTGTTCGAGGTCTCGCGCACGGTTGTGTGCCCGAGCGGCCGCGTCGTGCAATGCCTTCTGACCGTCGACCGTGCCAAGACGCTCGCGCAACTTCGCCACGATCTCGCTTGCCACGATCTCGGCGGCGGATCTCGATGAAGAACGAGACGAACCCGGCACGGCGACAAGCATAACGACGCGATCGGGACTGTCAACCTGTTCAGTGCTGCTCGGTACCGAGGGAGGATGATGCGGCAGGGGGCGAGCTGATTTGCCCCCCCTGCGTCCCGCACTCACACGCTCGACGCCCGCGCGGCCACGGCGGCGTTGCCGGGCGACGTCACCGCCGCCCACGCCTTCCGGGCTCGCGACTGCCGGCGCAGCCATGCCTCCGCCACGAGGAGGTTGGGCACCCAGCAGAGGAAGGAGATGGCCCGGTAGGCGACGTTCATGTCGAGCTGCAGGGCGATCGACAGCGGGAGCCAGATGCGCAGCGTGACCGCCGCGAGGGTCAGCGCGAAGGAGCGGATCATCCACTGCCGGTGCGCGGCGAAGTCGCGCTGCATCGCCGTGCGCCATCCCTGGGCCGTGGTGTGGATCCAGGCGATGGCCAAGAGGCCGAAGCCCGCCGTCGAGATCGGGCCGGTGGAAGCGCCGAGCGCGAGCATCAGGCCGCTGGCGCCGCCGACGAGACACGCCACGGCGTAGGCGCGGCCCAGCCAGCGGTGCAGCCGCGGCGCGCGGGCGCGAAGCTTCGACCGAAACTGCCACGGGCCGACGAGCAGCGCGGTCGCGCCGCTGGCGGCGTGCACCACCAGGAACGGCAGGCGGAAGCGGTTGCCGGCGATCACGTCCGGCACCGGCGAGCCGGGAATCAGGTAACGGTACGAGACCAATGCGATGGTCATGCAGAGGGCGATGCCGAGGATGCCGAGGATGCCGATGCCCCGAGTGACGAGCGCGGTACCGTTGCGTGACTGTTCCATGGGATGCTCCGGGGAGTCCGATTGGCCGAGAGGATGTTATAGCCTATAACATTGACCGAACCGATGCGCAAGACCTCTGCTTCACGGAGTCGCACGCGTGCCCCCAAGCCCGCCGCCAAGGCGGCCGACGCCTATCACCATGGCGACCTGCGCCACGCGCTCATCGAGGCCGCTTACGCTCACGTGGACCGTGACGGGCCCGACTCGTTGAGCCTCGCGCAGCTGGCCAAGGCGTTGGGGGTGTCGCAGCCGGCGCCGTACCGGCACTTCGCGGATCGCAATGCGCTGCTCGCTGCCGTCGCGGCAAAGGGCTTCCGTGAGTTCACGGCGCGCCTCGAGGAGGCGATCGCAGCCGGTCCCAAGGCCGGTGCGCTCTCACGAATGGGGCAGGCCTACGTGACCTTCGGCACCACGCGGCCCGGGATCTATCGGCTCATGTTCGCCTCTCCCATCCTGCGCGACGCGAAATCGGACGAGGAGCTCCAGCGGGTCGCGTACGGCAGCTTCGAGCTGCTCATGAACGCCCTCGGCGGCCGCGACCGTCAACGCCGAGCGCTGCAGATTTGGGTGGCCCTGCACGGCATCGTGATGCTGACCAACCAGGGATTGATGACCGGCCGCGTCGCGCCGGACGTCACCCTGCCGGAGTTGGTGGATGCCGTTCTTGCCGTCTGACGCTCGTCATTCGAGCGAGCGTCCCTGCGCGAGACGGGACGTCGTGGAGCTTGCCGGTGTCGGCCGCGTAGCGAAGCTCGAACGGCGAGAGGCGATAGCGAGGTGCGCCGGGTCGTTCGGCGATGCCGTCCGGTCCGACGTCGATCGTGGCGACGGAGACGGGCGCCGTCGCGCTCTCGAGCAGGATCTCGACGGCGCCCGCGTCTCGAGCCGAAGCGTCCTCGTGCGCTCGTCGAAGCGACGAGACTCGCCGCCGGCTCGGACGAGGAGCTGGCGTGCGAGCGCGTCGTGCACGACGGAGCGACGATCGCCGGAAGCGTGCTCGAGCCCGAGCTCGACGCCGCCGGCGCGGCGCTCGACGGCCACCGTGTGGATGCCCGCCATGTCGAGCGCGATGCGCACGCGACCATCGTACTCGTGGACGACCATCGTCGGGGAGCCACGGTATTCTCTGGCGTCCACATGGCGGCCGACGACCTCGTCGATCTCGAACGCGCGTTCGCAGAGGCCGAAGGGACGGAGGACGTCTCCGTCCACCTCGCCTTCAAAGAGCGCCTCGTCGCGTCGCACGACGCCGAGGCGCTCGCGCGGCACTTCGATTTCGTTCGCCGGGCGAGGAACGACGCGCTTCGGCAGATCCTCGCGAAGTTCTTCGCGTGGCACGGCACGACCGCGGTTCCTTTCCTCGAGCAGGTGCTAGAGAACGAGGCCGACCCGGTCGCTCGAGCGACGGCCCTGCAGATGCTCGGCGCGATCGGCGGGCGTCACTCCGAGGCCAAGCCCGCCGCCGAGGCGGCCGCGCGTGCGCATCTCCATGCTCCGGACGAGATCGTCCGCGAGCGAGCCCTCATGGTGCTCGGCTGGGTGGGCGGGGCCAAGCACGTGGCGGTGTTGTCGAAGATCCTCACCTCGGACGAGGCGAGCTCCGTCCGCGCCATGGCGGCGACGCAGCTCTTCTTCCTCGCGGACGGATCGAAGTCGAGGACGGAACGCGTGCTGTCGATCCTCGCCGACGTGCTCATGCGCGAGGCCGACGACCGCGTCAGGGACGCCGTCGTGGACACGGCGGAGTCTCTGACGAAGAAGCGCTTCGGTGCGAAGACCGATCGCGCCGCTCGGGCCGAGCGCGCACGTCGCGCGCTCGCGGCCTACGCGAAGCGAGCGTCCAAGTGACGCGAAACGCGAGCAGCGCTTTCTCCGAATCATCCATGTTACAGTCGTCGACGTGAGCCGCTCGACCGTGACGATCACGACCCGCGATGGTCAGACTGAAGCCTCCGTCTTTTCGTCCCGACGAAGGGGAGGGACCGTGGCCCGCGGTCATCATGTACATGGACGGGCTCGGTATTCGGCCGGCGCTCTTCGAGATCGGCGAGCGCATCGCGTCCTTCGGCTACGTCGTCCTCTTGCCCGATTTGTTCTATCGCTTCGGGCGGAATCTCACCGTCGATCCGGATACGTTCTTCGGCGACGCGACGTTGCGCGCCGATTGGATCTCGAGGTTCATCAAGGGCCTCTCGCAAGAGAAGGTGATGTCCGACACGGTCTCGTTCCTCGAGTACCTGGCGTCGCGGTCGGACGTGAAGCCTTCCAAGGTGGGAACCACCGGCTACTGCATGGGTGGTGGCTTCGCGCTCTCTGCGGCCGGCTTCTTCCCGGATCGCGTGGCGGCGGCCGCCTCGTTCCACGGTGGTCTCCTCGCGACGGACGCTCCGGACAGTCCGCATCTCCAGGCTCCGAGGATGAAGGCGCGCGTCTACGTCGGCGGCGCTGTGGAGGACCCGTCGTTCCCGGACGACATGAAGAAGCGCCTGGAAGACGCGCTCACCGCCGCAGGCGTCGAGCACACGGTGGTCACGTACGAAGGCGCGCGCCACGGCTGGGTGCCTTCCGACGCGCCCATGCACGATCGGGCGGCTGCGGAGCGGCACTACGAGGCGCTGCGCGAGCTCTACGCGAGCGCTCTCACGTGAGACGTCGTCGACGTCGACCGCTAGCGCATCGATCGACGTGACTGCAGCGTCGTTTCCGAGCCCTGCCTGAGGTGGCGGGCGATCGGCCGCGTCCGTCTTCGCCGCGAGCGCGAGGCTGCTCGCTCGAGGGGCATTCGGACGACTGAGCCAGGCGCCATCCATCCGCCTCCACCCTGCGTCGGCGTGTCGGACCACGCCATCTGCGTGTACGCCGCCACGTAGATGCGACCGCTCGGAGCCCGCCACACATCACGGTACGCCTGAGAGCGCTGCACCGCGTAGAACGAGCCGCCACGACCGTGCACGAGCATCGCCTCGAACGCGCCCTCGAAGTCGCTGTCCTCGTCGTAACGGCTGGTGAGCGCACCGTTGCGGACTGGAGCACGCTCTCGGTGGGAGGCTCGTCGATCGAGCTGCAGCCGGCGACCATCGACGCACGATGAACCCCACACTGGCGAGCCATTTGTTGCGTAATACATGTTTTGCCTCGTGGCGCACGGATACTCACGAAGACGGCGCCGGCAATGCGATCGGATCGGCGGGACGGGCGAAGTCGATGAAATCGAGCGTCGCCGACCCGTCTCTCGTTCGTCGCGTCACCGGTGTGCGATCGACACCGGCATCGATCGGACGAGCGGCCATGAGGACGATGCCCCTCGCGCGGCACCGGCCGGGGCACGCGTCGCCGCGTGGGACAGCAACAGCGACGACCACGGGATGCTCCGCGTGTACGCGGTCGGACCCGACGGCGCGAAGCTCCACGCCGAGCAGGAGGTTGCCGCGGATGCCCGCGCCAAAGGCGCGCGCATCGGCCCTCCTGCGCGAGCAAGAGCAGGACGGCTACCGCTGACGACCCACAGCTTCGCCGAGCTCACTTGATGGTGCGCGGCAGAATAGGGATTTTGCTTACGAGCCCTCGCGTCGAGCGACGGGTCGTGTGTTAACTTCACGCCATGGATCGAGCGAGATGCATCCAGCGGCGCACGCACGTCGACGCGATGACTTGCGCGATCCTCTCGTGCGGCTTGTCCGTGGCTGGCTGCGACAGGCTCTCATCGAAGCGCGAGGAGACGCGCGTCGCCGTCGACGAAGCGCCGAAGCACGAGAAGGAGAGTCGATTGACGCTCACCGGAGCGAAGGTGCTCCTCGATCGAGGCGGCGCATATGACCGTGTGTGTCCGCCGAATCAGAGGCCGCCGCGGAGCGCTCCGGGCTGCATGGACCACCACTTCTACGTGTTCCCGCTCGTGCCGGAGGGCTGGACTTCATCCGCGGAGGTACCGGCGTGGATCACCTGCTCGGGGAACGTCACGTCGCTCGACGCCTGCCGCGCCCGCGTCGCCGCCCGCACGGCGGACGGCCGCCCGGGTGACGTCTCCGGTACGGTCGCCGTACGCGTCGGCGATCGCGAACGCTTCGGTAGGACCAACTCCGGGTGGGAGAAGGCGATCGATCAGGCGGTCGAGGTGCACCAGCTGAGGCCCGCGCCGCGCGGGCCGGTCCTCCGGCTCGGCGACAAGTAGACTCTCGGCTTCACGGAACGACGAGCACGTCGATGGTGGCCGGCGTGCCTGCCGTGCCGGCGTCTCCCGGCGCCGTGTGCGGCGTCGCGCTGACGACGTACTGTCCGGAGCCCGGATTCCACGGAAGAGGACGAGGGCGGCGAGCGCGCGGCGCTCGCCGCGCTTCCCTTCTTCCGCGAGAGCCTCGTCCCGGAGATCTCCGATGCGCCCGACCTCGCCACCGCGACGAAGCGGCTCGGCGACCGCGCGACTTTGATGCGCATCCTCACCTTCGACGAGTGGACGAAGGAGAGGACGAGAAGGCGCGGGAGTGGCTCGCGGAGACGTAGACGTCGCGTCCGTCGCGCACGGCGGCTGACTCGCGTCAGCCGTTGGCGGACGGCTCGAGGATCGACCGCAAGCGGCCGACGAGCGCGACCTTCGTCCCGTTGACGAGATTCCATGGCGTCCTCGCGCCGCGCGCGAAGCTCCGCCCTCGT
>CALFEQ010000131.1 GCA_937949945.1 uncultured Myxococcales bacterium
TCGCGAGGGCGCGCGCTCGAGCGATCGCGCCCTCGCGTCGATCGGCTCGGGTCACTTCACGTCGCGGCCGACGGCGTGATCGAGGCGGATGCGAGCGAGGCGCGCGTCGACCTTCGCGTTCAGGTGCTCGAAGCGGGTCTGCGCCAGCGCCGTCTCCGCGTCGATGAGCGTGGTGGAGGTTCCGCGCCCCGCGTTGAACAGCTCGCGCGCGACGCGGTAGCCCTCCTCGGCGCTCTCGAGCTGCCGGGTCGTCGTCACGATGGCGGTGTCGGCCTCGAGGACGGCCTGGTACGCCTGCGTCACCTCGAGCTCGATGCCGTCGCGGACGGCGGCCTTCTGGGCCTCGAGGGCCGCGGCGCGTGCCTCGGCGTCCGCGGCGCCCGGTCCGGCGCCGACGAAATCGTTCGGTGACCACGTGATCTGCGCGCCGAGCGCCCAGGTCGGGAACCACTCGTCGCGCTGCGGGAACCGGCGCGGGTTCGGGTTTGCGTACGTGACGTCGCCGAACGCGGAGAGGGAGGGGTATCGGCTCGCGCGCTGGATGTCGGCGAGCTTCCGCGCAGCCTCCGCGTTCTTGTCGATGCTCTTGATCTCGGGACGCTTCGCGAACGCCTCGGCGACGAGCGCGCGCGGGTCCGTAGGCGCCGGGGGCATCGGGCTGTCGAGCGTCTCGCCCGGCTCGAGCTTCTCGTCCTCGCTCGCGTGCATCGCGATACGGACCTGCCGCTCCGTGATGGCGACGCCGTTCTTCGCGCGCTCGACGGCGAGCTCGGCGGCCGCGACGGCGGTCTGCGCACGGAGGACGTCCGCCTTGGAGGCGTTCCCGACGGCGAACTGGTTCTCGGCGTCCTTCAAGTGGGCGCGCGCGACGGCGAGCGACTGCTCGGCGACGACGACGGCGCCGCGGGCCCGGAGCCACGTGTAGTACGCGATCTTCCCGTCCGAGTACGACTTGGCGCGCGCTGCCGCGATGTCGTGGCGCGCGGCCTCCTCCTGGCGCGTGGACGCGGTGTACGCCTTGCTGATCTTGAGGAGGTAGTCGCTGATCGGGATCGCGATCGTCGCCTGCGTGAGGTACTGGTCGAACACCATCGGGAAGGTGGCCGCGGCGGCGATCGTCGGCGAGGGGTTCAGCGTCCCAGGCGGCGCCGTCGTGACCACGAAGCCGCCGGGCCCGAGCGAGGGCAGGGTGAACTCGCTCAGCTTCGTGTACCGCGCGGTGAGGTCGATGCGCGGCAAGAACCTCGTGCGAGCCTGGTCGGTGCGCGCGATCGCCGCCGTCAGGTTCTCCTCGGCGGCTTTGGCCTGATAGCTCGTCGCGGCCGCGCGCTCGGCGACCTGCTCGGCGGTGAGCCCTCCGGGCACCGCGCCGACGAAATCAGGGACCCGCGGCGCGCCGGGCGTCTCGGCCGCTCCCGGAGCGGGCTGCGCTTGGGGGGCCGGCGGCTGACCTTCTCGCTCTGCGGGCTGCGCGGCAGCGATCGACGAAGAGGACAAGGCGCACGCCGTCGCCGCGAGCAGGATCAGGCGAGCGGTGCCGCGCGGGCGGCGTTCATTTTCGACCTGAAGCTCGTCGTATCTCTCTTCGACGCACTCGTTGGGTGCGAAGCTGGGCATGTGGAGTCCTTTCTCCCCGACCTTCGATGCCGATAGGGGCCTCGACGTCACGCCCGCGCTTCTACTTCGCTTGCAGAAAAACCTGGACGAAAAAGGACGCCTTGGCGAAGGTTACGGGAGCCCGATGCTCTTCTCGCTGCCTGCCCGGTGCTCCCGGGCCGTCCAGCCCCCCGAAAGCGCGGAGGGTCGCGTCGCTCGCGTCGCCCGGCGGCCGAGGGCGCGCAGGGTCCGTCCGTGGTCGCCGGTCATCGCTCTTCTCGTCGTCGGCTGCACCCCGCCGCGGGAGCCGAAGAAGATCGAGATGGAGCCGATCGGCACGATCAAGGACATCCCCACCACGCCGCCGGAGACCGACGACGACGACAGCGACGTGACGACGCCGAACAGCGGTACGCCGCCGCCCGGCACGTCGACGTGCAACTCCAAGGACTTCGACAATCTGGAGGAGACGCTCAAGCGGTGCGAGGTCCCGATGCCGGGGGAGTCGGACGTGCCGTCCATCAAGGACAAGCTCGAAGTGGAGATCACGTCGAGCACGCCGTCGACCACGCCCGGTGGCCGCGTGGACGTGCAGATCACGTTGCGCAACACGACGAGCGAGCCGCTCGATCTCTACTTCACGGGCGATCCGACGCCGCGCTTCGACCTCGAAGCGACGGATGCCAAGGGGCGCCGAGTCGACATCCCGTCGGGCAAGTGGCCCGGTTACCCGAAGGGCTTCAAGCCCGAGGTCCGCGAGGCCAGGGCAGCGAAGGTGACGCTCCAGAAGAACGGCACCGCGAAGGTGAAGCTGACCTGGGATGCGATGAAGATGCGGTGGGCTCCGGACAAGGCGAAGGTCTGGGAGGGGCGCGGCTATCCGCGCGTGCCCTCGGGGCCGCTCAAGCCCGGAAAGTACACGCTCCGTCCGGTCATCCCGATCATCGGCGAGGTCGATCTCCCGAAGCTCTCCGTCGAGGTCGGCTCCTGAGCCGACGCGGCTGCTGGATCGCGCTGGATCCGGCTCCGAGGCGCACGGCCCTCATCTGATCTGCATCGGGCTGCCGAAAACGATGGAAAGTCAGAGACGTAGAGTCCCGACCGATATGTAGGGAATGCGGTTACATGGGGAACGCGGCTTGCTCGAGAGGCGCCGTCGACACGCCGGACCCGGAGCCTGCCCATGCGCCGCCTCTCGATCACGCCCGCTTTCGTCTTCGCCGCCTGCGCCCTCCTCGCCGGGTGCGCCTCGCCATCCGGAGCGGGCGACACGACGAACGAGAGCGAGGAGGCGTTCGCTTCGGACCAGGCGACGCTACTGGAGTTCGAGTTCGACGCATCGCTCGTCACCGACTTCTCCTGGCACGACGAGCAGACGATCCAGGACCAGCTCCTCTACACGATCGGCCACCTCAATCACGACAACAGCGTCGGCCGTCTCGACGCCCTCGAGCTGTCGGACATCGTCAAGACCGAGCGAGACGGGAAGATCGAGATCAAGTACCACGCGAAGCTGCCCGTCGCGTGGGGGAGCAAGACGAACCTCCCGACGAGCTACGAGTTCAAGCTGCCGAGGGACGTGAGCTACGCCGGCCAGTACGCGTTCACGGAGGCGCACAAGCACACGTGCGTCGACCCGGCCGCGCACGACGTCGACATCGGAAGCATGTGGTACTACTACCGGCCGCAGAAGCGTGGCTGCGACGTCACCGACGAGGAGCTGATCGTCACGACGGCGACGGTGACGCGCTCGACGCTCAACACGACGGGCAAGTATCCCGAGTACCACGAGGTCTGGAAGGACGATCGCCTCGAGGTGATCTCCATCTTCGGCAAGTACGAGCTCACCGGCGGCGCGAACGACGCCGGTGTCCGCGCCTTCAACGCCTTCGTGGCCAGCATGAAGCGCGAGCTCGGCCGATACCGGCTCGTCACGACGCCGGCGAACGTCGGCTCGGCGCCCGGCCCGGACACGAAGGACGTGACCTTCGAGGCGACGCTACCCGACGGCAAGAAGGTGAAGGTGACGGCGCTGCTCGTCGACGCCATCACCTCGACGTGGCCCGGCTTCGACGAGCGCTACGAGAGCCTCACGCCCACCGCGGATCTCATCGCTTACAACGGCCACGCCGGCCTCGGCGAGAACGTCCGCGCGCTCGCCCGCAAGGGACGGTGGGAGGCGAGGAAGTACCAAATCTTCTTCATGAACGGCTGCGACACCTTCGCGTACGTCGACGGCTCGCTCGCGCAGACGCGCGCGGCGATCAACGCCGACGATCCCACCGGCACGAAGTACATGGAGTTCATCACGAACGCGATGCCGTCCTACTTCCGTTCGATGGCGGACGCCTCGACCGCGATCGTGAAGGGCCTACTGTCCTTCGAGGAGCCGAAGACGTACGAGCAGATCTTCGAGGGCATCGATCGCGCCGAGGTCGTCCTCGTCACGGGCGAGGAGGACAACGTCTTCCGGCCGGGCATGCCCATCGGCTCGGGCGGCCGCTGATCGACGACGGCCCGAGCTCGAAGACAGGTCGGAAGGAAGCCACGGAGGCCGCGGCTCGTGAGCCTGCGGCCTCCGTCGTTCGTGCCGAGCAAGGGTGGGGGGAGTCGTCGCCGTCCGCGCCGTCGGAGCGGGCGAGGACGGCCGGCGTCACTTGTCGCGCTTGAAGCGCTTGCCGTGGCCGCCATGACCGTACAGCTCCTTGGCGACCGCGCGGACGGCCTTCGCCTCTTCCTTCGTCACGGTGCCGTCGGCCGTCGCCTTCGCGACCTCGGCGTTGATCTTCGCGACGGCGGCGTCGAACTTCGCACGGAGCGCCTTCGCCTCCTCGGCGGAGAGCTTCGAGGCCCGCTTCTCCATGCGCTCCCGTGCCTTGGCCTGCCGCGCTTCGATCTTCTGCTTGAACGCAGCCGCCGGCATCGGGAAGTTGGCCTTCTCGCCTCCCTTGCCGTGGGCCATGGCCGGCGCGGCGGCGAAGAAGGTGGTGAGGGCGAGGGCGGTGGCCATGATCATCGATCGCATCTGAACGGGTCTCCTTCGTAGGCCCGGCATCGCGGGCTCGTGAGATTGGACGCACGACGGGCCGCCGGGATGCCTCGGTTTACCTTCCTTTACGGGCGGCCCGGCGGTGGGCACGAAATGCGCATGTGGCGCCGCCCGGCTGATACGATGGGCGCCGCCGTGATGCACGCCGAGGTCCGGGCCCTGCCGTGGTGGGCGCCACCGACGCGACCGAAGGTGGCGCGCTCATGCGGTTGACGGTCGGCATCCCGTTTTACGACGAAGAGCGCTACCTCGAGGCGGCGGTCCGGAGCGTGCTCCGACAAACCGTGCGCGATTTCGAGCTGTTGCTCGTCGACGACGGATCGACCGACCGCTCTCTGGAGATCGCTCGCAGCTTCGACGATCCGCGCGTGCGGGTGCTGTCCGACGGCGTGCGGCGCGGGCTGCCCGCCCGTCTCAACCAGATCGTGGCGCAGGCACGAGGCGAGCTCGTGGCACGCATGGACGGCGACGACGTCGCCCATCCGACCCGGCTCGAACGACAGCTCGAGCTCCTCGACCGCGATCCGTCGCTCGATGCGGTCGGCACCTGGGTGGCGCTCGTCGACGAGGACGAGACGCCCGTGGCCGTCATCGAGACCGCACGGCTGCCCGTTCCTCCCCGCGTCGCGCTCGAGCGCGGGATCTTGCCTCACGCGACGATGGTGTCGCGACGCGCGTTCTCGAAGAAGTATCCGTACGACGAGACGCTCACGCGCGCGGAGGATCGAGACCTCTGGTGCCGCGCCGTGCAGGATGCTCGGTTCGGCGTCGTCCCGGAGCCCTTGTACGTGGTGCGCGTGCACACGTCGACGGAAGGGTTCCTCGCCGACTACCTGGAGAGCCAGCGCCAGAACCGGGAGGTCCTCTTGCGCTACGGTCCGCGTTTCATCGGCCTGCCGCGGACGCTGCGGCTTTGCGCGGAGACCTACCTCAAAGGCGGCCTCATGCGGATCGCGACGCGTGCCCACCTGACGCCACAGCTCGTACGGCGCCGCGGTCGACCGCCGACGCCCGAGGAGCGGCGACTCGTGATCGAGGCGCTCGAGTCGTCGCGGGCGACGTGAGCTCGCGTCACGGACGTCGGGCGACTTCCGTCATGTGGACCGTCGTCCGTGCCCATGCACGTGCGGCCTCGGTCACGTACGGGTCGGCGTCACCGTAGATCAAGAGCTGGCGGGCGATGGCGTCGAGGCGTTCCCACGGGGCGAACGCGTCCGGTTTCACGATCCTCACGTCGCCGAGATCGGTGCGCGCCGTGGTGTCGGCGCGGCGAAACGTGAACGTGATGCTGTACCGCGGGCCGGCTGCTGTGGGCGAGCAAGCTCCGCCCCAGTGGAGCGTGTTGGCGTTCCAGACGAGCGCGGTTCCGCGAGCGACGGGCGCCGGCACGCCCGACGAAGGATCGAGCGCCACGTCCTGCAGCGAGCCCCGCGCGTAGCCGGGATCGTCGTCGAGCGGGACGAAGGTCATGCACGCGCGGTCGACGCCCGCGTCGGACAACGCGATCCACGTGTTCAGGTACTCGGGTCTCGACCGATCGAGCCGCTCGTACACGCCACGATGAGGCTTCCACCCCGCCTCGCCGGGAGGGACTCGGAAGGCCCAGAGGTCCTCGATGAGCTCGTAGTCCTCCCCGAGGAGGGACCGGATGCGGTCCTGCAAGGTCGCCGCGATCGACCAAGGCTCGTCGAACACGTACACCGCCACGAGGGGGAGGCCTGCCGTTCGCAGACGTTCGATCGCGTCGACGAGGCGCTCGCACTCGTGCGCCGGCACGAGCGGCAGATCGAACCAACCTCGTCTGTAGAGAGAATCGGCGAAGGCGGATCCGCTCGTCGTGAGCGGCGAGGTCGCGGCGTTTCGGGGCCGGCCGATGCCGAGCTCGGGCGCGAGCGCCTCGAGACGAGAAGGGGTGAGCGCCTCGAAGATCTCGCGCATCGCTCGGGGTTGCCGCCGTTGACTACGAGGATACCTACGATAGACTACACGCAATTCGCGGTCCAACCGGACGATGAACGCTGGCGTGATGGCTTGCACCTGAGAAAAGGGTCGTACGAATGACCAACGACGAGAACCGCCGGGAAGAGGAACGCCAGGAAGGGATCGCGTCCGCGCCCACGCGCCGGCCCTATCGTGCGCCGAAGCTTCGCTCCTTGGGCTCGGTTCGTGAGGTCACGTGGGGGGGAAGCCCGACGACGTTCGAGGGAGCCCTGAAGGGCACCCCGATGAAGATGTGAGCGGGCGCGAGGTTCGGCGCATTCGATCGAATCGAACGTCGAGTTGCGCCGCCATCGCTTGCGAGCGACGTCGGCATCTGGCCGCCGGTTCCGGAGAGGCCGTCACGCCGTGCCGCCCGAGCCGAAGCGCCGTTTCGCGGGGCGGACGCCGATGAGGTCGCTCCTTCGGTTCCGAGACGAGCGGACGGGGGCATCGAGCACGGAGCTTCGCGACGTCGCAGGCGGCAAGCGCGTCGACGTCGAGGCTCTCGCCGCGTACCTCTGTCAGGACGCCCCGCTCGATCCGGCGCGGACGTTCTATCGCGACGTTCGAAACGAGCTCCTCCCTGGCGTATGGCGTATCGGTCCGAAAGGACCGGCGTTCGAGCGGCGTGCGCGCGACGAACATGAAGCCGCGGAACGGGTCAGGACGGTCCTGACGCACGTGATCGAGCACGCGATCGGCGACTGCCGGCGGGTCGCCGTCTTCGCGAGTGGTGGCCTCGACTCTTCCGTGGTGATGGCGCTTGCGGCGGAGATCATGGCTCGGAAGGGCGGCTCGCTCTTCGCGCTGGCGATCGACTTCGAGAGCCCGGGCGATGACCGCCCGCATCTAGCCGCGCTCGAGGCTCACCTGAAGTGCGAGGTGATCCGCATCGCGCCTCGCGGTGGCGCGCCCTACGTCGAGCAGGTGCGCACGGGCGTGGACGCTGCGCCGATGCTCTGGCCGTTCAGCCCGCTCCAGCTCGCGCTCTTCGCCGCCGCGAGGGCGCACGGAGCGGAGCGCATCATCACGGGCGTCGGAGGTGACGACTTCTTCGACGGATCGCCCCGCGCGCTCGCTGGTCTGCTCGGGCGCGATCCTCGCACGGCCGTCGTACGCGCGCGGGCGCTCGAGGGGTTCGACCCGGTTCGTTTTCCGGTGCTCGAGTACCTCGTGCGTCCGCTGGTCGTTCCGCTCGTGCCCATCGCGCTGCGGAGAGCCCGAGCACGCCGGACGCTGCGTCCCCTCCAACGCTTGCCCTGGGCTGGACCGAAGCTCCGGGAAGTGGCGACGGCGCTCGCAGCGCGTAATCTCGAGACGACGTTGGCCGGCGTCACGCAGCGTGAGCCAAGAGCGAAGTTCGCTCTTCCCGGGAATCGCTTCTTCGCGTGGCTGCTCCACCAGGAGCAGCGCGCTGGCATGCTCGATCGCTACGATCCCATGTTCACCGAGGAGGTCGCCGACGTGCTCGCGACCATCCCTGCGGACATGCTGCTCGCTGGCAATCGGTGGAAAGGGCTCCTTCGGGAATGCGCGCGCGCGAAGCTGCCGGAAAGCCTCTTGAACCGGTTGGACAAGGCGGACTTCGCGCCTGCGTTCCCCCCGTTCCTCGAAGCCGTCGGAGGGCTCGATGCCTTCGCCGAGGAGCTCGAAGGGCGGTCCCTCGCGAAGCTCGGGCTCGCCGATCCTTCTCGATTCCGCGCCGAAATCGGCGCTGCGCTCCAGGCTCCGCAACAGGACGGACGATACGGATACGCTTGGGCCGCGCTCGCCGCCGAAGCGTTCTTGATGCGTCATCCGGAGGTCCTGTGACGACGCGCACGCCGCCTCCGTCGGTCGAGTGGCTCGCCGTGGCCGCGGAGGGCGGCGAAACGTGCTTCCGCGTGGGCCGGCGTGGCGCCGAGCTCGTGGCCGAATGGGTCGGCGCGGCTCGTCTGGTTGCCTCGCGCGACGGGGCTCGCCACGAGCTGTCGTTCGAACCCGGCGTGCTGCCCGAGCTCAGGCGAAAGCTCTCGCGGGGCCCGGTCCGAGCGCTCCTTCGGCATCTGCGAGGAGAGCTCAGCCTGCACGGCGCGGCGGTCGCGGTCGGTGGTCGGGCGATCGTGATCGTCGGCGCGAGCGGTCACGGCAAGTCCACGTTCGCCGCGGCCTTGTGCCGGCGAGGCGGCACCCTCCTGGCCGACGACACCACGGCGCTCTCGATCGCAGAGGACGGAACGGTTCGTGTCGAACCGACCGAAGAGGAGCACTGGCTGGATGCCTCCGCGCGTGATGCGCTCGGGCTCGTCGAAGGCGCCGCCGAAGGAGCGGATTCGAAATGCCCGGTCTCTGCCAAGGCAGCGGATCACGTCGTCCCCGCAGGCGCCGTCCTTTCGCTCTCCTGGGCTTCGTCGGAAGGCGACGAGCCTCGGATTCGCACGCTTCAGGGGATCGCTGCGCTCGAGCTCTTGCTGCCCAACGTCGTCCGCTTCGCCGTCGACTCGGCCGAGCACCAAGCGCGTGAGCTCTCACAGCTCGACGTACTGTTGCGTCAGGTGCCGGTCCACCTCCTCGAACGCCCGCGCGGGTTCGAGCGCTTGGGGCCCACGATCGACATGGCGCTGAAGGTGTGCTTGAACACCCCGTGAGATGGCCGACAAGCTCGATGGCTCGACCCGCGTCCGTGTGGCGCCCGGCGTCTACGCTCGTCCGTTCGGGAACGAGACCGTGTTGCTCGAGTTCGGACGTGGCGAGTACTTCGCGCTCGACGAGATCGGCACCGAGGTGTGGAGTCGGATCGAGAAGGGCGCTTCTCTCGGACAGATCGCCGCCGAAATCGCGGGCGCCTACGATGTCTCCGAGGGCACGGCACTCGCGGACATCGTCGCTCTCGTAGAGGACATGAGGACTCGATCCCTCATCGAGGTGGTCGGTTCTTCCTCGTAGGGCAACGACGGAACATGTCGCTTTTGCCTACCTGGGCGAGTGGTGCTTGGCCCGGGTCGGAAAGGCGCTAGTATCGATCCGTTCGCTACTTCTTTCGGTGAGGGGTCGTATGAGAAGGCAGCTTCGGGTTCTTGCCCTGACGAGTATTGGTTCGCTGACGGCATGTGCAGCGCTTATGGTGGCCTGTGGGGGGGACGATACGATCCTCATCACCCCTGACGCGGGAGCGGACGCGGACCAGCCCGATGGGACCACCCCGTCGAAGGACGGTGCCGTCCCGGGCGATGACGACGCGGCACCGGGAGATGATGGCTCCGCTCCGGACGACGGCTCCGCCCCGGACGACGACGGCTCCGTCCCGGACGACGGCTCCGTTCCGGACGACGATGGCTCGGTTCCGGCGGACGCTGGCGTCGACGCTCCGGTGATCGTGCCCGACTTCGTGGCGCTGATCGAGAGCGCGATGTGCGGCGCTCTCACCCGTTGCTGCTTCGGTGACGAGAACCTCCCGGACGGCGGCGTCGTCAACGGTGGACCGTACGACGGCTGGATCTACAACGGCGGTAGGTGCCTCGCGGCCGTGCGAGGGCTCGGCTTCGAGTTCTCGGCCGTGGGGTTCGAGGCCGTGGACGGCGGTACGGTCGTGGTCGACCCCGTGAAGGCCGAAGAGTGCGCGAACAAGCTGAAGGCCCTGACGTGCAACATGACGGGCACCGAGCTCCAGTCGATCCGCAGCTCGTGCTTCGATGCGTTCGTCGGTCAGCGCGCGCTCGGTGAGCCGTGTCAGGCCTCGATCGAATGCCCGAAGCTCGCGTTCTGCGATCCCAACGTCAATGGGGGCACGTGCGTGGCGCTCCGAGGCAACGGCGAGTCGTGCAACGTCTTCGAGAACGTGAACGGCGCCGGCGACATCATTCTCGACTCGATCAAGAACGAGGAGGTGTGCTCGACCCGCGGCAGCGGCGACACGGGACTTCGCTGCAACTCGTACGACCCGAACGCGCCGCCGCCCTACTACCGGCCGCGTGACGAGTGGACGTGCGTGCCTCAAGTGCCGAACGGCTCGGACTGCAACTCCACGGTCTGGTGCTCGGAGGGCATCTGCGACACGACCGATTCCGACGACGACGGATTCGACGACTACATCTGCCGGTCGCCGGTCGATTACTTCGCAAAGAACTGCTCCTCCGTTCTCACTCCGCCTCCTACTCCGTGACCGGCTTCCGACTCGGGAGTCGACTCCACCTTCGGAACCGTGAAGACCGGGCGCTCGCGGACCTGATCCGCGGGGAAAACGCGGCGCTCGGCACGGGTCCGGCGAACGAGCGCGCACTTTTCGCTCGCGCCGAGCGGCACGGGCTTGCGGGTGTGTTGCTCGACATGCATCGCGCTTCGGG
>CALFEQ010000132.1 GCA_937949945.1 uncultured Myxococcales bacterium
CTAGTAGTGAGACCTCTAGTAGTGACTGCGGCCCTCCGTGCTGACCTGCCGGGTCCGGTCGTCTCCGCCCACGAAGTTCCTGGAGACTGAACTCCTGAAGCCTCACTGAAGGCTGAGCCCGGAGCTGGAGCCCACTGGAGCCCGGAGCCTGGAGCCTGGAGCCTGGGGAGGCCAAGCCTCCCCTAGCCTCCCCTATGACACCGCGATCAGGGTCGGCGTCGGGCGCGCACAATCGGCCGCCCGACTGCTCTCACGACTTGCGCGACCTCTGCCTCTCTGCCTAGCATGCGCCGCCGCTTCCGCTGGGGACGGCGGCGGTCACGCGGGTGATGGGCCCGGTCGGCCCGAGGAGGATTCTACCGATGAAGCTTCGATCAGCACTTACCCTGCTTGGTCTGGGCATCGGCGCCATGACGGTCGCCGTCAACCAGGGCTGCGGGGACAGCGAGTCCGACGGAGGAACGACGTCTCAGGAGGGGCGGGTCCCGCCGAAGCCCGAGGGCTCGCCGACGACGTCCACCGAGGAGCGCACGTTCGCGGTCAACTCGATCTTCCTCGGTGAGACCGATCGCTCCGGGAACCGGAACAAGGACGCCTGGAAGACCTACGGCTACAACCTCGACGGCCGCATCACGAACGTCGCCAACGCGAACTCGCCGGACCTGAACTCGGTCTGCAAGCGCGTCGAGGGCGCCGCCGCGACCGTTCACCAGGACGGTGACGACGGCATCGACAACTCCTTCGGCAAGACGATCCTGAACGATCTGCTCACGAACTTCCTCTCGACCCCGTCGAAGACGCTCTCGGACGCGATCAACGACGGCAGCTTCACCATCATGCTGAAGGTGAAGGGCCTGACGGACGAGCCGGAGCAGACGAACACGGATCTGTCAGCCACGCTCCTCGTCGGTGGCTCGTTCAGCGACGACCCGAACGTCAAGCCCACGTTCTCGACGTCGGACGACTGGCCGTTCCTCAAGGATCCGCAGATCCCGATCAGCGGCGCCTACATCAACAAGGGCGTCTTCGTGAACGGCACGGGCGGCGCGTCGGTCAAGCTGACGCTCTCGATCGGCGGGCAGGCCCTCAGCCTCACGATCAACAAGGCGATCATCACCTTCAAGCACAACCCGTCGACCAAGTCGCTCGAGGAGGGCACGATCGCCGGCATCATCAACACGAACGAGCTCATCGAGGGCATCGGCTCGGTGGCCGGACGCTTCAGCACCGACCTCTGCGAGGGCAGCGTGGTCGAGGGCATCAAGGAGTCGATCCGCCAGGCGAGCGACATCCTCTCGGACGGCACGCAGGACCCGAGCAGGACCTGCGATGCCATCTCGGTCGGCATCGGCTTCACGGCGAAGCAGGTCGCCAACCCGACGAAGGAGACCGAGCCGGGTGAGGTTCCGCCCGACCCGTGCCAGGGCGGCGGCGGCGGTGGCGGCGACCAGGATGCCGGCGCCGACGCGGGCGGCGATCCCGACGCCGGCGACGAAGGCTGAGCCAGCCTCCTGACGCTTCGGCTCACGCGCGCCGGTCTCCACGCGGGACCGGCGCCGTGCTTTTGTGGGTCGCCGGACCGGAGAGGCCATGACGATCATCCGCGGACGTGAGCTGCGCGGCGAGGTCGCGCTCGACGTCGACGCCGTCGTCGTGGGCACCGGGGCCGGCGGTTCGATCGCGCTCCGCGAGCTCGCCCGCGCCGGGCTCTCGGCGATCGCGCTCGAGGAGGGCGGGTACCATACGAGCGCCGATTTCGATCAGCGCGAGGAGCGGATGTTCCCGCTTCTCTACCAGCAGGGCGGCGGACGCACGACCGAGGACCTCGCGATCCGCGTGCTCGGCGGCCGCGGCGTCGGCGGCAGCACCATCCACAACACGAACCTGTGCAAGCGCACGCCCGAGCCGATCCTCGAGCTCTGGGCGCGAAAGTACGGCGTCGAAGGCGCGGGCGTGCGCGAGATGACCCCGCGCTTCGAGGCGGTCGAGCGCGATCTCGACGTCTCCCCGATCCCGCCCGACGCCGTGAACGCGAACAACGACGTGCTCCGGCGCGGCGTCGAGGCCCTCGGATGGCGCGGCGGCCCGCTGATGCACAACCGTGTCGGCTGCGTGCGGAGCGGCTTCTGCGAGCTCGGATGCGCGTATGACGCCAAGCAGAACGCGCTCAAGGTCGTCCTCCCGCAGGCGCTCGCCGCGGGCGCGAAGATCTACGCCGACGTCGAGGCGCGACGCGTCGTCGTGAAGGACGGCCGCGCGTCCGGCGTCGAAGCCGTGGCGCGCGACGCGGACGGCAGAGTCGTCGCGAAGGTCTCCGTCCGCTCGAAGGTCGTCGTGCTCGCCGGGAGCGCGATCGGCTCGGCCGCGCTCGCACGAAGGAGCGGCCTCCCCGACCCGTACGGACAGCTCGGACGCGGCCTCCGCATGCATCCGGCGGGCGTCGTCGCCGGCCGCTTCGACGAGCGGATCGAAGGCTGGCGCGGGATCCCGCAGTCGTACGAGTGCACCGAGCTCTTGTCGTTCGACGAGGGGAGCGACCGGCGCGTCTGGATCGTGCCCGCCTTCGCCCATCCCATCGGCGCGGCCGCCACCCTCCCCGGCTTCGGCGCCGAGCACATGCGCGCGATGCGCCAGTACGGGCACCTCGCCGTGCTCACCGCGATGGTCCACGACGAGACGGCAGGCGAAGTGGCCGTCGACGAGGACGGCGAGCCCATCATCCGCTACACGCTCGTCGAGAGCGACCGGGCGCAGCTCGCGAAAGGCCTCGTCGCGTGCGCCCGCATCCTCTTCGCGGCAGGCGCGAAGGAGGTGACCATCCCGGCGATCCCGCCGGTACGCCTCACGAGCGCGCGCGAGCTCGACGGGCTCGACCTCGCCTTCGTGCGCCCGCACTCGGTCCCGCTCTCCGCGGTCCATCCGATGGGCACGATGTGCATGGGCAAGGACCCGAGACGCAGCGTCGTCTCGTCGACCGGCGAGCACCATCGGGTGCGCGGCCTCTTCGTCGCGGACGGGTCGCTGTTCCCGACGAGCCTGGGCGGGCCTCCTCAGATCAGCATCTACGCCTTCGCCCTGCACCTCGCGCCGCACGTCGTCGCGCGTGCACGCGCTTGATCCCGCGGCGCGCGTGGATCAATCCCGCCGGACGAACGGTCCCGGATAGCCGATGACGCTCCACGTGCGGGGATCGCGGTAG
Organism: uncultured Myxococcales bacterium; assembly: GCA_937949945.1. Taxonomy (GTDB): domain Bacteria; phylum Myxococcota_A; class Polyangia; order Polyangiales; family Polyangiaceae; genus Labilithrix. Next base: position 3,200 of record CALFEQ010000132.1, read on the forward strand.
TAGCCCATGAAGAGGAGGGCTTTGACGCCGGCGAAGCCGCCGCGCAAGAGATCGATTCGGCTCGACTCGAGGGCGGCGAGGACGCGGTCCTGATCGTCCGGAGAGAGGCGCGAGAACCGCGATGCGAGCCCGACCGTCACGGGCGCGACCTGCTCGACGAACGCGAAAAAGCGCATCAGATCCCGGCGCTGCTTCTTCGGCATCTGCGCCACCCAGGCGTCGACGAATCCGGCGACGTCGACCTCGTCCGGCGTCACCACGTCGGGCGCGTCCGGCGCGCACACCCGGCGCGCGAGCTCGCGCACGACGACGTACTGCCAGGGCTCGAGCGCGACGAGCGCCGCCGTGGCCGGCACCGCGTATCCGCCCCTGCGGACGAGCCCGATCGCGGAGCAGACGATCGCGATGCCGCCCGCGATCGTGCCTTTCAAGAGCCGCCGGCGCCCGATCCCCTGTCGCCGCTCTCCGCTCTCGGTCATCGACGCTGCGATAGCACACGCCATGGGCGCGAGCGATCGAGGACAACGACCGACTCGAAAACGAGCGACGCCGAGCATAGGATGGCCGCGTGCACCTCTTCGGACTCACGGGCGGGATCGCCTCGGGGAAGAGCGCCGTCGCGGCGCGGCTTCGGGAGCGCGGTGTCCCGGTCATCGACGCGGACGAGCTCGCCCGCGAGGTCGTCACTCCCGGCTCGGAGGGGCTCGCCGCGGTGGTCGAGCGGTTCGGGCGGGACGTGCTCACCGAGGACGGCGCGCTCGACCGGAAGAAGCTCGCCGCGATCGTCTTCGGAGACGAGGAGAAGCGGCGCGCGCTCAACGCGATCCTCCACCCGCGCATCGGCGCGCTCACGATGCAGCGCGCGTCACGCCTGCGCGAGCAGGGCGAGCCGCTCGCTTGCTACGAGGCTGCGCTCATCGTCGAGAACGGCCTCGCGGATGCGTTCCGTCCGCTCGTCGTCGTGTCGGCCCCCGAGGACGTCCAGGTCGAGCGAGCGTGCAAGCGAGACGGCTCGAGCCCGGAAGAAGCCCGCGCCCGCGTCCGCGCCCAGATGCCGCTCGCGGAGAAGGTGAAGGTAGCGGACTTCGTCATCGACAACACCGGCTCGCTCGAAGACCTGCGCCGCCGCACCGACGAGGTGCTCGCCGAAATCTGCGCGCGCCTCGGGGTGGACGCCGCGCGCTATCCGGTGTGAGACAGGGAGCTGAATCTGAACCGCCGCCGCGCGCGTCGCCGAACCGCCACGACGCGCGTGTGGCGTTTCCACGAACCGATGTCGTCGGCGGCGATCGTGAGCGCCGCTCGATGATCGGACGCACCTCCCTCCGAGGTCGTCGGTGGCGAAAGTAGCCGGCAGTTGCGGAGCCACGCAACAGGTCGGAGGCGAGGCTCACTTTCGCGGGCGAAACGTGAAGCGTTTCGCTCGCTCTCCCTGTCTCCCCGTCTCTCGCTCTCCCCGTCTCCCTGTCTCCCCTCCGACCTGTCTCCCCCTCCGACCCTGGTGGTAAGCTCCTCCTACGTGGACATGAGCAGGTTTCGCACCGGCGTTTCGTCGAGCTACGACGACGCTCGTGACTCGATGCCGGCGACGAAGGACCGCGCCGGGCTCGTCCTGCTCTACGCGCCGAACTTCGAGCAGCTCTCGCCCGCCTACGTCTTCGTCACGCCGGAGCTGACGATCGGCCGCGAGGCGTCGAACCTCATTTGCGTACCGGAGCATGCCGTCAGCCGGCAGCACGCGCGCATCTACGCGAAGGACGATCGCTGGATCCTCCAGGACCTCGGAAGCCGGAACGGCACGATGGTCAACGGCCGGTACGTCACGGAGACCGCGCTCGAGCCGAACGACGAGATTCGCATCGGAGATGCCATCTTCAAGTTCGTCGACTCGGGCGCGGAGAAGTGCGTCGCGTACCGGATCGACGGTCGCGTCGCCGGCGACCGCAAGGCGAAGCTCTTCACCGAGCTCGTCGGAGGGGCGCAGATCGATCACATCGCCGCGGACATCGAGCGCATCGCGCCGACGGAGCTCTCCGCCGTCATCCTCGGCGAGACCGGCACGGGCAAGGAGGTCGTCGCGCGAGGCATCCATCGCCTCTCCGGACGTCGCGGCTCGCTCCAGGCGATCAACTGCGCGGCGATCCCGCACAACCTGCTCGAGAGCGAGCTCTTCGGCTACCGTCGAGGCGCCTTCTCCGGCGCCGACAGGGACAAGCCGGGGCTCATCAAGCTCGCCGATCAGGGCACGCTCTTCCTCGACGAGATCGGCGACATGCCGCTCGACGCGCAGGCGAAGCTGCTCCGCGTCCTGCAGTCACGCGAGGTCTTCCCTCTCGGTGCCACGACGCCCGAGCGCGTCGACATTCGCGTCGTGTGCGCGACGCACCGGGACCTCTATCAGTACGTCAAAGAAGGCAAGTTCCGCGGCGACCTCCTCGCACGACTCAACGAGCACGTCGTCCGCCTGCCGCCGCTGCGCGAACGCAAGGAGGACATCTTCTTGCTCGCGCGGACCTTCGGCGCTCGCTACGGACGCCCGAACCTCGAGCTGTCGTTCTCGTTCATCGTCGCCCTGCTCCACTACGACTGGCCGTTCAACGTGCGGGAGCTCGAGAGCTGCATCAAACGAGCCGTCGCGCTCACCGACGGTGCGCAGCTCGACACCGTCCACCTCCCGGACGCCATCGCCGAGCACATGAAGGGCTACGGCGAGCGCCCGCGCGTCCCGATTGCGAACACGCAGCCCCCGCCGGCGCACGGCACGGGCCCCACCACCGTTCCTCCTGCGCCCATGCCACCAGGCGTGCAGCCACCGTGGCAGCCCCCGTACGCGCCGTGGCCGCCGTACGCGGCACAGGCATCCTACGCTCCGCCGCCGGCCCCGTACGTTCAGCCTCCTTACGACGCGCCTGCCGCGCCCCCGCCCTACGCACCGCCCGCCGGCCCACCCGCGCCGAGACGCACGGCGCCGACGGAGGAGGAGCTACGCGCCCTCCTCTTGCGCCATCGCGGCAACGTCGCCGCGGTCGGTCGCGAGCTGGGCAAGGAGCGGATGCAGGTGCATCGGTGGCTCAAGAGGTACAACATCGACCTCAGCGAGTATCGCTGACGCGGCCGGACTCAGGCGCCGGACTCCCGTCTCCGGACGAGAGAAGAGGCTCCAGGCTCCAGGGCGGAGCCGTCCTGAGCTCGCGGTTCGCTCGTCGTGTCCGCGGCGAGGCCGCGAGCTCAGCCAACGCCGACGCCCCCGGCTCACGCCCGACACTGGGCGCGAAGCCAGGCGGACCGAGAACGCACGAACTGGAGACTGGAGTCTGGAGTCCAGAGACTCCCGTCACTGGAGCCTGGAGCCCGGAGCCTGGAGCCTCCCCTCACCGGTTCTCGTCCGCCTGTCCCGCGATCTTGAGCTTTCCGTCCTCGCGGCGGAGCAAGAGGACCACCACGTCGCCGAAGAGCTGATCCGATCCGATGCGCGGCGTCGTGATCGGGACGCGGACGTAGAGGTCGCCCGGGCGCATCTCCGGGGGGCGAGGCGGCGTGCCGGGACTGCCGAGCGTCTCGTAGGTGTGTCGCTCGATGTCCGAGATGCGCGCGATCTCGAGGCCGGCGAGCTGCTGGTACTCGAAGTTCTTGATCCTCGTTCGCCAGGCGTCGAGGAGCTGTTCCCGCGTGCTCCCCGGACGGCCGAGGCACACCGCGTCCTGGGTGAGGAGCTGCGAGAGCGCCTGCATGTCCTCGCGCTCGAAGGCGCGGAGGTACGCGCGTACGACGTCCTCGACGTCTCGGTCGGCCAGCGGTTCGCGGAGCGCGACGACGCCCTTCGCCTCCGCGCGATCGACGGCAGGCGGTACGGCAGGCGGCGGCTCGAGGGCGACGCCGTCGGGGCGACGCGGCTCGTTCGGCATTTCCGTGGCCGTCTCCAGCGTGCCGCGACACGCCGCCGTCGACGCTGCGGAGATCGCGATGGCGAGAACGACCGGCGCGCGAAGCCGGGCTCGTGCTCCGGAGCCCGAGCAGCAGAGGTACCGGGAGCCCGAGCGCGGGCTCTGTGCACTAGAGGGTTTCGATCTCCGGTTCCTTGCCACGCTCGACGGTGACAATCGCACGTTCCGGCACGACCTTCCAGCGCGACTGCCCGGTCGGGGTAGACGCGGCGATCGACCACTCGTCGTCGAAGTCGCTGGCGAGGAGCGTGAAGTGCATGTGCGCGAGCTCGGGGGTCTTTCGTCGCAAGCCGTGATCCTCGCCGATGAGCACGTCGGCGTCGGCCTTCCCGGAGAACACGCGGTACGCCATCTGCGATCCGCGATGCAGGGCGTAGAGGTTCTCGCCGTCCGCGACCATCACGTTGACCTGCGACGGCGGCCCTCCGACCTCCGCGGCCATGCCGTCGATCACGGCGACCGAGGAGCGCAGCGCGTCACGCACGCGCGGCGGCGGTGTGATGGCGTCGTTGAGACGCCCCGCGTCGTGGAGGAACGAGAGGAAGACGTAGAAGAGGATCTCGGCGTCCGTCTCACCCCGGATGGAGGAGCGGAGGAACTCGGGCACGCTCTTGACGAGGCGATCCCGGATGGAGTCGAACGAAGGCAGAGTGCCGGTCTGTGCGAACAGCCACTGCCGGTAGCGGAACGGGTGGGTGTTCTCGGTGCGGAGCGTCCCCACCGTGGCGTTGCGGACGTGCCCGACGAGAAGATCGGTGCGTACGTCACCGGCGATCTTCGCCACGTCGATCGAGGCGTGATCGTCGAGTGGCCGCCGCCGCATGAGCACCTCGCCGCCCTGGTAGAAGCCCATGCCCCACCCGAGCTGACCGTTACGGCGCTGGACGGAGAGCGCGTCCTTCTCGGAGGCGAGCACTCGACCCGCAAGGTCTGCGCGATTTCCGATCAAGCCGAACAGACGTGCCATGCTTCGATCTCCATAGCGTCAGCCTTCATGGGTGCGGAGAAGTTAATCGGTTGTCGCGCCTTCGTCGATGGCCGTCCGAGTGTCGTGCTCCCGGTCATCGGCCGTCGTACCGGAGCGACCCGCCGCGACGCCGGAGCCGTCGGCCGCCATGCCGAGCAGATGGCGACTGCGCATCCGTGAGCGACGCTCGAACCATGTCGCCAGCAGCTTGGCCGAAAGCGGTGCGAGCGTGGCGAGCACGAGCGCGACCGCCCAGAGAGGCAGAGACATCGCGCCGCGCGTCCAAGGCTCTCCGAATGCCGAGACGGCTCGCATGCTGACCACTCTCTAACTTGGCACATCGGGCGAGCCGATGCACGAACGCCCTCTCGTGCTCACGAGAGATCGTTCATGAGATTGATCCGTCGAGCGGCCCGGCTCGTGACGAGGAAGAAAGAGGATCACTTCGGAGACACGATGAACGGTACGACGTGCTCGCGTCCCTCGAAGCCCACCCGGTAGCTCGCGGCCGCCTGCTGGGTCGGGAACGGCCCGATTCGGACACGGTACCAAGTGCCCCGATTGGGTACGCGCGCCTCGACCACGTACGCCTTGTGACCGCGCGCGCGAAGCTGAGCCGCAAACTGCTCCGCTTCGGTCTGCGAACGGAACGAGCTCACCTGTAGCTGGTAGCCACCTTCCTTGCCAGGAGGCGCCGCAGGCTGAGCCGCAGACGAGATCTGCGCCGCTTCGTGGGCAGCGCGCGTGAGCGAATCGCGAGGTCGCGTCACGACGGGCGATGCCTCGAGCACGGTCTGCGCGGGCAGCGGGACGACGGGAAGCCGGTCTGTGGGAGGAGGTGGCGTAGGTTCGGCCGAGCTGGCCGCATGGGCGTCCGCAGCGGAGTCGGCCGGCGCAGGCGAGCTCTTCGGCCCCTTCACCGCGGCGAGCGCGGTCGTCGGAGCCCCCTCGTCGCTCAGGATGCCCGGGAACGTCACGTCCTTCGCCGAGAGCTCCGTCGCCTTGCTCTTCGCGTTCTTCCCGGCCTTCGCATGTTGCGCGACCAGCTCTCCGAGCGGATCGCTCTTCTCGGCCGCGCCTCCTCCACGTTTCCCGCCGAGCGCCAGAGCGGCGAAGACGATGCAGCCGGCACCGAGCGCGACGAGCAGGATGGTCACGAGGCGCGGAGTGCCGCTCCCGCCGTCGATCTCCTGGATCTGCTCGAGGTTCCTCACGCTGCCTTGCTCCATCATGGTCCTCACCTCGCGTGCGCGTGGTTGCTACGTGTCTTCTTCCGCGGCTTGCGGCAGCTCCATCCGCTCGGGCGCCGAGATCCCGATCGCGCCCAGTGCCGACGCGTAGACGGCGCGGATGGCGCGGATCCAGCCGAGCCGCGCGATGGTCTTCTCGTGATCCCAGGTCTTCTCCCAGTCCGGCTCCTGGCGCGTCGAGTCGCGCGGGAGCACCGGATCGGCCTTCATGCGCGTGAAGTAGCTCTGGAAGTCACGCGCGAGGTCCTGGAGGTAGAACACGATCCGGTGCGGCTCGCGCAGCGCCGCCGCCTCCGCGAGCACGTCGGGCCAACGCGACAGGGTCAGCCCGATCGCGAGCTCGTCCGGGTGATCGAGCTTCGCCCAGGCATCGATGCTCGCCGGCACCGTGTCGTATCGCCCGATCGCTTCGGCCTTGCGCAGGATCGAGCAGAGCCGCGCGTGCCCGTACTGGACGTAGAAGACGGGGTTGTCGAGCGACTTCTTCTTCGCGATCTCGAGATCGAAGTCGACGGTCGTGTTCGCGCTCCGCGAGAGGAAGAAGAATCGGAGCGCGTCGCGGCCGGCGCCCTTGCGCCCTGCCGCCTCGTCGATCTCCTCCATCACCTCGTCGGCGGTGATGACGTTGCCCGCGCGCTTGCTCGATTTCACGGCCTCGCCGTCGCGCAGGATGTTGACGAGCTGGTAGATGAGGATCTCGGATTTCTCCGCGGGCAGGCCGAGCGCCTCGAGCACGTTCTTCATCCGCGGGATGTAGCCGTGGTGGTCGGCGCCCCACACGTCGATGATGCGGTCGTACCCGCGCGAGAGCTTGTCGGCGTGGTAGGCGATGTCGCTCGCGAAGTACGTCCACGCTCCGTCGCGCTTCTTGACGACGCGGCCGTCCTCCTCGGTGCGGTACGCCTTCTGCGCCTTGTCGTCCTTCGCGGCCTTCTCCTCGCGCTCTTTCGCGGCGGACGCGCCGCCGGCGACGAAGAAGACCGCGCCCTCCTTCTCGACGAGGTAGCCGCCCGCGCGGAGCTTCTCGATCGCGACGTCGACGTTGCCCCAGCGGTGGAGCGACTCCTCGCTGAACCAGACGTCGAAGTCGATGCCGAGGTCGGAGAGCGTCTTGCGGATGCCCGGGAGCGTCTTCGATCCGGGCACGCCGTGGAGCATCGTCGTGATGCACGTGCGCGCGAGCTCGACGTCGTCGGCCGCGAAAGGATCCGGCTTGCGCGTCTCGAGGTAGCGCGCGATCTCGTCGATGTACGCGCCCTGGTAGTGGTTCTCGCCACGCGGCTTGCCCTCGTGCGCGAGCCGGACGCTCTCGGCGAAGGCCTTCACCTGGTTGCCGAAGTCGTTGATGTAGTACTCGCGCGTGACGCGATGCCCCGTGAGCTCGAGGAGCGTCGCGATGGCGTCGCCGTAGATGCCGTTGCGCGCCGCCGCGACGGTGATCGGGCCCGTGGGGTTCGCGCTCACGAACTCGACGTTCACGCGCTCGCCGGTCGCGGCCGCCTTCCGCCCGTAGAGCGGTCCGGCCGCGACGATCGCCGCGAGCTCCTCGTGGATCGCGCGCGGGCGGAGCCTGAGGTTCACGAAGCCCGGTCCCGCGATCTCGGCGCTCTGGATGACGGCGTCGTCCGCCAGCGCCCCCACGAGCTGCTCGGCGATCGCGCGCGGCGGCATCCCGACGGCCTTCGTGAGCACCATGGCCGCGTTCGTCGCGTAATGGCCGTGCTCGGGCCGCTTCGGGCGCTCGACGGTCCACCCGCGCGCCTCGGTGATCGCGCGCGGCCCTTTCTCGCCGAGCGCACCTCCGCTCGCGAGTCGCGACAGGGCGCTCTCGATGGACGTTCGGACACGATCTACGAGGCTCATCGGCTCTTCTCCCGGCTATCTCGCACGTGCGAGGGGGGCCAAGTTTACTGCGAAATCGAGGCTTCCAGCGCCGAGCCCTCGCGAGATCGACGCCCGGCGGCGCCCGGACCGTGCTAGCTGGTCCTCGATGCGTCGCGTGGGACCGTTCGAGCATCCAAAGCATCGAAGCCGAGACCGCCGCGCTCCCTCGAGCGGCCGCTCCGCCGGCCGCGCGGCGAGCTCGACGGTCGCAGCGGCCGCGCTGCTCGCGCTGTCGTGCAGCGGGCCCCCGAACGGAACGATCGCGATCGTCACGGGCGAAGAGGCGGACGTGATGTCGCGCGCGCCCGCCCCGGTGAAGCTCGTGACGGAGAAGGTCTCGCTCGACGGCACGCGCACGCCGATTTCGACGGTCGACCTCCCCGCCGACACGGTCGACCTCGGCGAGCTCCCTCGCGCCGAGATCGGCGCCCTCGCCGTCACCGGGCTCGACGCCTCGGGCGCGCCGGTCGTCCGCGGAGAGACGCTCTTCGTGCAGTGGGGCGCGCTCGAGGCGACGCCCCTCGAGATCTTCGTCCAGCGCACGGGCGAGCTCGCGCGCGTACCCCGCGGCCCGGCCGCGCTCGACGCGACGAACGCGACCATGGTGGTCGGGCGGTACGTCCTCGAGACCTCGGAGACGACCGCCGTCATCTACGACCTCCTCGGCCTGCGGACGCTCACGGGTCAGCCGCCGCTCCCGCGCAAGGCGCGCTCCGTCGTCGCCGTCGGCACCGCCGTGCTCGTCATCGACGAGGAGGGCGCGACGACGCTCGACTTGTCGACCGGGCAGACGTTCCCGCTCGACCCGCCGCAGGAGGGCACGTTCGCCGAGGTCGCCGGAGGCGCTCGCGTAGGTGCGAGCGACGGGACCCAGTACGTCGTCGGCGCGACACGCTCGAGCGGCGGCGCGACCGCGCGCGTGCTCGTCATCGATCGCGACGGCAGGGCGTCGTTCGCGAGCCTCGGCGCGCCGCGCGAAGGCGCATGCGCCACGTGGGTCGAAGGCCGGGGCCTCGTCGTCGTCGGCGGCGACGCGAACCTCCCCGGCGCCGAGGTCCTCGCGCCGGGCGCGACGGCGGGGACGCCCCTGCCCTTCCCGCCCGACGCCGTCCGCGGCTGCGCCGCCGCGGCGCTCGACCAGAGTCACGTCGCGATCGCGGGCGGAGCGACGATGGATGCCGGAGCGCCGATCCGCGTCCTCGATCTCACGTGCACGACGGATTGCACGCCGACGGCATGGCCGGATCCACTGCCGCTCGTTCGCGCGGAGGCCGTCACGCTCGCTCCGGACGCCGTCTTCGTGCTCGGCGACGACGCATCGGGCGCGACGCGCGCCTTCCGCGCCTCCCCGAACGGCGCTCGAGAGATCCCGCTCAAGAACCCGCGCCGCGGAGCTCGCCTCGTGGCGACGCCGACGGATGCCGTGGCCGTCGTCGGCGGCGGAGCGCCGGGGATCGAGCTCTACCGCGAGTGACTCACGACGCGCTCGGGACGGGCACGATTCCGTGCGGCGTGACGACGGCCCGCTCCACGCGCTCCGTCACGCGCGCGCCCGGCCACACGACGCAGTCGATCGCGTCCGCCTCGATCCGCGCCCCGGAGCCGACGATCGATCCGGTGACGTTCGCGCGCACGAGCGCGTCCGGGGCCTGCCACGACGGAAGCGCGCGCGCGAGGAGCCAGGCGCGGTTCGCGGCCACGTACGCGGCCACGCTCCCCACGTCGACGAACGAGCACGGCACCTCGTGTGCCGAGAGATGCGCTCCGCGCTCGAGGGCCGGGATGTAGACGTCGCCGACGAGACACCCGCGCTCCGGCAGCCGCTCGCGGATCGATCGACCGAGGACGTGCACGCCGATGAAGTCGCCGCTTCGGACCTCTCGCCCGAACGCCCGACGTCGGAGCCGCACGATGCGCCCGTCCTCTCCGAGGCCGACGTTGCCTTCGCCCGCGGGGCGAGGCACGACGGCGAGCGTCGCCTCGGCGCCCGCGCGCTCGTGCGCGGCGCGGAGCGCGTCCACGTCGAGCTCGCAGAGGATGTCGCCGTTCCACACGAGGACGTCCCCGTCGCCGAGGAGCGGCGCGGCTCGTCCGACGCCGCCTGCCGTCCCGAGGAGCTCCGCCTCCTCGGAGACGGCGACGCCTCGCGGCTCCGCCCACGTGCGGACGTCGCCGGCGCGGTGATGCACGTTGACGACGATCCGATCGAAGCCGGCGGCGCGGACGTGCCTCGCGACGTGCTCCACGGCGGGAGCGTCGCCGATCGGCACCATCGGCTTGGCCAGCCACTCGCTCAACGGACGGAGCCTCGTCCCGAGCCCGGCGCACAGGATCATCGCGACGCCCATGCCGCCTCCTTATCACGGCATGGGCGTCGACGGCGTGCGCGTCACGGAGGAGCCAGCCGATCGACGTGGGCGCGCACGGCAGGCTCGTCGCCGAGCGCAGCCGCGAGGGCGGCGAGGTCCGTCGACGCACGCGCCGCGTCCTCGATCGAGCGCCGGGTCCGGCGCCCGCTCGCGAGGAGCCACGCGACGGCGAGCGCGAGCTCGACGACCCGCGGCGCGGGCCGCTGCTCCTTCACGCGCACGAGGAGCGCATCGATGGCCTTCTTGATCTGAGCGCCGTGGACGGGGTGCGACGTCGACAAACCGAGCCGGAGGAGCGCGACGAGCGTCTCGGCCGTGACCTCCGCCGGATCGCGCCCCGGCTCCTCCCACAAGCCCGAGGCGGCCTGACGGGAGAGCAGGTCGCGAACCGGATCGCCCGCTTCACGGGGCGCCGCGATCGCGGCGCTTCCCTCGTCGGCATCGAGCATCTCGTAGGCCACGTCCGTCGGCGCCGCTTCCTTCCGCGCGGAGGCGAACGTGTCGCGCGCCATCGGCCGCGGGGGCGGCGGCGCTCCCGTCGGAAGCCCGCCGGGAGGTGCGCCGAAGCTGACGGGGCGCGGCGGCGGCGCGGCGGCGACCGGCGCGGGCGGAGCCCCGGGCATGGGCATCATGCGCGGAGACATCATGCGCATGCGCTGCGCGACGGCCGCGCGCTGCTGGAAGAGGCTCCATCCCGCCGGAGCGTTCACGGCGACGACGCGCGTCTCGGCCTGCTCGTGGATGCGGCGATCGCCCGTGCGCTTCTCGACGACGACGAACGACGTGTACTTCGACGAGACGCCGTGCTCCTTGGCGATCTTCACGATGCGGTCCTTCATCGCCTCGCCGCGGCGTCCGGTGACGGCGGCGCGCTCGAGCTCGCGGATGCGGGCCTGGGCCCAGAGCTTCGCGACGACGGGCCTGTCCGAGGCCTCGGCGAGATCCACGGGGACCTCGAGGTAGAACGCTTCGCCGTCGAGCTTCCCGCGGATCTCGAGCGCTCCGCGTCCGGGCTCGTCGTACGTCGCGAAGAGGCAGAACGGCTCGCCGTCGACGAGCGCGACGGGCTTCGCCGGGGCCATCTCGCCGAGCTCGATCCCGCGCGTCGTGATCTTCAGATCGGTCACGCGCGCCGCGGTCGCACGAGCGAACTGCGCCACGACCTTGTCGTCGACGCGCTCTCCCGGATGGATCATCTCGACCGCGCCTCCCGTCTCGTCGGCGAGCGCGTGCAAGAGGGCATCCGATACGTTGGTGCCGATCCCGAACGAGTGGACACGAGCGCTCCGGCGCGCGCCCATGAACGCCTTCAGGATCTCGTCCTCGTTGCCGACCTCGCCGTCGGTGAGCAGCACGATCACGCCGTCCGGGGCGAGCTTCGCGGCCTCGAGCATCGGCGAGCGCAGCTCGGTCCCGCCGCGGGCGTCGATGCCGGCGATCCACGCGTCGGCACGCTGGAGCGTCGCTTGGCCGAACGGCACGAGCTCGGACGAGAACGTCTCGATGCGATCGTCGAACGCGAGGATCGCGAAGCGGTCGCCCTCGCGGAGCTGGCGGAGGCAGAGCCGGAGCGCGGTGCGAGCCTCCGTCATCGCCGAGCCACCCATCGAGCCGGAACGATCGAGGACGAACACGACGTCCGTCCGCTTGGCCGCGCCGGACGCGCGCTGGCCGAGATCGGGGACCAGCGTGAGCGCGAAGGTGCCGGTCTTGCCCTTCTCCCGGTGCGTGACCACGCTCGCGATCGGCGCGGCCTCCGTGACCGCCGACCTCGCCCAAGCCGTGACGACGACGTCGCGATCGAGCGGGACCTCCTTCTGCGAGAAGGTCACCCGCGCCTTGGTGCCTTCGCGCGTCACGACGACGGCGTGCGACGGACACTCGACGTCGACCTCGACGCCGAGGTCGAAGGTGAGATCGAGCGAGAGCCCGTACGCGACGTCGCCGATCGGCGGCGAGATGCGGTCCGCGTCCGGCACGCGATCGGTCGGCTCCGCGGTGCCGTGCGCGGTGCGGTCGCCGCTGGCGACGCCGGGGATGTAGCGAGGCGCGACGAGCGTCGGGATCGACCATCGCACCGCGCCCTCGTCCGCGAGGATGGGCTCGACGTACTGGATCTCGACGATGGTCTCCTCGCCGGGGAGGAGGTTGCCGACGTTCGCGGTGAAGACGTTGGGGCGCTCCTGCTCGAGCAGCGCTGCGCCGTGCCCCGCGGTGATCGCGTCGTCGTAGCGGAGGAACGCCTCCTCGCGCTCGTGCACCTCTCCTTCGATCCGGCGCCCGTCCACGGTCATCGAGAAGCCGGTGAGCACCGCCTTCGTCGGGAGCGGGAACGTGTAGACCGCCTCGATCGGCTTTTTGTCGTCGTTGCGATACCGCTGGCGAACCACCGCGCTGGCGTGCCCCGCCACCACCTCCGCGCGCACGTCCACGCCCAACAGCGGGACCGCACCTCCCCCACTCACGAACAGGCCTGATCGAACGTTCATCGTGCTTTCCTCTCTCCCTCGTCCTTCCGTCCTCGTCACCCGATCTCCGAGTCTCGCAGGATCCTCTCCACCAAGCGCCGCGACTCGATCGGCGCGTCCTCGGCGACGCTGAGCTCGACCCCCGGAGCGAGCTCGATGCGCCGGAAGAGCCGCTCGGACCGGACCGACGGCAAGGGCCCGTTCGTCGGACGCTGCGGCGCCGACGGCGACGCGCTCGGCGCCCGAGCCTCGAGCGGCGACGGGATCTCGGCGCCGCTCGCGATGCGTTCGAGCTCGTCGAGGGACCGACGGGACAGCTCGACGGCGATCGCGTCCAGCGGGAAGAACGCCTGCTGGAGCCGCCGGATCGCGCGAAGCCGCACGAGGTGCTCGTGGCCGTACGTGGTGTCCTTGCCCCGAAACGCCGGAGCGGGAAGCAGCCCTCGCTGGACGTAGTAGCGAACGGTCCGCGGCGAGGTCCCCGCCTCGCGCGCGAGCTCGTCGAGCTTGTAGGTGGGGTGGGTCACGGTTGGCACTGTGATTCTAGACAGCGCAGCTGTCAAGTAGACACCCACCACTTTCCTGCGGCCTCAGGCTCCAGGCTCCAGGCTCCAGGCTCCAGGGGTCGAAGCCTCCCGACGCAGCGCGAGCTCGAGGTGACGCGAACAAGCCCGTGACTTCTCGACGCAATTGGGCGTTTCGCGCGGCACCGGAGTGCGCCCTCTCGCGCCGGCCAGCGGCTGGTGACCGCGGTCTGAGCCCCTGGAGCCTGGAGCCCGGAGCCTCCCCTTTCTTGTCCCCTACGCCACCGGAGTAGTAGATGGCGGGAGATGCGCCGCGCCCTCGGCGATCGCCGGTTCACTTCGACGTTCGGCCTCGCGCTCGGTGGCGTGCTGATCTCGCTCGTCGTCGCGGGCTCGTTCGCGTGCGGGACCGAGCCCGTCGGCGTCGAGGCGTGCCGCAAGATCGAGAAGGTTCGCTGCGAGAGCGCGCAGGCGTGCGGGATCGATCTGACGAGGCCCGTGCACGAGGGCGACACCCCCGTGCGCAACGTCGCGGCGTGCATCCGCTACTACGACGACCAGTGCCTTCACGGCCTGGTCACGCCGAGGGAGCCAGCCCCGGAAGCCGTCGACGCCTGCGTGAACGCCATCATCACGGGCGACTGCGAGGTCGTGAAGGCACCGGAGACGCACCCCGACTGCGCCTTCCTCGTCCCTCCCCCGCCGCCCGCCCCTCCGACCACGCCGGACGCCGAAGCGAGCGACGCCAGCGACGACGGGGGCGTGGAGAACGGGGGAGGCTGAGAAGAAGGCTCCAGGGACATCAGGCTCCAGGGACATCAGGCTCCAGGGACATCAGGCTCCAGGGACATCAGGCTCCAGGCTCCGGGCTCCAGGGAGGCGAGTCCTCAGTCCTCAGCGCAGATCAGTCCCGTCCTCAGTCTGAGTCTTCGGGATGAAAGAAACGTCGATGTCATGGGCACTCGGCCATCCTCGGCGTCACCAGCGTGCGCCGTACCGCGCCGAGCATCCCCCTGGAGCCTGGAGCCTGGAGCCTGGAGCCTGAAGTCGAAGAACCCAGGGCTGAGGACTGAGGTCTGAAGGGAGACCTGCCGCCTCACTCCACTTCGCTCGCCAGATCGATCGCCCCCTCCACGAGCGACTCGATCGGCGCCTCCGACGGATCCTCGTCCTGCTCCATTCCTTCGACGGGGACGCGCACGCGCGTCGCGTGCATTCGGTCGCCGAGCTCGACGCGCCAGAACGACGGATCGTCGCCGCTGCGGCAGCCGAGCGTCAGGGACGGCGACGCGAGGATCGTGAAGTTGCTGCCGGCGGGCTGGCGTTGCTCGCTCACGTGGCGGTGCCCGTGCATGACCGCGGTGATGCCGACCTCGTCGAAGACCTCCGCGGCAGAGCGCGCGTCGTCGAGGCGCATGCCGATCTCGCTCGGGGCGCGCTTGCCGACGCCGTGAGGGAGCGGGACGACGTGATGGTGCAAGAGCACGATGCGGTGGCGCGCAGCCTTGAACTCGGGCGCCTTGCCGATCTCGCGGAGGTACTCGAGCTGCGCCTTTCCGACGCTGCCGTTGTGACGGAAGAAGCGGCGCTGCGGCCGCGCGCACGAGTCGAGGCCGATGATCACGGTGTCGGCCTGGGGGATGACCTTCCACCACGCCCCCGTCTCGTGGAGCTCTTGCCCGAGCCGCTCCGCGAACGACTTCCACGTCGCGCGCTTGCTCGCATGCGTCGGCCTCGGCCGGCCGCTCCCGCGCATCGGGAACAGGTAGAGGTCGTGGTTGCCGGGAACGGCGAGCAGCATCCCCTTGTCTTTCCAGCGCGCGAACGCCGCCTCGACGAGCTCGAAGCCCACGCCGTCGTCCGTGAGATCGCCGGTGACGACCACCGCGTCGGCCCCCGCCTCCTCGATGGCCGCGACGGCACGGAGCAGGCGCACGTTCGAGTTGCGCGGCGTCGCGTCGAAGAGGTGCTTCAGCGCGGCGGGGCTCGGGACGTGCCGGGCGAGGACGGACGCACGCCTGGCCTCGAGCCGGCACGCCTTCGCGGCCGCACGCTCGACCGGATCGAGGATCCCGCCCGACTCCTTCACGCTCGGGATCGGGTGGAGGTAGCCCTGCGGATCGACGAGCCCGATCTTGCCGCGGCGCTTGCCGCGCTCGTGGATGACCCGCCAGGAGGCCTCCTCCCAGACGACTTCGAACTTCGAGGCGTCGATGGCGGCGACGTTCGCGCTTCGCTTCACGACGCGGAGGCGGTCGTGGAACGTGTCTCCGAACTCCGAGACGTGGAGGTCCGAGACGTGCGCTACGACGAAGCCCATCGACTCAGCATCCCACGCTCGAAGCCCCACCCTCCGCGCATCGCCGAGCGCGGGAGCTCACATGCCGGCCAGGATCTTGTAGCTGTCGCCGTCGGGGACGAGCTCGAGCCGGTTGTCCGCGACCGTACGCTTCCACTCCTCGCCCTTGAGGCCGGGGATGCGGTAGCTCGCCGAGTACGTGTACTCGACGTACACGCGCTTGTTCTCCTCGTTCACGCTGACTCTCCGGTACCGGATCTCGTAGCGGATCGTCTGCGTCTTCACGAACGTCGACGTGAGGTAGTCCTTGAGCCCCTCGTAGTCGATGTCGTCCTCGGGGTTCGTGTTGCCCCCGTCCTCGTAATAGCGAGGGCTCGCCATCTCGAGGAGCTTCCCGACGTCCTTGTCCTCGACCGCGTGGCGATACTCCTCGCAGAACGCGATGATCTTGCGGTTCTCGCTCGTGTCCTCGACGTCCGTGTTCGGGATGTACGTTTTCGAGCACGCTGCGATGCTCGGGACACAGAGAGCCACGAATGCCCAGGCGAGCTTGTTCATCGGGGAACTCATCTCACGATAACACCGCGGCCGGAACTTCATTCCACGAGCGCCGGGCATGCCCGACACGACCCGCGGCCCCAGGCGTCGGGCCCGGCCCATCGGCCTGGGAAGCAAGCGAGATACCCCCGAATTAGAGCCAATGGAAGCGCGCCTTGGCAATTCCTCCCCAGGGGATCTCCACGGTCACCTCGGCCGGCGGCGGATCGGCCGCGAGCGGCAGGAGCGCACGATGCGCATGCATCGGCGGGAGCATCGTCGGGCTCACCGCCGCAGCCTCGAACCGGACCGTACAGCTCTCGAGGCGCCCCGCGCGTCCTCCACCGGACGGCGGAGCCGCGGCGACGAGCAGCGCGACCGCGCCGCTCTCCGTACCGGGAGCCATCCTCTGGCTCGCCTCGCCGGCCTCGTCGACGGCCACCACGACGACACGATCGACGACCCGCGAGCGCACGAGATCGGCCGCGACGCCGAGCGCCTCGATCCCGCCGTGCGGACCACCGCCGACGGCGAAGGCCGGCCCGGTGAGCCCGAACGCCACCGCGCACTCGCCGGCCGGGGCGTTGGGCGTCGTGTACGGGAACCGGCGCGGCTCCGCACGCGCCGCGCCCGCCGCCGTGATGCGCGAGAGGAATCGGGCGTTCGTCTCGATCGTCGCGAGACCGTGACCCACGACGATCCCTGCGCCGCGCATCGATCCACGACCGCCGCTCGCTTCCTCGAGCGCCGTCACCGCGGCGACGGCGAGGCGCACGAGATCGTCCGCACGCGCGAGGCGATCGACCGCGTAGCCCGACCTCGTCGCGAGGTCGTTCGGCTCCGCGTCGGCGAGCGTCACGGCGACGGCGCGCGAGATCCAGACCGCGTCGAGCGGACGTCTCTCCTCCACGGCGGCGTCACGACCCAGCACGAGGGCCGCGTTCGCGCCGCCGAACGCCGAGGACAGCTTCAGCACCGCGCGCGCTTCGTGGTGCCGGCTTCGATCGAGCACGACGAGCCCGCCTTCGGCAGGGCCCTCGCCCGCCGACGCGGGCGCCACGGCCGCCGCCATCGCGTCCGTCGCGGCGAGCGTCTCGAGCGCGCCTGCGGCGCCGAGCGTGTGTCCGATCGTGCCCTTGAACGAGAAGACGGGCACCGACTCGAGCCGCGCGCCGAGCACGGCACCGAGCGACGCGGCCTCGGCCGCGTCGTTCTGCGGCGTCGCCGTGCCGTGCGCGCTCACGAGCTCGATCTCCGGAGCGCCGGCGTCTTCGATCGCGGCGCGCGCCGCGCGCGCGAGGCCCTCCCCTCGCGGCGAGGGAGCGGTGAGGTGCGCGGCGTCGCACGTCGCCCCGAAGCCGTTCACCCAACCTCGGAGCGTCGCGCACGAGCGCGGGAGATCCCGCGCTCGGACGAGCGCGAGGACGGCCGCGCCCTCGCCGAGCGCGAGCCCCTCGCGATCCGCGCGGAACGGACGCGGGCCCGCCTCGCCGCACGTGGCCCGGAGGCACTCGAAGCCCGCAGCGACGAAGACGCTCACGGCATCGAAACCTCCGCAGAGGACGACGTCGCACCGGTCCTCGAGCAGCCACGCGCGACCGAGCCCGATCGCGAGCGTGCTCGACGCGCACGCGCCGAGGACCAGCGACACCGGCTCGAAGGCGCACGGTCGCTTCGCCTGCGCGAGCGGCCCGACGTACGTCGCGGAGAGCGGCTCCGCGCGCTTGCCGCGCATCGCGCCGAAGAGCTCCTCGAACGAGCGCATCCCGCCGCTCGACGTACCGATCGCGGCCCCCACCCGACGCGTTCGCCAGTCGGGGAGCACCTCGTCGAGCTCGCGCGCGCACTCGCCCAACGCATGCTCGAGGAGCGCCGTCGCGCGATCGACGGAGGCCGGCGCGTCGAGACGTGCGCGCGCCGCCCAGGGGCGAGCCAGGCCGGCCGCGACGAGCTCCTCGTCACGCGCGACACGGCGCTCGGCTCGTTCACCGGCGCGCCCCGCGCGCACGGCCTCCGCGCCGACGCCGAGCGGCGAGCACGCCCCCGCCGCCACGACGGCGACGCCGCTCGCCTCCAGCACCTCCTCGCGCGCCGTCACGTCCGCCCGCTCCTCAAAGGGTCGTAGCCTCCTCGTCCGGGTCGAGGAAGGCCGCCGGGTCCGGCTCTTCTTCCAAGACCTCCTCGATCAGGATGTGCACGTGCAGCCCGTGCTCGCCGTCGATGTACTGCCCGCGCGCGCCCGCACGCGGAGCGAGCCCACGCCCCGACCACTCGAGCCCCTCCAGGCGTCCACCCTCGCGACGGATCGCGACGAAGCGCTCGCCGTTCGTCCGCATCGTGATGGTCGCCGGTCCGTCGCGAAGGAGGAAGGCCGCCTCCGACTCGCTCGACCGCGCGAGCACGAGATCGCCGCCGAGCGGCGCGAGGAACCACCAGCGGAGGAGCCCCACGGGCAGCCCGCGCGCATTGGAGAGATCCGTTCCACCACGTTGCTCGAGGTGCAGCGCCGGGATGACGAAGCGGTAGCGGTCGCGCGTGACCCAAACGTCCATCGCCGTCGTCCCTCCCGGGCCGACGAGGACGAGACGCGCGGCCTTCTCCGGATCGATCGCGACGGCCCCGCGCGCCTGGTACAGCTTGCCCGTGCGGGGATCGACGATGCCGAGCCGCACGCGCTCCACGTACGGTCGCCGCGGCAGCTCGCTGCGCATCCGCGCGAGCCGCTCGCGCGAGAGCGTCCATTCGGCCTGCCCGACGTCGGGCACCTTCACGTCCCGACGAGGATCGCCGCCGATGATCGTGTACGGCCCGCGCGACGGCATCACCATCGGCCCGCACCCCGCCGCCGCCATCGCGACGACGATCGCGACGAGTCGTTGCACGAGACCCGCTCTGGCGATGGGAGCTCGGCCCGGCGACGTCACGAGGAGCCCCCTCCCGCTGGCGTTGGAGGCCATACCGTCCCAGCGTAAGCCCACCCGCGCGCGCTGCCCACGAAGAGTGCAGCCGGCGCGTCGCCCCGGGCCACCCTCGCGACGGCGACGGCGACGGCGACGCCTCCGGCGGCCTCGTTCGCACCGCACGCCGGCGCGCAGACGACGCGCGGACGATCGCGCCAAGTCGTCGCTTCGACGAGCTCTTCCGCCCGCGCGCTCACGCCTCCGAGCACGACGATCGCGCCCTCCGGCGGAGACGGTAGTCGCGGCGCCGACGCGCGCGCCTTCTCCGCCACGTTCTCCGCTCCGTCGTCGACGTCCCTCCACACGTGGAGGTCGCCGATGCGCGCCAGCGCGGGCAGGCCCGCGTCCGCATGCGCGAGCGCGAGGACGGCGCCGCACTCGCCGCGCGCGATGCTCGGCCCGCGCGAAGCCTCGCCGCCGAACGTCACGGCGAGCACGGCCTCGACGATCGCGCTCCGCTCCTCGACACCGCCCGCGCAGACACGGTCGAGCTCGCCCGCAGCGACGAGCTCGCACGCCTGCGCGAGCGCGCACTCACCGGAGGCGGCGAGATCGGCGACGACGAGCGCCGGACCACCGAGGCCGAGATAGATTGAGACGTGCCCTGCGGGCGAGCTCGGGACCAGGCTCGGGAACTCGGCTGGCCGCACCATCCGCGCGCCCTTGTCGCGCAGACGCCGCATGAACTCCGCCGTCCCGTCCACGGCGCCGAACGCGATGCCGAGCACGATCCCGGCCTCGCGAGCGTCCTCTCCCGCGCGCGCGCCGTCGGACGCGCCGAGCGCGCGGCCGCACGCGACGGCGGCGATCCTCGAGACGCGATCGAGGCGACGCGCACGCTCCTCGTCGAGCGCTCCCGGCGGCAGGGCGACCGAGCCGTCGCTCGATGCGACGCGCGCCGGAAGATCCGCGACCTCGTCGCCGGCGAAGACGCCCGCAGGGGTGACCGCCGCGATACCGGTGACGACGACCGAGCGCGGGGCGGGTCGCGGAGGCGCGACGCGATCGGCGGCACCGAGGACGAGCGCGGTGTCCATGCCGCCGAAGCCGAACGAGCTCGAGATGGCCGCGCGGATCGGACGGCGCTCGGCGCGCATCACGTGGCGGAGAGCGCACGCGGGATCGGGCTCCTCGAGCCCGCCCGTCGGCGGGACCACGCCCGCCTCGATCGCGAGCGCGGTGATGACGGCTTCGATCGCGCCGGCGGCTCCGAGCGTGTGGCCGATCATCCCCTTCTGGCTCGAGACCGGGACGCGCATCACGTCGTCACCGAAGAGACGTGCGAGCGCGCGCGTCTCCATCGAGTCGTTGAGGGGCGTGCCCGTCCCGTGCGCGTTCACGTAGTCGACGTCGGACGGACGGAGCCCGGCGCGCGCGAGCGCGGCGGACATCGCTCTCAGCGGCGCTTCCCCCGACGCCTCGGGGTTCGTGATGTGGTGCGCCTCGGAGCGCGACGCCCACCCGAGGAGCGTGCAGACCGGGCTCTTGCCGCGCGCGCGCGCGTCCTCGGCCCGCTCGAGCACCACGAGCGCCGCGCCTTCGCCGAGCGTGAGCCCGCGACGGCGAACGTCGAACGGCCGCGCTCCGCTCGGATCGAGCGCCGCGAGCGCGTTGAACCCGGTCAGGGTGACGCGACAGAGCGAATCGGCTCCACCGCAGACGACGGCGTCCACGAGGCCGAGCTCGAGCCACGTCGCGCCCACCGCGAGCGCGTTGGCGCCGCTCGAGCACGCGCTCGAGAGCGAGCGCGCGCGCGTGAACGGGCCGAGCTCGAGCACGAGCCGATCCGTGGGCGCGCTCAGTGGATGGCTCAGCATGCGCGAGAGCGCCGCCTCGCGTTCGGGGTTGGGCGCCTCCCCTCGCGCGGTCGCCTCCGCCGTGTGGAGCGTGGCGAGCACCGACTCCGTCTCGAGCATGCCCGCGGTGGTCCCGCCCAGAACGAGCCCGACGCGCCTGCTGCGCACGTCGAGGCCGGCGTCGGCGATCGCGGCGCGGGCCGCGATGAGCGCCAGCTCGCTCGTCCGCGAGACGAGCGGATCCGGCGGGTACTCGAGACCGGACACCTCCGCGACCAGGCGCGTCCTCACCTCGCCCGGATCGAAGAGCGTGAGCTCGCGGAGCCCGCGCTCGCCCTCGACCAGCCGCGCGAAGGTCTCACGGGCGGTCTTGCCGAGGGCCGTGACGGCTCCGAGGCCGGTAACGACGATGGTCACGGGTTCTTCGATGGGCTTCTGGACACCGCCATTGGAACGCGGCCCAAGACGGCTTCGAGTACCACGACAGGGCGCTTTTTCCAACTCGCGCCGCTTTCGCACCTGGTATCAAGACGGGCCGAAGGCCCCGGGCACGGGTTCGTGTCGGGCCTCAGCGAAGGACAGCGAGGGACATCATGGGCGCGCTCGTCAACTATCAAACCGAGAAGGGTGTGGCGGTCCTCACGCTCAACGATCCGCCGGTGAACGCGTACAGCTACGAGATGCTGAAGGAGCTCGACGCAGGCATCCTCGAGGCGCGCTTCGACAACGACGTCCACGTCATCGTCGTCACCGGCCACGGTGAGAAGTTCTTCAGCGCCGGCGCGAACATCAACATGCTTCGCGAGGCGGACACGACGTTCAAATACTACTTCTGCCTCCACGCGAACGAGACGATCGCCCGCCTCGAGCACACGCCGAAGCTCGTCATCGCGGCGATCAACGGCCACTGCGTCGGGGGCGGCCTCGAGATCGCGCTCGCGTGCGACCTGCGCATCGCCCGCGGCGGCGGCGACTTCCAGTTCGGTCTGCCCGAAGTCGCCCTCGGCGTCCTCCCCGGCACCGGCGGGACCCAGCGCCTCGCACGCCTCGTCGGCAAGGCGCGCGCGATCGAGCTCATGGTCGAGGGCGCGAAGATGAACGCCCAGCGAGCCCTCGAGCTCGGCGTCGTGAACAAGATCTTCCCCGCCGAGTCGAACGACGAGTTCATGCGGAAGGTCATGGACTACGCGCGCTCGTTCTGTCCGCCGAACGGCGCCGCAATGGCCGTCGGCCGGATCAAGCGCGCCGTCCAGAGCGGCCTCGAGATGGGGCTCGAGCAGGGCCTCGCCTTCGAGCGCGAGCTCCAGGCCGAGCTCTTCGCGTCGAACGACGCGAAGGAAGGCCTCACGGCGTACGGCGAGAAGCGCAAGCCGCACTTCCGGGGGCGATGAGCGCTGCCCGCCGTGCGCGCAGCGCGTCCTCAGTGCTCACTCCTCAGCGGGACGTACTTCGGGGCTCGGACCTTCGCCGGTCGGCCGCTGACCTCGGCGCGGGTCATCGAGGCGTGCGACACACCGCTCGCCTCGAGCGGTTCAGGGCGCGGGCGGATCAGCGCACGAGGCGGTACAGCTGGCCGCCCACGCACGTGACCCAGTAGACGGAGTCTGCGGTCACCGCGATGCCACATGGCTCGCCGCCCGCGTTCGCGATACGGACGGACGTGCCGCCCGTGATCGGCATGCGCCGAACGGTGTCGTCGCCCTGCCGGACGAAGAAGACGTCCGGGCCCCAGACGGCCATCGCCACGGGAGCGTTGCCGCTCGTGAGCACGCGCTTGCTGCCGAAGCCTCCGTCCGCGAAAACGGCGAGCTCGTCCTCGCCGTCGCCGCCCACGAAGAGCTCGCCGTCGGCGAAGTCGATGTCCTCCGGCCTGTCGTACGAGGCGAAGACCGTCTCGCGCGAGCCTCCGTCCAAGAGCGCTCGCTCCACCCTTCCATCGGGTGCGTAACGCGTGAAGTAGACGTGATCGGGGCCGAGCGCGATCCCCATCGACCCCGGAGCCTGCGAGACGACCGTCTCGATGGGTCCTCCGCCGAGCGGCCAGCGCACGATCGAGCTCCCAGTGGCCCACCAGAGGTGCGTGCTCGACGCGGTCATGTAGTTCACGTCCGTAGGTCCCGTGACGTATTCGGAACTGCCGTCGTGAATCGAGACGCGCAGGATCCCGTCGTGCGCGCCGACGTACACGTGATCACCGGCCACCGCGACACCGAGGGGCGAGCCGAGGCCGCTCTTCATGACGACGGGAGCACACTCGCCGCCGAGGCATTGGCCACCCGCGCAGTCACGCCCGCAACGCCCACAATGCCGCGGGTCCGTCGTGAGGTCGGCCGTCGCGCACCCGTCGGCATCGGGGTTCGCCGCGTCGTAGGACGCGCCGGCGTCGAAGTCCACGGGGCCCGTGGGATCGTCGGGCGGCGATGAAGACGGCGACGTCGCCGGTGGCGGCGGCGCCTCACCCCGTATGAACTCCGACGTGTCGAGCGCCAGCGAGCATGCGCCCCCAGGAACGGCGATGACGAGCGCGAGCACCGTGCGCGACCACCGGCGTCCTTGCATCGATCCTTCTTATAGCGCGCACCGGCGCATCACGGAAAAGCCCGCGACGTGACGCGGGCGACGACTATCTCGATCGGACGGTCTGAGCTCGATCAGGTCGAGCCTTTCTCGTCCTCGCCGAAGATCTCCGCTGTCTTCGTCGCGGTCGCGGCGCGCACGATCCACGCGTCCAGCGTGGCGAGATCGGCCTTCGCGATCTTCTCCTGCGCCGGCGGCGGCAGCGAGATGTTCCGCGCGCGGATGATGGCGCTGAGCGCCGCACGCTTCGCTTCGAGGGCGGAAGCGTCGGCCTTCGCCTCGGTCTTGGGCGGCCCTGCAGGCTCGACGAGGACGCCCGCGACGTACAAGAACTCGATGAGCTCCGGCGCGAGCTCGATGCCCTCCGCCGCGAGCCGCGCGAGATTCTCCTGGAGCGTCTCGGACGCACGGAACATCCCGACGACCTCGTAGAGGTCCTTGTCGAGCGCGAAGGAGTCGAAGCGGTGGTACGTGGTGACGACGACCTTGTCGCCGGCGTGCTGCTCGGTCATCCGTGCGTTGCGCACGAGCCTGCTCGGCAAGACCCGGTTCTGGAGCTGCTCGTATTTCGCCACGAGGTCCGACAGACATGCCCTGCCAGTCTCGATCTCGTCGACGTTCGCCACGAACTGTTCCCGAGTGACCTTCTTCACCCACTCGTAGCAGCGGACGTAGAACTCCTCTTCGCGACCGACCCAAGACTTCCACCACGCGGCGTAGTCCGAGTCCTTGGGCGGGAGGTCCTCGAGGTCCTCGAGCGTGAGCGCGTTCCTCCGGAAGGCGGGCTCGACCACCGACGGATCGACCGCGTCGGCCGCGGCCTTCACGAGCCTTCGCTGGACGTGCCAAAGGTAGTTCTTGAACGAGCTCCAGAAGTCGAAGCCGCGTTTGCCGCCCGAGTACTTGCAGTAGTACGTGAGGCAGACCGCCTCGCGATGCCGCCAGATCGTGCAGCTCGCGGCGGGGTTCGCCTCGTCGAAGTAGGGGCACTGCAGGCTCTTGGCGCGCCCGAATCCCTCGGCGTACCCGAGCATGATGAGCGTCAGCTTTCGCGGGCGATTGAGCCAGTGCGGCGTCGTGCCGAAACGCCGCTTGATCTGCTCGCGAACACGCCGCTTCCCTTCTTCCATCTCCGGCGACGGGTCCGCGAGGATTGCCCCCACGAGGTAGTTCGGGAGCTGCGGGAAGTACGTGCAGCACTTCGTGTCCGGCCGGAAGTAGTCCATCGCCACGGGCGACGGCTGCCCGTGGTCGCACATCGCGCACTTGTCACAGGTCGCACGCGTCTCGACGACCTTCGGGCGGTCGAAGAACGAGCCGAACAGCGGCCGATAGACCGGCGGGAGGACCCCGCGAAGCGAGTCGGTCATGGGTGGAAAGGTGTAGCAGATCAGGCTCCGGGCTCCAGGCTCCAGGAAGGAGCCGCCGTGCCTCACCGCCGCGTCGCGCGACGAAGCGCGACCTCTCCGAAGTCACGAGGCTCCGAGTCCCTGGAGCCTGGAGCCTCCTCTTCCTCAACCAGCCCGAGCAAAGAGCTTCGCGTAGTAGTCGCTGATCGCGTCGCCCCCGAGGCGCGTGAAGAACGTCGAGTACGCCATCCAGATCGCGAGACCGTTGAGGTCGCGGAACATCGGCGGGAGATAGCGCGGAGGCTTCACGACGCCGTCGTTGACGCGCCGGGCGAGGACGGGGACGTCCTCGTGCGCGACCTTGCCGACGAAGAGGAAAGGCAAGAGGTCGACGCGGTTGTGCTGGATGGCGCTCCGGATGAACGCGTAGTTGAGGACGACGCCCTTGCAGTAGCAGGCGTCCTTCGTGAACGGCGCGCCGCCCTCGAGGACACCGCCGCGGAAGATGCGGCGCGTGTTGTGGAAGCACTCGTCCTCGTCGTAGCCCTCGGTGCGGAACCACTCGAAGACCTCGAGGAAGTTGGCGCCGTCCTCGGCTTTGTCGACGGCGAGCACGCGGTCGTTCAAGCGCCGCGCCCGCCGCGGGTACGTGCGGAAGGTGAAGATCTCGCACAGCGCGGCGAGGCCCTCCTGCACGGTCGTCGTGCGCGGCGGGCCCTTCGCGAGCCAGCGCGCGACCGTCTGCGCCTGTCCGTTGAGGGACGTGGCCACGTGCACCCAGCCTTCGTGCACCTCGAGGATGTCGATGTCGCGCTGGGAGAACATCGCGCCGGACCGGACCTTCACGTAGTCGCTGCCCGCGGCGGCGTCGCTCAGGATCGTGTCGTCGATCTCGACGCGGACCGTGGCGTCGCCGAAGTAGCTCGTGAACCGCTGGTTCAGCTCCGCCGCCGCCTCCGCCGCCGGGATGTTGCGCTCGTACTGCCTCCCGAGGAGCGACTCGTCGATGTTCGTCAGGATCTCGTAGAGCAGGTGCCCGAGATCGCGGAGGGTCGCGATGCCGTCCGGGAACTTGTCCTTCGGCGAGCCGTACAGCTTGCGTGAGTACGCATAGAAGAGCGGCGTCCCTCGGGCCGCGAGCATCCTCGCGACGTCGCGATACTCGAGCGCGGTCCGTCCCAGGATGGCGCCGATGGCGTCGCTCTCGCCGAGCTCGCGATCGACGTCGCGCGCGATCGCCTCGAACTCGGCCACCTTCACCGCGGGATCGAAGCCGAGCGGTTGGCGCTCGTAATACGACGCGTCGACCTTCGGCATCTCGCGGTAGCGCGACTTTCGGAACTGCTCCTCGACGTCGTTGTCCCAGCGGATGGCCTGGAGGACCCTGAGCTCCTTCTGCGCATCGACGATGCGCTGCGCGAGCCCGGCGACGATCTCCTTGTAGCTGCGCCAGGGACCGGCCGCCGGAAGCGGCGGGATCGACGGATGTGGATCGTCCTCCAGCTTGCTCGACGAGGTCGGTGCCGGCGGAGGCGCGGGGCGCGAAGGCCGCGGCGGCGGAATGCTCGCGTCGCGCGCCCTCCGCTTCGCCGGCTCCGACTCCGGTGCGGGAGGAGGCAGGTTGCCGCTCGGGCGATCCCGGCCGACACCGTTGCCGGCGCCGTTCTTCTCCTTGGCCTCTGCCTTGGGCTTCGGGGAATCCTCCTCGTCTCTGCCCTTGCGGCGTTCGCTCTCCCCCGAGGACGCGCGATCGGCCATCGTCCACGGTATTTTGGCACTGCGATGGCTGCAATTTCCAGCAAAGAGCGCAGCGGTCGCAGCAAAAAGTCGGTCTCGTGACCGCATCCGGCCGAGCAGACCGCACCGAGCGCGACCGGCGCGTCGACGATCGCATCGCCCCGAGCGCACCGCGGTCACCACGTCGAGAGCCACTCGAGCTCGTCGACGGTGGATGCCCGGCGACGCGATGGCGCGCCTTCGCGCGTCGCCCCCGAGCACGCCCGAGCGTGCTGGTCCGGCACGGGCGTGCATGCTAGTCCGCGGCCGATGCGCGTCGCTTCGCTGCACGTCTATCCCGTCAAGGGCGCGCGGGGCATCGCGCTCGAGCGCGCGGAGGTCCTCGCGTCCGGCATCCGTCACGACCGCCGCTTCATGGTCCTCGACGCCGACGGCACGTTCGTCACGCAGCGCGAGCACCCGCGGATGGCGCTCGTCGACGTCGCCCTCGCAGACGGAGAGCTGACGCTCTCGGCTCCGGCCCCTGCCGGGGGCTCCGCGCTGCGGGCCACGGTGCCGCTCGAGCCGGACGGCCCCATGCGCCGTGTCCGTGTCTGGAACGACGAGGTCGACGCCGTCGACGTCGGCGGCGAAGCGGCCGCGTTCTTCTCCGAGTACCTCGCCCGACGTTGTTCGGTCGTCTTCATGCCGTACGACGTCCTCCGTCCCGTCGAGGAGCCGTACGGCAGACCGGGGGATCGCGTCGGGTTCGCGGACGCCTACCCGCTCCTCGTGGCCTCCCTCGCCTCGCTCGCCGACCTCAACGCCCGCCTCGAAGCGAAGGGCGAGCCGCCGGTGCCGATGGACCGCTTCCGCCCGAGCGTCGTCGTCGAAGGCGGCGAGCCCTGGGCGGAGGACCGCGCGACCCGGATGCGCATCGGCTCGCTCGTCGTGCGCACCCCGAAGCGCTGCGCGCGGTGCCAGGTGACCACGGTGAACCAGGCCACCGCCGAGAGGGGAAAGGAGCCGCTCAAGACGCTCGCGAGCTATCGCGCCGAGGCCAACGAGGTCTACTTCGCGGTGAACGCGATCCCCGAGCTCGACCCCACGACCTCCGTGACCATCAGGGTCGGCGACGAAGTCACGTACGAGTGAGCCCCTCCCGCTCGTGCTCGTGCTCGTACTCGCTCGATCACCGAGCGTGGCCCGCGGGCCACACGCAAGCGGCCTCGCTCAGCCCACCGCCTCGATGACCTTCCGGAGCACGTCGGTGTCGCGGACGCCTTCCGCCTCGGCGCGGTAGCTCATCACGAGCCGGTGACGAAGCACCGGAATGACGAGCGCCTGGACGTCCTCCACGTCGGCGGCGGCCTGTCCTCGGAGGGCGGCGCGCGCCTTCGCGGCGAGGACCAGCGCCTGCGATCCGCGCGGGCCCGCGCCGAAGCGCACGTACTCGATCACCTCGCGCGGCGCCGTCGCGGACGGAACGCCGCGCAGGTCCTTCGGCCGGGTGGCGCGGCCGAGCGCGACGGCGAGCTCGACCGCGGCGTCGGTGACGGGGATGCGCGGGACGAGCGCCTGGAGCGCGCGCACGTCGTTCGCCGAGAGCACCTTCGGGACGGTGCCGACGTCCGCGCTCGTCGTGCGGCGTGCGATCTCGCGCTCCTCGACCTCGGACGGGTAGTCGACGTGGATCTCGAGGAGGAAGCGATCGAGCTGCGCCTCGGGCAGCGGATAGGTGCCTTCCTGCTCGATCGGGTTGCGCGTCGCGAAGACCTGGAACGGATCGGGCAGCACGTGCGTGCGCGTGCCCACGGTGACCTGCCGCTCCTGCATCGCCTGGAGCAACGCGGCCTGGGTCTTCGGGGGCGTGCGGTTGATCTCGTCCGCGAGGATCAGGTTGTGGAAGATCGGACCGGGGAGGAAGCGGACGCGGCGATGGACCACGCCCTGGTCGTCCTCGTCCTCCTGGAGGACGTCCGTCCCGGTGATGTCGGCCGGGAGGAGGTCCGGCGTGAACTGCACGCGGCCGAAGGACAGGTCGAGCGCTTCGGCGAGGGATGCGACGAGGAGCGTCTTCGCGAGCCCGGGCACGCCGACGAGGAGCGCGTGACCGCGCGCGAGCAGCGCGATCAGCATCAGATCGACGACTTCGCTCTGACCGACGACCCGCCGGCCGATGGCTTCGTGGAGCGACTTGCTCGCCGCGGCCGCTCGGGCGAGCAGGTCCACGTCGCTCGGCGCGCCGGGCTTCCGCTCCGAATCGCTCGTGTTTGCCTGGGGAGGCACGCTGTCCACGACCAAGCTGTTCGCACGACGGCGGCCGGGCTGTCAAAGGCAGTGTCGCCGGCCCGGAGGGCTCGCCCCCGGCGAGCGGCCGGGAGCCGGGGAGTTGCGACCTCGAGCGCGCACGTGTAGACGGCGGGGCGGACCGAGGGCCCACCCATGCAAGAGAGCCCCTCTGCTTCGACCGCCTCGACGGGCAGCTCGAGCGCGAGCCCGGAGGCGACCGCGCCCCCGGCGGCGACCGAGATCGTCACGCGACCGGAGCCGGGGCTCGCGCGCGGCAAGTGGGAGGCTCCCGAGTGGTTCTTCTGGGTCGTCCTCGCCGCGACCGTCCTCGGCTCCTTGGCCTACCTGCTTCGCCGGCTCGGCATCCTCCGGCTCGGATCGGCGAAAGGAGAGCAGGATCCCCTTCCCCCTTCCTCGAGAGCACGCCGCCCGTGAAGACGAACCTCCGCCGCATCCTCATCGCCATGCTCCTCGGCGTGTGCGTCTATGGCGCCTTCGTCGTCTACACGGGCCTCGACGTGATGGGCTCCTCGCTCGCGCACTTCCAGACGAGCGCCTTCGTCATCGCGTGCGCGCTCGCGTTCGGGAACTACGTCCTCCGCTACTTCAAGTGGGAGTTCTACCTGGCGCGGCTCGACATCCGCGGCGTGAAGAAGTGGGACAGCTTCCTCACGTTCCTCTCGGGCTTCGTCCTCACCGTGACGCCCGGCAAGGTGGGAGAGGTCTTCAAGTCGCTCATCTTGTTCGAGACGTACGGCGTGCCGATGACGAAGACGGCGCCCATCGTCGTCGCCGAGCGCGCGACCGACGTCGTGGGCATCGTGGTGCTGATCATCTTCGGAGCGTCCGTCGGCTTCACCGGCGGTCTCTTGTGGGCCGGCATCGGCACGGCGCTCGTCCTCCTCCTTCTCGTCGTCGTCGCCAACCGACGGCTCTCGCTCGGCATGATCGGGCTCGTCGCACGTCTGCCGGGCCGTCTCGGCGCGCTCGCGCCGAAGCTCGAGGCCGCCTACGAGAGCCTCGCGACGATGCTGAAGCCGCAGAACCTGTTCCTCCCGAGCGTGCTCAGCGCCGCAGCGTGGATGCTCGAGTGCCTCTCGCTCTGGGTCATCCTCGGCGGCTTCGGAGAGACGACGAGCATCGCGCTCTCGACCTTCTTCTACGCGACGAGCACGCTTGCGGGCGCGATCGTCCCGGTCCCCGGCGGGCTCGGCGTGACCGAGAGCGCGCTCATGGGGCAGATGACGGCGATGGGCAACGTCGAGAGCAGCACCGCCGCCGCCGCGATGATCCTCGTCCGGTTCGCGACGCTCTGGTTCGCGGTCGTCGTCGGCTTCGTCGCGCTCTCCCTGCTCAAGCGGCGCCACCCGGGCCTTCTCGCGACGACCCCCAAGGACGAGAAATCCGGAGAGGCCGTGAAGGAAGCGGCCGAGTGACTCACGGGATCGCGCGCAGCATCGTCAGCGCGAGCTGGAAGTCGGCCGGCGGCTCGATCTCGAAGCGCACGGGCTCTCCCGTCATCGGATGCACGAAGCCGAGGACGCGCGCGTGCAGCGCCGGGCGGCCGAGCGCGGCGGCGGCCTCGCGCAACACCGGGTGCTTCGGCGTCTTGCCGTAGAGGGCGTCGCCGAGGATCGGCGTCCGATTGTCGGAGAGGTGCACGCGGATCTGGTGCGTGCGTCCGGTCTCGAGGCGGCAGCTCACGAGCGTCGCGTGGGAGCCGAAGCGCTCGAGCGGCCGCACGTGGGTGACCGCGCGCTTGCCCGTCTTCACTTTCGACGAGAAGCGGATGCGGTCGGTAGGGTGCCGGCCGTGGAGCGTGTCGAACGTCGTCTCCCCGATCTCGCCGACGCAGATCGCGACGTACTCGCGCTCGATCGTGTGCGCCGCGAACTGGTTCTTCAGGTGCTCGCGCGCGCGAGGGTGGCGGGCCACGACCATGAGCCCGCTCGTGCCTTTGTCGAGGCGGTGCACGATCCCGGGCCGGCTCCGATCGAGGTCCGCCGATCCGCTCGACGGCGCTCCGTTCTTCGCCGCCGCTCCGCGCTTGCCGGCCGGCGCCGCTGCGGGGACGGACACGCTCGGCCTGTCGTCGAGCTCGTCCTCGCCGTCGGGCGGGTCGAAGACGCCGCGCGCGAGCAGCCCGTTCACGAGCGTGCCCGTGGGATGGCCCTTCGCGGGGTGCACGACGAGCCCCGCGGGCTTGTTCAGGACGATGACCGCATCGTCCATGTAGACGACGTCGAACTCGACGCCGGCGTCCGCGAGCGCCTCCGTTCGAGGCGGTGGCTCGGGCTCCACCGCGATGCGCGCGCCCTCGCGGAGCTTCTCCGAGGCCTTCTTGACGATGCCGTCGACCTTGACGCCTCCGTGCTCGATCCAACGCTGGAGCTCGGAGCGCGACGGCCCCCCCTCCATCGCCGAGAGCGCGGACGCGAGGAAACGATCGAGGCGGCTCCCCTCAGCTTCTCGAGGAACGACGAGGAGGATGGGCCGCATGCCTCTCGCTTAGCGCTCCCGCACCGACGAGGCAGGTGAGCGCTACCAGATCTTCGATTTGATGTGGCCCTTGGCCTTGATGAGGATGTCGACGAGCGCGCGGTCGTAGAAGTTCTTCGGATAGAGCTCCGGCGCGACGCGACGCTTGTAGAGAGCGCGACCCTCCTCGATCTCTTCCGCCAGCGTCTCGAACAGGTTGTCGTTCGTGATGCCGTTGACGATCTTCTCCTCGTTGTAGAGCGAAAGATCGCTCGCGATGGCCCGCGCGAGGCGGCGGGCGGCTTCCTCGGTCTCGATCAGCGGCATGGCGAGCCTCCCACGACCCGGTTCGGAGAACCGAAACCAGTCCCAGTCAGTATCGCGAAGCCGCCACCCCGCTGTCAAAGGGGCCTCGTCCCTCGCGTGAGCCTCGTCCTCGTGAGCTTCGCTGGGAGGGAGGTCTCTCTCGCACATTCGGCGAACGCGGACGCCGACACACGAGCTCGCAACATCACTCACCGCATGACCATGTGATTGTCGCTGTCCCGGGCGCTCGCGTACGGTCGACTCTCCCCCTTTGCGATCCCCTTCCGACGAGCGGGAAAGGACGAGCGGATGGCCGTGCGTAACCTTCTTGTGACCGTAGCGACGACGACGGGACTCTTCGTGGCCTCCGCTTGCGGCGGCGGCCCGGTGCCGAGGGCACCCGATCCGCCGGACTTCGATCCGAAGGTCGTCTTCCGCGACCTGGCGAAGGGCTCGTCACGTCCGATGGTCGT
This sequence comes from uncultured Myxococcales bacterium, assembly GCA_937949945.1. Classification (GTDB taxonomy): domain Bacteria; phylum Myxococcota_A; class Polyangia; order Polyangiales; family Polyangiaceae; genus Labilithrix. The sequence continues at coordinate 35,389 of CALFEQ010000132.1, forward strand.
CGACTGGTCGCCGGACGAGCGCGCCTCGCTCGAGAGCCGCGCGGCGCGCGGAGCCATCCTCGTGCGGATCACGGAGAACGGGATCGAGCCGCTCTGGGACTGCACGCTCGCGAACGGCAGCCGCTACGAGTTCACCGGCGTCAGCCCGAAGCGCGACCACGTCGATGCGCGATCCGACGCCGAGCTCGCCGCGAACTTCCCGATGGGCTTCGCCAAGCTCCGCTCGTACTTGAAGGCCGGGCAGGCGATCAGCGCCGACATCCGCATGATCGGCGTCGCCGAGCTCAACCGGATCAGCGTGCGCCGGAGCGACCTGCCCCCGCACTGCGCGACCGCGACTCACTTCGTGAAGGAGCTCACGATCGGCGGCTTCCAGTTCGGATCGGCGGCCATGCAGGCCGCGGGCGCAGGCGCCGGCTTCGGGAACGCGGGCGCCGACGGCGGTTACGCGGGCATCGCGCATCGGCTCACGGAGGAAGGCGACTTCCGCGTCTGCGAGTCGGCGGATCCCGAGTCGCGCGCGGCGCCGGCGCGCTGCAAGGGCATCCTCCGCATCCGGCTCGTCCCGATCGATCAAGACGCGACGCAGGTGCAGGAGACGACGTGCGGCGCGGGAATGCGCTGGGACGGCCGCAAGTGCGTCCAAGTCGACACGATGGTCGTGTCGAACATGCCCGGACCGAACACCGCGGCGGCGCCGGTCGCGCGCCCGGCGTTCGAGTGTCGCAAGGACGATGTGCGGGAGTGCGTCGAGCAATGCAAGCGTGGCAACGCGGCCTCGTGCACGTGGGCCGGCAACGCGCTCGTGGCGGCGAAGCAGGCGTCGATCGACGACCTCAAGACGCTCTACGGCGTCGCCTGCAAGGGCCAGCACTGGGAGGGGTGCTCGAACTACGCGAACATCCTCCAGTACGAGCAGAAGGACACGGAGGCGACGACGCTGTTCGGCGCCGCTTGCCTCGGCGGCTTCTCCGGCGCGTGCACGAACTACGGCGTCGCGGTGTACTTCGGCCGTGGCGGAACGCGGCAGGATCGCGCGCTCGCGTTCAAGCTCTGGGAGCGAGCGTGCCGGCTCGGCGACTTCACGGCATGCTCGAACGCGGGAGTCGTCATCAACAAGGGCGAGGGCGGGCTCCGACGCGACACCGTCGGCGCTCGACGGCTCTTCGAGGTCGCCTGCGTCAACGGCGACCCCGGCGGCTGCGCGAACCTCGGGCAGATGTTCGAGATGGGCGAGGGCGCCCCGAGGGACCTGAACGAGGCGTTCAAGCTGTACGTCTCCGCATGTGAGAAGAACAACGCGTCGGCGTGCGTCGGCGCGGGCCTGTTGCTCGAGGAGAACTTCCCGAAGGATCGGCAGCGCCGCGCGCAGGCGCTCGCCCTCTACGAGAAGGCGTGCAACATGGAGACCGTGGGCGACGGCTGCGCGTCCAGCGCCGAGACCCGCAGGCTCTGGGGCCACGTCTACAACGAGGATCAGATCCAGCGCCGCTCGTGCGACGGCAGCACCCAGTCCGAGCTCGGATGCTTCAACGCAGCGGTGGTCTACGCGGACCCGAGCTCCGGATTCCAGAACAGGGCGAAGATGCTGGAGTTCGCGAGCAGGGCCTGCAAGAGCGCCGGCGCGCAGAAGGAGATCTGCAGAAACTTCCGCTGACGCGAGCGAGGTGAGACGACCTTCCTTCCTTTCTGGTAGAAAGGCCGTCGATGTCCACACGTCCCCCGACGCTCGCAGCAGCGATCGAGGAAGCTGCAAAGGCAGATCCGACCATCGGTTTTCGCTTTGTCTCCGACGACGGCGTCCCCGGCTTCGGAGGGCCCGCGTCGAGCGAGGCTTCCTTCTCCTATACGGCGCTAGAGCGCGCGTCGGCGCGGTACGGCGGTGCGCTCCAAGCGCTGGGGCTGCGCAAGGGCGACCGCGTCGCGCTGATCTGCCCGACCAACGAAGACTTCGTCCTCTGCTTCTTCGGGGCGATCCGCGCCGGGATCATCCCCGTCCCCATCTACCCGCCTCTCGGGATCGGCCAGCTCCAGGGCTACCTCGACAACACACGTCACATCGTCGCCAAGTGCGGTGCGCGCGCGCTCGTCACGACGGCGCAGATCAAGCGGCTGCTCGGCACGGTCCAGGCCGCGTCTCCGTCGCTCGAGCAGGTCGTCGCCGTGGAGGCGATCCGCGAGTCGCTCGAGACGCTGCGGCCCGAGAAGATCGAGCCCGACGACGTCGCCTTCCTCCAGTTCACGAGCGGGTCCACTTCGCGGCCGAAGGGCGTGACGCTCACGCATCGCAACCTGATGGCGAACGTGAAGTGCATCATGGAGGACGGCCTCAAGGTCACGCCGGAGGACCGAGGCATCTCCTGGCTGCCGCTCTATCACGACATGGGCCTCATCGGCTTCGTGATCGCCCCCGTCGTGCATCGCGTGCCGGTCGTCTTCTTGCCTCCCCTGCTCTTCCTCAAGCGCCCGGTCGCCTGGTTCCAGGCGTTCACGCGGCACAAGGGGACGATCGCCTACGCGCCGAACTTCGCGTTCGCGCTCTGCGTGAAGCGCATCCGCGATCGCGAGCTCGAGAACATCGACCTGTCGTCCTGGCGTGTCGCCGGCTGCGGCGCCGAGCCGATTCGGCCCGAGACGCTCGAGACCTTCGCCGAGAAATTCGCGCGTGTCGGTTTCGATGCGAAGGCGCTCCTTCCGTCGTACGGGATGGCCGAGTCGTCGCTCGCGATCTCGTTCTCCGAGCTCGGCGAAGGGATGAAGACCATCTCCGTCGACGGCGACGCGCTCTGGGGCGAGGACACCGCCAAGATCGTTCCCGAAGACGATCCGCGCGCCGTCCGCCTCGTGTCCTGCGGGGCGAAGTTCCCCGAGCACGACATCGCCGTGTTCTCGCCGGACGACACGACCGGCGAGTCGCCGCTGCCCGAAGGCCGCGTGGGCGAGATCCGGATCAAGGGGCCGAGCGTCATGCGGGGCTACTGGGAGGACTCCCTGCGGACGCAGGAGTCCTTCGCCGGCGGCTGGCTCAAGACCGGCGACCTCGGCTTCCTCCACGACGGTCGCGTCTACATCTGCGGCCGCTCGAAGGAGGTCATCATCGTCAACGGGCGCAACTACTACCCGCAAGACATCGAGTGGGAGGCGAGCCGCGCCGAGGGCGTCCGCAAGGGGAACGTCATCGCCTTCGGGGCGCGCGACAACGTCGAGCGCGACCGCGAGCGGGTGGTCCTCGCCTTCGAATGCCAGGACGTCCCGAAGAACGCCGACGCGCGCGACCTCGCGCGCGAGAAGCAGCACATCGTCCAGGCCATCCGAAAGCTCGTGCAGGACGGCATGGGCCTCACGCTCGACGACGTCGTTCCGCTCGCGCCCGGCGTTCTGCCGAAGACGTCGAGCGGCAAGCTCCAGCGCGCGAAGACGCGCGAGCTCTACGAGTCGGGAGAGCTGTGGCAGCGCAAGCCGCTCCGCAGCGAGGACAAGCTCGGCCTTCTCAAAGAGGCCGCAAAGAGCCAGCTTTCGTACTTCAAGCTGGCCGTCCTCGGCGGCCGCAAGAAAGGCTGAGCTCCGCGGCCGCGTCCCTCGGGCCGTCGGGGCTTGCAGTTTAGAATCATTCTCATTACCGTCCCGCCCCGGTATGAGCGCCGGGGAGTCGATCGAAGCGCGGACGCAGACGGTGCTCGCCGAGCTGAAGCGCGCAGGGCTGAAGCTCACGCCCCAGCGGATCGCCATCGTGCGCGAGCTCGCGTGCGACCGCTCGCACCCGACGGCCCAGGAGCTGTTCGAGCGCCTCAGGCCCGGACATCCGACGATGAGCTTCGCCACCGTCTACAACACCCTCGACGCGCTCGTGCGGCTCGAGCTGGTCTCGGCGCTGCGCCTCAACGGAGACCAGACGGCGATGCGCTTCGATCCGAACACGACGGCGCACCACCACGCCGTCTGCGACGCGTGCGGTGCGGTCATCGACATCCCCGCCCTGCCTCCGTCCGCGCCTCTCAAGAAGGAGGTCGAGGAGATCGCGGGGTTCACGGTTCGCGCCGAAGAGCGGATCTATCGCGGCCTCTGCGGCCGCTGCAACGACAGTCGCAAACAAGGAGCCCAATCATGTCCAAGTCGCTGAACGGGACGAAGACGCATCAGAACCTCAAGGACGCCTTCGCGGGCGAGTCGCAGGCCAACCGCCGCTACCTGTACTTCGCGCAGATCGCGGACATCGAGGGCCTCCCCGAGATCGCCGGCAACTTCAAGGAGACCGCGGACGGCGAGACCGGCCACGCGCACGGCCACCTCAAGTACCTCGCGCAGGTCGGCGACCCGGCGACGGGCCTTCCGATCGGCGACACCGAGAAGAACCTGAAGGCCGCCATCGCGGGCGAGACGCACGAGTACGAGACGATGTACCCGAGCATGGCCAAGACGGCCCGCGAGGAGGGCTTCGACGACATCGCCGAGTGGTTCGAGACGCTCGCGAAGGCCGAGAAGAGCCACGCAGGTCGCTTCCAGAAGATGCTCGAGTCGCTCAAGTGAAGTGACGCGAGCTTCGCTCGCGCCCCTTCACAGGCTCCAGGCTCCAGGCTCCAGGCTCCAGGAGCGAGAAGCAGAAACGCCTCGCTCGATGGAGGGCTGGGGTCTGGAGGCTGGAGTCCGATCCTGATGTCGATGATTGGAGTCTCCAGACTCCAGTTTCCAGCATCGGAAGACTGAAGACTGGAGTCTGGAGTCTGGTGTCTGCTCCTCTCACCGGAGCTCGAGCTCCGGCTTCCAGCATCGCAAGCCTGGAGCCTGGAGCCTGGAGCCTGGAGCCTGGAGACGGATGTCGAAGATCAACCCGAAGCCCGAACGCACGCCGACGTTCGATCCCAACGATCCCAGGTACTGGGACGAGCGTGACCTCGAAGCCGAGCTCCGCCGCGTCTTCGAGATTTGTCACACCTGCCGGATGTGCGTGAACTTCTGCGGGGCCTTCCCCGACCTGTTCGCGCGCGTCGATCGCGACATCGAGAAGAAGGGCGCCGAAGGCGCCGAGATGCTCGACGCGACGGACTTCGCGTCCGTCGTCGATCTCTGCTGGCAGTGCAAGCTCTGTTACATCGAGTGCCCGTACACGCCCGACCAGGGACACGCGTGGCACGTGGACTTCCCGCGGCTCATGACGCGCGAGAAGGCCCAGCGCGCACGACGCCGCGGCGTCACGCTCCAAGACAAGGCGCTCGGCGAGCCCGGCCGCCTCGGCGGGCTGATGGCGGGCATGTTCGCGCCCATCTCGAACCTCGTGAACGAGCAGCGGCTGCTCCGGAAGGTGAACGAGAAGGTCCTCGGCATCTCGAGCGAGTTCCCGCTCCCCAGCTTCGCGCCGACGACGTTCGAGCGCTGGATGGCGAAGCACCGCCCTGCCGCCGGCGCGGGCGAGGCCGGCACGGTCGCGATCTTCGCGACCTGCACCGGTGACTACAACTTCCCGCGGGTCGCCGAGGCGACGGTCCGCGTGCTCGAGAAGAACGGCTACGCCGTCGAGCGCCCGCCGCAGGTGTGCTGCGGGATGCCGAACCTCGACGGCGGCGACATCGACGCCGCTCGCGAGAAGGCTCGCTACAACGTCGCGCAGCTCTTCCCGCTCGTCGAAGAGGGCAAGCTCGTCGTCGTTCCGAGCCCGACGTGCTCGTACACGATCAAGAAGGAGTGGCCGGAGCTCCTCGGCACGCCCGAGGCGAAGAAGGTCGCCCAAGCCACCTTCGACGTCATGGAGCTGCTCGAGAAGCGCCGCCGCGACAAGACGCTCGTGCGCGACTTCTCCGAGCCGCTCGGAAAAGTCGCCTATCACGCGGCCTGCCATCTCCGCGCGCAGAAGATCGGCACGCCCGGAGCCCGCATCCTCGGCCTCGTCCCCGACACCGAGGTCCAGATCGTCGAGAAGTGCTCCGCGGTCGACGGCACCTGGGGGATGAAGGCCCAGTACTACGAGATGGGGAAGAAGTACGCGCAGAAGCTCGCCCGCGGGATCGAGGCCGCGGAGCCCGCGCTCGTCGTCACCGACTGTCCCCTCTCGGCGCTGCGCATCCAGCAGGAGAACGAACGCGAAGCCATCCACCCCGTCGAGGCGCTCGCGCGCGCCTACGGGCTTCGCCTGGACCTTTCGCCCGGCCGCGGCGTCGCGCCCGCATGACCACGAAGAGCGAGTGAACCGATGAAGCCCATCGAACGCGGCGAGGTCCTTGGCCTCGCGGAGTACGAGACGATCCGGGATCGCTTCCGCGCCCGCGTGATCGAGGAGAAGAAGTCCCGGCGCGTGATGCTCGGCGACCACGCGTCGTGCGTCTTCGAGAACCGCGACACGGTCCTCCTCCAGATCCAGGAGATGCTGCGGACGGAGCGCATCACGAAGGAGGCGTCGGTCCTCCACGAGATCGAGACCTACAACGAGCTCATCCCGGGCCCCCACGAGCTCTCGGCGACGATCATGATCGAGATCGAGGACAAGGCGGCGCGCGAGCGCTTCCTCGTCGAGGCGCGCGGGCTCGAGCGCGAGTTCGCCCTCGTCGTCGCCGGCCATCGCTGCCCCGGGAAGATCGACCCGTCGCGCGAGCACCCCGAGCGGACCACGGCGGTGCACTACGTGAAGTTCCAGCTCTCGGAGGCCGCCGAGCGCGCGCTCCGCGACGTCCTCGAAGGAAAGACGAAGCCCGACGCCGTCGAGGTCGATCTCGTCTGCACGCACCCTCGCTACACGGCTTCGACGCGCCTGCCGCCGCAGGTCGTCAAGAGCGTGGCCGAGGACCTCGCCTGAGATGGCCGTCGTCTACGAGCGCGCCGTCCGCTTCGAGGAGGTCGACGCCGCCGGCATCGTCTTCTTCGCGCGCTACTTCAACTGGTGCCACGAGGCCATGGAGCACTTCTTCGGCGGAGTCCCGGGCGGCTACGTCGGCCTCATCACGAAGCGCCGCATCGGCTTCCCCGCCGTCCACCTCGAGGCCGACTGGCGCGCGCCCCTCCGCTACGGAGACGTCGCACGCATCGAGACGTCGGTCACGAAGATCGGCACGACGTCGGCCGCCTTCCGCTACGTCGTGACACGCGCCGCCGACGGCGTCCACGCCGCCACGGTCGATCACGTCGTCGTGTCGGCGAACCTCGACACGATGACGAAGATCCCCCTCCCCCCCGATTGCCGCGCGCTCCTCGAGCAGCACGCAACGCCGCCTGCGCGGGGGTGATGCCCTCGCCTCCTCGCAGCGCGCGCAGGTCGCGCATGCGCGAGGTGTCGTGCGAGCACGAGCACGAGCACGAGTTGCACGACGCGTAGCCGGTCGCCAGCGAGACTCCCCTTCCGCAGGAAATGCGGAGCACTTCCTGCGGGCTCCCTGTCACCCTGTCTCCCTGGTCAACCCTGTCTCCCCCTCGTCTCCCTGTCGCTACTTGCAGACCCCGATGTGATTCGCGACCACGCGCTCGCGGCCGTCGGAGGGCTTGTTCACGATACCCTTGCCCTTCAGGTACATCGCCGTCGAGCCGCCGCCATCCAGGTTGAGCGCGTTCCAGGCGCCGAGCGACTTCATGATCTTGCCGACCTCGAACGTCGTCGCGCCCTTCGACGTGGAGGTCCGGCCGTCGACGGCGAGGAGGATGAGCGTCTTGTTGTCGCGCGAGAGACCGACCGCCGAGCGAGGATGGCGCTGGCAGAAGTGAGGGGCGCAGTCGGAAGGGCGGACGGCCTCGCCGTTCTCGACGACCATGGGTCGGCCTCCGACGGCCTCCTTGATCCACTCCGGGACCGGATTCGCGACCACGCCCGGCGGAGAGATCTCCGCGCGGTCGGGGCCGAAGGCGGCGAAGCCCCAGGACGCGGTGTCGGAGGTCGAAGGCCACTTCTCGCCTCCGCCCATCGCGAGGCCGATGGTGTTGTAGTCCGCGTAGTTGAAGAAGTCGCCGTTGAGGGCGACCTTGCAGTCGTACTTCTGCGCGAACTTCGTCACCGTCGTCTTCTTGTCCGCGGCGCGCGTGGCCCTGACCTTGTTCGCCGCGACGCGAAGGTCGATCTTCGCAGCGAAGTACTTGGCCGGCGTGCTCGTCGTCCCGGTGATGAACTGGATCCCGGGAAACGGCGTGGTCGTGAGCGCGTCTTCGGCGACCGCGACCTCGGTCTCGTCGTCGGCGTCCCAATCGTCGTCGCCGAGAGCGTCGATGGGCGAAGCGCAGCCGGCGACGAAGAGCGAACCGAGCAGAGCGGAACCAATCACGGCGAAGGAGAGCTTCATCGGAGACCTCCGAGGACCGCCAAAGCAGGTCCGGAAAGAGTGCTCCCACATCCGCCGCGGATGTCGGTCTTGGGTATGAACCGGCACGGGCAGATGTCAAAAGCCTCACGACTCCGCGCTCGAGAGGCACCTGCCTCCCTCCGCGAAATCACACGTCTTCCGGCCGCGTCTCCGATGCGTCGCGCGTCAGCACGCCGAGGATGCCGTTGCCTTCACTCGCTCGCTGACGAGGGCGAGCAGGCTGTTTCGATCGATCGGCTTCTCGAGCGTGGCGTTCTTCGTCTGCGCGATGAACTCACGGGCGGCCTGCGTGAAGGCGCCTCCGGTCAAGAAGACGACGCGAGACGCGTGATCCGGGAACTCGGCCGCGATGCGCTCGTAGAGCTCCATCCCCGTCACCTGGGGCATCATCAGGTCCGAGAAGATCACGTCGAAGGTCCCGCCCGCACGGAGCCGCTCGAGCGCCTCTTCGGCGCGCGTCGTCGTGACCACGTCGTGCTGACTCGCGAGCACCCGACGGATCGCCGCGGCGAGCATCGGCTCGTCGTCCACCACCAGGATGCGGCCGCGCCGCGCCGAACGTGGGGCCGACTCGGCGCTCGCTTGGCGCTCCGGCTCCACCGGGGAGTCCGCCGGCGGAAGGACGACACGGAACGTGGAGCCCTTCCCGAGCTCGCTCTGGACCTCGATCGTACCTCCCATCTGCCCGATGATTCGCTGGCAGATCGGCAGCCCGAGCCCCGTGCCGATGCCCGGCGGCTTCGTCGTGAAGAACGGCGTGAACAGGTTCGGGATGTCCTCCGGGCGGATACCCACGCCGCTGTCGGTCACCTCGACGACGGCACGGCCCTCCGCGTCGGTTCGCGTCGCGACGCGGATGACGTTCTCGTGGCTCTTCCCCTCCGGGATCGCCTGAGCCGCGTTCACGACCAGGTTGAGGAAGACCTGGCCGAGACGTGCCTCCGACCCACGGATGGCCGGCACCGGAGCGTAGTCTCGAACGACGCGCGCGCGATGGCGGATCTCGTTGAACGCCATCCGCAGGCTCGACTCCAGCGCCTCCCGCACGTCGGCGCGCTCCGACGACCCCTCCTCCTGCCGTGCGAAGATCCGAAGGTCGTTCACGATCTCGCGGACGCGCGCGACCGCCGCGCTCGCGTCCGCGATCGACTCCCGGACGTCCTTCTCGCGCTCGGTGAGCTCGCCCTCCGCGTCGCTCGCGAGCGCCTCGTTCGCGAGCTCGAGGTTGAGGAGCGCGGCGCCGAGCGGGTTGTTGATCTCGTGGGCGACCCCGGCGGCGAGCATACCGACCGACGCCATCCGGTCCGAGATCATGAGCTGCTCTTGCGCCAGCTTCTCCTTCGTCACGTCGCGAAAGACGGCGACGGCTCCCGTGATCTTGCCGTCCGCGGCCCGAAGCGGCCGCCCGCTCACGCTGAGCCACGCCCCCTTGGGCACCGCGGCGTTGCGAAGGAACATCTCCTGGCGATCGGTCGCCGTCCCCTGCAGCGCCTTCACGACCGCGAGGTCCGAGCCCTTGAGCAGCGTCATGCGATCGGGCGAATAGAGACCGTAGTGCGCCGGCCACTCCTCGAGCGGAAGGTCGGTGCGAGGCATGCGGACGACCGCATCCGCGCCGGCGCTCCACTCGATGACACGGCCCTCCGTGTCGACGACGACCACGCCGTCGGGTACCGTCTGTAGGACGCTGCGTAGGAGCTGCTCCGAATTCTCGGTCTCCTCGCGTTGCCGCGCGAGGAGAGCCTCGGCGGCGCGTTTCTCCTGCCGCACGACCGCCTCGCGGAGCTCCCGCTCGATCGCAGGCAACAGTCGCGCGAAGCGTCCCTTCGACATGAAGTCGTGGACGCCGGCCTTCAGCGCCTCGACCGCGTTCTCTTCGCCGATCGTCCCCGACACGATGATGAACGGAAGGTCGAGCCCGAGCTCCTTCATGAGCCGGAACGCGGCGAGGCCGTCGAACGTCGGCAAGGACCAATCGGAGATGACGATGTCCCAGCCGCCGCGCGACAGCACCTCACGGAGCGTCGCGAGGTCGTCGACGATCTCCGCGTGAGGATCGTAGTTGCCTCGTCGGAGCTCACGCAGGAGCAGCTCCGCGTCGTCGGGGTCGTCCTCGACGACCACCACGCGGAGAACTCTTCTCGGGACGTCGGGACTCCCCACCGGTCACCGATGATACCATCCCTCCTGCCCGGCGAGCCTCATCACTCATTCATGGATTTCCCGCTCGGAAACTGTGCCGGCTGGCGATGAGAGTGCCGTGAATGGCCGTACCCCGCCGCCGTCTATCCCGAACGGACGAGTGTGTTTACTCTTTCGGACGTGAAGAAATCGAGTGGACGCCTCGCGGCGTCGCGATGCGGGCTGAGTCTCGTGGTCGCTCATGCACTGGGCTTCGCTGCTTGCGTCGGAGACCCGCCACCTCCTTACTCGACGCCCTCGAGTGACGGAGGCACCGTTTCGAGCGACGGCGCGACGAACGGCGGCGGCGCGACGAACGCCGACGGCGCGACAAACGGCGACGGCGCGACGCCTCCCTGCGACCTCGACGCGCCGTTCAGCGCCCCGGCGCTCGTTCCCGGCATCGATACCCCAGGGAACAACGAGATGCTCGCGCGCCTGTCGAGCGACGAGCTCACGATCTACTTCACGAGCGACCGTGCGCGCGAGCACGATGGTGAGCCATCGATCGACGACCGCGACATCTACGTGGCGTCGCGGACGAAGCGCACGGACCGGTTCGGGCCTCCCGTGCGCGTCGCCGAGCTCACGACCCCGCAATCCGACTCGGCGCCCATGCTCACCCCGGACGGCCGCACGCTGTTCTTCGAGAGCACGCGTCCGGGCTCGTCCCTGCATGCCATTTGGGTCGCCACGCGCACGGAGACGGGCCAGTTCACGGATATCCGGCGCCTCGACAGCCTCGACAGCGTAGGCGACGAACGCGCGCCGTTCTTCAGCCCCGCCGACGACGCCCTGTGGTTCGGATCGAACCGGCACGACCCGGACCGGAGCTACGGCATCTATCGCGCGAAGCGAAATGGCGCAGACTTCGAACCCCCCGAGCTCGTCGAGGAGCTCTTCACACCCGACTCGCACTGGTTCCCGGTCCTCAGCGCCGACGGGCTCACCATCTACTGGGGGTCGAACCGAGCCGATGGTGGCGCGAAGGGTGACTTCGACGTCTGGAGAGCGCGCCGCAGCACGACGTCCGACCGGTTCGGTCCCCCGGAGAACGTGAGCGAGCTCAACACTCCGTCTGCCGAGCTTCCGACATGGATCTCGCCCGACGGCTGCAGGCTCTACCTCCAGCGCCGCGACGAGAGTGAAAGGAACAGCATCTACGTCGCCGAGAAGCCGCCGAAGATGTGACGCACCGAAGACGGGTGTAGCGCCGGTCCGCAGCCGAGCCCCGTCGCCGACGCAGGATGCTCAACCGTCCGTGCCTGCGTCTGGATCGGGGCAGAGCTCGAGCTGGCAGATGCCCTCGCGACACTCGAACCGGTAATCGCACCGGTGAACCTCGTCACACGAGGCACCTCGGCCGCCGCCATGCGTGACGCAAACGTTCACCGATCCGCCGTCACGCGAGATGGCCTCACACGTCGCGGGAGGCACGCACCCGACGTTGCGATCACACGTCTGCCCGACCGTCGGGCGCTCCTTGCAGACCCCAGCCCCGACGGAAGCCGTCACGCACGTCAGCGAGGGTCGACACGGCTGCTCCAGGGTGCACGGCTCGTCGAGACCTTGGCCGACCTCGCAACGGGAGGTGGTGGGATGGCAAACGAGCTCCGTCTCGCATGGCACTTCCGTGCACGACTCCCCGAGCGCAGCCTTCGACACACACGTCCCGTCGGGCGATGACTCGTCGGGCCTCGAGCACCTCAGCGCGTCGGCGCATGCCGAAAAAGAGCTACCGACGTGGTAGACACACGCGCGTCCCTCCCCTGGTTGCACCATGCACGTGCCCGACGGGGCGTGAGGCGTGAGGGCGACGCACGAGGTCCCGAACGTACAAGGGCGGCCGTCGGCGCTCGGACACGTGCTCCCAGCGGGGAGATACTCCGATGGGTCGAGCGGCCGACACTTGCCTTCGACGCAGTCGGAGCTGGGCGCGCACACCGCGGTGAAGTCCTCTTGCGAGCACGCCTCACCGTCGGGGATGATTCGGGCGCAGACGCCGCACGTACCCCATACGGAGGAGCACGCCAGGCTCTCGCATTGAGAAGCGAACGAGCAGGGCTCTCCGACCTTCGCGTCCCCGGGGGCGCGCACGGTGCCGTGAGGTGGCCTCGCGCGATGTCGTCGCAGCTTCGGTGCTTCTGCGCCGCCGCACACTGCACGAGCGCCTCGGGCGTCGTCGTCGATCCGGGAGAGAAGAAGAACTCGGGACAGAGAAACAGGTACCGATCGACGTCTGCGTCACCGACGCACTCGCGATATCGAGCGAAATACGCCTCCATGAGCAGACGACACGCGCGCTCGGTCAGCTCACCAGCGGCGTCCGCGGATGACGAAGTGGCGACGTCGCCTCCGTCGGCCGCGATCGCGTCGGGCGGAGGCGCCGCGGGATCGTCATCCCCGCATCCGGCAGATGCGGCGGCGGCGATCGCCGCGGCCCCCAAGCAACCAAGCCACGCCAGCCGCGCTCGCGCTTTCATGGAGCGATGAATATCCCAACTGGGAAGGAAGCGCGAGCGTCGGACGCAGCCTTCCCGGCCGCCCTGCTCAGGCTTTCGGATCCGAGGGAGCGGGCTCGATGGGGACGTCAGGCGAGCGGCTCTCGTCCTCGCGGGCGTATACGAGCTCCTGCGGATCGGTCCCCGACTTCCGGATCGCCATGACCTTCCGAACCATGACGAGCCCGAAGACGAAGAGCGCGATGCACGCCCACTGCGCCGGCGTGAGCGCGCCGTAGCGAGGATCGGCGGACTCGAGATCCCGCACCCGCAAGAAGTCCATCGCGAACCGGACCGGGGCATACGCCAGCGCGACGACGGCGACGTACGAGCCCGTCGTGAGCTTGCGACGCCACGTGAGCGCGAGGAGCGTCGCCAGCACGACGGTGAACATCATCTCGAGCAGACCGAGATCGAAGTGAGGAGAATTCCCGTGCCGGAGCTCGATGGCCCAATCCGCCGTACCGAAGCGAACGGTACGCGTGGGGTCCGGCGGACCGAACGCGACCGCGAGAGGGTGATCGGCGGGCGCCCGGATCCCCTGGTGGTCGTGGACGACCGCGCAACCGGTACGGCCGAAAATCCAGGCGACCGGAAAGACGCTCAGGATGAGGTCGCAGAACGGCAGGATCGGCATCGGCTGCGCGCGCCGCTTGAACTTCGAAAGCGTGAAGAGCGGCGTGCGGAGCACGGGCACCGCCTCGAAGTACTTCCAGAGGACGACCCCGATGAGCGCACCGATGAACCCGCCGAACGACGACAGCCCCTCCCACAAGAGGAAGATCGACCACGGCCGCCGGAGGACCTCCTGCGGGTGATAGAAGATCTGGTCGAGCATGTGGCCGCCGAGGAAGCCGGCGACGAGCATCCACGTGATGAACGAGTTGAGCTTGTCGATGTCGAGCCGGCGTTGCTTCGCGCGCCTGTTGGCGAGCCACGTCCCGATGATCACGCCCGTTGCGACGAGCAGCCCGAACGGATGCAGCGTCAGAGGGCCGAGCTTCAGGTCGGGGACGTAGATATAGGGGATCATCGAGGTCCGGGTTGGGCGGCTCTCCCGGAAGGCGCGAGGGTCCCCCGGAGCCGGGCCCGGTCTTTCTATCACGGGCCGCGTGGATGTGTCGTTGTCGCCGGCGTCCGTCGGCACGCCCCCTTTCGGCCCCCTGACCGATGGGGGCATGGCTCGGCCTCTTGCACGCTCGGGAAGATTGGAAGCCCGAGCGTGATAGTTTTACCGATGTGACGCTCGCGAGAGGACCGTGCAAGGTGTGGCGCCATGGGCTGAGTCTCGCGGTCGCCGTCGTCGTCGGCGGCGTTGCATGCGGAAGCGACTATGGAGCCGGTCCATCGACACCCTCGAACGACGACGGCGGCACCGTCGGTCCCGAGGTCGCCGACGGCTCGACGGCCCCCGACGTCGCTACGACCGACGACGCCGCTTCTCCTCCCGAGCCTCCCTGCGACCTCGACGCGCCGTTCGGTGCCCCGATGCTCGTTCCCGGCATCCATTCTCCGGAGGACAACGACTTCTTCGGACGCCTCTCGAACGACGAGCTCACGATCTACTTCACGAGCGACCGTACGCGCGATCGCGACCGTGAGCCGGTGGTCAACGACCGCGACATCTACGTGGCATCGCGGACGAAGCGCACGGACCCGTTCGGGCCTCCCGTGCGCGTCGACGACCTCGCGACCGTCAAAGCCGATTCGGCGCCCATGCTCACCCCGGACGGCCGCTCGCTGTACTTCGAGAGCAGTCGTGGGGGCTCGCTCGAGCATGCCATCTGGGTCGCCACGCGCACGGAGACAGGTCGATTCACCGACATCAAGCGCCTCACCAGCCTCGACAGCGCCGAAGAGGAACGTTCGCCGTTCTTCAGCCTCGCCGACGATGCGCTGTGGTTCGCATCGGACCGGCTCAGCCCGAACGAGCGAATGGCCATCTATCGCGCGAAGCGAAATGGCGAAAACTTCGATACTCCCGAGCTCGTCGAGGAGCTCTTCACGCCCGACTCGTACTGGTGCCCGGTCCTCAGCGCCGACGGCCTCACCATCTACTGGGCGTCCAACCGAGTCGACGGTGGCGCGAAGGGAGCCTCCGACATCTGGAGAGCGCGGCGCAACACGACGTCCGGCCGATTCGGGCCCCCGGAGAACGTGAGCGAGATCAACACTCCGTTCGACGAGATTCCGACCTGGCTCTCGCCCGATGGCTGCCGCCTCTATCTCCAGCGGCGCAGCGGTACGGCCCCCTACAGCATCTACGTCGCGGAGAAGCCTCGCAAGAAGTAGCGGTGCTAACCGCCTCGAGGACCGGAGCCGTCGGAAGGAGCTCGCTCGGCCGCCGTCCCTGGAGGCGGGGTGGGCTCGTCACGTCCGGCTCGGGCTCTGCGCGGAGCACGGATGACGATGCTGTCGCCGTCCCCGGCATTCTCGCCGGCCACGACGATCGCCTCCCAGCCTTCGCACGCCCGGTGATAGAGCTCGCGGTCCTGTCGGAGGTCGGGGCACGAAGCGCTCGGAAACCTCCGCTCGAGGGCGCCCTCGAGTCGCGCCATCGCGAACACCTGCGCTTCCATCCGGTCCTCGGGAGCCGACGGATCGAGCCGTACGATTTGCTCCGCTTCGGCCCAACGCACGAGCATGTCGCTGCCTTCGACCTTGGCCCCGACGACGACGCCGTCCTCCTCGATGACGGAGATCTCGAGGGTGAGCACACGAGACTCGCGCTCCGGCCGCGTCGGCAGCATGAAGAAGTAGTCTTCCTCGTGCTTGCTCGGGACCGCGCCCCAGGTCGGCGTCGTCCTGCCGAGCAAGAGCGTGCGCAGCTTCGGTGACGACAGCTCGCGCGGAGCGCCGTAGACGTCTTCGTCGAGCAGGACGCCGATCGCCGAGAGGATCGCGTCTCCGACGGCGCG
>CALFEQ010000133.1 GCA_937949945.1 uncultured Myxococcales bacterium
TCGGCGCGGGCATCGTGACGAAGGTGATCGAATAAGGCTCCAGGCTCCGGGCTCCAGGCTCCAGGGAGAGAAGACCCTGGAGCCCAGGCCCGGCCTCGAGCCCTTACCCCTTGAATGACGGAGAGAGCCCAAGCTCCTCGTTTCGAGCTCTCGGAAGCACCTCCTGGAGCCTGGGGCCTGGAGCCTCTCACGAAGAGGTGACCCAAGTGTCGGAGCGGGTTCAGATCTCCCTAGCCTGCTCGGAGTGCGAGACGCGCAACTACCGGACGACACGCAAACGGGGTAAGGATGGGCAGCTGAAGTTGAAGAAGCACTGCCCGAAGTGCAACCGGCACACGGTGCACAAGGAAACGAAGTAAACCTCAGGCGCCAGATGCCTGGCTCGGCCCCGCTCCAGGGTCTTCCTGGAGCCTGGAGCCCGGAGCCTGGAGCCCGAGGGAATAGGGGTTTAGCTCAGTTGGTAGAGCAGCGGATTCCAAATCCGCAGGTCGTGGGTTCGAGTCCCTCAACCCCTGCTCGAATGGTTACGAAGTGAAGTGACGATCGATGGCGACGGAAGAGGATCTCAAGAAGGCCGAGGCCGAGGACGCCGGTGAGGAGCCCGAGGCTGCGCCCGGCGAGGAGGGCGACAAGGCAGAGGTCCGATCCAAGGCCGCGCCGGACGAGAAGGGCGACGAAGACGAGGACAAGGACGAGAAAGGACAGGAGAAGCCTGCCGAGACTCCCATCCAGCTCGGCTATCAGCGGTACGTCTACGCCGCATACATGGCCGGGGCGCTGCTCGTGGCCTTCCTCGTGTCGAAGATCCTTCACGAGGCCTGGTACCGCCTCGGCCAGTGGAAGCCGGTGATCGGCGAGCCGACGGACGAGATCCTCTATCCCATCGCGCTCGTGGTCGGCGTTCTCGTGGCGCTCTACTACTGGCGCAAACCCGAGGCGCGTCAGTACGCGAACGAGGTCGCGGAGGAGCTCTCGCAGGTCACGTGGCCCAGCCGGAAGGAGGTCACGAACTCGACGACGGTCGTGGTGATCACGACGCTGTTCGCGACCGTGTTCTTCGCGCTCATGGATCGGTTCTGGGGCTTCGTCACCGACAAGATCTATACGTTCTGATCCCTGAGTCGTTCGCTGTCGATTCGTTAGGTTTCTGCGGAGCGCGTCATGGCCAAGAAGTGGTACGTCATCCAGACCTACTCGGGTTACGAGAACAAGGTCAAAGAGGCCCTGCTCCAGCGCATCAAGGAGTACGGTAAGGAGGCCGCCTTCGGCGAGATCCTCATTCCGACCGAGACGGTTCAGGAGACGCGCCCCAACGGCAAGCAGCGCATCCGCCAGAAGACGAGCTTGCCCGGCTACGTCTTCGTCGAGATGGAGATGAGCGAAGAGGCCTGGCACCTCGTGAAGGACACGCCGAAGGTGACGGGCTTCATCGGCAACCAGCGCCCGCAGGAGGTCCGCCCGCAGGAGATCGAGGATCAGCGCCGGCGTACGGTCGAGGGTGCGGTCAAGCCGAAGCCGCGCGTGAACTTCGACGTGGGCGACGAGATCCGGGTCATCGACGGCGCGTTCGCGAACTTCTCCGGCACCGTCGAGGAAGTGAAGCCGGACAAGCAGAAGCTGAAGGTGAAGGTCTCGATCTTCGGGCGCGCGACGCCCGTCGAGCTCGACTTCTCGCAGGTCGAGAAGCGAGCCTGAGGGTCGGCAGTCCTCGGTCCTCGGCGGTCCTGATACCTCGCGCGACCACCCTCGGTGCTCGAACCGGGTGGTCGCGTGTCGTTTTGTGATCGTGCTCGCCCGCCGCTGGTGCGCGAGGTGCGTAGGTGCGGGCGACGCTCGATGTGCGTGAGCGCGCACCATCGCGCTGGGCGGCGCCTCGTCGTGGTGTAGACGGTCGGCGGCGGGCAATGTGGAAGACCGCCACGCTTGCTCGGCGAGCGAGGGGCATCTTTCCCCGGACGACGGCGTGCGCAGGCTGCATCGCGTCAAACGTCGTCGGCCGATTGCTGCGAGGCTCCATCATCGAAAGGGCCTCGAGCACGGTGTCGACGCCGAGGAGTGTCCAATCCTCTGGACACTGGATTCCAACGGAGTGGGCAGCCGCGACGCGTAGACGTCGAGAAAGGCGTCGGCCGTTGGGGGCGGCATGACTCGTGCGTGCATTGGGGGGGGATGTTCCATGCCCTCTTGATCGGCATCGACCGCCATGCGGACCCGCACGTGCCCGACCTTTGCTGCGCGCAGACGGATGCCGAGGCGTTGTCGGCCTTCTTGAGAGAGCAGCTCGACGCGGAGCGGCAGCTCACGGTCCTCACGAACGATCGCGCGACCAAAGAGCGAATCCGCCGGCTGTTGACCGACGAGCTGCCGAAGCGGGTGACCCCCGACGACGTCGTGCTCCTCTACTTCGCCGGCTATGGCGCCGCGGAGCTCGAGCCGGCGACGGGTGATCTGTCGCTGCACCTCGTCACGCACGACACCGAGCTGGCGCGTCTCTATCACACCTCGATCGACGTCGGCGCCGAGCTCGCACGGTGGCTCAAGCTGCTCGCGGCGCGGGACGTGGCGGTCGTCTTCGATGCCTCGTTCAACGGGCAGGGGAGCGGAGCATCTCGCGGGGCGGTCCGGTCGCTCGAAGGACCAGGGCTGAGGAGCGGACCGCGCTTGCGGCCGGAGCGCTTCTCGCTCGGGATGGTCTCCTTCCCCGAGCCGTGCGGTGTCCTCACCGCTGCGGCGGATCACGAGATGGCCGCGGAAGATCGCACGCGCGGACACGGAGTCTTCACGCAGTACATGCTGGAGGCGCTCGACGCGATGACGACGAGCCGGCGGACGACGAGCTCGCTGACGTCGCTCCGGAGCGACGTCGTCTCCCGCATGGAGGCAGCTGGAGTGACCACCCAGCATCCGACGCTCCACGGAGGACGCCGGCACGGGACGTTCCTCCGTCTTCGCTCGAAGGTGGCGCTGCGGGCTGCGCCCTGAAGGACGACATCGTGGTCGGCGTCCCAGCGTGGCTTCCTCCTGCGACAGCCGATGTCGTAAAAGTCGTCGAATCCGTCGTCTCCGCTTTACCGCGGCGTGAGGCCGCGTACGCTTTGCATGCTGTGTCCTCTCGTGAGTCGAGCGGTGACGAGCTTGCCTCGCTTCGCGATGAGCGCGACCTGTATCGGACCCTCCTCGAGCTCGGTACGGCGTCCGAGCTCGAGCCGTTCCTCCGCGATGCCGTCCAACTCGTCACCCGCGTGTGCGGTGCGCGTCGTGGCTATCTCGAGCTACGTCAGGAAGCTCCGGCCGGGGGCGAGACGTCGTTCTCGTTCGGCCTCGGGCTGTCCGACGACGATCTCGACGCGGTTCGCAGATCGATCTCGCACGGCGTGATCGCCGAAGCGATCGCGTCGGGGCGCACGGTGGAGACGGCGTCTGCCCTCGACGACCCGCGCTTCGAGAGCCACGAGAGCGTGAAGGCGAATCGGATCGAGGCCGTGTTGTGCGTCCCGATCGGCTCCGATCAGCCGCTCGGCGTCCTGTATCTGCAGGACCGCATCGCCGGCGGGCGCTTCAGCCCCGAAGATCGCGCTCGGGCGGAGCTCGTCGCGCGTCACCTCGCGCCGCCCGCCGAGCGGCTGCTCTTGCGGAGGCGTGTCGACGAGTCGCGCGATTTCACCGCTCCGTACCGGAAGACGCTCGACGTCGCGGACATCGCGGGGCGGAGCGAAGCGATGGGGCGTGTCCTTCGCGAAGTGGCGACCGTGGCCGGGCGCAACGTCACCGTGCTCCTCACCGGCCCCTCGGGCTCGGGCAAGACGCAGCTCGCACGCGCGATCCACAGGAACGGGCCGCGCCCCGACGGACCGTTCGTGGAGCTGAACTGCGCCGCCCTGCCGGAGTCCCTCGTCGAGAGCGAGCTGTTCGGAGCGATGCCGGGCGCGCACTCGACGGCGACGCGGAAGATCCCCGGGAAGGTCGAGGCGGCCGAGGGCGGCACGCTCTTCCTCGACGAGATCAGCGAGCTGCCGCTCGGCGCTCAGGCGAAGCTCCTGCAGCTGCTCCAGTCGTTCGAGTACTACCCGCTCGGCGCGACGAAGCCGGTGAAGGCCGACGTCCGGCTCATCGCTGCGACGAACGTCGATCTTCGAGCGGCGGTCGCGCGGCGCGCGTTCCGCGAGGATCTATTGTATCGGCTCGAGGTCGTCCCGATCCGCGTACCTCCTCTCGCCGCGCGTCGCGACGACATCCGCGAGCTCATGGAGATCTTCTGCCGGCGTGCGGTGGAGGTGCACAAGCTGGGGGCGCTCTCGCTCTCACCGGGAGTGGTGCGCGCCGCGGAGGTGGCCGACTGGCCCGGCAACGTCCGCCAGCTCGAGAACGCGGTCGAGGCCGCGGCGCTACGCGCGGCGGGACGAGGCTCCGTCACCGTCGAGATCGAAGACATGTTCCCGGAGCCGATCGACGGCTGCGAACGCCCGGAGACGTTCCAGGCCGCGACGCGTCGCTTCCATGCGCAGCTCCTGCTCCGCACGCTCGACGAGACGGACTGGAACATCGTGGAGAGCGCTCGGCGCCTCGATATCACGAGGTCGCACGTCTACAACTTGATTCGCACGCACGGGCTGCAGCGCACGCCTCGATCCAAGGGGACGTGACGAGGGGCACGTGTAAGGAGGGGACCTGATGGAGGAGACTCGATGAGCTCGAGCGCTGCACTCGCGTATTCGCCGGCGCAGAGCATCGATGACGTGATCGACGCTCTCGACACGATCGTGAACCGCGCCATCGCGCGGAACGATCGCGTCGGGTACTTCGCCGTCCTCTACAGGAGGATGACGGTCGCCGTCCGCGACGCGATCCGTGCCGGGGAGTTCCTCGACGGCGCGCGCATGGAACGGCTCGACGTCGCGTTCGCCAATCGGTACTTCGATGCGCTCCACGCATACGAGAACGGGCGACCCGTGACGGCCTCCTGGCGCGTCGCGCTCGATGCGTGCAAGCGGCGCGAGCCGACGATCCTCCAACACCTCTACCTCGGGCTGGCGGCGCACCAGCTCCTCGACCTCGGCATCGCCGCCGTCGAGACGTCGCCGGGCGGTCGCATCCACGATCTCTACGGCGACTTCGACTACGTCAACGAGATCGTCGGCCGTCTCATGCGCACCGTCGACGAGCGGGTCGGCGAGGCGTCGCCGTGGATCGGGCTCCTCGATCGCGTGGCCGGCGTCCAGTACGCGACGGCGAACCGCGTCGCCATCTACTTCGCTCGCGAGCAGGCGTGGAAGTGGGCGCTCGAGCTCGCATACCTCGACGAGGCGCAGCGGAACGTCCAGATCGCGAAGCGAGACGTCTTCACGGCCCGACTCTCGAAATGGATCGAGAGGCCGCCCGCGGTGTTGGGCTTGGTCGCGCGCGGCATTCGGGTGAGGGAGAGCGACGACGTCGCGAAGAACATCCGCATCCTCGGGAGGTGAGACATGGCGAAGGTCGTAGCAGTGCTCGGCGGCGGAATCGCCGGTCTCACGGCGGCGCACGAGCTCATCGAGCGCGGGTTCCAGGTGCACGTGTACGAAGCCTCTCCGTCGGTCCTCGGCGGCAAGGCTGCGAGCCAGTCCGTGGCGGGGTCCGCGACCGCCGGGCGCAAGGATCTGCCCGGCGAGCATGGCTTCCGCTTCTTCCCGTCGTTCTACCGTCACGTCATCGACACGATGGCGCGCATCCCCGTCGACGGCGGCATGGTGGCCGACCGCCTCCGGCCGAGCGAGGAGATGGCGATGGCGGAGCAAGGCGACCTCTTCCGCTTCGCTCGCCATCCGCCGCGGAACATCAACGACCTCCGCCGGCTCAGCGACGTGATCGTCGAGTTCTTCCGCGAGACGAACGTGCCGGAGACCGACATCGCGCGCTTCGCGGCCGTGATGTGGCGGTTCATGACGTCGTGCGAGCAGCGCAGGCTCGTGGAGTGCGAGAACGTCAGCTTCTGGGACTACGTCGACGGCGCCTCGTACTCGCCGCGTTTCCAGAAGTACATCGAGACGCCTCGCTTCATGGTGGCGATGGATCCGCGGTTCGGCAGCGCCCGCACGATCGGGACGAAGGCCGTCCAGATCCTCCTCGACTTCTTCGTCAACGGAACGCGGACCGACGCCGTGCTCGACGGACCCACGACGGAGCGGTGGCTCGAGCCTTGGCACGTCTACCTCGAGCAGCGCGGCGTGAAGTTCGAGTTCTCGAGCACCGTCACCGAGCTCGTCCTCGAGGGCCGGCGCATCACCGCCGCGAAGGTGTCCGACAAGACGGTCCAGGCGGACTACTACGTGCTCGCGGTCCCGCTCGACAAGGTGACGTCGCTGATCACCCCGCAGCTCATGGCCGCGGATCCCGCGCTGCGGAAGATCCCGGAGCTCGCGGAGAACGGGACGGCGTGGATGGTCGGCGTGCAGTTCTACCTGCGGAGGGGTCCGAAGATCTGCAAAGGCCACGTCGCGTATCCGGATTCGCCGTGGTCGCTGTCGTCCGTCTCGCAGGGCCAGTTCTGGTCGGAGAAGATCGCCCAGGCGTTCGGCGACGGCAGCGTGGTCGACATCCTCTCGGTCGACGTCAGCGCGTGGGATCGGATCGCGCCGCGTCTCGGCCGCCGCGCGTGGGACTGCACGAAGGAGGAGTTCATCGAGGAGGTCTTCGCGCAGCTCGTCGAAGGCCTCGGCAATCGCCTGAAACGCGAGGACGTCGTTCGCGTCCACGTCGACGAGAACGTCGAGTTCGGACCGCCGGGTGAGCGGGCGAAGAACCACACGCCGCTGCTCGTCCACCCGCCCGGCTCGTGGTGGAAGCGTCCGAGCGCCGAGCTCAACGGGATCGACAACCTGTTCCTCGCGTCGGACTACGTGAAGACGAACACCGACCTCGCGAGCATGGAAGCGGCCAACGAGGCGGCGAAGCGCGCGGTCAACGGCATCCTCCGCCGCGAAGGATCGGCGCCGTCGCGCGACTGCAAGATCTTCCCGATGACGGAGGAAGCCGGGCCCGCCGTGGCCGCGCTGCGGGAGATCGATCGCCTCGCGTTCTTGAGCGACACCGCCGGTCTCCTCCGGCAGGTCGCCACGGCGCTCGACATCGACGAGATCGTCGCGTTCACGAAGCGGGTCACGTCGTTGCCGAAGTCGCTCGCTGCGTTGCGCGCGATCGAGGATCGAGCGCTCAGGGTCTGCGGCTACTGACGATCACGTCACGTCGATCGCGGGGACGAGCATCGCCGCGACGCGCTCGGGCGAGGCGATGCGCTGGCCGAACATCCACGACTCCGCGGCGTCGACGAGAGCCCGTCCGCGGTCGCCGCCGAGCAGGCGACCGTGCTGGAAGTCCACCGCCGCGGCGTGGAGCTCCATGTCGAGATCGCGGAGCTCGCGCGCCGCCTTCGAGAGGAGCTCCGACGCGCGCGGGACGTCCCCGTCCACGGCGGCGATCCCGCCCTGGAGAGACAGTGCGAGCGGACGGGCCCAGGCGACGTCCTCGCGCGCGATCCGCTCGGCCTCGCGGCGGGCGTAGCGAAGCAGCTGCTCCCTCCGCCGTCGCGTTCCGGCGTGGAGCGCGCTGCCGATCGCCGCGCGGCCGCGGAGGTGGCGCAGGGTGACGCGGAAGTTCTGGATGTGGAGGCTCGCCGAGAGGACGACGCTCGGCCATTCGCGCTCGAGCCGATCGAGCGTGGCCTCGGGGTTCCCCTCGTAGAGATCGATCTGGCTCATCGCTACGAGGTGGAAGTAGTGCGCGAGCTGGAACGACTCGTGCCGCCACGGCGCGAGCGCCTCGTTCGCCCGCCGTCGCGCCGTGTCGGGCTGCCCGGCGAGCAGGAACGCGACGTTCGCCGGCCCGGATGCGAGGCACGCGAACGAGATGCGGTTGCCGCGCTCGTGGGCCTCGGCGATGAGCTCGGCCTGACGCCGTCGCAGCTCGACGATCTCGCCCACGTACGCCAGGGCGGCGAGGGACAGCGTATGCGCGGTGAGTCGTTCCCACTCGGAGAGGATCTTCGCCTCGGCGAGGATCGCCTCCGCCGAATCGCACTGCTCGATGGAGCGCCGCCAGCACGAGGCGTAGAAGTCGATGGAGGCCCCCATCAGCCGCACGAACGCGCGGGTGACGGGATCGGCGAGGTCGTCGATCATGGCGTGCGCGCGGGCGAGGATCTCGCGGGCGCGACGGGTGCGCTTCGATCCGCCGAGGCACGCGAGCTGCGAGGCCTCGGTCGAGAGCGCCAACGCGATCCGGCGCGGATCGCCGGTCGCCAGAGCGAGCCTCATGTAGCGGGCCTGGAAGGCCGCGACGCGCGTGCGATCGATCCACGCGAGCCCGAGGCCGGCCGTCCAGCAGACGTCGGCACGGGCGGCCACGCGCGGATCCGGCTCCTTCGTGCGCGGAGGCGCGTCGAGCCCGCGCAGGGCGAGGCGGCTGCGGTGGTAGACGATCGACGCGAAGGCGGAGAGCCCCGACGACGGGTAGGAGACCCCGACGTTCGCGAGGACGTTGCGAAGCCGGCGTACGCCGACCTCGAAGTCGCCGCCGCAGAGAGCACGCTCGGCCGCGATGCGCTCGAGCACGTGCGCCTCTCCGTACGCGCCGACCGCGCGGGCATCGCGCGCGGCCTCCGCGTAGACCTGCGCCGCCTCCGCGCTGCGTCCGGCGTTGGCGAGGGCGGCGCCGAGCTTCGCGCGGAGCGCGTGGCGTGGACCTCCCGGCCCGTGATCGACGGCGAGCCGGTAGAGCTGGACGGCGCGATCGAAGGCGAGCGTCTCCTCCGCGCGCCTGGCGGCGATCTCCGCGAAGCCGGCCGCGCGTGACAGGTCGCCCGCGCCGACGAGATGATCGACGAGGCTGTCGGCGTCGGGCTCCGGCTCCTTCAGGAGCACGTCCGCGATCGCGCGATGGCTGACGCGCAGCGCCGCGTCGTCGAGCGTACCGAGGACCGCGTCGCGCACGAAGCCGTGGTAGGGCTCGACGGCAGGCTCGGAGCCCGCCCACGTCTCGCGGAGAAGTCGGTCGCGAGCGAGGCGGAAGACATGCGGTCGCCCGCTCTCGCCCTGCGACGTCGCCGCGAGGAGCACGCGGCGGGACAGCGGGCGACCTGCGGTGGACGCGAGCACGAGCAGCTCTCGCTCCACGGCGTCGAGCCGTTCGATCCGGTGCACGAGGAGCGCGCGGAGGTCCTGCGGACGATCCCCGCCCGACCGTGCGCCGATGGCGAGCGCGAGCTCGCGCAGGAACATGGGATGACCACCTGCTTCGGAGGCCACCTCGGTCGCGATTCGAGCGGCGTCTTCGGCGCCGTCGCGCTGGAGATAGAAGAGCGCGAGCTGCCGGCTCTCGGCTTCGGGGAGCGGAGCGAGCTTCAGCCTGTACGCCGAGTCTCGCAGCGCATCGGCGCGCTCCTCCACGACGCGCAAGAAGGACGACTCCGCCCGATCCTCGGAGCGGTAGGACAGAACGAGCAAGAGCCTCGGCGTCGGTCGCCGGAACACCTCGGCGAGGAGCAGTCCGGCGTCGGCGCTGCCCCACTGGACGTCGTCGATCCAGATCGCGAAGAGACGCTCCTGCGCGATGTTGGACAGGAGGTCGCGCAGCGCGCGGACGAGGCGTCGACGCAGCTCGTACGCGTCCCCCGATTGGCCCTCTCCCTTGGTCCGGAAGATGCGACCGAGGACGGGGAAGGAGCCGACGAGCGCGTCGGCGTCCTCGGGAGCGAGCCGCGCTCTCTCTTCCTCGGGCAAGGTCGTCAGCCACTCGCTCAGATCGTCGATGACGCCGTCGATCCCCGCGTAGGGGACCGACTCGCGAGGATGGCAGCGGCCGCGGAGGACGACGGCGCCTTCGCTCCTCTCGGCGTTCGTCACGAAGCGCATGACGAGCTCCGTCTTGCCCATGCCGGAGCTCCCCTCGACGCTGACGAAGGCGGAGCGCCCGTCGCGCACGTCCGACAGCGCGGTCCTCAGCACCGCGAGCTCGTGCTCCCGGCCGACGAACGCGCTCCCCATCACAGGACCTCGAGAGGAGCTCTCCGCGACGTCGCCGTCTCCGAGGGGCCCGGACGACACCGGTTGCGACGGCGGCGGCCTCAGGCCGAGAGTACCGAGCAGCGCGCATGGCGTCGGTCGCGCGTCGGGGTTCGGGGCCATCATCGCGGACAGCAGGTTCGCGATGGGGACGTCGTCGGGATCGAGGTCCTCCGGCACGGCGGGCGGGTTCTCTTTCTCGAACAGGAGCTGCGCTCCGCGGCCCGAGAACGGGGGCGAGCCCGTGAGCGCCTCCCAGAGGACGGCCGCGGCGGAGTACCAGTCGGCGGATCGTCCGAGCGGCCGCCCCCACGCCTGCTCCGGCGCCATGTAGAGGAGGGTGCCGGCGAACCCGCTGCGCCCCATCGTGAGGCGGTGGAGCTCCATCGAGAGCCCGAGATCGACGAGGACGACGCGGCCCTCGTTCGTGAGCATGACGTTGCTCGGTTTGACGTCGCGGTGCAGCCTCCCTTCGGCGTGCAGCGCCTCGAGCGCGGCCAAGATGCCGGACGCGAGCGCCGCGAACGTCTCGCGGTCGAGGCCACGCGGCGAGCGCGCGAGCCGCGCAGCGAGCGTCTCGCCCTCGATGAGCTCCATCGTGAAGAAGCTCGTCGCGCCGTCGGAGACGAGATCGTAGAGCTCGATGAGGTTCGGGTGCGTGATCCGTGCGAGCGCGCGGAACTCCGTTCGCAAGAGGTAGGCGTGCTCGGGATCCGGCTCCGAGACGGTCTTCAGCGCGACCTCTCGGCCGGTTTCGCGATCGAATGCTCGGTAGACGACGCCGTGCGCGCCGCGGCCGAGGACCGCGCGGATCTCGTACCGCGACGTGCCGGCGAATCTTTCCGCGGCGTCCGGCCTCGAGCTCGTCATGCCGAGCCCATCGTAGTCGGATTCGGACGTCCGTCGGAGGCGAGGACGGCCGGCTCCGGATGACGCACCGAGGCGCCGGCGACGGGGCGTTCACGAGCGGCGCTGTCGTACACCATTTGGGTGATGCGATCGAGGACGCCATCCCTCGTCTCGAGCCACGTCCCCGGGCTGACGCGGAGGACGCGCCACCCGACCCGCTCCCAGAACCGCGGGCCGTAGACGTCGCGGCTGAGCGCGTCGGGCTCGTCGAGGAAGCCGGTGCAGTCCACGCCGAGGCGCCACCGCTCCTCGCCGGGGCGGCCCACTGCGAGATCGAGCCGGTGGTAGCCGAGCCCCACGCCGCGCTTCGTCCGCAGCCCGCGGTTCTCGAGAGCTACCTGGAGCTCGTCGGCGATCCTCTGGCCGACGCGCCTGCGGGAGGAAGCCTCGGGGCCCGCACCGGTCACGCCCTTGCCTCCGCCGAGCTCGCTCGCGCGTGCGAGCATCGGCTCGATGTCTTCGCCTCGTGCCTGCGCGCGTACGAACTCGAGGTACGTCCGGAGCAGCTTCGGGCCGACGTGCTTCGAGCCGCTCGTGTCGAGCTCTTCGGGCTCGAAGGAGGTGACGACGACGAGGCCTCGTCGCGCGCGCGTGATGGCCACGTTGAGCCGCTTCTCGCCGCCCTCGACGCCGAGCGGGCCGAAGCGCGCGTGCACGCGGCCGCCGCGCTCGCTCGGACCGTAGGCGAGCGAGAGGACGACGACGTCGCGTTCGTCTCCCTGCACGTTCTCGAGGTTGCGCACGAAGAGCTGCTCGACGACGCTGCGCGTGCGATCGCGCTCGAACGCCGCACGGAACGACTCGTCCTCGGTGAGCCGCCGGTCGAGGAGCCGCTCCACGAGGTCGGCCTGCTTCTTGTTGAAGGCGATCACGCCGACGCTCGGCGGATCCGCGGCCGAGAGCAGCTCCGCGACGATGTCGACCACGCGCGCCGCCTCGACCTCGTTCGTCTGATTGCGCCACGTGCCGTCGACGCGGACCCAAAAGCTGCCTTCGAAGCGCTCGCGCTCCTCGGCGCGAGGCGCCGTGATGAGTCGGCGACCGTAGAACGCCGCGTTCGAGAACGCGACGAGCTCCTCGTGGCGAGAGCGGTAGTGCCAGCGCAGCACCGTCCCCGGGAAGGCGACGCGTGCGAGGCCGAGGATGGACTCCGTCGCGAGCACCGTGAGCTCCTCGACTTCGTCATCGTCGTCGTCCGCGCTCGACAGGCGCGCGTCTTCGTCGGCGCTCGCGCGGAAGAAGTGCGCCGGAGGCATCTGCTGGTCGTCGCCCGCGACGAGCGCCACGCGCGCTCGCGCGAGCGTCGGGAGCGCCGCCTCCACCGGACACTGGCTCGCCTCGTCGAGGACGACGAGATCGAACGTGTCGGCGCGGAGCGGGAACAAGGAGGCGACCGCCTCCGGTGAGCAGAACCAAATCGGTCGCACGTCGGAGAGCCCCTCGTCCCAGTGGCGCTCGACGAGCTGGCGCATCGTCGCTCGGTTCCGCTTCTTCGCCACCTCGGCGGCGAGCTTGCGGAGCGAGACCCCGCGGCGCCGGTCTGCGAGCGCTTCCATGACGCGTCGTCGCCACCGCGCGAGGACGCCGCGGCCAGCCGCTTCGAGGCACGTCTCGAGATCGCGCGAGAGCTGGTCGAGCAGATCCGGCTCCACGAGAGGCGCCTCGATCCGAGCGGCGCTCTCGCCTCGGCGCGCGAGCGCGATCCACGCTCGTTCCAGCGAGAGCAGCGCGTCGTCGCCGGCCGTGTGCTTCCCGTCGGCGCTCGGCCGCCATCCGCGGAGGAAGGCGCGCGCCCAGGCAGGGAGCTCGCGCGTGCGCTCGTCGAGCCGAACGGCCTCGGCCGCTTCGGGCTCGACGTCGGCGAGGGCGCGGACGAGCGAGCGCGCGCCTTCGACGTCGCCGCTGCCCGCCTTCTCCACGATGCGTTCGAGGTACGCCTTCTCGAAGTCGCCTTCGAGCGCGCGCACGGAATCTTTCAGCTTCGCGAAGAGCTTCCCACGACGGCGGTCCGTGACCGCCGCTGCGAAAAATCGCTCCTGCGCGAGCGTCTCCGGCGCCTGCTCCGCGATCGCCGGCATGCTGGCGTAGGGGCCGCCGACGTAGGCGAGCTCCGAGGCGAGCCGATGCACCGCGCGCGTACGTGCGTGGTGCGTCTCGAGCGAGCGAATGGCGTCGTCGAGGTCGGACAGCTCGCCGCGGAGGCCGAAGTCGAAGAGAGCGTTGTCGACGGGGAGCTGCTCGATGAGCTTCTGCCACGGGATCGCGCGCTCGCAGAGCGCGCGGACGGCGGTGGCCTTCCGTTGACCGGCGCCGCCCGGCCGTGCCAGCGCGGTGAGCGATGCGCATCGCGCGAGGATCTCGTCGGGCCGCTTTCGGAGCGACCACCACGAAGGCAAAAAGACGCGATACCAGAGCCCCTCGAGCCGTTCGAGCGTCTCGAGCTCGGCGATCCACGTCTCGAGCCGCTCCCGCTTCTCGAGGACGAGCTCCGGCGGCGCCTCCTCCAGCTCCTTCCGCGCGCGCCGCAGCGTCTCCATGATCCGTCGCCACTCGCCGTGCGCGACATGGCCTCCCGTCCACACCCATCCGAGGAGAAACGCGCGGAGCTGCTCGGTGTCGTTCGCCTCGAGGACGTCGAGCAAAACGCTCGTCTCGTCCCACAGCTCCTTCCGTGCGGCGGCGTCGCGGGGCGTCATCGACCCCTCGGGCAGCGCGGCGAGCGCATCGACGACGTCACGGAGCACGCGAACGCGCGCGAAGACGTCGTCGAGATCCTTCTTCGTGCGCCCGCTCCAATCGGTGCGATGCGCGAGCGGGTGCGGAGCGGCGAGCGCCGCCGTCTCGCGAGCGAGGAGCTCGATGGTCGGGAGGATGGCGTGCGCCGCGTCCTCGGTGGCTTCGGAAGCGAGGTCGCCGAGGTCGGGCAGTGGTCGGCCGTCGTCGTCGAGCGAGCGCTCGAGGAGCGCGGCGAGGCCAGGTCGGCTCCCGTCTCCCGCCAGCGTCGCGTACGCGCGCTGCGCCGTCTCGAGGCGAGCAGACAGCCGCGAGAGCGCGCGCGAGTGCTCTCGCGTTCGCTCTTCGATCTCGGCGGCGACACGCGACCTTCCACCGGCGTCTCGCTCTCCCAGGCTCTCGAGCGTCTTTCCGATCGCGGCGCAGACCTCGGCGCGATCGATCTGCGGATCGTGCACGACGGCCACCGGCTCGCGCAGCCCGACGGAGGCGAGACGCGCCGCGACGACGTCGAGCGCCGCGCGCTTCTGGCAGACGACGAGGACGCGCTTCCCCTCCGCGATCGCGCTCGCGAGGAGGTTCGCGATCATCTGTGACTTGCCCGTGCCCGGCGGGCCCTGCACGACGACCGGGCCTTCGGCCAGCAGACGGAGCGCCTCGTCCTGACTGTCGTCCGACGGGAAGACGCGCCAGGCGAGAGAGCTCGGATCGGTCGTCGCTCTCGTCTCTGCCGATCCGCGCGCGGCGACGCCGGCGTGCTCCGTCGCTTCCGAAGCGGCCGCGCGCTCGTCGACCTCGAGGAGACGTGCGGCGAGGCCGAGCCGCGCCTCGTCGAGCGGCTCGGTTCGTCGTGCATCGAGCAGCTCGTCGTAATCCGCGATGATGCTGCTGTCCGAACGCGGGAAGCGACCGAGCACGAGGTGCGGCCGCAGCTCGAGGCGCCCGATCGGCGCGCGCTCACGGTCCTCGCGCAGGCGCGCCTCGAGGGGCTCGAGCGGCGGCAGCTCGCTCGGCGCATCGACGACGAGGCCGACGCTCGTGAGGTACGCCACGAACGCGGCCCACGTCGGTCCGTCGACGCAGAGGCGCCGGTCGTCGTCGTGAGCGAGGAGGCCGTCGAGATCGAGGCGGACGCTGGCGAGCCGGACGAGCGCGTGCACGAGCGACTCGTTGAGCTCGGGCGGTCCCAAGGGCTCGAGCATCCACGACAGGCGCCCCTTCGAGCTCATCGCGAGCTTCACCGGGTAGAGGAGCAAAGGAGCGCGGATCCACGTGCCGTCGTTCGTACGCCCTTCGACGAACGGCCATCCGATCGCGAGCTCGCGCGTGCCCGTCTCGGACCACGTCGCCTCGGCGGCGTGCGCGATCATCGCGATGTCGGCGGCGAGCTCGCGCGCATCGCGGGTCGGCTCGACGTCGCAGAGCGCGACCGGCGCGGCGCCTTCTCGACCGAGCATCCCGAGCAGTCGATCGAAGGCGGCGGCGTCGACGTCCGCGAGCCGCCGGAGATCGAGCGCGCCCGTCCGCGTGGTGCGCGTGAGCCGAAGCGACCTGCTCCGCATCGAGACCGCGACGAGCCGCGCGCGGAGCTGTGCGAGCCGCCGCCTGCGGTTCTCGTCGAGGCTCTGCGGGGCGCAGCGCATGAGGCGGCGAGTCTACCGTGACAGGTGGCGGCGCACTGCGCGCGGCGGGGCTCGCGACAGGTCAGTCCTCGGTCCTCGGTCCTCAGCGGATGCGAGCTGCCACCGGCGGGCCCTCCACGCATCAGCCTCTCGGTCGGGGATTGGGCGGGGCTGGACGCCATGAAGAGGAGGGTGAACGGTGGCGCGCGCGGGTCCTCGAGCGCGACCTCGGCGTGTTTGCGGAGGTATTTCGGCGATTTCAGCTCCGCCGTGGGCTGTACGGGCGGCTTGTAAGGTGCGGAGATCGCTCGGGTTTGTGGCAGCGCTCCGGGCGTGTGCTCGGCCGCAGCAAAAATCGTGCGTCCGGAGTGGCGAACTTTCGAAATCTGTCCTAATAAGCCGCCCCCCGGTTGTCGCTCAGGGTTTTCGCCCACGAGCCGACCACGTTCATTGCTTCTCCCCCACGGACCCCGTGGGTTCAGCGACATCACTACGGCCCGTCGTTCGGTCGGTCAGCCCGCCTGACGGTCCACCGTAGGAGCCAGCGAGACGAGTCATGGCGAAGAAGATCACCGGTTACATCAAGCTGCAGCTCCCGGCTGGTAAGGCCAATCCCGCGCCCCCCGTTGGCCCCGCGCTCGGTCAGCACGGCGTCAACATCATGGCGTTCTGCAAGGAGTTCAACGCCAAGACGCAGGGGAGCGACATGATCATCCCCGTGGTGATCACGGTCTACTCGGACCGGTCGTTCTCGTTCGTCCTGAAGACTCCGCCGGTGAGCATCCTCCTCAAGAAGGCGGCCGGGCTGCCCACGGGCAAGAAGCCGGGCTCGGGGTCGAAGGAGCCGAACAAGACGAAGGTCGGCAAGGTCACCGAGAAGCAAGTGCGAGAGCTCGCCGCGCAGAAGCTCCCGGACATGAACTGCACCGACATCGAGGCGGCGATCCGCACGATCCGCGGCACCGCGCGCTCGATGGGGATCGACATCGTGCCGGGCTGACGCCCGGCAGGCTCCAGGCTCCGGGCTCCAGTGATGAGAGAAGACCCGGACCTGCGAGCGAGAGCCCTCCGCCGCGACGTGGCGGCATCGAAGAGGGCGCTCTGACTGGAGCCTGGAGCCCGGAGCCCGGAGCCTGATTCTGACGAGCGAATGGTTCGCCCGTCTTCCTGAACCAACCTCTCAACCACGGACCCTCTCGACGAGGACCTTCCGTGGGAGGCCCCAGAAGCCGACAAGGAGGAAACTTGCCGAAGCTGTCCAAGAACCGCGAGAAGGTCGAGAAGCTCGTCGACCGCACTCGCAAGTACACGGTCGAGGAGGCGTGTGCGCTCGTGAAGAAGGCGCACTTCGCCAAGTTCGACGAGACGGTGGACATCGCCGTGCGCTTGGGCGTCAACCCCAAGCACGCAGACCAGATGGTCCGCGGCGCGCTGGTCCTACCGCACGGAACCGGTCAGACGGTGCGCGTGCTCGTGTTCGCCAAGGGCGACAAGGAGCGCGAGGCTCGCGAGGCCGGGGCCGACTACGCCGGGAGCGACGACATGGTCGCGAAGGTGTCCGAGGGCTTCCTCGATTTCGACCGCGTCATCGCGACGCCCGACATGATGGGCGCCGTCGGTAAGCTCGGTCGAATCCTCGGTCCGCGCGGCCTCATGCCGAACCCGAAGGTCGGAACGGTCACGTTCGACGTCGCCAACGCGGTCCGCGAGGCGAAGGGCGGCAAGATCGAGTACCGCGTCGAGAAGGCTGGCATCGTCCACGCCCGCATCGGCAAGGTCTCGTTCGCCGAGAACGCCCTCGCCGACAACGCGAAGGCGCTCATCGCTGCGCTTCTCCGTGCGAAGCCGTCGACGGCGAAGGGCACGTACCTGCGCAGCATCACCATCAGCTCGACGATGGGCCCGGGTGTGAAGGTCGACCCGGCGCAGTTCATCGGCGGTGCGGAGGAGGGCTGATCGTCATGGCCGCTCAAGCCAGCACACGCGAAGGCAAGACCGCCCTCATCGGTGAGATGAAGGGCAAGTTCGAGAAGGCTAGCTCCGTCGTGCTCCTCGACTTCAAGGGGCTCAACGTAGCGAACGCGACCAAGCTCCGCGCCTCGTTCCGCAAGGCGGGCGTCGAGTACAAGGTCGTGAAGAACACGCTGGTCAAGCAAGCGCTCAAGGAGTCGCAGTACGAGAACAAGCTGAACGACGTCCTGGTGGGCATGACCGGCATCGCCTGGAGCTACGAGGACCCGTCGGCGGCCGCGAAGGTCG
Source organism: uncultured Myxococcales bacterium (assembly GCA_937949945.1). GTDB lineage: Bacteria > Myxococcota_A > Polyangia > Polyangiales > Polyangiaceae > Labilithrix. The sequence continues at coordinate 17,558 of CALFEQ010000133.1, forward strand.
TCAAAGCCTTCAAGAAGGACGAAGGCGAGGCGGGCGAGAAGCTCCAGATCAAGGCGGGCCTGATCGACGGGACGATCCTCGATGCGAAGGCTGTCGAGGATCAGCTCGCGAACATGCCTGGCAAGGACGAGCTCAGGGCGCAGCTCCTCGCCACGCTCCAGGCTCCGCTCCAGCAGTTCGTCATGCTCCTCAACGCTCCCGCACAGAACTTCGTCTACCTGCTCTCCGCGAAGGAGCGCGAGGGAGACAAGGGCTGAGGCGAATCGCCCAACGAAACAGGGCCCAACCCAACAGGGCCAGGTCAGACAGCCTCGGCCCAGGCAAAGACTTCAGATTCGATCACGGAGAAAAAAATGGCAGAGCTCACCAAGGACCAGGTCGTCGACTACCTCAGCAACCTCCCGGTCATCCAGATCGCGGAGCTCATCAAGACGCTCGAGGAAAAGTGGGGTGTCAAGGCGGCCCCGGTCGCCGTCGCGGGCCCCGCGGTTGCTGGCGCGCCGGGCGCGGCCGCCGCTGCCCCGGCGGAGGAGAAGACGGAGTTCACGGTCGTCCTCAAGGAGGCGGGCGCGAACAAGATCAACGTCATCAAGGTCGTCCGCGAGATCACGGGCCTCGGCCTCAAGGAGGCGAAGGACCTCGTCGAGGGCGCCCCGAAGGACATCAAGGAGGGCGTCAGCAAGGCGGAGGCCGAGGAGTTCAAGAAGAAGCTGGAAGAGGCCGGCGCGAAGGTCGAGCTCAAGTAAGGCCACGTGCCTTCGCCCTCGGGCCTCCGGCCCCTCCGAGCCGCGAGGCCCGAGGCAGCTCGAACCTCCGTCCCTGTCACCGAGTCGTCAGCTCCGGACCAGCACCGAGGGGAAGAGCCCTCGTCCTCTCCTCCTCTCCTCAACTCCGAAGCCGAACCCGAGAGCCGAAAGCTCAGCCGTGAACGCCTCAGGGAAATTGCGACCGATCGGCGCAGCCTCCCTGAGGCCCGAGGCCCGAGGCCTGAGGCCCTTCCCCCAGGACACGAAGACCGAGCAGCGATAAGTGACCGTCTTTGAAGGTTTTTGATTGACGCCGCGGGCCGGCGAAGGGAGAGGTCCCTTCGTTCGGCCCATGCGGCATTTCTCGTACCAACTTCTTCGCTTCCGCTTAACTCCCCCGCGCCGCGGCGCTACTTACCGCGCTTCCCGACGACGACCGCTTAACGACGACGCGCACGAGCCGGACCTGCCGAAGTCCGGTGCATAGGGCAGCAGCACGAGGACGCTCCGGGACAGACGCGAACCCCGTCAGCGCTTGACCGAACCTGCGCCCCCCAAAGGAGCAACGATGGCGACCGCTATCCAGTCCAACTTCCGCATCCGCAAGAACCTGGGACGGATTCAACGTGTCATCGAGGTCCCGAACCTCATCGACATCCAGAAGTCGTCTTACGACAAGTTCCTGCAAGCCAACGTCCCGCCCAACGAGCGAGCGGAGATCGGGCTCCAGGCAGTCTTCCGCAGCGTCTTTCCGATCAAGGACTTCAACGGGACGAGCGAGCTCGTCTTCGTCTCTTACAACCTCGAGAAGCCCAAGTACGACGTCGACGAGTGCCGCGCGCGCGGCATGACCTACGCCGCGCCGATCAAGGTGACGACGCAGCTGATGATCTACGACACCCGCGACGGCGGGGAGCGGATCGTCCGCGACATCAAGGAGCAGGAGGTCTACTTCGGCGAGATCCCGCTCATGACCGAGACCGGTACCTTCATCATCAACGGTACCGAGCGCGTCGTCGTCAGCCAGCTCCACCGGTCTCCCGGCGTCTTCTTCGACCACGACAAGGGCAAGACGCACTCGAGCGGCAAGCTCCTCTACTCTGCGCGGATCATCCCGTATCGCGGGTCGTGGCTCGACTTCGAGTTCGACCCGAAGGACATCATCTACGTCCGCATCGACCGTCGCCGGAAGATGCACGCGACGGTGCTCCTGCGCGCCCTCGGCTACACGACGCAGGACCTTCTCAACTACTTCTACAACACCGAGACGGTGTACCTCGAGAAGGGCGGCAAGTACTCGAAGTCGGTCGAGTACGAGCTCCTCGCCGGTCAGCGCGCGACGCGCGACATCAAGATCGGCAACGAGGTCATCGTCAAGAAGAACACCAAGTTCACGAAGGCCGCGATGAAGAAGCTGCGGGAGGCGAAGATCGATCGCCTCCCGGTCGACGTCGAGGAGCTGACCGGCAAGGTCGCCGCGCACGACGTCGTCGACAAGGAGACCGGCGAGGTCATCCTCGAGGTCAACGAGGAGGTGACGCCGGAGAAGCTCGAGAAGCTTCGCGAGGCCGGCATCGACCAGTTCAAGATCCTCTTCATCGACGGTCTCAACGTCGGCAGCTACCTCCGCGACACGCTGCTCGCGGAGAAGGTGAAGACGACGGAAGACGCGATCATGGAGATCTACCGGCGCCTCCGCCCCGGTGATCCTCCGACGCTCGAGACGGCGAAGACGCTCTTCCACAACCTGTTCTTCAACCCCGAGCGCTACGACCTCTCGAAGGTCGGTCGCCTCAAGCTGAACTACAAGTTCTACAAGGACCTGCCGGAGGAGCAGCGCCCGTCGCTCGACACGCAGGTCCTCACGGCGCAGGACATCCTCGAGACCGTTCGTCACCTCATCGAGCTGAAGAACGGTCGCGGCTCGGTCGACGACATCGACCACCTCGGCAACCGCCGCGTCCGCGCGGTCGGCGAGCTGATGGAGAACCAGTACCGCATCGGTCTGGTTCGCATGGAGCGCGCCATCAAGGAGCGCATGAGCATGTCGCAGGAGATCGACACGCTCATGCCGCACGACCTCATCAACGCGAAGCCCGTCTCCGCGGTGGTGAAGGAGTACTTCGGGAGCTCGCAGCTCTCGCAGTTCATGGACCAGACGAACCCGCTGTCGGAGGTCACGCACAAGCGTCGTCTCTCCGCGCTCGGTCCGGGTGGTCTCACGCGCGAGCGTGCGGGCTTCGAGGTCCGTGACGTCCACCCGACGCACTACGGCCGCATCTGCCCGATCGAGACGCCCGAGGGGCCGAACATCGGTCTCATCGCGTCGCTCTCGACGTTCGCGCGCGTGAACGAGTTCGGCTTCGTCGAGACGCCGTACCGCAAGGTGATCGACGGCAAGGTCACCGACGAGGTCGGCTGGTACTCGGCGCTCGAGGAGGAGGCGAAGTTCATCGCCCAGGCCTCGGCCGAGCTCGACGAGAAGGGCCGCTTCAAGGAGAGCCTCGTCTCGGTCCGTCTCAACGGCGACTTCCAGATGGTCCCGCCCGACATGGTCCAGCTCATGGACGTGTCGCCGAACCAGATGGTGTCGGTCGCCGCCGCGCTCGTCCCGTTCCTCGAGCACGACGACGCGAACCGCGCGCTCATGGGCGCGAACATGCAGCGTCAGGCCGTGCCGCTCATCCGGAGCTGGGCGCCGCTCGTCGGCACCGGCATGGAGGCGAAGCTCGCGCGCGACTCCGGCGTGTGCGTCATCGCGAAGCGTGACGGCATCGTCGAGAGCGTCGACGCGACGCGCATCGTCGTCCGCCCGGAGAGCGACAAGGCGGAGATCCCGGACATCTACCAGCTCTACAAGTTCCAGCGCTCGAACCAGTCGACGTGCTTCAACCAGAAGCCGATCGTCCGCGCTGGTGAGCGGGTGAAGGCCGGCGACGTCCTCGCGGACGGTCCGTCGTGCGACATGGGCGAGCTCGCGCTCGGTCAGAACGTGCTCGTCGCGTTCATGCCGTGGCAGGGCTACAACTTCGAGGACTCGATCCTCGTCAGCGAGCGCATCGCGAAGGACGACGTGTTCACCTCGATCCACATCGAGGAGTTCGAGTGCGTCGCCCGCGACACGAAGCTCGGCAAGGAGGAGGTCACTCGCGACATCCCGAACGTCGGCGAGGAGGCCCTCAAGGACCTCGACGAGAGCGGCATCGTCCGCATCGGCGCCGAGGTGAAGCCGGGCGACATCCTCGTCGGCAAGATCACGCCGAAGGGCGAGACGCAGCTCTCACCCGAGGAGAAGCTGCTCCGCGCGATCTTCGGTGAGAAGGCCGGCGACGTCCGCGACAGCTCGCTCCGCGTCCCGCCGGGCGTGAGCGGCATCGTCATCAACGCGCGCATCTTCGCTCGCAAGGGCACGGAGAAGGACGAGCGTGCGCAGTCGATCGAGCAGGCCGAGAGGGAGCGGCTCGAGCGTCAGCGCGACGAGGAGGCGAAGATCCTCCGCGACTCGTTCTTCCGCGGCCTGAAGAAGAAGCTCGTCGGTCAGACGACGACGGGCAAGCTCGTCGACGACAAGGGCAAGGTCCTTCTCCAGAAGGGTCAGGTCATCGACGAGGCGGCCCTCGACGAGATCCCGCGCAAGTACTGGGGCGAGCTCCCGGTCGAGGATGCGGAGGACATCGCCGCGAAGCTCAACGAGCTCGAGGAGATCATCCGCGTCCGCGAGGAGCACTTCCGCGACAAGATCGAGCGGCTCTCGAAGGGTGACGAGCTCCCGCCGGGCGTCATCAAGATGGTGAAGGTCTACATCGCCATCAAGAGGAAGCTCCAGGTGGGCGACAAGATGGCGGGACGCCACGGAAACAAGGGTGTCGTCTCGCGCATCATGGCCGAAGAGGACATGCCGTACACGGCGGACGGTCGGCCGGTCGACATCGTCCTCAACCCGCTCGGCGTTCCGAGCCGTATGAACGTCGGTCAGATCCTCGAGACCCACCTCGGGTGGGGCGGTCTCGCGCTCGGCTGGCAGCTCCAGTACATGCTGGACAACAACTTCAGCGACGCGCAGATCCGCGAGCACGTCCTCAAGATCTTCGACGGCGACAAAGAAGTGTCGAAGATGTTGAGCAAGCTCTCGAACGAGGAGATCCGCCAGGTCGCGCAGAAGCTGAAGAGGGGCATCCACTACGCGTCCCCGGTCTTCGACGGCGCACGCGAGAGCGACATCAAGAACGCGCTCGCGCTGGCCGGGCTGCCGACGTCGGGTCAGACCGTCCTCTTCGACGGTCGCACCGGCGAGGCGTTCGACCAGGACGTGACGGTGGGCGTCATGTACGTCCTCAAGCTGCACCACCTCGTCGACGACAAGATCCACGCGCGCTCGATCGGTCCGTACTCGCTCGTCACCCAGCAGCCGCTCGGTGGCAAGGCGCAGTTCGGTGGTCAGCGTCTCGGTGAGATGGAGGTCTGGGCGATGGAGGCCTACGGAACGGCCTACGCGCTCCAGGAGTTCCTCACCGTCAAGAGCGACGACGTCATGGGCCGCACGCGCATGTACGAAGCCATCGTCAAGGGCGAGTACACGCTCGAGCCGGGCCTGCCCGAGTCCTTCAACGTCCTCATCAAGGAGCTGCAGGCGCTCTGCTTGAACGTCGAGCTCCTCGAGCCGGGACAGATTCGTCCGGCCGATCAGGCCGCGGAGGAGTGAACGGGCGCTCGATGAGCTGCGCGCACACGCTGGCGTCCGCGGTGACCCTCGGCACGCATCACGTGACGGTGACGCGTCCCGCGGCGCCAGCCTCACCGCCCGGTGGCCGATGAGCCCGGGCCCCTAACCAGAGATTTTCGTCCCAAGAGCTGCAAACAGAAAAAGGAAAAGCCGATGCGCGACATCTTCAGCTTCTTCGAGAAGCCCAAGGATCCGCTCTCCTTCAGCGCGATCCGCATCTCGCTCGCGAGCCCCGAGAAGATCCGCGAGTGGTCGCACGGTGAGGTCAAGAAGCCCGAGACGATCAACTACCGAACGTTCAAGCCGGAGAGGGACGGCCTCTTCTGCGCGAAGATCTTCGGTCCCGTGAAGGACTACGAGTGCAACTGCGGCAAGTACAAGCGCATGAAGCACCGCGGGATCGTCTGCGAGAAGTGCGGTGTCGAGGTCATTCAGAGCAAGGTGCGCCGCGAGCGTCTCGGCCACATCAACCTGGCCACGCCGGTCGCGCACATCTGGTTCTTGAAGAGCCTGCCGAGCCGCATCGGCAACATCCTCGACATCTCGCTGAAGGATCTCGAGAAGGTCCTCTACTGCGAGGCGTACATCGTCATCGACCCGAAGGACACCGGGCTCACGCGTGGCGAGCTCCTCTCCGAGGAGCGCTACATGCAGCTCGTCGACGAGTACGGCGAGGACAAGTTCGTCGCGGGCATGGGCGGCGAGGCGATCCTCGAGATGCTCAAGGGCGTCGACGTCCACCAGCTCTGCGAGACGCTCCGCCAGGAGATGCGCTCGGCCACGAGCGAGGCGAAGCGCAAGAAGATCGTCAAGCGCCTCAAGGTCTGCGAGGCCTTCCGTGAGTCCGGCAACCGTCCGGAGTGGATGATGCTCACGGTGATCCCGGTCCTTCCGCCGGATCTCCGCCCGCTCGTTCCGCTCGACGGCGGCCGCTTCGCGACGAGCGACCTCAACGACCTCTACCGCCGCGTCATCAACCGCAACAACCGTCTCAAGCGCCTGCTCGAGCTCAACGCTCCGGAGATCATCATCCGGAACGAGCGCCGCATGCTCCAGGAGGCGGTCGACGCGCTGTTCGACAACGGCCGTCGCGGCAAGACGATCACCGGTCCGAACAAGCGCCCGCTCAAGTCCCTCAGCGACATGCTGAAGGGCAAGCAGGGAAGGTTCCGCCAGAACCTCCTCGGCAAGCGCGTCGACTACTCGGGCCGCTCCGTCATCGTCGTCGGTCCGACGCTCAAGCTGCACCAGTGCGGCTTGCCGACGAAGATGGCGCTCGAGCTGTTCAAGCCGTTCATCTACAACAAGCTCGAGGAGCGCGGTTACGTCAACACCATCAAGTCCGCGAAGAAGATGGTGGAGAAGGAGCGCCCCGAGGTGTTCGACATCCTCGAGGAGGTCGTCTCCGAGCACCCGGTTCTCTTGAACCGCGCGCCGACGCTCCACCGCCTCGGCATCCAGGCGTTCGAGCCGGTCCTCATCGAGGGCAAGGCCATCCAGCTCCACCCGCTCGTCTGCGCGGCGTTCAACGCCGACTTCGACGGTGACCAGATGGCCGTCCACGTGCCGCTCTCGATCGAGGCGCAGATGGAGGCCCGCGTGCTCATGATGAGCACGAACAACATCCTCTCGCCTGCGAACGGCAAGCCGATCATCAACCCGACGCAGGACATCGTCCTCGGCCTCTACTACGCGACGCGCGAGAGGAAGTTCGCGAAGGGCTACTACAAGCCGGGCACCCTCAAGGTGTCGAAGGACGGCAAGATCGAAGGCGGCTACCTCCGCGGCGTGTACTCGTCGCCGGAGGAGGTCCGCATGGCCTACGACAACGACGAGGTCACGCTCCACACGGGCATCCGCGTCCGCGTCGTCGACCCCGAGACGGGCGAGCGCATGATGGTCGACACGACCGTCGGCCGCTGCCTCATCTCGGAGATCGTCCCGCCGGGCCTGCCGTTCAAGCTGGTCAACAAGACGCTCGACAAGAAGGCGCTCTCGGCGCTCATCGACGCCTGCTACCGCAAGCACCGCAACAAGGCGACGGTCCTCCTCGCCGACCGCCTCCGCTCGCTCGGTTACGACCACGCGACGAAGGCCGGTGTGTCCATCTGCATGGACCACATGGTCATCCCGGAGGCGAAGAAGATCCTCCTCGCCCAGGCGCAGGAGGAGGTGCAGCGCGTCGTCGATCAGTACCAGGAGGGCCTGATCACGGACGGCGAGCGCTACAACAAGATCGTCGACATCTGGGCGAGCGTGGCCGACAAGGTCACGAGCGAGATGATGACGGTCATCGGCAAGGAGACCGTCGTCGATCCGGAGACCGGCAAGGAGTACGTCGAGCCGAGCTTCAACCCGATCTACATCATGGCGGACTCCGGAGCCCGTGGCTCGACCCAGCAGATCCGCCAGCTCGCCGCGATGCGTGGCCTCATGGCCAAGCCCTCGGGCGAGATCATCGAGAACCCGATCAAGGCGAACTTCCGCGAGGGTCTCTCCGTCCTCGAGTACTTCATCTCGACGCACGGTGCGCGTAAGGGCCTCGCGGACACGGCGCTCAAGACGGCGAACTCCGGTTACCTCACGCGTCGTCTCGTCGACGTCGCGCAGGACGCGGTCATCGCCGAGTTCGACTGCGGCACGCTCGACGGCATCCGCGTGACGAAGCTCGAGGACGCCGGCGAGGTCATCCAGCCGCTCGGCGACCGCATCCTCGGCCGCGTCGCGCTGGAGGACATCGTCGACCCGCTCACGGGCGAGGTCATCGTCCCGGCGAACACGGAGCTCGACGAGAACCTCGTCTTCAAGATCGAGGAGGCGGGCATCGAGGAGGTCGTCATCCGCTCGGTGCTGACCTGCCAGACGCGTCGCGGCGTCTGCGCCAAGTGCTACGGGCGCGACCTCGCGCGTGGCTACAAGGTCAACATCGGCGAGGCGATCGGCATCATCGCCAGCCAGTCGATCGGCGAGCCGGGTACGCAGCTCACGATGCGTACGTTCCACATCGGTGGCGCGGCGGCGCGCGGCAAGATCGAGCAGTCCTCGATCGAGGCGCGTGCGGAGGGCTTCGTCCGCATCCGCGGCGCGAACCTCGCCAAGCGGCGTGACGGCAGCGTGACGGTCATGAACCGCCACGGCGAGCTCGTCATCGTCGACGACACCGGCCGCGAGCGCGAGCACCACCGCCTGGTCTACGGCGCGGTGCTCAAGTGCGCGGAGGGCGACAAGGTGAAGCCGGGCCAGCTCCTCGCGGAGTGGGACGCCTTCGCCAACGTCATCCTCACGGAGGTCGGCGGTATCGCCCGCTTCGGCGACATCGTCGAGGGCGTCACGATGATCGAGAAGCTCGACGAGGTCACCGGCCTCTCGCGCAAGGTCGTCATCGAGTCGCGCGCTGCGGATCTCCGTCCGCGCGTCAGCATCAAGGACCCGCAGACGGGCGAGACGCTCAAGCTCCCGAACAGCACGCTCGACGCCCGCTACCTCCTCCCGGTCGGCGCGAACATCGTCGTCCAGGACGGCGACGTCGTGGAGCCGGGCGACATCATCGCGAAGATCCCGCGCGAGACCACGAAGACGCAGGACATCACCGGTGGTCTCCCGCGCGTCGCGGAGCTCTTCGAGGCCCGCAAGCCGAAGGACCACGCCATCATCGCCGAGATCGACGGCGAGGTCTCCTTCGGCAAGGACACGAAGGGCAAGCGGAAGGTCATCATCACGCCGTTCGGCCATGACGGCCAGCCGCTGCACGATCAGGCGCGCGAGTACCTGATCCCGAAGGGCAAGCACATCCACGTCCAGCCCGGCGACCGCGTCCGCGCGGGCGAGCCGCTGCAGGACGGCCCGGCGAACCCGCACGACATCCTCCGCGTGAAGGGCGAGAAGGAGCTCGCTGCGTATCTCGTCAACGAGATCCAGCAGGTCTATCGCCTGCAGGGCGTCGCCATCAACGACAAGCACATCGAGGTCATCGTCCGCCAGATGCTGCGCCGCGTGCGCATCAAGGACGTGGGCGACACGAACTTCCTCGTCGACGAGAACGTGGAGAAGCACGTGTTCGAGCGCGAGAACCAGCGCGTGATCGAGCGCGGCGGCCGCCCGGGCATCGCGGAGCCGCTGCTCCTCGGCATCACGAAGGCGTCGCTCTCGACGGAGTCGTTCATCTCCGCGTCGAGCTTCCAGGAGACCACCAAGGTCCTCACGGAGGCAGCGATCAACGGCAAGACGGACACGCTGCGCGGCCTGAAGGAGAACGTCATCATGGGCCGCCTGATCCCGGCCGGCACCGGCCTCGCCGCGTACAAGAACCTCAACGTCGTGGTCGAGGGCGAGACGCCGGAGAGCACGGGTTACGTCGCGCCGCAGCCGCAGGTGCCGGCGGCCACGCCGAGCACGCTGTCGGCGGTCAGCGAGGAGTAATCGGCAGCACGGAGCTCACCGCCTTCGGGGGCGGCTGAGCCACTCTCGAGAACGCCGCGGTCCTTCGGGATCGCGGCGTTTCCGTTTTGTTGTGTGGCCTCCCCCTCATCCGTGCTCGGCGCCTTCGGCACCTGCGCGCGGATGGGGGAGGGGCGTCCTGGTGGTCGCTTCGACCCTCGCAGGTAGTCCGTCGCTGGCGCCAAGGGCCTCGCAACGGATACTCGCGCGGCACCTTCTCGCGCGTGGCGCGCGCAGGGCTCCGTATCGCGGTTGCGCCCTCGGCGACTCGTCGCGAAGAGGCGAACGCCGTGAGCCAACGACGTGCCATCCTGTGTCGCTGTCACACGTCGGCGGCGCGAGGAACGCGCTGTTCCTCATGAAATTCGCTGGTGCACCGGTTGCATCGGGCCCTCGGCATGACCCCGAACGTTCAGCGATTCCTCGTCGTGATCGCTGGGCTCGCAGCCATCCGGCTCGTCGCCTGCGAGTCGTCAGCGCGCAGATCCGCAGACGATACCGGCGGTCCTTCGCCGGGGAGAACGCACGCCGCTCAGGAAGACGGAGCGGAAGGGAGTGGCCCGAACGATTCGGCTGCCGAGCAGCCACCTTCGAGCCCGAACGAAGAGGACCTTTGTTTCGATGGCGGAGTGCCGATCGCGGATGCCTCGGCCGACCCTTCGGGTTGCGTTCTCGTTGCGCGCCATACCGGCGGGTACGGGCACGAGACAGCGGCGATCTTCCAGGACATCGCAACCTTCTGCTGCGCCGAGGCGCCATTCGTACG
>CALFEQ010000134.1 GCA_937949945.1 uncultured Myxococcales bacterium
TCGCAGGCGACGGCGTCGACGTGATCCGCGGCGTCGACCGAATCGCAGGCGCGGGCGAGCGCATCGTGGGCGACGACGACCACGACGGCGTCGACGTGATCCGCGGCGTCGACCGCATCGCGGGCGACGGCGACGACGGTCGCGCCGAAACGGTCGGCGTCGAACGAGGACCGACGATCGCAGAAGGTGAACGGAACGACTCGGGCCGCGGCGCTGCCCTGTACGGAGGGAGGGGCGAGCTGCTCGGCGAAGCGCGGAGCGCCGACGACGCTGCGCTCGGCTCCCTCAGCGCCGGGCCGGAGCGCACCGCCGGCTCGCGCGCCGCAGAGAGCGCCTCACGAGGGATGGATGCAGCCGTCGCGGGCTGTCGAACGAGCGCGTTCGACGGAGCTGTCGCTGCCGGCGCGACCGAGCGCCAGTGCGCGGGAGGCGCCGCTCCGGCCGCCACCGCGGTGCGCGGCACCGCGAACGCCTGCGCACGGGCGATGCCCTGATCCGACGCCGGAGGCGGGACGACCACCGCATGGCTCGAGCCGAGCTCGTCGGGTCGCGGTCCCTTCGCGACGACGGGCGAGGCGACCACGCGACCGCCGCCGACCGACGGTTGAGCGACGACACGACTGCCGCCGCCCACGGTCGGGTTGGCGATGACGCGATCGCCACCGCCGACGGCCGGGGCCGCGGGGACGTAGTCGCGCGTCCGTTCGTGATGCACACGCGCGGCGGGTCCACGAACGACGTGGGTGACCACCGTCGGGTGATAGAGATGGGTATGTGGACAATACACGTAATAGTCGTACGGCCGATAGAAGCCGAACGACCAGCCGACGGCGACGCCGTTGTACCAGTACCAGGTCGGCGCCATCGGCGCCCAGCCGACGTAGCCGTAACCCGCAGGGCCCACACGCCAGGTGACCCACGCGCCGGCGTACCGCCGGCCGGGGATCCACGCCCAGCCGTGGTTCGGCAGGTAGACCCAGCGGCCGTAGTGGAACGGGACCCAGCCCCACGAGTAGTGGGACACCCAGACGTAGTCCGTCTCCTCGCTGTACGTCCAATGCCCGGCGGTCACGTACGGCTGGAAGTCGTCGCCGACCTCCTCCTTCGAGGGCACCCACACGGTGCCGTAGACCGGATCGTCGACCCACGTGCCGTGGGGCTCGAGCACCGACCGCCACTGCGTGAGCGCGCTCGGATCCGTGTCCGCGTACTCGTCATCGTCCGCGCCGATGAGGATCTCGCGGTTCTCCGCGGCAGCCTGCTCGCGCGCCCGCTGCTCGGCGGCGAGCTCCTCGGCCGTCGGAGGCTTCGGCGGAACGTACTCGTAGTGGGGGTAGTCGGCCTCCTCCAACCTTCCGCACCCCGCGGAGAGGAGACCGGCGATCGCCGCCACCACCGCCGCCATCGCCACCCAACGCGAACGCTGCTCGACCATGTACCTTCGAGCGTAGCAACAGGTGAGCCGCGCGAAACCCGAGGGGACGTCGTAATTTCCAACGCTTCCGAGCCTCCCCTCCCCTTGGGTGCCGACCGTCGATCGACGAAATGGCAAACATTCCGGCCACGCGTGCCATCGCGACGCCCCGCCGCTCGGCATGGCCGTGTCTTGCGAGCCACGACACGGGTGTGAATGGGAGGCTCCAGGCTCCAGGCTCCGGGCTCCAGGTGGGATGCTTCGGAGCAGCAAGGCGCCTTCCGGAAACACGGGTTCCGCGCATCGCCGTTCGTGGGCGCGGTTCGAACGGGCTCCACGTTCCTCGCGGCACGGAGCGGAAAAGCGCACGGACCGAGGCAGCGGCTGAGCTCCCTCCTGGAGCCGGGAGCCTGGAGCGTCTTCGCCCCGCTCAGCGCTTCCGACCGAAGTACTTCCCCACCGGCCGATACCCCGGCGGGTCGATCGGCCGATGAAGCTCGAGCCTCGGGAACTCGATGTAGCTCGGCGGGGCCGTTCCGCGCGGCACGATCGCCGCCTCGACCCGCTGCACCGACGGGGGTGGCTGCCATTCTGTCAGCTTCACGTACTCGACGGGCCTCGCCTTCGGGCGGTCGAGGTCTTCCTCTTCTTCGTCGTCCTCGTCGTCGCAGTTGCAGAGGACGGCTACATTCGAGTCGACGCGTACTACCCTCATGGGGGTTCGCGCCTCGGGTGAACGACCGCACCCGGCGAGCACGAAGACGACAACGGCCGCGGTGACGAGCAGGGAAGCGGGCGACGAGCTCATCGGCAGCTCCCTCACCTAAGCACTGCCCCCACGCCCGAGCAACGGACGCACCGAAAATGACGCCGAGACCGCGGTGCCGGGCGGGTCGGACACCTCCGCGACGGATCGAGCAACGCGAACTTTTCGAGGGTGATAGGCTCGGGATCTAGGCGCGATGATCCGTAGTGCGGCGGCGCGAGCAGTTCTGACTAGCCAGTCGATGGCGAGGAGATGGTGATGGCGGAGTCGATGATCGATCGCATCGGAGCGATGCAGGATTACAAGCTGTATCGAGAGCTCCACTGGGAGGGGACGTTCGAGGAGTACCTCCAGATCGTCCGCGAGAAGCCGCAGGTGACGCGGAATGCGTACCAGCGCCTCTACGACATGATCATCAGCTTCGGGACCGAGGAGTACATCGACAACAAGAAGAAGCTGACTCGATACAACTTCTTCAAGGACGAGCTGAACGGCGGCGCGAACGCGATCTACGGCCTCGACATCCCTCTCATGCGGCTCGTCCACGTGCTCAAGGCCGCCGCCGAGGGATACGGTCCCGAGAAGCGCGTCATCCTGCTCCACGGGCCGGTCGGCTCCTCGAAGAGCACGATCGCGCGCCTCCTCAAGCAGGGCCTCGAGTACTACTCGCGGACGCCGGACGGCGCTCTCTACTCGTTCGACTGGATCAACCTCGCGGGGACCGATCTCGCGGGCAGCTCCACCGATCGGTTCCCGAGCCCGATGAACGACGAGCCGCTCCGGCTCATCCCGATCGAGTGGCGAGCGCGGGCGATCGAGGAGCTCGGCCTGTCGAACGAGCGGTACAAGGTGCGGGTCGAAGGCGACCTCGATCCCGCGAGCCGCTTCATCTTCCGCAACCTGATGACCAAGTACAACGGCGACTGGACGAAGGTGGTCCGTAACCACGTCCGCGTCCGTCGCTTGGTGCTCAGCGAGAAGGATCGCGTCGGCATCGGCACCTTCCAGCCGAAGGACGAGAAGAACCAGGACTCGACCGAGCTCACCGGCGACATCAACTACCGGAAGATCGCCGAGTACGGCTCCGACTCCGATCCGCGCGCGTTCAACTTCGACGGCGAGTTCAACATCGCGAACCGCGGCATCGTCGAGTTCGTCGAGATGCTGAAGCTCGACGTCGCCTTCCTCTACGACCTGCTCGGCGCGTCGCAGGAGAAGAAGATCAAGCCGAAGAAGTTCGCGCAGACCGACATCGACGAGGTGATCATCGGTCACACGAACGAGGCGGAGTACAAGAAGCTCCTGAACAACGAGTTCATGGAGGCGCTCCGCGACCGCACGATCAAGATCGACATCCCGTACATCACGAAGCTGAGCGAAGAGATCAAAATCTACGAGAAGGACTTCGCCCAGGAGAAGGTCAAGGGCAAGCACATCGCTCCGCACACCCTCGAGGTCGCTGCGATGTGGGCCGTCATGACCCGCCTCGAGGATCCGAAGAAGCACAATCTCTCGCTCGTGCAGAAGATGAAGCTCTACGACGGCAAGGTCCTGCCGGGATACACGCAGGACACCGTCAAGGAGCTGCGCAAGGAGGCGAAGCGCGAAGGGATGGAGGGCATCTCGCCGCGCTACGTGCAGGACAAGATCTCGAACGCTCTCGTCAACGAGGCGGGCGAAGGCACGATCAACCCGTTCATGGTGTTGAACGAGCTCGAGAAGGGCCTTCGCCACCACTCGCTCATCACGAACGAGGAGCAGCGGAAGCGGTACCAAGAGATCATCGGCCTCGTGAAGCGCGAGTACGAGGAGATCGTGAAGAACGAGGTCCAGCGCGCCATCAGCGCGGACGAGGACGCGATCGCGAAGCTCGCCGCCAACTACATCGACAACATCAAGGCGTACACGCTCAAGGAGAAGGTCAAGAACCGCTACACCGGTCAGGACGA
>CALFEQ010000135.1 GCA_937949945.1 uncultured Myxococcales bacterium
GCCACCAGCGCCCGGCGGCGGTCAGCCCGCCACCCGAGCGAAATCGAGGCTGAAATCTGGAGCCCCGAAGTCTGTAGCGCGCAGCCCCCTGGAGCCCGGAGCCTGGAGCCTGGAGCCTCCTACAACAAAGCAGAGAAACCCGAGCGCCCGAAGCGTGAGCGACGCCCGCAGTTTCGCCACCGCTGAGGACTGAGGACTGAGGACTGAGGACTGAAATCTGGAGCCCCGAAGTCTGTAGCGCGCAGCCCCCTGGAGCCCGGAGCCTGGAGCCTGGAGCCTCCTACAACAAATTCGCCGCCAACTCCGCGAGCTCGCTTCGCTCCCCTCGCGTCAGCACGATGTGCCCCGCGCACTTCTCGCCGCGGAAGCGATCGGCCGCGACGGACAATCCGTTCGAAGCGCTGTCGACGTAGGGGTTGTCGATCTGCCCCGGATCGCCCGTGAGCACGATCTTCGTGCCGTCGCCGGAACGTGTGATGATCGTCTTCACCTCGTGGGGCGTGAGGTTCTGGGCCTCGTCCACGATGATGTACTGCTGCGGGAGCGATCGCCCACGGATGTACGTGAGCGGCTCGACCTGGAGCTGCCCGCTGTCGAGCAGCTCGGCGTAGGCGCGCGGGCCCTTGCGCGTGCCGCTCGAGAAGAGGAACTCGAGGTTGTCGAAGATGGGCTGCATCCAGGGGTTGAGCTTCTCGTCGATGTCGCCCGGCAAGAAGCCGATGTCGCGACCGAGCGGCATGACCGGTCGCGAGACGAGCATGCGCGTGTACATGCCGTCCTCGACCGTGCGCTTGAGGCCCGCCGCGAGGGCGAGGAGCGTCTTGCCGGTGCCGGCCTTCCCGACGAGCGTGACGAGGCGGATGTTCTCGTCGAGGAGCAGGTCGAGGGCGTGGCTCTGCTCCTTGTTCCGCGGGCGAACGCCCATGACGCCCTCGCGCGGCGTGCGGAGCGCGACGATCTCCTTCTTCGTCGCGTCGTAGCGACCGAGCGCCGTGTGCGACGCGTTCGCGCGGTCGCGCAGGAGGATGCAGAGGTTGGCGGTCAGGTACGGCCCGCTCGACTCCTTGGCGCGCGGCTCGCGCTCGCCCTTCTCGTTGCGCTCCGGCGGAAGGAGGTGGGGCGGAGGCGCCAGCCTGCCCTCCTGGAAGAAGGTGTCGATCTCGTCGGCGGAGACCTCGATCTCCATGACGCCGGAGTCGAGGCGCTGCGGCTCCACGCGCTGGTTCTCGTACGTCTCCGCGACCATCCCGAGCGCATCGGCGCGGATGCGCAGGTTCGTGTCCATCGTCACGAAGACGGTCGGACGGCCTCCGTCCTGCTCGCGCACGTCGAACGCGGTCTGCAGGATGGCGTTGTCCATCGCCCCCTTGTCGATGGCGCTCGGCAGCTCGGGACGCTTCGACGGCACCGCGACCCGGAGCGTGCCGCCGTTCTTCATCTGGACGCCCTTGGCGAGGGAGCCGCCCTGCTCGCGGAGCTCGTCGAGGAGCCGGACGACGTGACGCGCGTTACGGCCGCGCTCCGAGCCTTCACGCTTGAACTGGTCGACCTCCTCGATGACGTAGATCGGGATGATGACGTTGTTGTCGTCGAACCGGAAGATCGCGAACGGGTCGTGGAGCAGGATGTTGGTGTCGAGGACGTAGTTCTTCTTCATCCAGGCAGGTCGCTTTCCAGGCGTCTTCCGGGCCTTCCCGGCGGCCTCCACGTAGCCCGAGCCGGCCTGGTCTTGCAAGGGCATCGGCTGCCGGGCGGCGCGTCCTCGGGCGGGGGTCTCTCGCCCCGGCGGCACGGCCCCGCGGCGGGGTGGTCGGGCGAGCGCCCGCCGGCTCGGCTCGGATCGGCAATCGGCGAGCCATCGGCCCCGTGGATGGTCTAGTCTTTGGGGGCGACCCCTGCCGTGGCTCCGATCCCCACGGCGTCCTTCGACTTCTCACCGAGGTTTCGAGCGAATGAGCCAGCGGCCGCCCGCCATCCGCAAGCGCGCCCCGACCGACGTGTCGGGTCTGCCGCCGTGGCTCGTGCGTGCCGAGCGCCTCCTCATCGAGGCCGTCCGTTCGATCCGCCTGCTCGGGTCGGTGGTGCCGCGAAATGCAGCGCAGGAACGAGCACGGCTGATCGAGGTGTTCGAGGCCGGCGGCATGGCGACGCCCCGATGGTCCTACGCGAGGTCCGATCACTCGGCCCTCCGCAAGGCGCTCGCCCGCGCCGCGCAGCGTCTCGAGGCCGAAGCTCATCCGGTCGCGAAGCTCTACGCGGAGCGCGCCCGCGAGCTCGAGATCGAAGCCGCCCTCGCGAGCGAGGCGGGCACGGGCGTGCTCGGAGCGCTCGCCCGCGCGCGCTTCCGCTCCGCCAACCCGGCCAAGGCTGGAGAGGCGACCATCCTCGCGCGCAAGTGGATCAACGAAGGCCGCGAGGCCGCCGACGCGAACAGCGGGGAGATCATCCTCAGCGACGCGCCGGTGCCGGGCTCGCTGCTCACGCGCATGCGCGAGGAGGTCGGCCGGCTCTGCCTGCCCTTCGCCGTCGTCGTGCAGCCTTCGCTGTCGGCGCTCGCCGCGACGGGCGAGCGCCACATCCTGATCGCGGCGGGACGTCCCTGCACGCGCGAGGACGTCGAGCGCACGGTGATGCACGAGATCGAGGCGCACGCGATCCCGCGCACGCGCGCGGCCCAGGCGCGCCTCGCCATCTTCTCGATCGGCACCGCGCGCGGGATCGACGATCAGGAGGGCCTCGCGCTCGTCCTCGAAGAGCGTCACGGGTTCCTCGGTCCGAAGCGCAAGCGCGAGCTCGCAGCACGGCACCTCGCCGTCGAGGCGATGGATGGCGGCGCGCGCTTCTACGAGAACGTGCACGCGCTCGTGAAGGAGCACGGCCTCACCGTCCGCGAGGCGGTGCTCGTCGCCGAGCGCGTCTACCGCGGCGGCGACGGCACGACCCCGGGCCTCGGCCGCGAGCGCGTCTACCTCGAGGCGTTCCTCCGCGTCGGCGAGCACCTCGCGAAGAGGCCGACCGACGAGGGCATCCTCACGAGCGGCCAGATCAGCGTCGACGCGATCCCGGTCATCGCGCCGTTCGTGAAGCGGCCGAAGGCGACCGAGCCGCCTCCCGCCGGCGCGCACGCCTGACGCGCACGCTTCGCATCCAGGTCACTGCTGCGGGATGCAGACCTTGCGGTTCTGACTGCCTCCGCCGCTCGAGCGGCACGTCGCGTACGGCGACGCGTAGCTCCGACAGAACGCGTCCTCGACGGAGATCGAGTCGACCGCCCCGCCGTCGTAGTAGCCGGCGCCCGCGTTCGCCTCGATCGCCGCGCGCATGTCGTCGTCCTCGCAGCTCAGGAAGCAATACTTCGCGGCCTGGTTCTCGAACGGCGAGCAGACCTGCTTCACGCCCGTCAGGCACTCGCCCGGAGCCGCGCAGCAGTCGCTGTCCTGCGTGCACGTGTGCGTGCAGTACCCGTTCGGGATCTTCGTGAGGCACGTGACCTCGCCGACGATGGCGCCGCCGTCCACGCCGACGTAACACTCCGAAGGAGCGGCGCAGGCCTGGCCCGCCGGCTCGACGCCACGGGGTCCGGCGTCGAGAGGCGTCGAGCCGGAAGAGCTCGCGGCTCGGTCGTCGTCGGACCCTCCACACGCGACCGCGATCGCGCCTGCGAGACCGGTGGCGATGGCGACCCAACGAACGATGTGCTGCATGGCTCCGATGTTCGAGGCCGATCCGACCCGCTGTCGATTGGTCATCGGATCGACCGCGGGCTGGACGGTGCTCAGGCCACACGAAGGACCGACAGTTGCTGCCTCCTGCCATCAACCCGGCACGTCGCCTTGCCGGGAGGCTTCCTTTCCCGAGCGCTCGAGCCTAAGGTGCCGCGCCATGAAGCTCACTGCATCGCTCGTTTCGCTCGCCGCTCTTTGTGTCGCTTGCGGAGGCTCGACGCCTCCCGCCGCCGCCCCCACCGAGACGACCGGCTCGTCGACGCAGCCGGCCGAGGAGCAGCACGCCGAAGGGCACGAGCACGGGCACCACGGAGGCAAGGATCACCACGCGTCGCTCTCCGCCGAGCTGAAGGCGTTCCACGACGTCATCGCTCCCGTGTGGCACAGCGAGCCGGGTGCGACCCGCGTCGAGAAGGCGTGCGCGAGCACGAAGGACATGGCGGCGAAGGCCGAGGCGACGAAGGACGCCGAGCTCGTCTCGGCGGTCTCCGCGCTCGAGAGCGCCTGCGCGGCCGACGGCAAGCCCGAGGTCGAGGCGAAGCTCTCCGCCGTGCACGATCGCTTCCACGCGCTCGCGAAGATCGAGAAGCACGACTGAGAAGAGGCCCCGGGCTCCAGGCTCCAGTTCGAGGCGCTGGGGCCCGGGCGCGCGCGCTTCGCGCGCCCCCTCACCCGCTGAAGTCGGAGCTCCGAACAACGTCCAGGAACAGGGCGCGCGCTTCGCGCGCGCCTCCTCAGACGCTGAGGACTGAGGACTGAGGACTGAGGACTCAACTCACTCGGAGACTTCCGGCGAGCACACGTGCTCGGACGTGTCCTCGACGATGCCCTCCACGCGCCGGCACTGGTAGCCCCGCCGGCATTGAGGCGCGGCGGGGTTGCAGACCGGCAAACAGAAGCCGCGGTCGCGGAACTTCGCGCAGAACGATTCGGGCCGGAACGGCTCGCTCGGGCACGATCCATCGCACGGCACCGTGCAGAGGCCGTCCGGGTAGTTCGTCGCGCAGATCGCGCCTTCGAGCGCGCACGATGCGTCGACCGCGCACGCCTCGCCGATCCAGCGGCCGTCGCTGATCCCGATGGGCCCGAAGTAGTCGAGGTTCGGGGCGTACAAGTTCCAGATGTTCCAGAACGCCCACGTCCCGCCCGGCTTGCCCTCCGCCACGCGCGGGATGCGGTCGTAGATCACCGCCGTCGCCTCGTTGTCGGGCGTGACCTTCTCGTTGTCGAGCGTGAGGCTCGTCTTGTTCGGCCCCCAGCCGGAGGGCGTCGAGTCGTAGAGCCTGATTTCCTCGAGCGCGTCGCGAAGGATGCGGCCGAGGCAGTCGACCTGCCGGTCGAAGCCCGCGAGCTGCGGCATGCACTCCTTCGCAGAGAGGCACCCGCACCGGAAGACGTATTCGACGCGCTCGGGCGGGAACGGGTAGTTGCGCTCGCCGACGAGCCCCTGCGTGGCCTGCGCGAAGACGAGGAAGACGAGCGGGTTGATCCGATACTGGCGCGAGGTCCGGATGATGGCGTCGACCGCACGCACGCCGTTCGACTGATACGTCTCGAGGAAGCTCGGACGGCCGTACGGCGTCTTGCCGAGGAAGCGCTGGATGGCCTTGGCATCGAGCGTCTCGATGTCCGTGAACGTGGCGGGGTCGAGGATGAGGTTCCTGTCGAAGGGGATGGTCTCCTCCGAAGGCTTCAGATCGAGCGGCTGGAGGACCGTCGCAGGCGGTTCTTCCCCGCACGCCAACGGCACGCCGAGGGCGAGCACGACGAGGGAGCCAGACAGGATCCCGCGGAGGCGACGCATTCGAGAGACCAGCATGCCGCGGGACACCGTCTCTTGCCAGCGGTGCATCGCCCTCCCGCGCCGCCGCCCGGTGGTCCAGCTCGACGGCCGATCGCGTTTTCCCCGAGTTTGGGCGACCGACATCGAGTAGAGCTACGCTTGTCATCGGCATGTCTCCCGCGCCCTCGAGAGCGCCCGCCGTCGGGGACGTCGTCCTCGACCGCTACAAGCTCGAGTCGGTCCTCGGCCAGGGGAGCACGGGCGTCGTGTATCGCGCGCGGAAGCTGCCGAGCGATGCGCGCGTCGCCCTCAAGATCCTCTTCGCCGAGGCGAAGGAGCACCCGGAGGCGGTCCAGGCCTTCTCGAGCGCGGCGAAGGCCTCCGCGCAGCTCGACACCCCGCACGTCGCGAAGGTGCTCGACGCGGGGACGCTGGCCGACGGGATCCCGTACGTCGTGACGGAGCTGCTGGAGGGCAACGACCTCGCCGCGCTCGTCCACCGCCGCGGGAGCCTGCCGATCGCGGAGGCGGTCGACTACGTGATCCAGGCGACCGAGGCGATCGCCGCCGCGCACGCGCACGGCCTCGTGCACCTCGATCTCAAGCCGGCGAACCTCTTCCTCGCGTGGAAGGCGAACGTCGGCACCAAGACCAACATCATCAAGGTGCTCGACTTCGGCGCGGCGAAGATCATCGAGGCGACGCAGAGCCAGGCGGCGACGGCGACGGGGACGACGGTCAAGTCGCCTCGCTACATGTCGCCGGAGCAGCTCCGCAACGCGAAGGACCTCGACGGGCGCGCCGACATCTGGTCGCTCGGCGTCATCCTCTACGAGCTCATCGCGGGCAAGCCGCCGTTTCACGAGAGCGGAAGCTCGCCGATCTACGTGCAGATCATGACCGGCGGCTTCGAGCCCCTGCGCGCGACGCGACCGAAGGTGTCCGACGTGCTCGAGAACGTCGTCGCGTGCTGCCTGCGCAAGTCGCGCAGCGAGCGCTTCGCGGACGTCGTCCAGCTCGCGCAGGCGCTCGCTCCGTTCGCCTCTCCCGACGGCGCCGCGCGCGCACGCCGACTCCAACAGACCGCTCGAGCGGCTCGAGACGAGCAGCAGGAGACGGGCGCCGCGGGGCCGCCTTCGCAGGATCGTACGGATGCGCCGGCCTCGTCGCCGATCGCCGCGCCGCTCAACCCGCACGAGCTTCCTCCTCTCCCGCTGCCGCCCTCGCAGCGGGAGATCATGACGGTGCCGTCGTCCGATCGGATCCGAATCGCGAAGGACGACGCGTCGGGGAAGCTCGTCCCGTCCTCCTCGGCGGCGGTGCCGCCGTTCGAGGTCGACGTCCGCCCGCGGTCTTTCACGGGGCTGGCCGTCGGGCTCGGCGCCGTCGGGCTCGCCGGGGTCGGCCTCGTCGCGCTCGCGCTCCGCGGAGGGGCGAACGCCGGGGCTCCTGCGACGGAGGCGTCGGGCGTCACGACGTTCGCCGCGAGCACGGCCGCGGCGGAGCCGCCGCCGGAGCCGCCGCCGGAGCCAGCGCACCGTCCCCTCGCCTCCGTCTCTGCCTCGCGCTCCGAGCCCTCCGCGCCGAATGCGGCCGCCTCGACGTCTCCGACCGCCACGGAGGCACGCCGCGCATCGGCGCCGGGGGCGAGCGCGACGAGCGCGAGCCAACCGCGCGACAAGAGCGCGGTGCCGATGACATCGCCGCCTCCGCGCTCGGGCTCGTCTATCCTCGACAAGCGAAAGTGAGGTTCCTCGTGGTCATCCCGTCCCGACGACGCACCGCCGCCCTCGTCCTCGCCGCCGCCGTCACGATCCCGACGAGCGCGTGGGCAGAGCCGTCGAAGGAGGACGTCGAGAAGGCCGACGCGCTCTTCCGCGAGGCGCAGATCCTCGTGCAGAAGGGCCAGATCTCCGAGGGATGCGCGAAGTTCGCGGAGAGCCAGGCGCTCGATCCGGCGAACGGGACGTTGCTCAACCTCGCCATCTGCCACGAGAAGGAAGGCAAGTACGGGTCGGCGTACAAGGAGCTCCACGAGCTGCTCGGGATCATCGAGGGGAGCAAGAACCCCGACGATCGAGAGCGAGCGCGCATCGCGAACGAGCGGCTGAAGGTCGTCGAGAAGAAGCTCTCTCGCGTGACGTTCGACGTCTCGCTGCTCCCGAGCGACGCGACGCTCACCCTCGACGGCGAGGAGCTCGGGAGCTCGACCTCCGACGTGATCGTCGACCCGGGCTCGCACACGGTGGAAGTGACCGCGCCTCGGAAGAAGCCCGCCAAGAAGACGTTCGAGGTGACGGAGCCGGGGACGACGACGGTGAAGCTCGACGCGCTCGAGGACGTCACGCCTCCGAAGCCCGCCGAGCCTCCGCCGCCGGCGCCGGAGAAAGAGCCCCCGGCGCCGTCCTTCTGGACCGGACAGCGCGTGCTCGGCGCCGGGCTCGTCGGCGTCGGCCTCGTGGGCGTCGGCGTCGGCTCGTTCTTCGGGCTCGAGACCTTCGCGAAGCGCGACGAGCGCGATCCTCACTGCCGCGGCACGATCTGCGACGCCGAGGGCATGCGCCTGCACGACGAGGCGAAGTCTTCGGCGACGATCTCGACGATCGCGTTCGGCGCGGGCGCCGCCGCGCTCGTCGTCGGGACGATCCTCTTCGTCAGCGGCGGCCCGAAGTCGACGACGGGACGCGCGCCTGCGCTCCGCGGCGTCGCCGTCGGCCCCGGCGGGGTCGTGCTGAGCGGCGCGTTCTAGGGCACGCTCGATACTCGATCGGCGCTCAACCCTGCGGGCGCGGCCGCGCGTTCGGGATGGGCTCGGTGGCGGGGTTCTTGATCGCGTCCGAAGACAGGCCCTTGTTCTTCGTGCTGAGCGTGTTGCTCACGGTGATGGGGCCGTTCGTCCCCTGGACGTCGAGGTCCGTATCGGTGTTGCGGATGTTCGACGAGGTGATCGTGTGCGGCCCGGGCCCGGAGCCGTAGAGCATCGCGCCCCAGCTGTTCTGATCGGCCGACACGTGGTCGATCGTGAACTTGTCGATGCCGGTGAAGTGGATCGCGCAGTGCGACCCGCTGATGGTCGTGTACTCGAGCTTGAGCTCCTTGCCCGCGCTGGAGATGACGAAGTCGCCGCCGCCGTTCCCCTTCAGCTCCGAGTCGGAGATCGTCATCGTCCCGGCGGGATCGTTGAGCGTCAGCCCTCCGGCGGTCCCCTTGTCGTAGACCATGTACGAGGCCGTGAAGGTCCCGGCGATCGCGCTGCCGGCGGACGCCTTCACGTTCGTCTTCACGATGGAGAGCTTGCTGCCCGCCTCCATCTTGAACGGCGACTGGGCGACGATGTTCCCGTTGGTGAGCTTCGCGTCGAGGTTGCCGGTCCGCGTCCAGAGCGCGGCGCTCGCGTTCTCGATGTCGAGACCGTCCGCGTCGAGGGTCCCTCCGCTCGCGATCACGAGGCCCGTCCACCGCGTGCCGGTGAGCTTCGCGTGCATGTCCGTGGAGGCGACCCTCAGCGTGCCCTCGACGGTGATCGCGACGTCGTCGGCGACGTTGATGGTGGCACCGGGCTCGATCTCGACGACGGCCCCGGCCCTGATCGTGATGTTCGAGTCGATCGTCTTGCCGTCGGCCCACGTCTCGCTGCCGACGCTCTTGCCCGGATCCGGTACGTCGTCGGGCCCAGCCGGCTCGTTGTCGCCGTGCTCGCCGTTCTGGTTGTCCTTGCCGACCTTCGACGAGCCACCGCGTCTCACGGTCTTCTGCGGAGCGCTCTCCACCACGCAGCCAGCCACGAAGACGAGACCGAGGATCGAGACGGCGATGCTGAGCGTTCGCATGGCCCCCGACGAGAGCACCCACCGTGCCACGCGCCGCAGGGGGCGACTGCCCTCGCGCTCGATCGCGATCCAGATTCCATGTCCGCCACGACAGGATTCCACCGGTCGCGACGCCTCGCGGGACGGTGGGCACGGGATGATCCAGGCACTGCTGTCGGACGACGGCGACTGGGGGACCGATGGTCCATCAGGGGGGATGTGGGAGTGGAGCAATGAGGCTCCAGGCTCCAGGCTACGGGCTCCAGAGGCGGCTCCTGGAGAAGCGCCTCCTTCTCAGCGCGCGAAGCGGAGCAACGGAGAGCACGCCGCGGCAGCCCTCCC
>CALFEQ010000136.1 GCA_937949945.1 uncultured Myxococcales bacterium
CTGAGGACTGAGGACCGAGAGCCGCTCTTCTCCTGGAGCCTGGAGCCTGGAGCCTCTTACGGAAGTCAAACCACGAGTGGTCGTGGGCCCGGCCGCTACCCGGTGCGTACCGCGAGGTATGGCGTTCGACTCGCCTGACTTCCGCTGCGGACGACTGCGTCGTCGGCTCGTCCGTCCCGGTCGTGGGCCGACCTTGGCGCCGAGTGTTCCCTGGATCGGAGGCGGATATCGGCTGGCCGCACCTGTCTGTAAAACAGGTTCTTCGATGACGCTGGGGGTTCGACTCCCTCCCGATCCACCACGGCAGCGCGCTCCGTCGAGCCCGATATGGGCGGACGGACGCGCGAGAATTTAGGTTCCGAGTGAGCCGGCGGGTTACGCTGGTCGCCATGAAGAAGGAGGCCCTCCGCGTCTCGACGACGATCCCGGCGGCTCCCACCACGATCTATCTCGCGTGGCTGTCCTCCGAACGGCACAGCGAGATGACCGGCGCCACGGCGAAGATCGATGCGAGCGTCGGCGGAAAGTTCACCGCGTGGAACGGTTACATCACCGGCAAGCTGGTGAACCTCGATCTCGGGCGACGCATCGTGATGAGCTGGCGGACGACGGATTATCCTCGCGAGCTGCCCGACTCACGCGTCGAGGTGCATCTCGAGGCGCTCGGGGGGAGCACGCGCCTGACCGTGCTCCACATGGACATCCCCGAGGGCCAGGGGGAGCTCTACCGCACGCTGTGGAACGAGAAGTACTTCACACCGATGCGGAACTTCTTCAGCAAGTACCTGCCCGACCCGCGCAAGCCCCCGCCGCCACGCCCGCCGCCTCCGCCGCCGGACGACGAAGAGGAGGAGGAGGAGGAGGAAGAGGC
This sequence comes from uncultured Myxococcales bacterium, assembly GCA_937949945.1. Taxonomy (GTDB): domain Bacteria; phylum Myxococcota_A; class Polyangia; order Polyangiales; family Polyangiaceae; genus Labilithrix. The sequence continues at coordinate 872 of CALFEQ010000136.1, forward strand.
GCCGAAGAAGGGCAAGCTCGTCAAGCCCGCGCCGTCCAGCAGGACCCTTCTGCCTCCGAAGGGCAAGGTTCCGCCCGCAAAGCCGAGCAAGCCGGTCGTCGCGAAGCCGAGCAAGCCGGTCGTCGCGAAGCCGAGCAAGGCGGCCGTCGCGAAGCCGAGCAAGCCCGCGAAGCCCGCGAAGCCCGCCAAGCCCACGAAGCCCGCCAAGCCCGCGAAGCCCGCCAAGGCTGCGAAGCCCGCCAAGAAGGCGGCCAAGGCTGCGAAGCCCGCCAAGGCTGCGAAGCCGGCCAAGGCCGCGAAGCCGAAGGCAGCGGCCAAGAAGGCGGCGGCGAAGCCGAAGAAGGCCGCGGCGAAGAAGCCCGCGCCGAAGAAGAAGCGGTGACGTCGAAGGCGAGGCCTCCCCTCGCCTTCCTCACTCGTCCGACGACGGCACGCGCTCTTCCCACCACAGCACGCTGAGGGCCGCCCCGAGCCTCGGCGTGCTGCGGGGCGTGGCGTCCGGCTCGCTGGCGTCCGTCTGCGATCGAGCCCGGTCGGCGTGCTCGTCGTCCGTCTTCTCCGGGCTCTCGACCGTTTCGTAACTCATGGATGAGTTACTAGCGCTGCGGGCGCGCGGACGCAACCGCCGGGCGCGGCGCGCTGGGATTGCGACTAAGATCGCGCGACCGTGACCGATCCCGTCCTCGAAGACCTCCTCGCCTTCCTCGGCGAGTCCCCGACCCCCTTCCACTGTGTCGACAGCGCCGTTCGGCGCCTCGCAGCGGCCGGCTTCCAGACGATCGCCGAGACGGACTCCTGGGCCGACCTCGGCCCCGGCCGATACGCGTTCGTGCACGGAGGCTCGACGCTCTTCGCCTTCGTCGTCCCCGAGGGAAAGCAGATCTCCGGCTTCCGTATCGTCGGGGCGCACACCGACAGCCCGAACCTCAGGCTGAAGCCGAACGCCGAGTACAAGAAGGAGGGCTACGCGCAGCTCGGGGTAGAGGTCTACGGCGGCGTCCTGCTCAACTCGTGGCTGGACCGCGATCTCTCGCTCGCCGGGAGGGTCTTCGTCCGCGAGGGCGACCGCGTCTCCGCGCGGCTCGTCCGCTTCACGAGGCCGATGGCGCGTGTCGCGCAGCTCGCCATCCACCTCGACCGCGACGTGAACGAGGGGCTCAAGCTGAACCGTCAGGAGCACCTCGCTCCCATCTTCGGCCTCGCCTCCGACGGAGCGAAGGGCCTGACCGAGCTGCTCGCGGAGGAGCTGAAGGTCGAGCGCGACGCGATCGTCGGCAGCGAGCTCATGCTCTACGACGTCGTCCCGCCCACCCTCGGCGGGCGCGACGACGAGCTCGTCTTCTCGGGCCGGCTCGACAACCAGGCCATGTGCCACGCGGGCCTGCGCGCGCTCGTCGACGCCGCTCCGCGCGTGTCCTCGGGCGAGGTCGTCCCCGTCCTCGTCCTCTTCGATCACGAGGAGGTCGGGAGCGAGAGCGCCTACGGCGCGCACTCCGGGTTCTTGCCGCGCGCGCTCGAACGCATCGTGATGGGCGCGAAGCGCGGCTCTCGCGAGGACTACCACCGCGCGCTCGCCGGCTCGATCTGCGTGTCGGCCGACATGGCGCACGCGGTCCACCCGAACTACGAGTCCCGGCACGAGGCACGCCACAAGCCGGTCCTGAACGGCGGACCGGTCATCAAGGTGAACGCGCAGCAGCGCTACGCGACGTCCGCGGCGACGGCCGTCTTCTTCCGCGACCTCTGCGCGCGCGCCGAGGTCCCCGTCCAGCACTACGCGCACCGGACGGATCTGCCTTGCGGCAGCACGATCGGGCCCATCGCCTCGACGCTGCTCGGCATCCGCACCGTCGACGTCGGCAACCCGATGCTGAGCATGCACTCCATCCGCGAGCTCGGAGGCGCGAAGGACCCGGCGATGATGACGAAGGTGCTCGCGGCGTTCTACGCTAGCCAGGATCCCGGCGTGTGAGCCGGGCCAGCTTCCCATCTCGAAGACGCATCGAAATGACGAAGGGACGCATCGTCGTCGCCTCTATGGTGCTCGCCACCCTCGCGCTCGCGGCGGGCTGCCGGAAGCGGGCCGGCGGAAGCTGCACGGGTACGGAGGGGATCTGCCTCGACAAGACGACCGCGCTCACGTGCATCGACGGGAAGTTCGCGGAGGTGCCGTGCCGTGGTCCCATGGGCTGCGCGAAGTACCGGGATCAAGCGGCCTGCGACACCTCGGTGGCCTCGCTCGGCGACCCGTGCACGAACCGGGACGACGAGTACGCGTGCTCGCCCGACAAGAAGCGCGCCTTCGTCTGCAAGAACGGAAAGTTCGCCCTCCACCTCGAGTGCCGCGGAGCCGGAGGCTGCTCGGTGGCGGGCCCCGCCCTCTCGTGCGACCAGACCGTCGCGGCCCGGGGCGATCCGTGCAAGGTGCAGGATGCCGTCGCGTGCGGAGAGGACGGGAAGCACATGCTCGTGTGCCGAAACGGCACGTTCGAGCTGCACCGCTACTGCCGCGGCGAACGCGGATGCTTCATGAACGGCGCGACGCCGACGTGCGACTCGACCCTCTCGCTCCCCGGCGATCCCTGCGGGATCCCCGGCCAGGTCGTCTGCGCCGTCGACGGCAGGAGCGAGCTCGTCTGCCAGGGCGGCGTCTTCACGAAGTCGCTCAGCTGCAAGAACGGCTGCGTGGTGACGAACCGTCCGGGACGCCCGATCGAGTGCAACTGAAGCCGGGCGGGGCTCAGCGCGGGTCGGCGCAGCAACGGAAGCCCGTCGAGTAGTCGTGGTAGTCCACGCCGTGCACGACGGTCTTGTAGGTGCACCCGTCGCCGTTGCGGTGCGTGTCCTGGTAGTAGCCGCCGCGGAAGACGCCGCGAGAGCCGTTCACCTCCGCCGTCCACTCGTGCAGGTTGCCGACCATGTCGTAGACGCCGAACTCGTTCCTGCACCTCGAGAACGCGCCGGTCTTCGCGACCGTGTTCGGCGCCTGGTTGATGCGAGGATCGTTCATCGCCTTCGCCGACGCGAAGACGCCGTCGCCGAGCTGCGGATAGAGGGAAAGGAGCGGCGCGCGTCCCGAGTCGTTGCAGTACCCCTTCTTCCGCTCGTCCCCGTACGGGAACTTCGACGACTTCTTCCCGCGACAGGCGAGCTGCCACTCCTCTCCCGTGCAGAGGCGCTTGTGCGCGGCCTTGCACGCGGCCTCGGCCTCGTTCTTCGAGATGTAGCCCTGCGGGACGACGCCGGGCTTCGTCACGGCCTTCACCCTGAGCTTCTTCACGGGCTCGTACGGCGGGTGCGGGACCTCGCGGCCGTCCTCGCGGAGCTCGACGATCGAGGCTTCCCACTTGTCGATGCAGTACGAGCGAGCAGGCACGGAGTCGGTCGTGATGTGCGCCATCCCCGGCGGACAAGGGCCGCTGCGGCTCTCCGTCTCCGACGTGAAGAACGCACACGACGCCGTCGACGCGGCGATCATCCCGATGGCGATCCGGCGAAAGAGAGACACCACGACGCCCTCGCTACGAAAGTCGCCCGTGCAATTTCTTCACCGCCTCGGCACCGTAACCTGGAGCCCGGAGCCTCGAGCCTCGAGCCTCGACGTCACTGATGCGGAATGAGCCCGGAGAGCCACGCGGCGCCGGCGGCCGCGGCGACGACGAGGAACAGCACCACGCCAATCGCCGTGTTGCTGCTCCCGCCGCTCTTCGACTGCGCGTGCGGCCCCGACCGATGCGCGCTCGGGAGCTGCGCAGGCGCGCGCCCCGCATCGCGCGGCGGCGGGGGCGGCGGCACGGGCGGGGCCACCTCCTCGAGCGCGGACAGGTTCCCCTGCTCGAAGACCTCGCCCGGGAGCGAGTGCCGGATCTGCTCGAACGTCGGGCGCTTGTCCTGGATCTGGATCTCCTTGGCCCAGTTCGTCGGGTCGACGAACTGATCGGGGTTGAGCGGCGTCGACGCCCCGATCTTGAGCCCTTGACCCGCCTGCGTGCCCTCCTCCTTGAGGGACGTGAACTCGAAGAGCGCCTCTTCGATCAGCTTGTCGATGATCGAGCCTTGCGGCGGCCGGACGCGCTGCTTCTCGCGCATCGCGCTCTGCACGAGGTTCGCGACATCGAACGTGCCGATCGGCTGCCCGTACTGGAAGAGGAAGCGGATGATGTCCTGACCGAGCTCGCGCGCCGTGGAGTAGCGGTGCACGAGGTCCTTCGCGAGCGCCTTGTTGACGATGCGCTCGAGCTCCGGCGGGACCTTCTTGTTGATCTGCGAGATCGGCGGGACGATCGCCTGCTGGACCTTCTTCACCGTCTGGAAGTCGGTCTCGCCGAGGAACAGCCTCTGCCCCGCGAGCAGCTCCCAGAGGATGATGCCGACCGCGAAGATGTCGGTCCGGCTGTCGACCTCCATGCCCATCGCCGCTTCGGGCGACAGATAGGAGAACTTGCCCTTGATGATGCCGGGCTCGCTCTTCTCGAGCTGCGAGCTCGCCTTCGCGAGCCCGAAGTCCACGATCTTCACCTCGCCGTACTTCGTCACGAGGACGTTCGGCGGGGACACGTCGCGGTGGACGATGTTGAGCGGGATCCCGTTCGCGTCCGTCAGCTCGTGGGCGTACGCGAGGCCCTTGCAGATCTCCTGGGCGATGAAGGCCGCCGCGGCGACGGGGAAGTCCTTCCCCTGCTTCTTCAGCGACTCGGCGATCGTCTTCAGGTTCGCGCCGTCGACGTACTCCATCACGATGAAGTACGCGTTGTCGCCGACGCCGATGTCGAAGACCTGGACGCAGTTCGAGTGCGAGAGCTGCGCGGTGACGCGCGCCTCGTCCAGGAACATCGCGATGAAGCGCTTCTTCTGGCTGAGGTGAGGTAGGACGCGCTTGATTGCGACCTGCTTGCGGAAGCCCTGCAGGCCTTCGCTCTCGGCCCGGAAGACTTCCGCCATGCCGCCGGATTCGAGCTTCTCGACGACACGATATCTCTGCGCGCTCTCCGTCATATTGGGGACACCCCAACTACCCCGATCGCATCGACCGCCCTGATCGTGCCCAGATCGAACCTACCACCCGGCTCAGTGGAGCGTGCCACCCACAAGCGTAATGCGTCAACAAGTCTAGGGTACGACGCCAGCGCCTGACCAGCCGGGTTCGAGAACGCCTCGACGAGGCGCCGTCCCGCGGGCTTACGCACCTTGACGCACCCTCCCCGGCCACCAGGTGGGGGGACCGGGTCCTCCTCGTCGTTGACACGACCGTCAGCATTTTACGATTCTGCCGGGGCGCTGCTTGACGTGCGGGGCGGCGCGTGTGCTCCGCGATGCGCTTCCCTTCCAAGTACGCCTTGCCGGGCGTCGCGCTGCTCGGCGTCCTCTTCGCCCCGCGAAGCTCGACTGCGGCCGATACGAGCGCCTCGTCGGCCCCGCCGAGCACGGCGAGCGCCGGACGGTCGAAGCCGGTCGACGCGGAGATCACGAGCGACACCGCCGCCCAGTTCTACGAGCTGCGCAGCCCGACGGGCGCGACCATCATCACGCGGCGGCGGCTCACGACGACGCTCGGGGCCGCCGTCTACGACCTGCTCGACAAGGCCGACGACCCGAACGCGCCGACCCTCACGTTCCGCGCTCGCCTCCGTTACGACGCCGACTACGGCGGCAGCGCGGAGGAGACGGCGCCGAACAACCCCAACCGTTTCATCCCCGGCTTCATGCGCGGGCCGGTGGACCTGATGTACGGGTACATCGAAGGCCGCCGCTTCGCACGTGGCTGGCTCGGGTTCCGCCTCGGGCGCCAGTACGTCACCGACGCGCTCGGATGGTGGTCCTTCGACGGCGGCCTCGTGAAGGTCACGACGCCCTATTGGGTCTCGATCGAGGCGTACGGCGGCCTCGAGCAGCGAGGCGGGCTGCCGTTCTCGACGCCTCGATTCGAGCGCGACGGCATCTGGCGCGGCGACCGGTCGGACCTCGACCAGCAGATGTGGACCTCGTACCAGCCGAACGGCATCGCGCCCGCGTTCGGCGCCGCCGTCGAGACCGCGGGGTTCAACTGGCTCCACGGACGGTTCACGTACCGTCGCGTCTACAACACGGGGGCGTCGAACGCGTCGCAGTTCGCGAACGGCCTGCGCGAGCCGGTGGAGTACGCGGGCAGCCGCGTGTCGCAAGAGCGATTCGGCTACGCGCTCAGCGGCACGCTCCCGTCGGTCGGCGGCATCAAGGCCGGCTTCGCTTACGACATGTACGTGCGGCGCATGGCGAACATGTATGCGTCCGTCGACTGGTACGCGTCGGAGAAGGTCACGCTGAGCGTCGACTGGGACTACTACCGGCCGACCTTCGACGGCGACTCGATCTGGAACTTCTTCATGGCGATGCCGATGAACGACATCGGCGTTCGCGCCTCGTGGGATCCGACGAGCCGCCTCGGGGTCGCGGCCGGGATCCGAGGTCGCGCCTTCACGCTCCAGACGGGGCCCGAGAAGGATCTGGCATTCCAGACGTCGCCGAACGATCTCGCGAGCGCGAACTACTATCCGTCGAGCGTCATCGATCCGATGGGCGGCGCGAACCTGGCGGCGCGCTATCGGATCGGAGAGGGATCCATCGGGGCGCGAGCGGTCGCCGACGTCGCTCGCTCCGGCGATCGGATCGGCTTCGACGTCTACGGCGAGCGCACGCTCGAGACGCGCTACGTCTTCCAGGCGCGCTCCGGCGTGTGGCACTGGGACGACCAGCTCCGTCCCGATCGGGACGCCGTGAGCTTCGGCTACGTCCTCGCCGTTGGCTACAAGCTCCTGCCGCGCTCGCTCTTGCTGGTCGACTTCCAGCACGACATGAACCGCATCTCGGGCCAGCGGTTCCGCACCATGCTGTGGCTCACGCTCGCCCTCTCGACCCAGGAACGGCAGTGATGGATCCGAAGCACGACACCGCCAAGGCGCGACCCCGCCGCGATCTCGGAGGGCTCTTCGTGCTCGTGATCGCCCTGCTCGGCGCGATCGGGACGGCGTTCGCCCAGGATCCGACGCCGCCGGCCGATGGCGAGGCCCCCGCAGGCGAGGCCCCCGCACCGGAGGCAGACGCCGGAGCGACGTCGGAGCCCGAGCCACCCGCCCCGGAGCCGCCCGCCCCGGAGCCCGCGCCGCCCACGACCGCGACCGCACAGCCGGTGCCGGCGCCGCCCGCGCACGTCGATCTCTCGTCCGGGCTCGCGCCGCTGCCCGGCGACGCGCGCGTTCCGCTCGATTGGCTGCCGCCGGGCGCCTTCGCTCAGGATCGCGGGCCTTCCGCCGCGATCTTCCCTCCGCAGAAGCTCACGATCCGCTTCAACCACAAGTTCCACGTCAAGGAGCAAGGCCTCAAATGCGAGGCGTGCCACCGCGCCGCGCTCACGAGCGCTTCGGTCGCCGACGTGCTCACGCCGAAGCCGACGCTCTGCGACGACTGCCACGGGACCGATCACTCGAACCTCGACAAGGTCCAGGCGGGAGACGACGCGTCGGGTCAGTGCGCCTTCTGCCACGTGGGCTATCAGCCCGGCGACGGCAACCGGGTCGCGAAGTTCCACATCCCGACGGCGAACATGGTGTTCAACCACCAGAAGCACGCCGCGCGGAACATCAACTGCCAGCAGTGCCACGGCGCGGTCCAGGAGCTCGAGCTCGCGACGCGCGATCAGCTCCCGAGGATGCGCGGCTGCTTCGCCTGCCATCAGCATCCGGACCCGGCGGCGCGCGGCGACGCGAAGAGCGCTTGCGAGACCTGCCACATCAAGGCGGGCTCCGCCGAGGGCGGCCGGCTCAGGACGACGTTCGCGAGCGGGATCATGCTCCCGCCGCGCTGGATGCAGAACGCGCAGCACTCGCCCGACTTCATCCAGCGGCACAAGTACGTCGCTGCAAACGACTCGCAGTTCTGCGCGAACTGCCACAAGGAAGACTTCTGCGTCGGCTGCCACGACGGCCGCGTCCGACCGCGGAGCATCCATCCGAGCGATTACTTGGCGATGCACGCGACCGAGGCGCGGCTCGCGATGCAGAAGTGCACGAGCTGTCACCGCGAGCAGAGCTTCTGCCTCCAGTGCCACCAGCGGCTCGGCGTGACGATGAGCGGCCCCTCGGGCGTGCGCGAAGCCGGACGCTTCCACCCGCCGAAGGCCGAGTGGAGCGACGCGCCTCGTCGCCCGGGGCACCACGCGTACGAGGCGATGCGGAACCTGAACGCGTGCGTCAGCTGTCACATCGAGCGCGACTGCGTCGTCTGCCACGGCGGCCAAGGCATCGGCGGCGGCTTCAACCCGCACGGCGGCGGCTTCGCTGCGACGTGCTCGAGCCAGCTCAAGCGGAACCCCAGGCCCTGTTACGTCTGCCACGAGCCGGGCGCCCAGGTCCTCCAGAGGTGCCTATGATGCGACACCCCATCGCATTCCGCCGGCGCTTCGAGGAGGGTTCTTCGGCAGAAAAGCCCAGGAAAACGAGGTGTTACGACCTCAGCACGACGGCCGGCGCACCGGTCGCTCCGATCCCGTCGGCGGACGGGGGTGGGCAGAGCCGCGCCTCGTCCGTGAGCTTTCCGAAACGAAACTCGCTCGTTGCTCTTCGAAATTCCGCAGAATACCCATATTTTGGGTTGCAGAACGAGGCCGCGCACGGCTATACGGGCGTGTCCCTCGACGCTAGCCCTTTGCCTGAGGAGGCAACCCGTGAAAGAGCTCGTAAGGTACCTCTTGGACAACCTGTACGTGGACTTCCAAGGGGAGATCTCGCTCGAAACGGTTCGGCAGTTCCTTCGAGGGGACGACAGCCGGGAAGCGAAGCAGCTCCTCCAGAAGCTCATCGAGGACAAAGGCGTCGACGACCTGCTCATCACCCTGGCAGACGTCCTCAAGGACCACGTCCGTACGGGCGTCAACGACCAGGTGATGCGCGAGCAGCTCGTGATGTACGCGGAGAGCTGATCGGCCACCCGCCGCTCGGCCCGAGCTCCGCGAGGAGGGCGCCTTGAGCTCGCTCTCGGTACCGGTGCGCATTTCGCGCCGGCGTGCCCTCCTGCTCTCTGCGCTGACCGCCGCTGCCGTCGCGGGCGCGTGCGACGTACGGAACACGCAGCACGACGAGCAGACGCGCGGTCCGGCGATCAGCGTCATCTCGACGAACGTCGACGGACCGGACGCGGTCATTCCGTCGAACGGCGCGATCCAGATCGCGTTCGACCGCTACCTCCTCCCGTCCACGATCACGCGGCAGTCGTACCGCATCCTCGACGGCAACCGGCAGGACCTCGTGGATGCGTTTCGCACGATCTACGATCCGATCGCGCGGACAGTCACGATCCTGGGGCCGAGCGAGGACGACTCCGAGCCGCGCGCGGCCTGGCTGACGGAGGGACAGATCTACCGTCTCGTCCTGCCCGTGGCGCCGGACGACGACGACATCGGCGGCTTCCGCGCGATCGATCGCGCGACCCTCGCCGAGCCTCGCGAGTACGTCTTCCGCGCAGGCCCGCCTGCGACGAGCACCCGCCTCGACCCGCCCGTCGACTTCTGCGCGGACGTGATGCCGCTCTTCCGGGCGAAGTGCTCCGATCCTGCCTGCCATGGCGCGACGACGCGCCCCGCGTCCGGTCTGATCCTCCAGACCGTCGAAGGCGTCCGCGCCGCCATCGGCCGCGTCGCCGTGGGCGCGAACACGACCGCGCGCGCCGGCACCCCCGAGCCGCCCGGCAAGGTCTTCGGGAGCAACATGGCGCTCATCGAGCCGCGCAATCCAGGCGCGAGCTGGCTAATCTACAAGATCGAGCTCGCGCCTCACACCGTCGTCGACGCCGGCACGCCGCCCGACATCGTCTGCACTCCCCCTCCGGGCGAGCCTCCCGTGCCGCCGCGCTCGACCGCCAGGTACACGCCGCTCGTGCCCTTCTTCCGCCCGGCGGCCGACGACATGGAGCGCTCGATCCTGAACGACTACGTCCTCGGGCGCGAGATGCCCTACCCGTATCGTCCGGCGCTCTACGCGGGAGAGGACGCCTACTATTTCACGCCGCTCACCTTCGAGGAGCGCGAGCGCATCCGGATCTGGATCGCCTCCGGCGCGAGCACGAGGAACTGCGGAGGATGCGACGTCGTCCGGCCGGTCGCCGACGCGGGCGTGGGCGACGCCGCCCCGTGATCGATCAGCCGACGACGCGGTTACGGCCCGCGCGCTTCGCCTCGTACAGGTTCTTGTCCGCGGCTTCGTAGAGCTCCTGCGCCGAGCGCATGTGCGAGCCGAACATCGCGACGCCGAGGCTCACCGTGCAGCCGAACTCCTTGTCGTCGACCTGGAAGCGAGCGCCCTCGACGAGCCGCCTCACCTTCTCCGCGGCGACGCGCGCTCCCGGCAGCTCGACCTCGGGCAGGAGCACCGCGAACTCCTCTCCGCCGATGCGCGCGAACACGTCCTGCTGGCGGAGCCTCGGCTTCACGACTCGTGCGAGCTGGCGGAGGACGCTGTCGCCGGCGACGTGCCCGTAGGTGTCGTTGATCTGCTTGAAGTGATCGACGTCGAACAGCACGAGCGACAGCGCGCGCTTGTATCGCAGGCTCCGCTGGTACTCGCGCTCCATCGCCTCGTTGAAGTACCGGCGATTGTGCGTCTGCGTGAGGGCATCCATCGTCATCAGGCGATAGATCTCCTCGTGGTAGTTCGCCTCGATGTTGTCGCCGGACATGTATTTGAGGATCGAGCGTCCCAGCTTGATCTGGTCTCCGTCCTCGAGCACGCACCGCTGCACTTGCCGGTCGTTGACGAAGGTCCCGTTCGTCGACCCGAGATCCTCGATGACGTGTCGCTGCCCGTCGAACGTGATGCGCGCGTGGTGCCTGCTGATGCTCTCCTGATCGATCGCGAGGTCCGCCCGGGAAGAGCGGCCGATCTCGAACGCGCCGTGCCCGAGCGCCGCGCGCTTGCCGAGCTCGGGACCGTAGATGACGACGATGCACGCGCGATCCTTGCTCACGGTCACCGTGCTGAACGGCCTCAAGTCCGGGACGGTGACGCGCTCGTTGACGTCGGGGTAGGACGGCTCCGGCTTCCGCGTGATCGCCACTTCCGACTCGGGCGATTGCGGGTCCTTGGGATCGACGGTCACGACGGTCGAATCATATCGAAAGAACCGCGCCGGAGTCCCGTGGACGGCGGCTACACGGGCCGACCGGCGCCGCGGCCCGACCGCGTCACGGCACGCATCCCTGCCCTTCCGGGAAGGACATCGAGACCCCCTTCACCCGGTGAACGCAGGAGAGCCCGCCCGTCGCGGCGGTGAACCCCCAGTGCCCCTCGAACGGCACGTACCCGGGGATCCGGAACTCGTAGACGTAGTTGACCGCGTCGAGCCAGACGCTGACCCTTCCGGCGTCGAGCCTCACGCGCAGCTCGTGCGCCCTACCGTCGCGGACCTCGTGGACCGCGGCTCGATACAGGTGCGTGTTGGTCGAGACGTCGAGCACGACCACGAACGGCGCGGGCGGCTCGTCCTCGTTCGAGAACGTGTCGACGACGACGGCATAGCCGCCGAGGCTGAGCACGCCGTAGCCGTAGCCGGGCCAACCGACGCGGGTGACGTCGCTGCCCGGGACCCAGACGAAGGCGATCCCGTCGGCACAGTCCTGTTTCGCCGACATGGAGAACGTCCCGACCCCCTCGAACGTGTCGAACGTGTAGGTGGCGTTCCAGAAGAGCGCGCCGGTCTCGTACGTCCGGTCGTTCGTCAAGACGACCCAGCCGCCGTCGAACTTGGCCTTCCCCGCCAGGGCCCAGTGCGGATCGACCGGAGGCAGGAGCGAGCCCGACAGCATCGCCGGGACCTCGTCGATCTTGCCGTCGCAGTCGTCGTCCTTCCCGTTGCAGACCTCGGGGGCCGCCGGGTTGACCTTCGGGTCCGTGTCGTCGCAATCGGCGGGGCGCCCGTCGCGCGGGCACGCATAGAAGCCGTCGCGGTCCTGATCGAAGCCCTCGTCGATCTCGCCGTCGCAGTCGTCGTCCTTCCCGTTGCAGATCTCCGTCGCGCCCGGGTGGACCGTGGGCATGTCGTCGTCGCAGTCCGCGGGCCTCGTGCCGACCGCGCACGTCGGCCAGCCGTCCCCGTCGCGGTCGAAGTCCTCGTCGATCCTCCCGTCGCAGTCGTCGTCCTTGCCGTTGCAGATCTCCTTCGCGCCCGGGTGGACGTTCGGATCGCGATCGTCGCAGTCGTACTTGGCGATGTACCCGTCACCGTCGCGGTCGGCGGTGGCCGGGACGCACTCGCCATGCGAGCAGACGTGATCCGCAGAACATGCGGGGACGCACCTCTCGTCGTCTTCCGCCTCGACCGCCAAGAGGTCCGTCATCGGGTCGTCGAGAGTGCCTCGCGCGCACGCCGGGGCGAGCGCCACGACCCCGAGGATGAACGAGCCGAAGAGCTCCGCCCGAAGAACGATCCTGCGAGAGGCCATCGCGCGGCGGAACGTTAGCGTTCCGCCGCAGCGCAGTCGATCGACGTGCGCGGCTGAGCCGCGCGTTTCCGTGCTCGGGACGCGACGGTCGCGCTCGCCGAGCACGGCGCGGTCGAACGGTCGACCTCGAGCTCCGCGTCCGTTCGCGCGCGAGCGCGAGCGCAGACGTCAGATGACGACTTCCTCGAGCTTGATCTGCGAGCGCTCGTGGATGCCGAGGCCGAGATCGGCGGCCGCCTTGATGTACGCGGGCTCGCGGCCGACCTCGGTCAGTGTCTTGAGCTTGAAGTCGGCGCGGTACTTCTCGACGACCTCCCAGCCGATCGCGTCGATCGCGACGGGATCGGTCGACGCGTAGACCGCCTCGTGCGGCTTGACGAACTCGGGCCGCTTCCAGAGCGGTCCGCCGTCCGCCATCACCTTGTACGCGTCGGCGATGCAGAGACGGACGCGGCTCTTGATGACGTCCTGCGCGTACAAGAGGGCGATCTGCGGGCTCGCGTGGTGCGCGTGGAAGGCGTGCGGGTTGACGGTGCAGCCGTGCGTCATGTTCTTGAGCGCGCCGGTGTAGCCGCAGATCGAGTGGTCCTTCACGAGGGCGAAGTTGATCGCGGCGGTCGCCTCGGTGAGCCAGCGGCAGAACTGCGTCTTCGTCCCGGTGCCCGGGATGAGGCGCTCCTCCATCGTGGCGTTGCCGTTCGAGTGCGTCGCGAGCTTCACGCCCTTCGGCGTGTTCTGCGCCGTGATGCGCGTGGCGTTGAGGAAGCCGGGGTACTGCTCGAGGATCGTGATGCGCTCGGGGGCGACGCCGGACTCGATCATCGCCTCGACGAACGGGAGCACGAGCTCCCTGTTCGTCGCCATGTTCTTCTGCGCGATGCCGTTCACCTTCACGACGACGATGTCGTCCTTGTGAACGAACTGCTTCACCGCAGAGACGAGGTCGTGCTTGCCGGTGAGCTCCGTGAGGAGCCTCGTCAGCATGTCCTTGGCCGCCTCCGGCTTCGGATAGAGCTTGTTCTCCTGGAGGGAGTCGGCCTTCATCACCTTCACGACCTTGCCGGGCGCGTTGAACGGCGAGAAGCCGGGCGGAGGCGCAGCCGCGAGGCTCTTGCCCGCGTGCGCGACCGACGGCGTGAGCGTGGCAGCAGCGGCGGCGAGACCTGCGGCGGTCCCGATGAACGCGCGACGACCGATCTCGTCGCGACCACGCCCGTCGTCCCGAGGAGAGAGCTCTCGCTCGATGCGCGCGATCTGCTGCTTCTCGTCGATCATGGAAGCCTCCGTCCTCTCTTGACTCTTACGCCCTCTACCATGGAGCGCAACCCTCCGACAAAGGAAGGGGAAACCGTCCTGATCTCGGACGGGTCCGAGCTCGACCAAAGGCGCACCGTCGATCTTCGCACGTCGCGCAGCGCGACGCACGGGCGTCGTCCGACGTCGGGCGCGAGCTGGCCGGGGCCACGATCGATCTGGCCGGGCCATGAGGTCACGCGACGCAAGCTCGCGAGATCGTGCACGTCGGGCTCTGGCGCGCTCCTTGTCATGGCGCGCGTAGAGGAGGGTCGCTCATGTGCTCGCGAAAGACGAAGACGGTCTACGGGATCGTCGAGCGCGACGGCCGATGCTGGTGGCGCGCGCTCGGTCACGGCTTCGAAGGCGCCGACGGATCGATTCAGGTGCGCCTCGACGTGCTCCCAGCCCATCGAGCGCTGCAGCTCCGCGACGAGGCCCACGTGTCGCAGCGTTCGGCGAACACCGGGAGGGCGACGTGATGTCCCAGCCTCACCCGGACGCTCGACACGCTCGCTGGTCCCGCCTCCGAGCGCTCGCGGCGCGCCTGCGCGCAGCCGCCGACGCCTCGGCATGGACGAGCATCTTCGCCCGTGCAGTCCTCTTCGCGATCGCGCTCGTGGTCCTCGCGTGGATCGGGCGGGCCGCCGCGACGCCGCGGGAGACGCCGGCGCCCATGGTCGACGGAGGGCTCGCGCCGCCCAGCGCGAGCGCCGAATGGGCGCCGCCGCCACCGCCCGTCGCGCCCCCGCCTCCGCCGGGCACGGCGCCGATCCCGACGCAGGTCGCCGCGCCTGGTCACGCCACCCGCGCGACGAGCGACGACCCCGTCTACCTGAACTACGCGACCGTCGACGATCTGCGCCGGCTGCCGGGCGTCGGTCCGAAGCGAGCGGCGTCGATCCTCGCGCTCCGGCAACGGCTCGGACGGTTCCAGCGGGTCGAGGACCTCTTGCGCGTGAAGGGCGTCGGGCGCGCGACGATCCGGAAGTGGCGGCCGCTCGTCCGCCTCGATGCGCCTCCCGCTGCCACGGCCGACGCGGGCGTCCGGTGAGCCGTGCGGGCGAGGGCCATCCGCGATGCGCCTCCGGCACTTTTCGGCTTCGAGCTGCGCCCTTCAGGGCCTATCGTCCGCATCGGCATCCCGTGACCCAAGCCGCGCTCGTCACGTTCGTGATCCTCGCAGGCACCATCGCTCTCTTCGTGAGCGATCGCCTGCGACTCGACGTCGTGGCGATGCTCTCGCTCCTGGCGTTGACGCTGACGGGCGTGGCGCCGCTCGAGGTCGCGCTCTCGGGGTTCTCCAACCCGGCGGTGTTGATGATCGCGGGGCTGTTCGTGGTCGGCGCCGCCATCTCGGAGACGGGCTTGGCCGACTGGCTCGGGCGGCGCCTCGAACGCGTGACCGGGAAGAGCGAAGCGAGCCTCGTCGCCGTCGTGATGTGCGCGACCGCGCTCGTCTCGGCGTTCATGAGCTCGACGGGGACGGTCGCCATCCTGATGCCCATCGTCGGAACCATCGCGGCGCGCCGGCGCATCGCGCCCAGCCGCGTGCTGATGCCGCTCGCCTTCGGCGCCCACCTCGGGAGCAATCTCACGCTCATCAGCACGCCGCCGAACCTGCTCGTCAGCGATGCGCTCCGCGCGGCCGGCCACGCGCCGTTCCGCTTCTTCGACTTCACCGTCCCGGGCCTGGCCGTCCTCGCCGTCGGCGTCGCATGGGTCGCGTTCGTCGGACGCCGCATGCTCCCCGCCGGAGAGGCGAGCGCCTCGAGCCGATCGCTCTCCGAGCACGAGCTCGCCGCGGAGTACGGGCTCGGAGAGGCGCTCTCGACGCTGCGCATCCTCCCGGGCTCGCCGCTCGCCGACAAGACGCTGGGCGATTCGAACCTGCGCAGCGCACGCGGCATCAGCGTGGTGGCGCTCCTCCGCGGCGACGAGGCGCTCCGCGTCCTTCCGCGCGCCGTGCTCCGAGCCGGCGACGAGCTACGCGTGCTCGGGAGCGAAGAGGCGATCGCGGCCGCCGTCGCCGATCTCCGCCTCGAGCGGCTCTCGACGCGGGCGACGTTCTCCCTTCCGCCCGAGGAGTCGCTCGCCGAGGTCGTGCTCCCGAGACGCTCGCGGCTCGCCGGCCGTACGCTCCGCGACCTGCGCTTCCGTGATCGCTACCGCGCGAACGTCCTCGGGGTGCGTCGCACCGAGGGAGGTGCCTCGGTCTGTCACACGAACGTGGCGCTCCGTGACCTCGTGCTGCGCGCCGGCGACACGCTGCTCCTCAAGGGACGGCGCAAGTATCTCCATCGGCTGACGGACGAGCGCGAAGACCTCGTGCTCGTCGCCGAGCCGGACGCCGCGCCGGGCGCCCTGCTCGACCGCCCACGCGCGGTCGGCGTCGTGGCGATCACGCTGTCCATGCTCGTGCTGATGGCGTTCGGCATGGTCCCCAACGTCGTCGCCGTGCTGCTCGCTGCGACGGCGATGGTCGTCACGCGCTGCATTCGGCTCAGCGAGGTGTACCGCTCGGTGAACTGGGAGAGCGTCGTCCTCATCGCGGCGATGATCCCGATGGCCGTCTGTCTCGAGCGGACCGGCGGCACCCAGCTCGTCGTGTCGGCGCTCGAGAACCAGCTCCGAGGCGCGAGCCCGACCGTCGTGCTCGCGCTCTCCGTCGCCATCACGTCGGCGGTCGGCATGGTGCTGTCGAACACGACGACCGCCGTGCTCGTCGCTCCCATCGTCGTCCGGCTCGCCGCCGCGTTCGGCATCGCGCCCGAGCCGCTCCTCATGGGCGTCGCCTTCGCGTCGTCGGCCGCGTTCGCGACGCCCATCGCGTCGCCGGTGAACGTGCTCGTGATGACGCCGGGCGGGTACCGCTTCGCGCACTTCACGAAGGTCGGCCTGCCGCTGCAGCTCCTCGTGCTCGCGACGGCAGTCCTCGTCATCCCGCTCGTCTGGCCGTTCTGATCGGAACGGAAGAGCGGTCAGCCCGCCTGCAGCGTCGCCCGAAGCGCGCCGATGAGCGCGGAGACGGGCTCCGCGCGAAGCTTGTAGGATGCACGATTCGCGACGAGCAGCGTCGAGACGGCGAGGATCTGCTCCTTCACCTCGAGGCCGTTCTCCGCGAGGGTCGTCCCGGTCTCGACCAGGTCGACGATGAGATCCGCCAGCCCCGTGAGCGGCGCGAGCTCGACGGAGCTCTGGACGTTGACGATCTCCACCTGCACGCCTCGCCCCGCGAAGTGGCGCGCCGCGGTGCGCGGGTACTTCGTCGCGACCCGCGGCATCCGCGTGGTGTCCACCTTCGCGTCGCCCTTGCGGCCCGCGACGACGAGCCGGCAGCGGCCGATCCCCAGGTCGAGCGGATGATAGGCGTCGATGTCCCGCTCCACGAGGACGTCGCGGCCGCACACGCCGAGGTCGGCGGTCCCGTACTCGACGTAGGTCGGCACGTCGTCGGGCTTGAGCAGCAACAGATGCACGAGGCGTCCGCCGAAGCGCGCCTTGCGGACGAGCGCGCGGCTGCTCTCTTCGTCGAGGGCGACCGAGAGAGACGTGCCGTCGCCCGTCATCCCTGCGCGCTCGAGCAGCTTCGTGACCGGGCGGAGCGTGCGGCCCTTCGGGAGCGCGATCGTGAGGGCCGGCGTCGCGGGCGCGCCTGGGGCGGTCGCGCCGGCAGCGGGGTCGCCCGCGCCCGCGGTCACGCCTCTGCTCCTTTGATGCGCTCGACGTTCGCGCCGAGGCCGTTCAGCTTCTCCTCGATGCGCTCGTAGCCGCGATCGAGGTGATACACGCGGCGGATCTCCGTCTCCTCCTCGGCGGCGAGGCCGGCGATGACGAGCGAGGCGCTCGCGCGGAGGTCGGTCGCCATGACGGCTGCCCCGTAGAGCTTCGGCACGCCCTGGACGACGGCGGTGTTGCCGCGCAGCGCGATGCTCGCGCCCATGCGCTGCAGCTCGGGGACGTGCATGAAGCGGTTCTCGAAGATGGTCTCGCTGATGACGCTCTCGCCCTTCGCGAGGCACATCAGGGCGAGGAACTGCGCCTGCATGTCCGTCGGGAAGCCGGGGTGCGGGCTCGTCGTGACGTTCACCGCGCGCAGCGGCCCGCTCCGGCGGACGCGGATGTTCTGGCCTTCGGTCGTGATCTCGACGCCCGCCATGCGGAGCTTCGTCGCGAGCGCCTCGAGATCGCGGAGCTCGGCGCCCTCGAGCAGCACGTCCCCGCCTTCGATCATCGCGGCGGCGCACATGTACGTACCGGCCTCGATGCGATCGGGGATGATCGCGTGATCGAACGGCGAGAGCTCGCCGCGATCGGCGCCCACGATGTGGATCACGTCCGTACCGGCGCCGTTCACCTCCGCGCCCATCTTGTTGAGGACGCGGCCGAGCTCCTCGACCTCCGGCTCGCGCGCGCAGTTCACGAGGGTCGTCCGACCCTTCGCGAGCGCCGCGGCCATCATGAGGTTCTCCGTGCCCGTCACGGTCGGGATGTCGAAGCAGACCTCGGCGCCCTTCAGGCGCCCGCCACCGCCGGGGCCTTCCGCGATGACGTAACCGCGCTCGAGGCGGATCTTGCATCCGAGCGCCTCGAGCCCCTTGAGATGCTGGTCGATCGGGCGCGCGCCGATCGCGCACCCGCCGGGCAGCGACACCTTCGCGCGCCCGAAGCGCGCGACGAGCGGCCCGAGGACGAGGACGCTCGCGCGCATTTGCTTGACCAGCTCGTAGGGCGCCTCCGGCCTCACCTTCGAGCCCGCGGCGACGTGCACCTCCGGCGCCTCGAACCTGACGTCGCGGCCGAGGAACCGGAGCAGCGCCGACGTCGTCTCCATGTCGCGCAGCTTCGGGACGTTCCGGAGCCTGCTCGCGCCGTCCGACAGCAGCGTCGCGCAGAGGATGGGGAGCGCCGCGTTCTTCGCGCCGCTGATGCGGACCTTGCCGACGAGCGGCTTGCCGGTGCCTCGAACCCGGAGTGCGTCCATGGCCCGTGAGCTTTGCCAAAATCCGCGGCCCAGGCCAAGTAGCGGATGATCGCCTTGCGCCTGGGCTAGCGCGCCGGCGGGGTCGCCGTCGAGCCGGACCTGCCGGTCGCCCGCGCTCCTGTCCATGGATCCGCGCCGCCCCGGCGCCGTTCCTCCGCACTCCGGCGACGTCGCGGTCGTCGGCGCGCACCCGCGGATTCGCCAACGTCTGCGCGCGATGGTCGGACGTGCACGCGAGGCACGACCGTTGCCGTTCCTCCGTACGTCATGTCGGAACGTACCCCTCGATCGACGATCCACCTCGCCGTCACCGTGATGGCTCTCCTCGGGTGCGGAGAGTCGACCTCGTACGTCGAACCGACCCGCGAGGAGCCTCCGGCGACCGAGCCGCCTCCCGAGACCACGCCCACCGAAGACGCCGAGCCCGCACCTCGTCCCCTCCCGACCGGATGCGCGCCGGCGCCGAGGGCGGGTCACCAGACGATCACGTGCGACGACGGCACGACGTTCGACGTCGAAGCCAGCACGACCTGCGCGCGCGGAGGCTGCGGAATCATCCTCGACGTCCACGGCTGGTCGATGAACGGCCCCATGGAGGACCGCCACACCCGGATGCGCGAGCTCGCCACGCCGCGCGGCTACGTGGTCGTACAACCGACGGCTCCCGGGAGGCCGCCGTCGTGGACCAGGGGGCAGCCCACCGGCCGAGACTTCGCGTGGGACGACACGGTGTGGAGCTTCCTCCAAGCGACGCTCCAGGTCTTCGACATCGATCCCGACCGCGTGCACATGACCGGCTTCTCGCAGGGCGCGCAGATGACCTTCCGGTTCATGTTCCGGCAGCCGGAGCTGTTCGCGTCGATCGCGCCGATCGCCGGGCCCGACGGGTTCGCGATCCCGAACTTGATCGGAAAGGTGAGCAAGACGGGTGAGGCGCCGCGCGTGCCGGTGCCGATCCTCTACACGCACGGGACGAAGGACCGCATGCTCACGCACGACGAGGTCGTGCCGTCGCTGACGGAGGAGATCACGCGCGCGTACGGCCTGTCGACCTCCGAGCCGATCGAGAGCGGGCCGGCGTACCGCGCCCAGCGGTGGGCGAAGGACGGCCGCGTCATGTTCGAGCTCTGGGTGCACGACTTCGAGCAGAAGAACTTCTACGTCGCAGGGCACTGCGTCCCGGGCCCGGTCAACGAGGGCGACGGAGCCTTCCTCCGATCGGACACGCCCTTCCGCTGCGTGGACGAAGGCCAGTTCGACTTCGGCAAACAGATCCTGCGCTTCTTCGAAGAGCACCCGAGAGGCCGCTGACCCCTCCCTGGAGCCCGGAGCCTGGAGCCGGGAGCCCCTGTCTCATCCCCCCTTCTTCGCCGCAGCCGCCTCCTTCGCCGCCTTGAGCCGTGCACGAAGGCGTGGCGCGTACCCCTCCTTGTTCTCCTGCTTCGCGCGACCGATCGCGAGGGCGTCGGCGGGCACGTCCATCGTCACGGTCGTCCCCGTCCCGACGTACGCGCCGTCGCCGACCGTCACCGGCGCGACGAGCTGCGAGTCCGACCCGATGAACGCGCCCTTGCCGATGCGCGTCACGTGCTTCGAAAAGCCGTCGTAGTTGCAGAAGATGGTGCCGGCGCCGATGTTCGCGCCCTCCCCGACGAAGCCGTCGCCGAGGTACGAAAGGTGGTTCGCCTTCGCGCCGCGATCGAGCCGCGTCTTCTTCGTCTCGACGAAGTTTCCGATGTGCGCTTCCTCGCCGATGTCGCTTTCGGGACGGAGATGCGAAAACGGTCCGACCTGCGCGCGCGCGCGGACGACGGAGTCGGTCACGACGCTGTACGGCTTGAGGACGACGCCCTCGCCGATCTCGGCGTTCGTGAGGACGCAGCCGACGTCGATGACGGCCCCCGCGCCGACGCGCGTCCGCCCGCGCAGGACCGCGAAGCTCTCGATCGTCGCGTCCGGCGCGATCTCGACCCCGTCCTCGATGCGCGCGCCGTCACGGATCGTCACGCCCGCCTTGCGGTGCATGTCGAGGATCCGCGCCTGTAGCGCGCGATCGGCCGCGGCGAGCTGGGCGCGATCGTTGACGCCGTCCATCACCGAGGGATCGGACGGCACGCCGACGACGAGCCGACCTCGCTTGGCCGCGAAGCTGACGATGTCGGTCAGGTAGAGCTCGCGCTGCGCGTTGTTCGGCTCGAGCGAGGCGAGCGCCTCCTCGAGGAACGCGCGGCTCGCGGCGTAGATGCCCGGGTTCCACTCCTTGATCGCGCGCTCCTCGTCGCTACGCAGATCGCGCTGCTCGCGGATCTCGAGGATGCGCCCGCTCCCGTCGCGGATGACGCGCCCGTAGCCGAATGGATCTTCGGTCGTGCACGTCGCGAGCGCGAGGACGGCCTCTTGCTCCTCGTCGAGCTTCCGCGCGACCGCGGCGACGTCCTCCGCCCGGAGGAGCGGGACGTCGCCGTAGAAGATGAGCACCCTCTCCGCGTCCGGGCGAACCGCCTCGAGCCCCGCCCTCGCCGCGTCGCCCGTTCCGCGCTGCTCCTTCTGCACCGCCGTCTTCACGCGGGAGGGCCCGCTATCGGTCGAGCCGAACGCCTGCGCGAGGTATGCTTCTACGGCGTCGCGGCCGTGTCCGACGACCACGACGACCTCTCCACACCCGGCCTCGAGCGCCGCGCGGACCGGATAGTGGACGAGCGGCTTACCGGCGACGGGATGGAGAACCTTCGGCAGGGAGCTCTTCATCCGAGTCCCCTGACCCGCAGCAAGGATCACCGCAGTTGTCTTCTCGAGCATGGCGCGCCTTTCGCTTGATCGTGGTTGGGAGAGGGAGCGGATATGCGACAACGTCGCAGGTACCTGCGTGGGATGAAGCGGAGCGGGGAGTCTAGTCGATCGGGGCTGGATCGGACCCGATCCTCCATTCCTCCGAACGAAGACGGTCGCGCTCGCCGTCCGCTCGGTCCGCCGGCGCGACGCGTCAACCTCCTCGGCGTGGTCGGGCTCGCTGCGCTGAGCGCCCTCGGCCCCGGCTGCCACGAGTTCGACACCGAGCGAACGCCCCCGAAGCGCGGCTCGGTCGGCGAGGAGATGTACGGCGTCATCTGCGACCGCGTCGCCTCCCAAGCTCTCCGCGAAGACCTCACCGGCGCGTCGTTCCGCGACGTGTGTCACCGGCCCATCGGCGGAGAGTTCGCCGATCGCGTCGACACGTCGAAGCTCCCGCCCATCACGCCCGGGGCGGTCGACGAGAACGGCAAGCCCGTCAGCGTCGAGAAGCAGAGGGCCGATCGCGAAAAAGCCATCGGCCGCATCGAAGCCCTCGCCCGCCGCCGCGACGATCTCATCCGCGCCCTCGACGCGACGTTCCCGGAAGAGAAGATCGCGATCAAGGACCTCGACAATCCCGATCCGCGGAAGTCCTGCGACGCGCCCAAGAAGGGCGGCGAGGGCCTCCTCACCGAAGCGCTCGCGGACGTGCTCGGCAACTTCGGCGACCTCTACAACGACGGAACGATTCCACACGCCACGCAGTCGCTCGCGCGCGTCGTCGAGGCGTTCAAGGAGTCGGAAGAGGCGCAGAAGGCGTGGTCGCGCATCAGCGCTCGCCAAGGGTATCGACCGATCGAGACCGCGCTCGGCGTCGCGCGCCCCATCGTCGCGTACCCGCGGCTCCGCGACTTCGCGAACGCGAGCCTCCGCCTGCTCTCGGCGGACTCGAACCCCTACGAGCCGAACCCGCAGCGCGACGCCGAAGGGAATCGGATCCCCGTCGCCGGCCCGGCGAACGCGGCGCTGAACAAGCTGCTCGAGGTCGCGCACGAGGAGCTGCTCGAGGCGAAGCCCGAGAAACGCCCTCCGCCGCTCGTCGTGAAGACGGACCCCGGCACGGGGCGCGAGATCCTCTCGAGGCCGCGCGACAACCTCGAGATCCTGCAGGCGATCCTCATGCAGGAGGACGACGCCTTCGCGTCGGGATCCCCGCGCTGGATCGTGCGCCGCGACTGGCGCGGCTACGCGATGATCAACGGCGGCCAGGTCCCCGCGCCGCTCGTCGACGCAGACGGCGACGGCCTACCCGACGTGGACGAGGTCGGTCGCTTCAAGACGACGAACGGATCGATCGCGCCTTCGCCGTTCCCCTACCCGGGCGCGCCGGAGACCCCGCGCGACGAGTTCGGCCGCGCGCTCGTCGACGGCGGCCTCCTCTACTCGTACGTCGACACGAGCCGGACCTTCGCGGCCCAGATGATGCGGGACATGAAGCCGCTCGTGAACTCCGACCCGGAGGCGAACCACGAGACGCTCATGGACCTGATGGGCGGCCTGCCCATCGTGATGGGACCGCGCGAGACACGGACGAAGGTCTACGCCGACAAGAAGATCCAGTACGACGGAGTCCGCGCGAAGGAGTCTCCGCTGCTCGACCTCGTCTACGCGTTGGGCGTGGTCCTCGGCGATCGCACGACCGACCAGACCCTCGCGTTGGTCCGCGAGCTCTTCACGAGTCAGATCAAGGTGATGGCGCGCGTCACCGGCGCGCTGAACGAGGCCTTCGACATCGCGCAGAAGCACCCGGAGGCGTCGATCCCGCGCACCTCCACGTTCTGGGACGACACCCTCGACATCATGGGCGAGATCGCGAAGGAGCCCGGCCTGCTCGAGGACATCCTCCGCGCTCTCGCCGCTCCCGAGACGCAGAACCTCGGCCTCGCGATGGCGAGGTTCGCCGCCTACAGGGACGAGATCACCTACGACCCGGACGACATCAACGGCCTGCCCCTCAACCTCACGACGAACAGCAAGGGCGAGATGAAGACGCCCGTCGATCGCGACGCACCGATCACGGGCAAGAACCGGAGCGCGCTCTATCGCTTCCTCGGGCTCATCAACGACACGACGGGCGTCACCGCGTGCAACAAGCCGAACGCGAGGGTGCACGCGCTCGGCATCTCGCTGCCCATCTCGTTCAAGGAGTGCGAGGTCTTCAAGATCGAGAACCTGAGCGCCTTCTACATCGACTCGATCGCGAACGCCGCCCAGTACGACGCCGGCGCCGAGATCCCGCGAGGCACGATCTACATGCGGCCGAGCGCGCTCCGCCTCGCGCCGAACATCAGCGGCATCCTCGAGGACTCGAGCGGCATCAGCGGATTCTGGCCGGCCGCCGGCAACGTGGTCGCGCCGATGCCCAAGTTCCTGAACCGCCTCGTCTTCTTCGACGTGAAGAACGACACGAAGAATCCGAAGACGAGGGAGTTCGTCTACGACCTGCAGGGCGAGAGCATCGGCTCGAGCGTCTGCCCCGAGCGCATCATCGACGACCCGTCGCCGGGCGCGAAGGACGCGAGCCCCGACGGCAAGATCCGCGGCCTGCGCAACTGCCCGGCCGGGCAATCGCTCCAGGAGCGGAACCAGAACACCATCTTCGTCCTCGAGCACTTCGGCTTCTACGACGCCGTCCGCCCGCTCATCGCCGCGTTCGTCAAACACAAGCGCGAGGATCTCTTCCTCGCGCTCTCGAACGCGGTCTACTCCCGCTGGGGCGGACCGGACGCGAGCCCGTCGGAGTGCATGCTCCTCGGCAACAAGCAGTGCACGCGGGAGAACATGGGCTCCTACGAGGCGCTGATCGCCGAGGCGTTCGCGACGGACGTGCTCCCGGCGCTGAGCGAGCTCGCGAGGGCGCTCGACACGATGCCGATCAAGACGTGCGCCGCCGCGAACGCCGCGGGCGAGTGCACCGAAGTGAAGACGGTGAGCGGCATCGAGGTGGTCGCGGCCGCGACGAGGGCCGTGATCGATCCGAGCTACAGCAAGCAGCTCGGGCTCAAAGACCGCCACGGGGAGGTCACCGCCAAGCGCAACGACGGCACCACGACCCCGCAGGTGACCCCGGCGTACCTCCTCACGAACGCGCTCACGGCCATCGACCTCGCGTTCGACAAGTACGAAGAGCAGAACCCGAACGACAAGGAGCGCCGCGCCGGGTGGCGACGCGCACGCTCCCAGCTCGTCGATCAGTTCCTGGGCACGGTCGGCATCAAATCGAACGCGCAGTTCGCGAACCCGGCGATCCCCAAGATGACGCCGGTCATCGTCGACATGCTGCGCGCGCAGCTGTGGGCGCACTGCCCGCGATCGTTCGTCCCGCCCTACGAGAAGTGCACGTGGGCGGTCGAGGAGCTCGTGCAGAAGGCCGAGGAGACGCTCACCGGCCCGCTCGTGATCGCCGGCGTCGACATCATGGACGCGATCCGCCGTGACCCCGATGCGCGGCGTGAGACCGAGAAGCTCCTCGAGTACCTCCTCGACGCTGCCTCCAAGAACGACGCGCTCGCGAGCGTGCTCGCCAGCGCGAACGACGTGATCCAGGTCCTGAGTGACGACGAGAACCTCGTCCCGCTCTACAAGGTGCTCGCGGCCGCCGTCGACGGCTCCAAGTACGACGACAAAGGAAAGCTCGTCGAGAAGAGCCTCGTCGACGCGCAGATGGCGCTGCTCGCCCGCGTGAGCGGCAAGTACTACGACGCGGACGGGACGGAGATCTGCGCGAAGGAGGTCGACCCGAACCAGGTCCTCGCCATCATGCTCGGCAAGCTGGTCACGCCGATCAAGGACGGCGACCTCAAGGACCAGACGCCGCTCGAGGTGATCATCGACGTCATCGCCGACGTGAACCGCGTCGACCCGACGGAGGAGTACGACGGCACGCTGAAGCAGGAGGACTACGCCTCGATCGGCGAGCACGTCGTCGACTTCCTGACGAACAAGGAGCGCGGGCTCGAGCAGTTCTACGAGGTGATCCGGAACGGCACGAAGTTCTGACCCCTTTCCTCGACGGTACGCCGACGGACTGGGTCGCTCCAGGCCGAGTCTGTTAGCCTGAGTCCCGAGTGAGACGCTCTCTTCGAACGTTCGCTTGCGGGCTCGCGCTGATGGTGGTCGCGCCGGACGCGATCGCCGGCGGCCTCTACACGGCCGACCGCGGCGTGCGCCCGCTCGGGCGCGGCGGCGCGTTCGTGGCCGGCGCCGACGACCTCGGCGCCATCTGGTACAACCCCGCCGGCCTGGCGGACGCGGGGTCGAGCGTCCTCGTCGACTTCGCGTGGCTCAACTTCAGCGCCGAGTACACGCGCCGCACGAACGTGGTCGACGCGGGCGGGACGGTGCGGACGGTCGAGTTCCCACAGGTCCGAGGCACCTCTCCGTTCTTGCCGATCCCGACCATGGCGGGCTCCTACCAGTTCGGCGAGGAGAAGAGGCTCACGGCGGCCTTCGGCATCTTCGCGCCGTACACCGCGATCGCGAGCTACCCGCTCACGGTCGACGGTCAGCCCTCGCCGTCCCGCTACTCGCTCGTGTCGCTCGAGGGGTCCGCGCTCGTCGCGGCGGGCGGCTACCTCGCGTACAAGCCGACCGAGGAGTTCCGCGTCGGCGGCGGGCTCCAGGCGCTCGTCGGGAAGTTCCAGTCGACCGTGGTCTTCAGCGCGAGCCCCGCGGACCGCGTCATCGGCGCGCCCGAGGATCCGCAATACGACGCGTTCAGCCAGCTCGACGTCGGACCGATCGTCGCGCCGAGCGCGAACTTCGGCATGATCGCGGCGCCGGGGAAGGTGGTGCGCCTCGGAGTGTCCGGGCAGCTTCCTTTCTGGGTGAATGCTCCCGCGGCGGTCCGCGTCCGGCTGCCCACCGCCGCCCCCTTCGATCGGGCGCGGCAGGAAGGCGAGGACGCGAACGTGCGCTTTCGCCTTCCGCCGGTCGCGCGCGCCGGCATCGAGTTCCGGACCGACATCTCCGAAGAGTCGCGCCTCCGCATCGAGCTCACGTACGTCCGCGAGTTCTGGAGCATGCACGACTCGATCGACATCCGTGCCGAGAACATCCGGCTCTACGACGTGACCGGCTTCCCGAGCCCCTTCGGCGTGGCGCCGATCTCGCTGCCGAGGAACTTCCAGGACTCGAACTCGATCCGGCTCGGGACCGAGTACTCGCTCAAGAACCTCCTCAGCGACTACTGGTTCGATCTCCGCGCGGGCATCTCCTACGAGACGAGCGCCATCCCGAAGGCGTGGGTCTCGCCGCTCACCTACGACGCCGACAAGCTCATCGGCAGCGCCGGCGGCAGCCTCCACATCGGCGGGCACTGGCGCATGGACGCCGTCGGGTCGCTCGTGCTCCTCGACAGCACGAACCTCGATCCGGCCGTAGCCGCCGTGCCGCGGGTGAACCCCGTGCGGGGCAACCCCACGAGGACGGAGGCGATCAACGGCGGCACCTACAGCGCGCGCGCCATCATCCTGGGCGTCGGCGTGAACTACAAGTTCTGACTCAGGGAAGCACGGGGAGCCGATCGGGCGCCGGCGGCTCCTCGAGCGGCGGCGTCGCCTCCGGCATCGGCAGGCTGTCGAGGAGGCTCGAGAGGCTCGCGGTCTCCTCGCTCTCCTTCGCCTGCGGCGCCTTCTGCCCCGGGACCCACACGACGACGCGATCGCCCTCGGCGAGCACCTCGTTGCGCCCGCGACGGTTGATGCGCTCCATCAGCGACGCCGAGACGCCGTAGCGCTTGCCGATGTCCTTGAGCGTCTCGCCGGCCTTCGCCGTGAGGACGACGCGTCGCCGGCCCTTGTCCTCCCAGTGGCGGAAGAACTCCTCGGTGCCCGCGACGATCGTGCGCACCTCGCTCTCCTCGAGCGCGACGACGTTCGACAGATCCGCGTTCTTGGGGACGAAGATCTGGAGCGTCATGTTCTCCACGAGACGCGCCGTCGGATCGATGTCGTTCCAGCGGCGCAGCTCGTCGGTCGAGACGTTGAACGCCGTCGAGATGTCCTTGAGCGTGTCGCCGACCCGCACGCGGTAGAAGACGCGCTTGCGATCCGGATAGACGAAGACGTCCGGCGGGACGACGACGACGGGTTTGTCCTCGGACTTCTTGTCGTCCTTGGGGGTCACCGGCTTGTCGGCGGTGGCGGTCTCGGTCTTCGGCACGAGCAGCACCGTCCCGCCGCGGACGACCTCGCCCTGCGAGATGCCGTTCAGCTCGACGATCTTCGCGACGCTCACGCCTCGGGCCTGCGCGATCTGCTCGAGCGACTCGCCGAAGCGCACGACGTACCGCTCGAGGGTGGGCTGCTCCTTGCGGACGCGCGCGAGGTTCGTCGAGCAGCTCGCGGCCTTGCCGACGGGGACCTTGACCGGCCAGTCCTCCTGCACCGGCGGCGTGCGCGAGGCGCGGAGCTCGGGGTTGAGCATCTGGACTTCCTTCGCCGTCGTGCCACACGCCTTCGCGACCGCGGAGAGCGGGGTGCCCGGCGCGACGAGGATCTCCTCGCCCTCGAGCGGCGGCTCGGGGACGACGTCCTGGAATCCGAACGCGGCGAGGTTCCTCGAGACGATGGCGACGGCGAGGATCTTGGGGACGTAGAGCGTCGTCTCCCACGGGAGCGATCCCTCGAGCTTCGACAGCGCCCAGTAGTCGTTCGTGTTGTAGCGCCGCACGGCCTGGAGGACGCCGCCGTAGCCCATGTTGTACGCGGCCATCGCGAGCTCCCAGCTCCCGAAGCGCCGATGGAGATCCGCGAGGTGATCGGCCGCCGCCTCCGTCGCGAGCATGACGTTCATGCGCTGATCGGCCCACCGATCCTGGACGAGGCCGTAGATCCGTCCGGTGTGGGGCATGAACTGCCAGAGGCCGAGCGCGCCGACGGGCGAGCGCGCGGTGGGATCGAACCCGCTCTCGATCATCGCGAGCGCGGTGAGGTCCTCGGGCAGGCTCTTCCTGCGGAGCGTCTTGCGGACCGCCGTGATGTAGCGACCCGACCGCTTGTGCCAGAGCGTGAACGTCGCGCGCCCGCGCGGATCGTTCTTGAAGAACTCGAGATAGCGCACGACCCGCGGATCCCAGCGCACCGGCAGGTCGGGCATCTCGAGCTTCGCGAGCCACGACAGGTCCTGACCGGACTCGGAGACCGTGGGCGGCGTGCTCGGCGGCGGCGCCGGCGGAAGGCCCGATGCATGGACGCGCGGCTTGTCGTCGGTCGCGGCGACGGGGAACGGCAGCTCCTGAGGCCACGGCGCGGAGAGGTCTCGCTGCGACGGCGGGAACAGCTCGCGCTCGGCCGCCGCCAGCGCGCGCAGCTCGGGGGTGTCGGCGCCGAGCGCCGCTTCGTCGTAGGTCGGCCCGCCGGAGATGACGCGCCGGGTGGCCATCTCCGTGGTGCGGACGTTCTTCGAGCCGCTCGCCTTCGGCGCGCCGCGCGACGCGTTCTTCGACGACGCTTCCTTGCCTTTCCCAGCTTGCGCGGGTGCGGGCTTCGTCGCGGGCGGTGCGGCCAGCGCGCTTTCCCCCGACAGGACGGCGAACAGGACGAGCGGGAGGACGAAGCGGCTTTTCGACCTCATCAATCGATGATTCCCATGTAGGGAGCGAGGCGTCAAATTCGCGGGCACCTCGCGCTCGATGACGTCGCGCGTCGACCGCGTCGTGACGAAAGCCGCGATCGTCGATCCCGCCGTCAGCGACGGAGCCGGAGCTTCTTCTCGGGAGCGCGCTGCGAAGCCGTCGGTGCGTGAGCGCCTGGAGCGTCGACGAACTCGATGTCGCTCGCGGTCGTATCGGCCGCCGTCACGATCGCGCTCGCCGAGGCCGTCACGTCGGTGCCCTGCGAGGGCGTGCTGGCGGACGGCGGCGCCGGCGACGGGTTCTCTCCGAGCTCGGACGCCTCACCGTCGTCCTCGGGCAGCGGCGGGAGCAGCGCGACGTCGAAGCCGACGGGCACCTTGTAGATCTCGATCGTCGGAGGATACGTGTCCGTCGTCTCCTCCTTCTTCTTCGTCCCGTCGGGGTACGTGAGGATCCGCGTCCGCTTGACCTTGTAGCCGCGGATCCCGTGCTGCTTGACGACCACCTTCTTGCCCGAGAGCGTCGGGTCCTCCTCGATCTTCCGCTTGTACGGGATCGTCTCGACGATCTCTCGCTCGAAGGCGACGCGCACGGGACGCGTCTTGCCGAGCAGCTCGACGCGGAGCTTGTTGCCGATCGTCTTCGCGTGGACGACGACCGGGAACGGATGCGGGTTCCTCACCTTCAGGTCGACGGCCGGATAGACGACCGTCGAGTCGAGGCCCATCGGGATGTACGCGCTCGGGCGCGAGTGAGGCAGTCGCTCGAGGACGTCGAAGCCGGCGAAGAACGTCGCGGCGTGGAACGTCGAGGCGACCTGGCACGTGCCGCCTCCGATGCCCTCGACCATCTCGCCCTTGAAGATCTCCCAGCTCTTCTCGAAGCCGTTCTCCTCGCTGCGCTCGCCGACGACCTCGTTGAAGCTGACCATCTCTCCGGGAGAGAGGACGAGGCCGTCGAGCTTCCGCGCGGCGACGTCGATGTTCTTCCCTCGGCCCGCCTGCTCGCCTCGGCGGGAGAAGTACGTCTCGTACTCGGCAAGCACCGTCGAGATGTCGAGGCTCTTCAAGAACGCCGAGGAGATGCGCGGCGCGAACGCCCGCACCGGCAGCGTGATCGCGGCGACCGCCGGATCGCCGCCGGGCTCCGGCGCGGCGCCGCGGCGCGCGAGGAGCTCGAGCGCCGCGATCGTCTCGTGCGCGTCGATGTACCGGCCGTCCTTCTCCGGGATGGTCTCGTGCTTGTCGAGATCGAGCCGCGCCGAGATGGGCGAGGTGTCCTCGACCTCCTTGAGCGCGTCGAGGCGCTCCATCGCGACCTCTTCGTCGACGCGCACGAAGAGCGGCACGTCGATCTTGCCTTCGCGCGCGTCCCGCGCGACCTCGGCGCGCGTGATGAGGTCTCCGTCCTTGCCGGCACGGAGCAAGAGCGAGAGCGTGCGTTCGACGTCGACGCGGATCCCGAGCTCTTCGAGGGTGGCCACGAGCGCCGGAGCGGCCTCGCCGGGCATCGCGAGCGCGACCTTGCGCTCGAGCAGGCGCTTTGCGCGCGCCTCCACCAGCGCACGAACCGCATCGGTATCGGCGCCCTCCGGGACGCGCTCGCCATCGACCGAGATGCCGGGGAGCACGATCGCGTCGGGCAGGTAGCGGAGCTTCGCGAACAGCGCGGCGCCGCCGACGGCGGCGAGGAACGCGCCGACGATGCCGAGCCGCAACCCCCACCGCCGAGGCCGCCTCGGCGGCGGCGCGTGACGCCCGTGGAACGGCGGCGACATCGCGCCTCCTGCGCTCGGTCGTGCATGGGGGCCGCTCATCGGAGCCCCTTCGGCTCCAGCCGGCCGCTTGGGAGCAGGGAAATGCATCGCCGATCCTGAACGCCGTTCCGAGTATCGGTCATCCCAGGAGAAATCCCAAGAAGCGGCGGCCCCCGCACCTCCTTCGACGCGCCCGATCGCGGGCCGGATATGCGGCGGTGTGGTGAGCGCGTATCATCGGCGAATGATCTCGGGGGGCGTCGTCGCGCCTCCCGTGGAGGAGACGTCTCGGGTTCCATTGCGAGGGCGGGGTCGAGCGAGCCGTGAAGACGTGTCCCCAGTGCAAGATGCGGTACCCCAACGACGCGACGTACTGCTTCGTCGAGGGGTCCGAGCTCGTCATGCTGCCCGATCCGCGCATCGGGACGGTCCTCGCCGGCCGCTACGTGATCGAGGAGCTGATCGGCGAAGGCGGCATGGCGAACGTCTACCGCGCGCGACACAAGCGGACGGAGCGCCATCTCGCGGTGAAGATCATGAACCCGCTGCTCGCCGCCGATCCGATCGTGCGCGAGCGCTTCCGCCGCGAGGCGCGTTCGGCGCAGAAGCTCGCCCACCCGAACATCATCGAGATCTACGACCAGGGCGAGACCGAGGACGGCACGGCGTTCATCGCGATGGAGCTCCTCACGGGAGAGTCGCTCGCGTCCGTGATCGAGCGTGGGCCTCTCGACGTCGATCGCGCCCTCCAGATCATGATCCAGGCCGCCCGCGGGATCGCGCGCGCGCACGACCTCGAGGTGATCCACCGCGACATCAAGCCGGAGAACATCTTCCTCTGCCGTCGCGAGGACGGAACCGATCTCGTCAAGCTGCTCGATTTCGGGATCGCGCGGAGCCGGCAGGACGCGCGGCTCACCAACCAGGGCGAGCTGTTCGGTACGCCGCAGTACATGGCGCCCGAGCGCATCATGGGGAAGGACTCGGGCACCGCGAGCGACATCTACGCGCTCGGCGTCGTCTTCTTCGAGATGCTCACGGGCGAGCTGCCGTTCAACGCGCCCGACGTGGCGACGTTCTTCGTCAAGCACGTGGAGGAGCCGCCCCCGCCGCTCCGCTCGCTCAACGTCCGCGTGCCTCCGATGCTCGAAGACCTCGTGCTCCGGATGCTCGCGAAGGCCCCGGCGGATCGCCCCGTCGACGCGCATCGCGTCCACCAGGATCTGCTCGAGATCATCAAGGATCGGGAGGCGGCGCCGCCGCCGTCCGCGGCCGAGGAGGCCGTCCACTCCGCCCCTCCGGCCACGCTCGCAGCGGGGCCGGGCGACCAGTGGGCGCGGCGCATCGTCCTGCTCGAGCAGATGCTGACGACGGCCTTCGGCGCGAAGGCTCAGGCGCCCGACGAGCTCACGGCGTTGCTGCAGCGAGCGAACGATCTCGTCCGCCGCGTCGTCGCCCTCCGCCTCGAGACCTACGAGGCACAGCAGGCCCTCGAGCGGATCGAGGCGAAGGGCCGCGAGAAGCGCGCGCAGCTCGGCTTCGCCGTCGACCAGCTCGGCGTCGACGCCTCGAAGGCGAAGGAGGAGCTGCGCAACGCCCGCGAGGCGTCACGACGTTGCGAGGAAGAGGTGAAGGGAGCGCGCGACCGCTACCAGGCCGCGCACAAGGAGGCGCTCTTCTGGGAGGGGCGCTGCGGATTCCTCGAGCCCTCGAGCGATCTCGCCCAGGCCTACCGGGCGATCGCCGACGCCGTCGACGAGTGGCTCGCGCTACAGCAGGAGGCCCGCCACGCGCAGGAGGCCGCGGACGCGGCCGAGCGCGTCGTCAACGATCTCGAGTTCCAGATCCGCGAGCTCCGCGCCGCCTTGGCGAAGCACGAGCAAGAGCTCGACGAGGCGCGCGAGAGCCACGAGTCGCGCATCCGTGCGCAGGCCGCGGAGGCGGAGCGCCTCGAGGCGGAGCTCCTCGACCTCACGACGCGATTCTGTCAGCCGCTGCGCGCGCGTCCGGAGCTCGCCCCGCTCTTCAAGGAGCTCGAGACGGAGGCGGCCTGACGATCGACGCGCGCGGCAGCGCCGTTCGCGGTCATGCGCTCGAAGACGATGCCGGGCTCCCCCGCGAAGCGTCGCTTCATGACGTCGATCGCGGCCTGGCTCTCGTCGACGAGGATGAAGCGGCACCCGTGCTCGAGCGCCGCCGCCCCGGTCGTGCCGCTGCCGGCGAAGAAGTCGAGGACGACACCTCCCTTCGGGGCCGAGGCGCGCACGATGCGTCGGAGGATCCCGAGCGGCTTCTGCGTGGGGTAGCCGAGCTTCTCCTTGCCGGTCGGGCTCACGATCGTGTGCCACCAGGTATCCGTCGGGAGCTTTCCGCGCGCCGCCTTCTCCGGACCGACGAGCCCCGGCGCCATGTACGGGATGCGGTCCACCTCCGTCACGTCGAAGTGGTACCGCTTCGGGTCCTTCGCGAAGAACAGGATGTTGTCGTGCTTCGGAGGCCAGCGCTTCGTCGTACGTGCGCCGTAGTCGTACGCCCAGATGATCTCGTTGATGAACGACGCGCGCCCGAAGATGCGGTCGAGGAGGATCTTGCAGTAGTGGACCTCCCGATAGTCGATGTGGAAGTAGAGGCTCCCCGTCGGCGCGAGCACGCGATGCGCCTCCCGGAGCCGAGGCTCGAGGAACCCGAGGTAGTCGTCGAAGGAGTCGTCGAACCCTTCGTCGATCGACAGACGCTGCGTGCGGTACCGGCGCCCGGCGAAGCCGGTGCGATCGCCCTCGTCGTCGCGCAGCGCGAGCATGCGCTCGCGCCGCTGCACCCGCCCCGTGTTGAACGGCGGGTCGACGTACACGAGATCGACGGATGCGTCGGGAAGCGACCGGAGCACGTCGAGACAATCGCCGTGCACGACGCGGCCCCGAGGCTCTGGCTGATCGCTCTTTTTCACGCGGACGGACTTCTATCGCGACTCCGCCCGGCCGCAATCCCTGCTCAGTCGACGGCGAAGCAGTAGAGGCGACCCTCGCCCTTGTTCTGGTTGATCGCGTTCTGGGAGCAGCCGTAGTTCTTGACGGCGTCGTTCCAGCGCACGCCGAGCAGCGGATTCGTGTCGGCGGCGGCGTCTCCCGCTCGGTGCTGCTGGTTGTTCTGGTTCGACGTCCAGTTGTTGCACGTCTGCGGTAGCGCCGTGCCGTCGTGCTTCGTCCCGGTGAGGATCATCGTCTTGCCCTCCGGGACGGGGTTGCCCTTCTCGTCGAGCATGAGCGCGCTGGAGAACACGCGGTTGTACTGGTGCAGCTCCTCGACGTTGGAGGCGATGAGCTCTCCCTTCTGGTTGAACCAAGGCCCGGGGCCGATCCGGTCCTTCGCGTTCACTCCCTCCGCGCTCAGATACGCGCGCCACGTGTGATCGCCACCGCCGACCGCGGCCGCGAGGTCCTGGCACTTCTTGTCGGCGCCCTCGAGGCCTCCGAGGTTCCCTCCGTTCGTCGTGCCCGTGCTCGTGACGAAGAAGGTCATCGTCGACTTCGGAGGAGGCGGAGGCTCCGGCGCCGGCGTCGCGGGTGTCTCGCCGGGCGACTCCGTGCTGGGCGGTGCGGCAGGCTCGCCCGCCTGGCCCTGGTCCCCGGCGTTGTCGACCGCGCCGCCCTGGGGGTTGTCGTCCCCACTTCCCTCTTCCGAAAGGGTGGAGTCCCCCTGCATGGAGCATCCCTGAACCAGGGCGCAAGTCGCGGTGATTGCAAGGACCAGTGCGAGAGGTGTCCGAATCATCGCTCTCTCCTTCACGCGGAGAGTAACCGATGCAATCGGCACGCCGGCGCGTTTGTGTCGGTCCGCGGTCTCTTCTAAAGGGGACGGTCGATGACGTTCGAGCTGTCCCTTTCCACTTCCACCATCGTCGAAGACGTCGTCCGCCGGCTGGGGCAGCGGCCTCGCATGCCGGCCTCGACGCCGCGGCCGGTCCACGTCGTCTACGGAGGTGCCCACCTGTTTCGCGCGGCGACGCCCGCGAAGCTCGGAGACCTGGCGCGGTCCGCGATGGAGTCGTGGGGCTCGGACGATCTCGCCTTCGGCAAGGCGGTCGGCGTGGAAGACCCCGAGCTCGCGCGCATCGTCGCCGCGCGGGTCCGCGCGAAGCTCGCGCGCGCTCCGCTCGAGGCGATGTGCATCGACTTCGAGGACGGCTACGGCCTCCGCGCGGACGAAGAAGAAGACGCCGAAGCGGTCCGTGCGGCGAAGGAGCTCGCCGCGACGCCGCCCGGGCCCTCGATCGGGATCCGCATCAAGGCGCTGTCGGGCACGACGACGCGCCGGGCGATCCGCACGCTCGATCTCTTCGTCACCGCGCTCGCGCGGGCGACGAACGGCGCGCTCCGTCCGGGCTTCACGGTGACGCTTCCCAAGGTCACGACCACCGCCGAGGTCGACGCCCTGGTGAGCCTCCTCGAGGCGCTCGAGTCGTCGCTCGGCGCTCCGCGCATCGGCGTCGAGCTCATGATCGAGACGCCGCGCGCGCTCTTCGACGAGCGCGGAGGCGTCGCGCTTCCCTCCCTCGTCGAGGCCGCGCGCGGACGGGCCGAGGTCGTTCACCTCGGCGCGTACGACCTGACCGCGGAGCTCGGCGTGACCGCGGGCGACCAGCGTCTCGATCACCCGTACTGCGACCTCGCGCGGATGGTCATGCAGCTCTCGGTCTCGCACGTCGTCGCCGTCGCCGACGGCGCAACGACGCTGATGCCGATCCCTCCGAAGGGAGCGCCGGCCGAAGAGGGCGCCGCCGCCGTCCACACGGCGTGGAAGGCCCACGCCCGGAACGTACGCCGCGCCGCCGAGGTCGGCATCTGGCAGGGCTGGGATCTTCATCCCGCGCAGCTCCCGGCGCGCTACGGCGCGCTCTTCGCGTACTTCCTCGAGCGGCGCGCGGCGCTCGCCGAGCGCCTGCGTACGTTCGTCGAGCGCGCCACGCAGGCCACGCGCATCGGACAGGTCTTCGACGACGCCGCCACGGGACAAGGGCTGCTCAACTTCTTCCTCCGCGGCATGGCGTGCGGCGCGCTCGACGAAGACGATCTGCGCACGACCACGCTGACGATGCCCGAGCTCGAGTCGCGATCGTTCGAGCACATCGTCGCGACCCGCTCGGGCTCAGCCGTGAAGAACGCATGATCGCGCGCGCGAGCGTCGCTTAGGATCGACGCATGCGCAGCCGCCGGACGTGTTCGTTCCTCGTCGCCATGCTCGCCGCGACCACGCTCGCGTGCGGCGGAGCGCAGGGGGGCCGCGCGGGCTCGACGGTGTCGAGCGGTGACGCGGACGAGAAGGTCGAGGAACGCGTCGTCGTCGAGCGCCGGCCGGACGGAAGCGTCAAGCGCACGATCATCCGCACGACGAGGCGCACGGTCCCCGCCCCGCCTCCCCCGCCGCGACCGGCGGATCCGTATCCGGCCGATCCGCTCGTCAAGTACAACGTCGAGCAGGTCAACGCGTACCGGGCGAGGAAGAAGCTCCCGCCGCTGCTCTACGACGCGAAGATCAGCGCCTTCGCCCGCCGCGCCTCGGAGCGGCTCGCACGCGACCACGTCCCGCACGCGCACTTCGCCGCGAACGCGAAGGGCGCGCCCGGCTTCGGCTCCAAGGCAGCCGAGAACCAGGGCGATCCGAACGGCGTCCCTCGCCTCGATCCCGATCCGCTGAAGAACGGCAAGAAGCAGATCGACCTGATGCTCAAGCTCATGTGGGAAGAGGGCCCGGGCGGCGGGCACTACGACAACATGATGAACCCGGCGTTCCGTCGCATCGGCGTCGGCCTCGTGTACTCGGGCGGGAAGCTGTATCTGACGAACGACTTTTCGGATTGAGGCTCCAGGCTCCGGGCTCCAGGCTCCAGACTTCAGTCTCCAGTCTCCAGCTTTCCCGGGCTCTCCTGCACACCGCCCTCGTCCCGTGACCTGAAAGCCGACGGCTCCAGAAAGGACGAGAGAAGGATGAACGCGCGCGCTCCACGCGCGCATCCTCGGACGCTGAGGACTGAGGTCTGAGGACGGAGGACTCAAGTGAGGTCTGAGGACTCGTTCCACGTCGCTTTCACGTCTCGCTCGAGTCACGACGCCATTAACTGGAGCCTGGAGCCTGGAGCCTGAAGTGCCTGGAGCCTGGAGTGCCTGGAGCCTGAAGTGCCTGGAGCCTCGAAGAACCGTTTCGCTCGCGCGAAGCAAGGAGGCCGCATCGCATCGTGTACCGACACGTATGCACTGCCCCCGATACGCGTTTGAGGCTTGAAGGGAAGCCGCCGCTGTGAAGCATCGTAGTTCGCATGAGGGAGACGGGAGCGGAGGGCTCGAGCATGACGATTGGCGCTCTCGCTTGTGAGACGTGCGGCGCTGGACTGCCGCCGCCGGACGCCTCGGGGACCTCGTCGTGCGTGTACTGCGGAACGGAGCACAAGGACCGCTCGAGCGGCGTGCTCGCGACGATGCAAGCGGGCGGCTCGTATCCGGCGCCGCCGCTCAGCGGCATCATCGTCGATCCGTCGACGTGGCAGGACAGCGAGGACGCGGCGCGGATCCCGATGACGGAAGAGTCGGTCCTCGATCTGTTGCGACAGCACTTCGGCGACGGCATCGAGAGCGTGTTCGTCTGCCCGCACGTGCCGCCCAAGAAGGAGCGAGCGGCGCGGCGCGCGCACGCCTCTCACCTGCCCGCGCACGAGCGCATCCTGGCGCTCCACGATGCGACGCTGCTCGGCGGCGGCGACGAGGGCTTCGTGGTCACGGTGCGCCGTCTCTGCTGGAAGAACCCCGGACAGCCGGCGCGCTCGATCGAGTGGCAGGACCTCGCCCCCGACAGCCTGTTCGTCGACGGGAGCCGCGTCTGGGTCGACGGCGACGCGATCGTGATCCGCGAGGATGCGGTCCTCGACGCGTGCGCGAACGCCTTCTTCGTCCTCGCGCTGTCCGGTCTTCCGCCGCGTCCGAAGAGGTCGACGCACGTGCGCACGCACGACGGCAGGAAGGTCGCGCTGGAGACCACCCCGCCGGCGCACACGACGTCGTACCGCGCCTACGTCGCGCACGCCGAGACGAACGCGCCCGACCGCGCGTGCTGGCACTGCAAGACCCCGCTCTACGAGTCCACTCCGCAGTGCGCGTTCTGCGGCGCGCTCCCGAAGAAGAAGGGCTGGCTGCAGACGGGCTGATCCGGCCTGCTCAGCGTGCGGCGTCCGCGCCGCTCTGGAGCAACATCCCGATCCGTCCTTGGTACGAGTCGAACGACGGATCCGTACGCGTCGCCTCCGCGAGGGCGAGCGCGTCGGCCTTCCGTCCCACGAGCATCAGCGCCTCGATCCTGAGGAGCGTCGCCTCCTGACGTAGCGCCTCGCCGGCTCTCCTCTCTTCGTACAGCCGGAGCTCCTCGAGGGCCCGCTCCGGCTCGCCCGACGCGAGCGCCGAGCGCGCAGCCTCCACGGCCTTGGCCTCGAGCAAGAGCTGGGTCATGTCCGCTCCGCTCGTGATCGGCGGGGCGGAGGATCCCGTCTTCGAGAGGCCGGTCGCCACGCGCGCCTCCGGAGCGCTCGACGGAGGCGCACGCGCGGGCTCGGCCTCCGTCGACGAGGCGCCGGGCTCCGCCACCGTCGGGTCGTCGAAGGACGATCCGCGGAGCGCGAGATGCACGATGGCGAGGCACCCGACCCCGATCGCGGCCTGGAGCAGCCATCGCGCGCGCGTCGCCTTGTCGGATGTCTCGGGCATGCGTGAGGTCAGCCGATCGCGATCCCGATCTGCTTGCGAAGCTTGTTGTACCGATCCGAGAGCACGAAGCTCATGAGGTCGTCCATCTTCTCGTCGGCGTGTGCTTCGTCCTCGAGGGCCAGGATCGAGTGGGCGGCGCGGAGATCGTTCGCGAGCAGGAGGCCTGCACGCGCCATCGTCCGGTCGGACGCCACCGCCCAGCGCTGGAGGTTCGTGCGCCCCCCTTCCTCGACGAAGCGGAGGAAGTGACCGCGCAGGCGGTCGATCGCGGCGGGCTCGAGGATCGGCTCGATGGCGTTCGCGATGGGCACCACGAGCTGCTTCACCTGCGCGTTGAGCGGCAGGCCCGGGTTGCCGATGGAGAGGGCCGCGAGGAAGATGTCCTCGAGGCCGCGGGTCGTCGGGACGAGCATCTTCACGAAGTGCTCTTCGCGGTAGCTCGCGAGATGCCGACCCGCGACGAACGCGAGCTCGGCCGCCGAGCGGCCGGAGAGCGCCTTCGCGCCGATGCGTGACGCCGGAGGGACGCCAGGGACCATCTCGACGAAGCCGTCGTAGTCCGGATCGGCGTAGAGCGGCGGCGAGTGCATCCCGAGGATCGCGGCCGCCCAGTGGAAGCAGCGCACCGCCTGGATCGTGGTCGTCGAAGGATCCTGCTTGCGCGCCGGATCGAGCTTGATGAGCTGCTTGTCGCGCCGCAGCGCCGAGAGGCGTCCGATGAGGACCGCAGAGACGACGACCGAGAAGATCTCTCCGACGAGCGGCTCCTCCTCGGGGTGGAACAAGAGCCGCTTCCAAGCCTCCTGCGTCACCGACGCGGTCGGACGGATGAGCGCGGACTCCCGGTGCCTCTCCCAGCACGCCCTCTCGTCGGCGTCCGCCGCGTCGAGGAACGACAGGACGTGCGCGACGCACCACTGGCGGTCGAGGTCGCCGGACTTTCCGTAGAGCCGGTACAGCGCGTGGAGCGACTCGACGTCGCGCGGATCGTGGCGCACGCGCCGCGCGAGCTCGACGGGATCGTCGTCGGGGACGTCCTTCCCCGGCGAGACGTCGGACAGGTCGACCTCGATGCTCACGCGCGCGCGGGCTTCCTCGAGCTCGCGCTCGAGCTCCGCGACGCGTGCTTCGAGGAACTTGATGCGACGTTCGAGCGCGAGCGTGCGCTGATCGGTCGCAGCCTCGAGCGGCGCGATCGTCGCGGGCGGCGGCTCGTCGACGTAGGACAGGTCCTTGATGACGATCCGATGCCGCGCCTCGTAGGCCGCCTGGAGCGCCTGCTCGAGCTTGCGGAGACGGGCGCGATCGAGGCCGAGGTTGTCCGCCATCTTGTCGAGGCGGTTTCGCTCCTCTTGCGTGATGACGCCGTCTTCGATGACCTCGGCGAAGAGCTCCTCGTACATCGCCTCGAGCTTGCCGTGCCGGATGTTCCCGCCGATTTCGCCGACCTCGAAGGACGGCGCGTGCTGGAAGGTCGTTTCTGACTCGCTCATGTCGGCTCCTCTCGTCCGGTTCGCTTCCGGTTCGCTCGGCATCGGTCGATCGAGACGTCCTCGCCGGCCCGACCTCGGTGGGCCCATAGTCTCCCCAGCCACGGCGCCGAACAAGGCCGGCGCACCGCTGCGCTCCGAGCGCGCGCGGGTCGGTGGTCATGTCGCTTATCCGGATCCGAGCGGTTTCCGAGTGGTTGGGGCGGAGGCCCAAGTTCGGTAGGCTAGTCTCGCGGCAGGCGCCGCTTCGCAGCGCACATGGACCGAGAGTCGATCGAGGATCTCTTCGCGCGGTGGCAGCAGAACCCGGACACCGCGCGGACGGTGGCGCTATGCGAAGCCCTGCGAGACGGACGTCGCCCCGATCTCGTCGAGATCGTGGGCAGCCATGCGTCCCGTCAGCTCGACGTCGTAGCGCTGCTCGCCGCTGCACGGATGTACACGGACGCGGGCCGTCTCGACGACGCCCAGAGCGTGCTCCTCTCCGCCGGCCGCATCGCGCCTCGGGAAGCCGACGTCTATCGATGGCTCGGCGAGGTCCTCCTCCGGAGGGGCGACGCGGAGCGCGCCGAGAAGGTCCTGCAGAAAGCGGTGGAGTTCGGCTCCGGCGAAGTGGCCAAGACGCTGCTCGAACGCGCCCGGGCGCTCGTCCCCGTCCAGCACACGTCCGGACAGCACGCCGTCGCCGCGGCGGTCGCGGCGGCGAGCTCGCCCCGACTGCCTGCGACGAAGAGCGATCCCGAGGTGACGGTCCCGCGCCGCGATCCGGTGCACGCCGTCCCCGCCGATCCCGAGGACGACATCGAGACGGCGATCCGCGAAGACGACGACGTGAGGGCCGCGATCGAGGCTGCGCTCGCGCCGCTGTCGTCGTCGCCGGTGCTCGCCGCTGGACCGGGACCGGCCGTACCCCCGCCCGACGACCAGATCTTCACGACGCCGACGCGCGGGCTCTCCTTCGACATCCAGACCACGCGCGACAACGACATCCGCTCGCACGGCATCGCGCCCGACGTCTCGGACGTGACGACCCTGCCGGGCGAGCCGCGTGCGGCGAATGCCGCGACCGCGGGCTTCGGCGCACCCGCGAGCCCGCGCAGCGGCGACTCCGATCGATCGCTGCGGGCTCGAGCGGAGGCCGATCGCCCCGTCAACCCGTTGCTGCTCAAGTCGCTCGAGCGACCGCCGGCGCAGCTCGGCGGTGCCGTCGTCCCCGAGCCGCGCGACGTGCTCGACGCGCTGCAGATCGCCGGCATCTACGAGCCCGACGTCCTCGCGGGACCGCAGCTCTTCGAGTGGACGAGACCGGAGAAGGTCCGGCGGTGGTTCCACGCGTACACGCTCATCGGCCTCGCCGTCCTCCTCGTGGGCGTGGGGATAGGCACGTACTTCTACGTGATGAACCAGCGGGCGAAGGCGCACGTCGAGGCCGAGCAGCTCCTCGCCGCGGTCGATGGCGATCTCCGCGCCGGCGAGGCCGCGCGGCTCGCCGACGCCGAAAAGTCGATCGCGAGAGCCTTCGAGCTCGAGTCGCGATCGCCGCACGCCGCGCTGACCTGGCTGCACGAGCGTGCCGCCGTCGGCTTGCTCAAGGGCGGCGCCGATCTCGCGTTCGAGGACGCGGTGCAGCGCGCCAAGGTGGTCGGCGTCGAGGAGAAGAAGTTCGCGTTCGCGCACGTCGCGTCGTTCCTCTTCCAGGGCGACACCGCCGGCGCCGCCGCGACCGTCGCGAAGTGGGACTCGGCCGCCCAAGACGACGCATGGTTCCAGCTCCTCGCCGGCGCGACGTTCGAGCGCGCAGGCGATCCTCGCGCCCTCGAGCGCTACGCCGCCGCGGTGAAGCTCGATCCGGAGCTCGTCATCGCGCAGGTACGTCTCGCGCGGGCGATGGCCGTCGACGGCGATCATCGGCAGGCGGCCGCGCTCGCGAAGGACTTCCGCACGCGACATCCCACGCGCACGGAGGGCCCCGCGCTCGTCGTGCTCGCGTGGACGCGCGATCCGCTCCGCGGCGAGCCGCCGGCCGAGCTCGCGGCCGTCACGGAGCACGGCGACGCGCTCCCGGTCTCGCTCCGCGCCGTCCCGCACGCCGCGCGGGCGCTCCTCGCGCTCCAACGCGGCGCGCTCGACGAGGCGAGACCGTCGGTTCAGAAGGGCCTCGACGTCGTCGACACGCCCGGCATGGCCGCCTGGCTCGGCAGCATCGCGCTCGTGATGGGCGACGAGAACCTCGCGCGCAAGGCGGCGCTCGCGGCCGTCTCCTTCTCGGCGGTCTATCCTCCGGCGCGCGTGCTCGCCGCTCGCGTCGCGCTCCTCGGCGCGCGCCTCGACGAGGCGCTCAAGGCGGTCGAGGACCTCCCCCCGACCGCGCTCGACGTCGCCATCGTGACGGCGGCCGCCTCGTACGAGAAGCTCGACGGCGAGCGCATGTCACGTGCGCTCGACGCCCTACCCGACGAAGCGAAGAGCGTCCCCTTCGCCGTTCCGCTCGTCCGCGGCCAGGCGCTGCTCGCAGGCCAGCTCAAGAGCCTGACGAACGACAAGGTCCTCGACATGGCGGACGACGAGGCCCCGTGGGCCGACCTCGTCGCGATGGATTGGGCGCTCGACGCCGGAGACCTCGAGCTCGCGAGGAAGATCGCCGCGCAGTGGCAAGGCGAGCCGCGTGCCCTTCGCGCGATCCGTCTCGCCCGCCTGGCCCGTTACGAGGGCAGGCTCGAAGACGCGGACAAGTTCAGCCGCATCGCCCTCGAGAGCGGCACGATCACGATGCGCGCCCTCACCGAGCGCGTCTTCACGCTCGTCGCAGCGAAGCGCGACGCCGACGCCCTCGCCCTGTTCAAGACCTACCCGAACGTCGGCGGCCCTCTCTCGAAGTGGCTCCGCGCCTACGCCACTGCCGCCCACGGCAAAGCCGACGAGGCCCGCGCGATCGTCTCGCAGGAAGATCCGCCGCCCGCCGCCGCCCCGATCACGGCGAGGATCATCGCGGCCGCTGCCTACGGCGCGATGAAGGACGTCCGGCACGGCAAGGAGTACACGCTGCCGATCGTGCAGGCGGGGTTCGCCAATCCGGATGTCGCCTTCGCTGCCGAGAAGCTCGGAGTGAAGGCTGCACGCCGCAGGTGACCTGCTGCCTCTGGCAGTCCTCAGTCCTCAGCGATTTGCCTTCGTTCGACCTGTCAGCATCCGGCAGTGCTGGCGTCGGTACGACGATGGCGCGAGCATCCTCTTACCATTCGCCGAGGCGCTGGCGGCTCGCCGGGGAGGCTCGAACGCCTGAGCGCGCGGCTCCGCCGCGGCGGGAAGTAGCGATTCGGCCTCGGCAGGCCCTCCGGAGACCGGGACCTCGCGCGAAGAGCGGGCGAGGTCCCGTCGCCGGTCGAGCAGCCTGCGGTGAAGCCGTCAGCCGATCCGTCTCTCAGCGGGGGAGCGCACCGTCTTGGTAGAGCCCGAGGAGGTGCCCCTCAGGGTCTTTGAACGTCACGGACCAGCCGCCAGGAGCCTCGG
This sequence comes from uncultured Myxococcales bacterium, assembly GCA_937949945.1. GTDB lineage: Bacteria > Myxococcota_A > Polyangia > Polyangiales > Polyangiaceae > Labilithrix. The sequence continues at coordinate 44,527 of CALFEQ010000136.1, forward strand.
TCACCGGGGTGACGAGCTCGACGCCCGCCGCGGCGAGAGATGCGACCATGGCATCGATCCCGCCTTTGGAGAGGCCGAAGACGACCTGGGGAGTCTCCCCGCGCGGCGCGTCGCCGGCGAAGAACACGAGCTCGATGTCGCCGGGCAGGCGAGCCTGGAGATAACCGCCTTCGAAGTCGGTCACCTCGAACGCAAGACCGAGGGTCTCGGAGTAGAAGCGGTGCGTGCGGACGAGGTCCTTGACCGTGTAGACGATGGCAAGGTTCTTGATCTGACCGTTCAGCATGACTTTCCTTTCGCGGGCGTCCGGTCGTTCACTGCCGACGCCGCGCCGGAAGTTGCCGGCCACGGGCTGGGCGTGAGCACCTCGGTGAAGATCAGACCGTGACCGTCCGGATCGCTCGCCGCCAGCATCCGTCGCGCCTGCCCGTCTTCGCCGGATACGACCGCCAGCCGACGGAGCAGTCCGACCTGGCTCCGGCGTAGTCGAGGACGAGGCAAAATCGTCTTCCCGAGCTCGGGGCGAACGAAGGGCCCCTTCTCCCGCAACGCCTGGAATCGTTTGCGCAGCGCTGCATCACTCACACCGAGCACGTAACGGAGCTCGGGCTTCTCGAGCCCCGAGAGCAGCAGGAGCAGCGTCGTACGCAGCGCCGGCGGCAGCGCCGACACCGGGGCGCCCTCGGCGAAAGCGTTCTCGGCCTCGACGTCGCCGCTCTCGAAGCGATCGCTCGCGGCGCGCGCCTCACGAGCGCGGCGCCGTCCGGCGCTACGGGCCAGGAAGGCGCTGTGTCGTCGGACGGCACCGTGGAGGCCGCGGAGAAACGCTTCGCCGTCGATGGGAAGCCCACGCCGCAAGGCGGACAGGAGGATGTCGTGGGCGAGGTCCTCGACTTCGTGGGCCACTCGGCTGTAGCGCCGCGACACGTCGACCAGAGCCTCTCGGATCGCACGCACGGTGGGCATCGTCGGTCTCGGCCTGAGCATGAACCCGCGGCTGCGTGCGGAGCGCGCTCCGTACGCCCGGAGTCCCCGACCTGCGCAGCGCCGCACGCGCTCAGCGGTACGGCTGACGCTGCGGGGGCGCGATCATCCCCGCCTTTCCGGCATGGGCCTCGATCATCGTCCGGAGCTCGTCGGGCTCCGTCGACTGGTTGAGCGCCTGCTCGAGCGTGATGAAGCGGCGGAGGTAGAGGCTCAGGAGCGACTGGTTGAGCGTCATCATCCCGAACTTCTCCTGGCCGACCTGCATCTGGCCGTAGATCTGGTGGACCTTGTTCTCGCGGATCAGGTTTCGGATGGCCGCGTTCGGGATCAGGATCTCCATCGCGAGGCAGCGGCCCGGTGCGCCGGCGCGCGGGAGGAGCTGCTGCGTGATGATGCCCTGGATGACGAACGACAGCTTGTTGCGGATCTGATCCTGCTGGTGCGGCGGGAAGACGTCGATGATGCGGTTGATCGTCGAGACCGCCGAGTTCGTGTGGAGCGTGGCGAAGACGAGGTGACCGGTCTCGGCGATCGTCAGCGCCGCCTCGATCGTCTCGAGGTCGCGCATCTCGCCGATGAGCACGACGTCGGGGTCCTGGCGGAGGACGTAACGGAGCGCGCCCTTGAAGGACTGGGTGTCCTGCCCGACCTCGCGCTGGTTCACGACCGCCAGCTTGTGCGGGTGCAGGTACTCGATCGGGTCCTCGATCGTCAGGATGTGGACGCGCTGCTCGGAGTTGATCTTGTCGATGATCGACGCGAGCGTCGTCGACTTGCCCGAGCCCGTCGGTCCCGTCACCAGCACGAGCCCGCTCGGCTTGTTCGCGATGTCCGCGATGACCGGCGGCAGCCCGAGCTCCTCGAAGGACAGGATCTTGAACGGGATGGTGCGGATCGCTCCGGCGACGGCCCCGCGCTGGAGGAAGATGTTCGCGCGGAAGCGCGAGAGGTTCTTCACGCCGAAGGAGAGATCGAGCTCGCTCTCCTTCTCGAAGTGGATCTTCTGCTCCTCGGTCATGACCGAGTAGCAGAGCTGCTTCGTGTCGACGGGAGTGAGCGGCGGAAGCTTCAGCGGAATGATTTCACCGTCGATGCGGAGCAACGGCGGGGCACCCGCGGTGATGTGCATGTCGCTCGCGCCCTTCTCCACCATCGCCTTCAGGAGCTGATGGAGATTCACTCGAACGTCTCCGCTCTGCGTCATCGCGTTGCCCTTTCCGACTCCCCCAAGACCATGCCTCTAGCTTGCAAGACTATCAGCGTCCTCGCGTGGTGGGCGAGTACGGACGTGACGGCAGAGGCCCGGCCGGCGGCCCGCATCTCGTCTCGCTGCCCGCAGCCCGCACGCTACGATGGGGAGGATGCGCCGATCCGGTATCCTCGTCGGCATCGTCGCGCTCGCATGCTCCGCGGCATGCACGTTGGCGCTCGACCTGGACGGCCTGTCGCGACCGGAGGCCGCCGACGGCCAGGCCCCCGCGCCTGTCGTCGACTCGGGCGCCACGACCGACGCCCCGGACAGCGACGCGAGCGACGCGAGCGACGCGAGCCCGCTCTGCGGCGCACCGAACACGCATTTCTGCAGCGACTTCGACGGCGTCGAGCTCTCTTCGCTTCCCCTCACCGTGCGCAACGGCACCATCACGCTGGACTCGATGGTCTCGCGCTCTCCGCCGACCTCCCTCGTCGCCGCCACCGAGCCACCGAGCACGGGCCTGACGTACGCAGGCCTGGACGTCCGGCCCGGACGCGCCGCCGCGACCTTGCACGTCGCCGCCGATCTGCTCGTCCTCGACAACGTGAACGATTACGTCGAGGTGATCGCCGTCCTCTACTCTTCCGGCAGCTCCTCGTGCGACATCTACGTCATCCTGCAGGACGGCGAGTGGCGGGGGAACGCCGGCTGTCCCGCCCGCGACAACGCCGTCCGGATCGCCCCCGCCCCCATGGGCGAGTGGAGTCACGTGGAGGTCGACGTCGATGGCGTGGGCGGCACGGTCACGATGACCGTCGGGAGCGCAAAGCTGGACCTCCCGCTCGGCGCGTCGTTCGCAGACAGCGACCTGCGCGTCTTCGCGCCCATCTACTGGGCGAGAGAGGGGGGCGGGAAGACGCGCATCGCCCTCGACAACTTCGTCGTCCGCGACTGACGCGAGCCCGACGGGTCAGTCGGCCATCGTGACGCGGAGGATCTCCTCCGTCGTCGTGATGCCGTCGAGCACCTTGGCGATGCCCGCCATGCGGAGCGTGACCATGCCCTGCTTGATCGCGGCCATCTTGAGCTCGGCGGTCGACGATCCCTGGAGGACCATCTCCTTCAGCGAGTCGGTGAACCGCATGACCTCGTAGAGCGCCACGCGCCCCTTGTAGCCGGTGCCGTTGCACGTGCGGCAGCCGAAGCCCTTCACGAGGCGGCCCTCGGCCATCGCGATCTGCTCCGGCGTGAAGCCGACCTCCTGGAGCACCTGCGGGTCGACCTGGATCGGCTGGCGGCAGTCGAGGCAGACCTTGCGCGCGAGACGCTGGGCGAGCACCAGGTTGACGGACGCCGTGATGAGGAACGGCTCGACGCCCATGTTGAGAAGACGCGAGATGGTCGCCGGCGCGTCGTTCGTGTGGAGCGTCGAGAGAACGAGGTGGCCCGTGAGCGCCGCCTTGACCGCGATCTCGGCGGTCTCGAAGTCGCGGATCTCACCGACCATGATGATGTCCGGGTCCTGACGGAGGAACGCACGGAGGGCCATCGCGAAGTTCAGGCCGATCTCGTCGTGCATCTGGACCTGGTTGATGCCGGCGAGGTTGTACTCGACGGGGTCCTCCGCGGTGCTGATGTTCGAGGAGACCTTGTTGAGCTCGGAGAGCGCCGAGTAGAGCGTCGTCGTCTTGCCCGACCCCGTCGGGCCCGTGACGAGCACCATTCCCCAGGGCTGGTGGATGGCCCAGAGGAAGTCCTCGAGAGGCTTCGGATCGAACCCGAGCTTCGTCATGTCGAGCTGCAGGTTCCCCTTGTCGAGGAGGCGCAAGACGATCTTCTCGCCCCAGAGCGTCGGCAGGACGCTGACGCGGAAGTCCATCTCGCGGCCCTTGCCGAGCTTCAGCTTGATGCGTCCGTCCTGAGGCAGGCGGCGCTCGGCGATGTCGAGCTGGCTCATGATCTTGAGTCGGCTCGCGATCGCGTTCTTCAGCTTCAGCGGCGGCGTCATCTCCTCGACGAGCACGCCGTCGATGCGGTAGCGCACCCGGAGCTTCTTCTCGTACGGCTCGATGTGGATGTCGCTCGCGCCCTTCTTGATGGCGTTGAGCAGGATCATGTTCACGAGCCGGACGACCGGCGCGTCCTCGCTCGCCTTCTCGAGCTCGAGGACGTTCAGCTCCTCCTCTTCGCCGGTGAACTCGATCTCCGACTCGTCGAAGCCGGCCATCACCTCCTCGTAGGAGGGGCCGACGCTGTAGTAGCGCTCGATCGCGTTCGCGATCGCCGTCTCGCTCGCGATGACGGGCTCGATGTTGTAGCCCGTGAGGAACTTCAGGTCGTCGATGGCGTGGAGGTTCGTCGGATCCGCCATCGCCACGATGAGGGAGCTGCCCGCGCGGGAGACCGGGATGACCCGGTGCTTCTCGCACTGCTCCTTCGAGACGAGCTTCAGGATCTCCCCCTCGATCTCGTACTCGTCGAGGTTGATCGTCGGGACGCGATACTGCTTCGAGAGGAAGTTGGTGATCTCCTGGTCGCTGATGAACCCGAGCTTCGCCAGCGTGTAGCCGAGGTTCTGACCGGAGCGACTCTGTTCGTCCTGAGCCTGTCGAAGCTGCGCGAGTGAGATGAGCTTCTCCCGAACGAGGAGCTCCCCGAGCCTGTTGTTGTTCGACATCGACGTTCTTTTCTTCCGGCCCCACGGGCCGGGTGAGTTCCTTGGCCGGCTCAGGGTGCACCGCATCCTCGAGCGACCGAATGCTAAGCGTCGGTGATGCTGCAAAATACGTCAACGACTCGTGCGCACGGGCGCCCGCACCGCGTCTTCGCGCACATGTACCGACCTCGCGCCGGCGCCGCGGCAGGAGGCGCCCGCGTCTCGTCTCGTCGGGCCTCGGAACGGCGCTCGGAGTAGAGTGGTTGCCCGGGTTCGGCCGATGGCTCTCTTCGACAGGTGGTTCGGCAAAGGACGCGTCCTCGCCCAGGCGCGCGCCGCCGAGCTGCGTGGCGATCTCGTCAAAGCGGCTGAGCTCTTCGGGGAGGCGGGCGAGGACGAGGAGGTCGCCCGCGTGATGACGTTGCGCGGCGACGCCGAGATCGACGCCCGCACGCGCCTCCAGCTCTACACGCAGGCGGCCAAGCTCGCCCCGGAAGGAACCGAGACGAACCGGACCGCGCGTCTCAAACGCGCCGAGCTCTTGCTCGCGCTCGCCGGAGACACCGCCGTCAGCGCCGTGGCGCGCCACGAGGTGATGGAGGCGGCGCGGGACCTCGAGGCCATCAACGAGCCGCTCAAGGCCGCCGAGGCTTACGCCCGCGCGGGCGACAAGGAAGGAGAAGCGCGCGCTCTCCAGGCCGCCGGCGACGTCGAGCGCCTCGAGTTCCTGCTCGCCGCCGAGCAGAGCAAGGAGCGAAGCTCGCGCGCGCGCGACCAGCGGACGAAGGACGTCGAGCTGATGATCGAGTGCGGCAAGCGCCGAGAGGCGCTGGAGGCGCTCGAAGATCTCCTGCGATCGGAGGAGGACGCCTCGCTCCGGCAGCGCGCGAACACGCTCCGCGCGCGACGCGTGGTCGCGCCGATCATCACCCTCGAGGCGCTCGGCGAGCGCTGGACGCTCGTCCTCGGCGACGAGGTCGTCCTCGGCCGCACCGACGGCGCGATCAAGGTCTCCTCGAACGCGGTCAGCCGGCGGCACCTCCGCATCGCGCGCGAGGGCTCGGCCGTCATCGTCCGCGATCTGGAGAGCCGCAACGGGACGCACCTGCGAGGCATCCGGCTCGCCGGGCCGCTGGAGGTCGGCGAGGGCCTCGAGCTCAAGCTCGGCAAGGAGGTGCCGATCCGGATCGCGCCGAGCAAGCGGCTCGAGGGAGCCATCGAGATCGAGGTCGCCGGCGAGAGGTACTACGCGTCCCTCGGCCCCACGCACACGCCGATCCCCGGCCTCGACCTCGCGACCGGTCCCGACGGGTGGGTGGAGCTCGTCGCGAGCGGCGCGCGCGTGTTCGCCGGTGACGTGGAGCTCGTCCCACGCGCTACGCTCCTCGTCGGAGACGCCGTCTCGACGAAGCGCGGAACGGAGCCGATGCTGCGCGTGATCGGCACCTGACGAAACCGGACGAGGGAGAGACGCCGAGGGATGGGCTTCTGGGATCTGTTCAGGAGGAAGCCTGCGGAGCGGCCCGGCGAGCGCACGGAGCCCGCGAGCGCTTCACCCGAAGGGCCCACGGCCGCGCCGATGCCGAAGGAGCTCGCGCGTCTGCTCGCGGTCGGCCTGCCGGGCGGCCCGACGGACGACGAGGCGCTCGCCGCGTTCGAGGCCCTGCGATCGACGCCCGACGAGGCGCGCATGGTCGACGAGCTCGCGCGCACGGCGCAGATCCGCAAGCTCCCCGATCCGCTGCTCCTCGCGCTGGGCGCGACGCTCCTCGATCGCGGGGAGCCCGAAGGCGCGACGCGCGTGCTGCAAGGCGCGTCCTCGTCGCCCGCGCTCGTCCTCCTCGCGGACCTCGCCGAGCGACGCGGCGACCTGCCGACGGCGCTCTCGCTCATCGAGCGCGTGCTGCTGCGTGATCTCGATCATCCCGGCGCGCGCGAGCGTCACAAGCGATGGCGCGCCAAGCTCGGGTTCGATCTCGAGCAGAAGCCGGTCGCCGCGGGCGCGACGGTGGTCGCGCGCGAGCCCGACGCCCCGTACGACCTGTTGCGCGAGGTCGGACGCGGCGGCGCCGCCGCGGTGTATCAGGCCGTCGACCGCGACCTCGGCCGTCACGTGGCGCTCAAGGTCTATCACCAGCCGGAGCGCGATCGTCATCAGCTCGCGCACGAGGCGCGCGTCGCGGTGCGCCTCGAAGGTCCGGGGATCGTCCGTGTCTTCGACGTCGATCCGAACCACGGCTGGATCGCCCTCGAGTGGGCGCCCGAGGGCGCGTTGCGCGATCGCATCCGTGGTCGAGAGGTGCACAAGCTCTTGCCGATCGAGCGCTGGGCCGTGCCGCTCGCGCACGCCCTCGCGCGCGTGCATGCGGCCGGATGGGTGCACCACGACGTCAAGCCGGCGAACGTGATCTTCGGGAGGAGCGGCGCTGCGATCCTCACCGACTTCGGCACCGCGCGCCGCATGGGCGAGCCGAGCCCTCCCGGCAGCCTCGGCTACGTCTCACCCGAACGTATGAAGGGCCGCGCCAGCGATCCGCGCGACGACGTCTACGGGTTCGGCCGCGTGCTCGAGGACGTCCTCGAGGTCGCCGGGGACCAGGCCGCCTCCGCGCGCTGGCGCCCGCTCGCCGCCGCCTGCACCGGCCCCGACGAGGGCCGACCGAGCGACGGCGCCGCGCTCGTCACGCGATTGCGGGTCGAGCTCGGAATGGGTTGACCGCTGCGGCATCCAATCGAGTGAACGCCTCGGCTCGACCGCCGGCCAGGGATCCGTTATAACGGATGCGCCTCCGGCGACCGCGCCGGGCCCCGAGGACGACGATGCCGACGACCTACGCCGATCTCATCGCAAGCGTTCGACGCGAGACCAAGGAGGTGTCGCTCGAAGAGCTCAAGCGCCGCCTCGACGCGAAGGAGCCGTACACGCTCATCGACGTGCGCGAAAAGGAGGAGTACCGCGCGGGCTTCATCCCGGGTGCGATCTCGATCCCGCGAGGCTTCCTCGAGATTCAGGTCGAGTCCCGGGTGCCGGACAAGACGACGAAGATCGTCACGTACTGCGCCGGCGGCACGCGCTCCGCGCTCGCGGCCAAGACGCTCGCCGAGCTCGGCTATACGAACGTCGAGACCGCGAACCCGGGCTTCGTGCGATGGAAGGACCTCGGCTATCCGGTCGAGACGCCGCCGCACCTCACCGACGCGCAGCGCGAGCGTTACTCGCGGCACCTCTTGCTCCCCGAGGTCGGCGAGGCCGGCCAAGCGAAGCTCCTCAAGAGCAAGGTGCTCCTCATCGGAGCCGGCGGGCTCGGCTCCCCCGCGGGCCTCTATCTCGCCGCGGCCGGCGTCGGGACGATCGGCCTCGTCGACGCGGACGTCGTCGACGCATCGAACCTCCAGCGCCAGGTCCTCCACGCGACGAGCCGCGTCGGGCAGCCGAAGGTCGAGAGCGCCGAGAAGGTGCTCAAGGACCTGAACCCCGACGTGAAGGTCGTCGGCTACAAGGAGCGGCTCGACAGCTCCAACGTCGAGCGCTTGTTCGGCGACTACGACGTCGTCGTCGACGGCACGGACAACTTCCCGACGCGCTACCTCGTCAACGACGCGAGCGTCTGGCTCGGGAAGCCCGTCGTGCACGGCTCGATCTTCCGCTTCGACGGCCAGCTCACGACGTTCGTCCCCGAGCGCGCCGCGAAGAAGCTCGGGATCGAGCCCGGTCCTTGTTACCGCTGCCTCTACCCCGAGCCGCCGCCGCCGCACCTCGCACCGAGCTGCCAGGAGGCCGGCGTGCTCGGCATCCTCCCGGGCGTCATCGGCCTGTTGCAGGCGACCGAGACGATCAAGCTGCTCCTCGGCCGCGGCGAGCCGCTCGTCGGGCGCCTGCTCACGTACGACAGCCTGAAGATGAAGTTCCGCGAGCTCCGACTGCGCCGCGCGCCCGACTGCCCGGTGTGCGGGCCGTCGCCTTCGATCACGACCTACATCGATTACGAAGGCTTCTGCGCCCTACCGTCCTGAGGACGACGCCTCAGTAGATCGCCACCGGCCCGTTCGACGTCTCGCAGCGGCCGTCCGGCGTCGGGTTGCCGACGGTGCGGATGATCTCGTTCTGCTGGGCCTCGACGCGCTTGCCTGCGAGCTCGCTCTCCACCATGCGGACGATGGCGCTGTTGAGCTTCGTCACGTGGTAGCACGGGATGTGCGGCTCCGCGTGCGCGTTGCCGACGCCCGAGTCGTCCGTGAGAAACACGTACCTCCCGCCCGTGAGCTGCGCGGCGATGCGCATCGTGAGCTCCGTCGTGTCGTCGGTGCCGCTCGCGGCGATCGGATAGATGTGCACGTCCTTCGCCATCGCGGTCTGGATGTGCTGCTTCACGACGTCCTCCGTGCCGTAGTGATGCGGCGCGTCCGCGACCCAGAACGCGAGGCGCGCGACGGAGCCCGCCCGCCACGACAGCGTGTTCATCGCCTCGAGCGCCTCCGGCACGGCCTCCGGGAAGTCGCCGCCGCCGGAGGCTTTCTGGGCGCTCAGCGCCGCGCGGAACGCGTCGATGGTCTCGAAGTCGAACGACCGGGTCACGTACTCGTCGCCCGTGTCCTTGTAGACGACGAGGCCGTACCGGGCCTGCATCTGCGGGTGATTCGACTGAATCGTCCGAGCGATGTCGTCGATCTCGGCCTGAAGGTACGAGAGCTCGTCGCCCATGCTGCCGGTCGTGTCGATCACGAACGCGACGTCGAGCTCTCCGGCCCCCGTGCGCTGGCTCCATTTGTCGCGCGCGGCTTCGTGCTCCTCGATGGGGAACGACGGCACGTCTGGGAGAGAGGAAGCCTCGGCGAGGTACTCCTTGAAGAAGTCGAAGTTGAGGTTGTCGTCCCAGACGCCCGCGGTGAGGACTCCAGCCTGGAGCTGGTCGGCGCCTCCGCCTTCCCCGTCCCCGGCCGCGCCCTTGGCCGCCCCTTCCGCCGGTGCCGGCATGCCGGCCTTGTCTCCTCCCGGCGGCGGCGACGGAGCGCGCTCCGACTGCGCGGCATCCGTCGCGGAAGTGCACGCCGCGAGCGCCAGCAACGAGCACGAGAGACAGGCCATCCAGATCCGCTTCATCGCCATCCTCCGAGAGCTTTCCGCACCGCATGCGAGCACTGCGAGGCGCATGCCGACCGGCGCCGAGGGCGCAAGCCCGCGAAAAGACGCCCTTGCGGGCATTCGGGCGCTCACGGGCTGTGCCGGACCGTGACGGCGGGATCAGGCTCTGGACGGCGGTGAGGCTCGGGACGACCTGGGAGCGGCCCGTGCCGCGGAAAGGAGTCCTCAGTCCTCGGTCCTCAGCAAGAACTGACTGCGACCCTTCCGCAGCCCGCCACGCGTCTCGTGCTGCGCAACCTCGAGACACGCCGCTTCTACAGCATGGAGCCGCGTCACCGCTTCTCGAGCATCCGGCGACGCCGTTGCTTCTCGGAGCATCCAGCCGACGACGCACTCCACTGCAGACACGAAAAGAGCGCGGAGTCGGTCATTACCAGCCCGCGCTCATTTCGTCTGCGGAAAGCGAGAACCGAATCCGCTGAGGACTGAGGACTGAGGACTGAGGACTCCCTCGAAGAGGGCCAAGTCCTCGCGACTAGGGCGCCGGCGCCGCCGGGTGCTCGTCCACCGGCTCCGGCATGCTCTCGCGATCGAGCGGGCGGCGTGCGCGCAGGAGGCGTTCGCCCTCGGCGGCGAGCTCCGCGAAGCTACGCGACGTCACGCTCACGCGGTCGACCAGACGCTCCGCCTCGCGCGGCGGCGGTGGCGGCGGCCACTGCGTCACGTAGCGCGGCGTCTCGCCCGGGCCGCTCGCGTCGATCCAGCTCACGTGACCGGCGCCGGGATCGCGCACGTCGAGGTGTACGAACGAGCTGTTCGGGTAGTAGCCGCAGCCCGTGTCCGGGAGCGTCTTGCAGAACGTGACGACATCCTCGTTCTTCACGCCCTCGACTCGGAAATCGACCGCGCGCCCGGTGGAGTGCATGCTGCCGACGGACGCCGGGCGGTAGCCCGAGATGATGAACAGCTTCGCCGGCGCGCCGGGCTTGCCGAAATGCTCGGCCACGCTCTGGAGACGGACGACGAGACGCGGATCGACGCGGCGGATTCCGTGCGCGAGGTTCGGCCCCGGCTTCTTGGCGAGCTCGGCGAGCGGCGCGGTCGGACGCGCCACGCTGCCGGGACGGACGAGGATCGAGAGCTGCTCGATCGCGAGCGGCGCGACCGAGCCGTCGCACTTCGTCAGCCGGACGCGCTCCACCTCGGGACCGCGGACGATCTCGACCGGATCCTTCAGGCACGGCGATCCCTTCTGCGTCACGTGGGAGGCGTTCTTCACGACGCCGTCGTCGCGTCCCTTCGTGCGTCCTTCGTTCGACGCCTGCTCGGTCGCGTCGTCGGCCGGATCGCCCGCCTTCGCCACCCGTTCCCGAGAGCGCGAGCTCTTTTCGTCCGCGTGCTCTCCGGCAGTCGAGGCTTTGCCGATGCCGCGGATGCGCGCGACGAGCTCGGCGAGCTCCTCGTCGCGCGTGTGTTCGCCTTCGTCGGAAGCGTGCTTCTTCGCGGTCGGCTTGCGCGCCTCTTTCTCGGCGCCGCCCTTGCTCGGCTTGTCCTCGTTCGGGTTCGGGAGCGGCGGCAGCTCGGTCGCCTTCGCAGGCACGACCTTTCCGCGCGAGCCCGTGCTCTTCGCCGACGCCTGCACGAGGACGCCGTGATCGTCGAACGTCGGCTCACGGTGACCAGCGCCGGCGAGATCCACGCCGTGCGCGTGAGGCGTGGCCTTCACGCGCGCCCCTTCCTTCTTGTTTTCCTTCACGCGGGCGGCCGCCGTCCGCTCCTTGCCCTTCTCGGCGACCTTCCCTTTGTCGCCCTTGCGATGCTTGACCTTACCCGCGGCGGTACGTTGGACCTGCGAGGCCGACTGCGACTTCGAAGGCGCCGGCTTGGCCAGCGCGGTCATCGGTGCCATCGCGATCGCCAGAGCCACGAGCGAGGAAGCGACGCGCTTCATTCGTGTTCCTCCTCCAGGTCGGGCAGCCAGGGGCCTGCCCGCATGGAGGGTAAGGTCGTACAATCTGCGACCTGGGCCAAACAAACGACGTTTGTTTTTTCGCGGGTGCCCGGGCGCGTTAGGAAGGCGCCATCTCTCGTGCGGTCCGGCGGTCCGAGCCGAGGTCGCGACGAGCGTGGTCAGCACGCGGACGAACCATGGCCTCCTCGCTTCCCCTCACAGCTCCCGAGTTCGAGAGGCGCCTCGCCGCCCTCTTGCGCTCGCATCGGACCGCGACCGAGAACGTCGGCTGCCTGGCATGCGAGCGCTGCGAGCGCTGCACGGACTCGACGTTCCTCAAGGACTGCAAGAACGTCGTGCGCTCGAACTACTGCACGGGCTGCGTCGACTGCACCGAGTGCTCGCACATGATCGACTCGACGGGCTGCATCCAGTGCTCGCACTGCGAGCAGTGCGAGCGCTGCGTCGGCAGCGCGTACCTCGTCCGTTGCGTGGAATGCAGCGGGTGCACCTACTGCTTCGGGTGCGTCGGCCTCTCGAAGAAGGACTTCTATATCCTCAACGAGCCGTACGAGCGGCAAGAGTGGTTCGCCAAGGTCGCGGAGCTCCGCCGCGCGCTGTCGATGTGAGCCATGCGAGCGGTCGTTCAGAGAGTCGCGTGGGCGAAGGTCGAGGTCGACGGTGAGGTCACGGGCGCGATCGACCGCGGCCTGCTCGTCTACCTCGGAGCCGGCAAGGGAGACACCGACGCGGACCGCGCGTACGTGCTCTCCAAGATCCTCGGCCTTCGCATCTTCGAGAACGAAGAAGGCAAGATGGACCGGAGCGTGGTCGACGTCGGCGGCGCCTTGCTCGTCGTCAGTCAGTTCACGCTCTACGGCGACGTCCGCAGGGGGCGACGACCGAGCTTCGACGCCGCCATGCCGCCGGAAGAGGCCGAGCGGGTCTACGAGGCGTTCGTCGAAGAAGCCCGAGCGCAGGGCGTCCGCGTCGAGACGGGCCGGTTCCGCGCCGACATGAAGGTGACGAGCTTGAACGACGGCCCGGTGACGATCTGGATCGACAGCGCGAGGTCGGCGTAGAACCAAGACGGAGAGAGCTTCTCGCGACGAACGAAGCAGAGCTCCGTGCGATCGAGGGACTGAGGCCGTGGGCGACGAAGCGAAGACGGACCCCGAGGGCGGCACCGAGCCGAGCGCGAGCGACGCGCCGGCGAAGGCCGAGGCCGTCCCCGCTCCCTCGGTCGAAGACCTCGTGGCGATCGGCGACCGGGACGCGGTCTTCGAGCTGCTCTGGAAGCGCACGCTCGAGGCGTGGGACGACGACAAGCCCCACGCGGCGATCCTCGATCACGCGATCAAGAACGAGAAGCTCCCCGAGCTCGCCGGCCGCTACCGCGCGCTGAAGGACGATCCCGAGAAAGCCGAGCGCGCACAGAAGAAGATCGACGGCATCATCGTCGCGGCCACGCAGATGCTGATGGCGACGAAGACCCCGCCGCGCACGAAGACGCCGTGGCAATGGAACGCCGCCGCGGTGGCCATCTTCCTCATCGTCTGCGGCTGGCTCGCGTACCAGCTGTTCGTCCCGCATCACTGAGGAAAGGCTCCAGGCTCCGGGCTCCAGGCTCCAGGGGATCGCGGCCTCACGAACCACCCGTCGCCCCTCGCGCAACCGTGCCCTTCTTCCGCGAGTAGGCAGTCACACGCGCCCCACGAGGCGCTCGGCGAGCTTCATCGCCTCGCGCATCCCACGAGCATCGGCGGTCCCCTTCCCCGCCTGATCGTAGGCCGTGCCGTGATCGACGCTCGTGCGCACGATGGGCAGCCCGAGCGACACGTTGACGGCCTCGCCGAAGCCGAGGAGCTTCATCGGGATCGTGGCCTGGTCGTGGTACATCGCGACCACCGCCGCGTATCGACCGCCCGCCGCCAAGCGAAAGGCGCTCTCGGCCGGGACGGGGCCTTCGATGGCGACGGGGACCTTCTCCCGCACGAGCCTCCTGCGCGCGCGCTCGATCCCCGGCGCGATCGCGCGGGCCTCTTCGTGACCGAGGAGCCCACCCTCGCCTGCGTGCGGGTTGAGCGCGGCGACGGCGAGCGGGCGATCCGCGCGTCCGAGCCGCTCGACGAAGCGCGCGGTCCAGTACGTCGCGCGCGCCACCGCCGCCGGAGTGATGGCGCGGGGAACTTTCGCGAGCGGCAGGTGCGTCGTGACGAGCGACGTCGTCAGCCGCTCGGTCCAGAACGCCATCGTGACCTCGGGCGCGCCCAGCCGTCGCGCGAGGTGCTCGGTGTGCCCCAAGAAGCTGCGTGCGCCGCGAGCGCCCGACCGCGCGATGACCTCCTTCGCGACGGGCCCCGTGACGAGCGCGTCCGCGGCGCCCTCCGTCACGAGGTCGGTCGCCACGTCGATCCACGCGAGCTGCGCCGCTCCCGCGGCCCGCCCCGGTCGGCCTGGCCGGCGATCCGCGGCGGCGAGCGGCGCGGTCGGCTGCAAGACGTACAGCGCTTCGCCCGCGCGCGCCTCGAAGGCCTCGCGGGCGTCGGCGACGCGTACGAGCGGCGTCGCGACCCCGCGGACGCGCGCCGCGGCCCGGAGCGCGCCGAGATCGCCGACGAGAAGGACACGCGCTTCCGATCGCGCCGCGGCCTCGACCGCGACCTCCGGTCCGATGCCGCACGGGCAGCCGATGCTCACCACCAGCCGCGCCCGGCTCCGCGCTCGTCGTGTCTTCCTCGTCGTCATCGCTCGTCCGGGGTCCGCAGCTTGTAACCGGCGCCGCGCAGCGTCTCGAGCGGCAGCGCGTCGCCGAGCTTCATCCGGAGGCGCCGCACGTGGATGTCGACCGTGCGCGGACCGCCCTCGTAGCGTGCTCCCCACACCCGAGCGAGCAGCGTCTCGCGCGAGAACACGCGCCCGCGGTTCTGGGCGAGGAACGCGAGCAACGCGAACTCCTTGGCCGTGAGCTGGATCGATCGACCTTCGAGGATGACCTCGTGCGCCGCGCGATCGATCACGAGAGGACCGACCTTGAGGCGCTCCTCCGTCGCGAACTCGCTCTTCTTCCACTCGAGCTGACGGATGCGCGCGTACAGCTCGACGGGCGTACACGGCATGACGATGAAGTCGTCGAACCCGCTCGACGGATCGACGCTCGCGATCTGCCTCGGCGGCACGGCGATGATCGCGGGCGTGTTCGAGAGCTCCTCGGTCTTCCGGACGGCCCTGAGCGCCGCCACCGCGAGATCGGGCCGCTCGCCGGCCTCGATCACGATCGCGCGAGCACGCGCGCCTTCCTCGTCGAACAGCTTCCCGCCCTCCTCCCAGAGGTCGAGCGTTCGAACCTCCGCGCCGAGCGTCCGGAGAAGCGTCGCGGCCCCCTCCTCGGACTCGAGGTCCGGGCCGTGGCCGATGACGACGACGAACGAGGGCACGACGGGGGGATTACCACAGCGATCCGGTAACCGTCCTCAGTCCTCGATGTCTGGGAGTCGGTCGGTCCTCGGTCCTCAGTCCTCAGTCCTCAGCGGATCGACTCCGTACAGGTCCGAGCTCACCGTCCGGCCCTCACTCCCCGAAAACGCCTTGCAATTCGGCATCATCCCCAACCGCAGGCTTTGGGCGGCACGGGGACTCCTGTGCGCGGGAGCCGTCACGATCGGTCGCGGCGGCAACGCGTTCCGGCTGCGGCCGGCGTCGAGACCTGGCGGATGAAACGACTCCGAGCTGAGGACCGAGAACTGAGGACTGAGGACTTACACCTCAGACCTTCGTCCCCCCCACGGTAATCGAGCTGATCTTGATCGTCGGACACCCCACGCCCACCGGGACGCTCTGCCCGTCCTTGCCGCACGTCCAGATGCCGTCGGACGTCGCGACGTCGTGGCCGAGCATCGTGACCTTGCGGAGGACGTCGGGGCCGTTGCCGATCAGGTTCACGCCCTTGAGCGGCGCGGTGATCTTTCCGTCTTCGACGAGGTAGCTCTCCGTGAGGGAGAAGACGAAGTCGCCGTTCGAGATGTCGACCTGACCGCCGCCGAACTTCTTCGCGAACACGCCGCGCTTGACGCTCTTGAGGATCTCCTCCGGGTCGTGCGGGCCGGCGACGAGGATCGTGTTCGTCATGCGGGGCATCGGCACGCAGGCGAAGCTCTCGCGGCGGCCGTTGCCGCTCGGGGCGAGCTTGAAGTGCTTCGCGCTGAGGCGGTCGTGCATGTAGCCGACGAGCCTGCCGTTCTCGATGAGCGTGCTCGAGCGCGGCTCGTTGCCTTCGTCGTCGACGTTGATCGATCCGCGCGACTGGAGGAGCGTCGCGTCGTCGATGACCGTGCACAGCTCGCTCGCGACGAGGTTGCCGACCTGACCCGAGTAGTTGCTCGTGCCCTTGCGGTTGAAGTCGGCCTCGAGGCCGTGCCCGACGGCCTCGTGCAAGAGGATGCCGCTGTCGCCCGGCGCGAGCACCACTTCCATCTGACCCGCCGGCGCCTCCTGGGCGTCGAGCATCGTGATGGCCTGTCGCGCCGCCTCCCTCGCATGCCACTCCGGCGGCTTGCCGTCGAAGTAGCCGATGGTCGTGCGGCCGCCGCCGCCGGACGAGCCCTCCTGACGCTTGCCGTTGTGCTCGACGATCACACGGATGCCGAACCGCATCAGGGGCTGGACGTCGCGCGCGAGCCTCCCGTCGCTCGTCACGACGAGGATCTCGCGGAGCTCCTCCGCGAAGGAGCACTCGACCTTCGCGACGCGCGGGTCGTACGCATGAGCCGCGGCCGCCGCGCGCTCGAGGATCTTCCTCTTCTCCATCCCCGGCACGTCGAGCGTCACCTGGTCGAGCTCGTAGCGGCTCGGGAGGGTCCGGGGCGTGATGTTCTCGGGCTTGGGAGCACCGCCGCCCGACGCGATCGAGGCGGCGGTCTCCGCCGCGCGCTTCATCGCGTCCCAGTCCAGCCGCTCGGTGTACGCGTAACCGGTCGCGTCGCCCTGCTGAGCTCGGACGCCGAGGCCCATCGAGACGCCGCGGGACGCGCTCTTGAGGATGCCCTCGTCGAAGACGAACCCCCCGGCGGCCCGGTACTCGAAGAACAAATCCGCATAGTCCGCTCCGCGCGACAGCGCGATGGCGAGGAGCTTCTCCGCAAGCTGCACGTCCACCTCGCTCGCGCCGCCAGGACCAAAGGGAGCCTTGTAAAGTGCGGATTGCGTGGCCATCCGCGCCAAGGTAGCCGCGAATGCCACGCGCTTCCAGCGGAGCCGTGGACCGTCCTCGGGCCGTATCGGCGGCCCGATCGACGGGGCCGCACATCGGCGCGCGCGCCGAAGGCGCCGCCATACCGGGGGCTCGATGCCTCGTCCTCGCGCCGTCTCGTGCCGCGGCCCTCGCCGACCAGAGGGACGGAGAGGCGTCCGACGCTCGGCCGTCGTCGCCCCTGCCGCACGCACTTCGGGAGGCGGTCGCTCCGACCGACGACGGTCGGGCGGCAGAGCTGCGACGCGCCGACCGGCGGACGCACGCGACCGCTCGTCGGCGGGTGGGCACGCCACGCCGGAAACCAGCACGAGCGCCGGCGGGGAGATGTGAAGATGGCTTCGCGGTCCCCCGCCCGGGCTGTCGGAGACCCCGCGTGCGGCTACGACCGGGGCGGCGGTACCGCCGCTCCGACCGTCTGGTGGCGGGCGCTCCCCCTCCCGGCGACCGGAGCGGGCGCCCCTCCCACCGGCGCCGGCGTCCGGGATCGTGCGGCCCCGTTCACGCGCAAGTAGGCAACCTGCCAAGAGTAACGCTATTCTGAGTCCGTCCCGGATGCGTCACGCACCTGCCTTCCCGTCACGTGCGTGCTGGATTCGGACGATAGTGGATCGCCGAGTACCTCCCTTGGCTTGTTTCCATCTGCAACACGCGTCCGGGAGGCCCCAACCTCCCATCGCGAGGAGCCCTCGTCGACGTGGCGATTAATCGCGACAAGGTGCTCGAGACCGCCCAGAAGTACGTCGAGAAGAAAAAATACGACAAGGCGGTCGCAGAGCTCAGGAAGCTGATCGAGGCGGATCCGAACGACGCTCGGACCCTCCTCAAGATCGGCGACCTCCAAGCCAAGCAGGCGCTCTACGCCGACGCGATCAACACGTACGAGTCCGTCGGGCGGCTCTACGCGACCCAGGGCTTCGCGCTCAAGGCGATCGCCGTCTACAAACAGATCCGCGAGATCATCGCGAAGCACGTCCCGCACCTCGAGGAGCGGTACGGGCACATCGCGCCGAAGCTCGCCGAGCTGTACCAGCAGCTCGGTCTGACGAGCGACGCGCTCGCCGCGCTCGACGAGGTGGCGACGCGCCTCCAGCGCCAGCAGAAGGACCAGGAGGCGATCGAGGTCTTCCGGAAGATCGTCGAGCTCGATCCGACGAACCCGCTTCCGCACCTCCGGCTCGCCGAGGCGCTCTCGCGCGTGAAGGACGTCGAAGGCGCGGTCTTCGAGTTCAAGACCGCCGCGCAGCAGCTCGCGAGCCTCGGGCGCCGCGACGATGCGCTGAAGGTCCTCGAGCGCCTGCTCCATCACAAGGCGGATCCGGAGCAGGCGAAGATCGCCGCGGAGCTCTATCTGTCGCGCGGGCAGCCGCAGGACGGGATGCAGGCGCTCGCGAAGCTCCAGATCTGCTTCCAGGCGAACCCGCGCGACTTCGACACGCTCTCGTTGCTCGCGCGTGCGTTCAACGCCATCGGGCAGGGCGCGAAAGCCATCGAGGTCCAGAAGGAGATGGCCCGCGTCGCACGCGACACGGGCAAGATGGATCTCTTCCGCGAGATCCTCGAGCGGCTGATGCGCGTCGCGCCTCACGACGAGGGCGTGCGCCGGCTCGCGCAGCAGACCGGCTCGGTCCAGGTCCCGCCGTACGGCGCGGCCGCGATGGCGCCCGAGCCTCCGGCGCCCGCGCAGCCGCCGGCCCCGAAGCCGCCGGCGCGCGAGCCCGAGCCGCCTCCGCGCTTGAGCGCGGCCTGGGGACAGCCGGCGCCGCCGGGCGAGTCGCTCTACCAGCCCCCGCCCCCGCCGCCGGCGCCGCCCTCACCGTACGGAGCGCGTACGAGCTCGCAGCAGGTCCCGCGGGCGTCCGGCCCTGCGTACGAGGAGCCTGCGGTCGAGGAAGCCGCCGAAGAGTACGCGTACGAAGAGGTCGAGGAGATCGACGCCCAGGAGATCGAGGAAGACGCGGTCGAGTACGCCGAGGTCTCCTACGAGGAGGATCCGGGCGGCGAGGCCTACGCGGACGCGGGCGGCGACGCTTACGCGGACGCGTCCGTCGACTACGGCCAAGACGGCCAGTCCTACGAAGTCGAAGCCGGCGACGGCTACGGCGATCCGCAGGCCGGAGAGTACGGCGCGGACGCGTACCAGCACGGTTACGAGGAAGGCCACTACGAAGACGGCCAGCAGGAGTACGCCGAGGGCGGCGACGTGTATGGAAGCGACGAGATGGCGCCGCACTCCGAAGCGGAGGTCGCGGCGCACGTCGCCAAGATCCTCGCGGACGCGAACGCGTTCCGCCGCGTCCGGCTCTATGCGAAGGCGATCGAGACGCTACGCCAGGGGCTCGAGGTCGAGCCGCGCTCGATGGACCTGCACGAGACGTATCGCGACGTCCTCATCGAGGCGGGTCAGATCGAGGAGGCGGTCCAGGAGATGCTCGCCATCGCGAGCCTCTACGTAGACGCGCTCGACGGCGAGTCCGCCGCACGCGCCCTGCAGGACGTGCTCGCCTACGATCCGCAGAACCAGCGCGCGATCGAGATGCTCCAGGAGCTCGGCTACGAGATCGTAGACGAGAACGAGGAGGCGGCCGCGGCGGAGCAAGGCGCGCATCACGACGACGGCGCGTACGGAGAGCAGCCGGGCCACGATCGGCTGCCGTCGTACGACCTCGAGGAGATGGGTCCGGCGGACATCTCGTCCGATTACGCGGACGATCGCCAGATCCACATCAACCGCGGAGCGTCGCAGGTACAGGCCTACGACGAGCTGGACGGCTCGGCCGGAGAGTCGCTCCCGAGCTTCCCGCTCGACGAGCCCGACGCGCACGATCCCTACGCCGAAGCGGACGCGCACGGCGGCCACGACGAGGCCCCCCAGGAAGACTACGCGCCTCCGCCCGCGTTCGGCCGGCCGCAGTCGCAGGTTCCCCCGCGCGCGTCGAGGCCGCCTTCCATCGCGACGGCCGCGAGCCACGAGCTCGAAGACGCGCTCGAGGAGGCCGAGTTCTTCTGCTCGCGCGGTCTCTTCGAGGACGCGCGCGCGATCCTCGACGAGCAGCTCCTCAAGCACCCCAACCACCCGCTGTTGCGCGAGCGCCTCGCCGAGATCGAGGCGATGGAGGCCGAGCGCGGCAGCGGCGCCCGCGAGAAGCCGCGCGACGGCTACGATCATGGCTTCGACATCGGGTCTTCGCTCGATGCGCTCGAGAGCCTCGACTACGGGGCGATCGAGCCCGCCGAGGGCCACGCGAACGAGGACCAGCAGGTCGACGTCGAGGAGGTCTTCGCGAAGTTCAAGGAAGGCGTCGCGAAGCAGATCAGCGTCGAGGACTCCGAGTCCCACTACAACCTCGGCATCGCCTACAAGGAGATGCACCTGCTCGACGACGCGATCCGCGAGTTCGAGATCGCCGCGCGCGATCCGAAGCGCGAGTGCGTGTGCCGCTCGATGATCGGCATGATCCAGGTCGAGCGCGGCAACATCAACGAGGCGATCGACGCGTTCCTCCTCGGCCTCAACGCGCAGATCAAGGACCCGGTCCAGGAGACCGTCCTCTGCTACGAGCTCGGCGCCGCGTACGAGGCGAAGAAGATGAACAAGGAGGCGCTCTCGTACTACCAGAAGGCGATGCGTCGCGACCCGAACTACCGCGACGTCCAGGAGCGCGTGCGCCGCCTCGCGAAGGCCGAGCCGAAGCAGCCCTTCCGCCAGCTCGCGGTCGGTGCGGACGACGAGTTCGAGCGCGCGTTCGACGACCTGTTGAGCAAAGCATGACCGACGGCGACCGCGAAAGCCGTGTCGAGGGCACCAGCATCGGCCCGGAAGACATCCTCGAGTTCTGGTTCGGACCTCCCGGCAGCCCACCGCTCGCGCGCGCGAGCAAGTGGTACGCGAAGGACGAAGCCTTCGACCGCGAGATCCGCGACCGTTTCCAGAGCACCCTCGAGCTCGCCGCCCGCGGCGCGCTCGACGGCTGGAAGGCGACCCCGCGCGGCCGCCTCGCGCTCGTGATCCTGCTCGATCAGATGTCGCGGAACATGTTCCGCGGCACGCCGCGGGCGTTCGCCCAGGACGCGCGCGCGTGCGACGCCGCCCTCGAGGCCATCGCCGCGGGCGACGAGCAGGAGCTCGGCCCGGTGATGGCCACGTTCCTGTACATGCCTCTCATGCACGCGGAGAACGTCGATCTGCAGCACGCCTGCGTGACGGCGTTCGAGCGGCTCGCGAAGATCGCTCCCGAGGACGTGCGCGAATACTTGGAGGGCGGCCTGAAGTACGCCCGTCTCCACGCGGACATCATCGAGCGCTTCGGCCGGTTCCCGCACCGCAACGAGATCCTCGGTCGCCAGTCGACGCCCGAGGAGATCGAGTTCTTGAAGCAGCCGAACTCGAGCTTCTGACCTCGCGCTCACGCAGCGTGCCCGCTCGGCGCGCGTCCCCGCCCTCCTCCACCCGAGGACCGTGGCGACGTCGAGCACCGAGCCCTTCGGGCGTCGTGTGGAGGCTCGACGTTCGCCCGACTCCGCGGGCGGAGGAGGGACGAACGGCCGGCTCGGGCCGTGCGCGGAGGACGCGATCAGAACGGGAGATCGGCCATCGCGACCGGCGCGGGCGCACGCGAGAACCCGCCGTTCGACGGACGACCGCCTCCGCCGAGCACGACGTCGTCGGCGATCACGGACGTCCGGTAGCGCTTCTGCCCGTCCTTCTCCCAGCTCGACGTCGAGAGGTGCCCTTTGACGAGGAGACGCGATCCCTTCGTGAGGATCTTGGACAGCGCCTCGGCGCGACGCCCGAACATCGCGACGTCGTGCCACTCCGTCTTCTCCTCGCGTTGCTGCTTCTCCTTGTCGAACCAGCTGAAGTTCGTCGCGAGACGCATCTTCAGCACGGGGCCCTTCGAGGTCTGCTTCAGCTCCGGATCGGCGCCGAGGTTCCCGAACAACGTGACCGAGTTGAGTCCTTCGCTCATGCCGCGCCCTCGAGCACGCTGCGCGCCAACGGCGGACGCGAGCGATTTCGCGGACATCGCGCGCGTGACCCCATGGCCGGGCCAGGTTCGTCCTGGCCCGTGCCGGCCCTCGCTCACGTCTCCGGCGGACGGCTCGGTGGGCTCGACAGGAGCTCGCGCTCCACGTCCGGATCGAGCCAGCTCTCGTCGGCCTCGATCCAGTCCTCGGCGTCGGGCACGGGGACGAGGCCGCCGAACGGATCGTCCAGCTCCATCGACGCGGCCGAAGGGGACGAAGACTCCGCAGGCTCGATCTCGCCCCGCGCGATCGCGAGCAGCCGCTCGTCGAGCGTCTCCACCCGCTTCGTCAGGTGGTTCGCGAAGAGCGACGGCTCCGGCGAGCCGACGCGCACGCGCCGTTCGAGCGTCTGCTCGTCCGCCTCGTCGTCCTCGTCCAGGTACCAGCCGTCGCTCTCGGGCGTGATCTTCTTCACGGTTCGCATCGCCGACCTCCGAAGCCGCAGAACGGCGCTGCGCGCGTGATCTTCAGCCTCGCGCGTCAGGAGTACCCCTGCGCCTGGAGCCGGTAGAGCCGCGCGTAGGTCTTCTCCGCCGCGAGGAGCTCGGCGTGGGTGCCGTCCTCCTGGATCACGCCGTCGCCGACGACGAGGATGCGATCGGCCATGCGGACCGTGGGGAAGCGGTGCGAGATGATGATCGTCGTGCGACCCTGCGTGAGCTGCCGGAAGCGCTCGAACACGGCGTGCTCCGCCTCGGCGTCGAGGGCGGCGGTCGGCTCGTCGAGCACGAGGATGTCCGCCTCCTCGCGCATGAAGCCGCGCGCGAGCGCGATCTTCTGCCACTGGCCGCCGGAGAGCTCCGTGCCGTCCTGGAACCAGCGGCCGAGCTGCGTATCGATACCGTCGGCGAGGTTCGCGAGGATCGGCTCGGCTCCGCCTCGGCTCGTCGCGCGCGCGATGCGCTCGCCGTCGTCCATGTGCGCGACGGAGCCGACGCCGACGTTCTCGCGGAACTTGAGCTGGTACTGGTTGAAGTCCTGGAAGACGACGCCGAACCGGGCGAGGAGCGCGTCGCGATCCCAGTCCTCGAGGTCCTTGCCGTCGAGCAGGATGTGCCCGCTCGTCGGCCGATAGAGCCTCGTGACGAGCTTGATGAGCGTCGTCTTCCCCGCCCCGTTCTGCCCCACGATGGCGACGCTCTGTCCCTTCGGGATGAAGAGATCGACGTCGCGGAGCACCCACTTCGCCTGCCCGGGGTAGCGGAAGCTCACGCCGATCAACCGGATCCCGCGCTCGTCGCTCGACGGTCGGACGGACGCCGATCCGTTCGTCCGCTTCGCGAGTGGCGCAGGCGGCGCGGACGCGACGCGCGCGTGTTGCTCCGGCGTCGAATCGAGCACCGACGCGCCGTTGCCCTCGGCGCGCGCGCGCTCCGGTCGCGACGGGGCGACGTCGTCGGAGGGCTTCTCGAGCGCGGCGTCCAGGTCCGCGTCGAGGTAAGCGAACAGGTTCGACATGTAGAGGTTGTGCTCGTAGATGGCGCCGATGCCGCTCAGGATGAGCTGGAAGGCCTGCTGCCCGTTCCGGAGCGCGAGGACGTACATCGTCATGCTCCCGAGCGTCATCCGTCCGAGCGCGGCGAGCACCGCCATCACCCCGTAGGTCCCGTAGAACGCGAAGGTGGCGAGCAGCGAGAGCGCCCAGCTCACGGCCGTGCGGCGGACCATGAGGCGCGAGTCCTCCTGGTGGAAGCGCTCGGCGAGGTCCTTGTAGCGGCCGAGGAAGAGCGGGCCGAGCCCGAAGAGCTTCATCTCCTTCGCGTGCTTGTCGTTCGCGAGGATGTACTCGAGGTACGTCAGGCGGCGCGTGTCGGGCGATCGCCAGTTCCGGATGCGGAACGTCTGCTTCGAGTACTTCATCTCCGCGATCGTCGCCGGAACCGTGGCGACCATCAGGACGAGCACTCCCCACGCGCTGAACTGCACGAGCAACGCCGCGTAGCCCGCGAGCGTGAGGGTGTGCTGCACGAGCGAGAACGTCTCGGTGACGAGCGACAGCGGCCGCGAGGAGGCCTCGCGTCGCGCGCGCGTGAGGCGATCGTAGAACTCGGGATCCTCGAAATGGCGGAGCTCGAGCCGCTGCGCGCGCTCGAGGATCGCGATGTTGATGTCGTACCCCAGGCGCGAGCCGAGGACTCCTCGCACGAGGGTGCCGCCGCGGGTGACGCTCGCCTGTGCGAGGACGAGCCCGAGCTCGACCGCGACCCACCGGAGCGCCTCGTCGCGGGAGCCGGCCACGACCGCGTCCACGATGTGCTTGCCGGCGAACGCGATCGCCGGTCCGAGGACGGAGCCGAAGAGGATGATGACCACGTAGGCGGCCGTGAGAGGCCGAGAGGCCTTCCAGACGAGCCCCAGGGCGCGCCAGACGAAGCGCACGCTCTCGCGGACGGCGACGCCCAGCGGCTTCTTCTCGGGCTCTTGCTTCGGTGGGATTGGTCTCAACGGCGGATGGCGACGTTCGCGAACGACGGGGATCCTTACCACGCGCTGTCGCGCTGGTCCGCCGTGCGAGCTCGACTGTCAGCCCTCGCCGCAGCGCAAGAGCCCTTGGGGCCCGAAGACGTCGGGCTTGAGGACCGAGCGGCCGAGGAGCATGCGCGCGCACTCCTGGACGCCCTCCGGGATGGCCGGGTGCGGGTGCACGCAGTGATCGATGTCCGACAGGGTCGCGCCCATGTGGATGAGGAACGCGATGCCCTGGATCGTGCTCGACGCCTGCGGCCCGACGACGCGGAGGCCGAGGATCTTCTCGGACTCCTTCTCGACGAGGAGCTTCACGAAGCCTCGCGTCGAGCGCATCGCGATGTTGCGGCTGACGAGGCGGTTGTCGACGACGCCGACGCGGTAGGGGATCTTCCTCTGCTTCGCCTTGAGCTCGTTGAGGCCGACGCTCGCGACCTCCGGGCGCAAGAACATGATGGCGCTCAGCGCGTCGTACTGGATCGGGAGCGGGTCGAGGCCGAACATCCGCTCGACCGCGTAACGTCCCTCGAGCTCGGCGACGTTCACGAGCGCGATGTCCATCGTGACGTCGCCCGCGGCCCAGATGTGCGGGACCGACGTCTGCGTGTCCGTCCCGACGATGCTGCCGTTCGCCTCGACCTTCACGCCGGCGCGATCGAGATCGAGGCCGTCCGTGTTCGGGACGCGGCCCACGGACACGAGCGCCTTCTCGACGTAGATCGTCTGCTTCTTCCCTTCGGCGTCCGTGATGACGTACTCGACGCGACCGTCGACGACGCGCAGGCTCTCGAGCTTCGAGGCTCGATGGATCGTCACGCCGAGCGACTCGAAGCTCTTGGCGACCTCCTCGGCGACGTCCTCGTCCTCGAACGGCAGGATGCGAGGCTGGCGATCGATGATGTTGATCTTCGTCGCGCCGAAGTTCGCGAAGATCGTGGCGTACTCGCAGCCGATGACGCCGGCGCCGACGATGACGAGGCTCTCCGGAAACCTCGACCACGCCTCGATGTGATCGCTGGTGACGACCGTCTCCCCGTCGACCGGGATGCCGTCCGGGACGCGCGGTCGTGATCCCGTCGCGATCAGGAAGTTGGTCGCTTCGATCCGGTCGATCGTTCCGTCGTTCTTCGCGACGACCACGGCGTGCGGCGAGATGAACTTGGCCTCTCCGCGGACGAGCGAGACGACGCCTCCGCTCGGCGATGGCTTGGAGAGCGCTTCGAGCTGTCGATCGAGCAGGCCGCGCCGCTCCGCCGCCGCCGTGCGCACGGTCTCGATCACCGACGCGTAGCTCACGTCGAGACCGCCGGCCGCGCGGTATCCGCGATCGGTCATTCTCGCGATCGCGAAGTCGTTCGACAGATGCCACATCGTCTTCGACGACAGCGCGCCCGAGTGGACGCCGCAGCCGCCGACACGGTCGCGCTCGACGAGGACGACGCGCTTGCCGAGGTCGTGCGCGCGCATCGCCGCCGCGTAACCTGCAGGCCCGGCTCCGATCACGCACAAGTCCCAAGCGCCTGCCGTCATGTTTCCTCCTCAGGGAGCCGGTCGTCGATCCGGTGGTCGGGAAGGATAGACGTGCCTTCGCCTGCTAGGATAGCGCGCCGTGCAGGACGCATCGCCGCCTCGTTCTTCGCCGGAAGTCGGCGGGGGATTGGAAGCCGACGAGGATCCGCCGTTCGACGGCGATCCCTCCTGGCGGGTGACGCGGACGCTTCGTGACGGAACGGTCGTGACGCTCCGACCCGTCGTCCCCGAGGATCGCGAGGCGATCCGGCGTGGGCTCGTGGAGCTGTCGCCCGAGTCCCGGTACCGGCGATTCCTCCACGGCGGCGCCCTCCCGACGGACGCGCTGCTCGACTACCTGACGAACGTGGACCAGCGCGACCACGTCGCCATCGGGGCCACCCTGACCTCTCCCGATCTCAAGACGGAGCGAGGCGTCGGGATCGCGCGCTTCATCCGCCTCGACGATCGCCCCGACGTCGCCGAGGCTGCCGTCACCGTGGTCGACGACATGCACCGCCGCGGCCTCGGGACCGTGCTCTTGCGCGAGCTGCTTCGGGCGGCGCGCTGCCGTGGGATCGAGCGCATCCGCGCCGAGGTGCTCGCCGAGAACGGGCCGATGCGCGCGATCCTCGAGCGCGCGGGCGCCCAGAAGGTGATGGAGGACTCGGGCGCCGGCACGATCGCGTGGGAGCTCGACATCGGCGAGCACCGGCCGTCGCCGTCGATCTTCGACGTGCTCCGCGCCGCCGCGGAGACGATGGCGATGCGGCTCCGGCGGTGAGCGCTCGCTCAGAAGCCGTGGCGGCGGATGGCGTGGTAGCTCGAGCCGAACGAACGTGTATTATACACGCAGCCGTACGAGCAGCTGCGGCACTCGTAGACCGTCGGCGAGCCCCAGCCGTCGCCCTTCTCGTAGAGGACGATGTGCCCGGAGCCGTTCTTGTTGTAGACGAGCGCGTCACCGGCCTTCAGCGCGCCGCGCGAGATCGTCTTCCACTTCCCTGCCGAGTCGACGTTGAAGTGGATGGTGCCGTACGGGTGCGAGTTGACCTTGAGGTCCTTCACGCCGAACTGCCACGCCTTGCCGACGAGACCCGAGCAGTCCGCGCCGTACTTGCCCGAGTGCGTGCACGAGGGGCAACTGCCGGAGCACGATCCCTTCGTGCTCGACGACGGTCCTTCCGGCAGCCACGCCGCGCCGCCCCAGTAGTACGAGAAGCCGACCGCCGCCTTCGCACGGGCGATCGCGTTCGCCGGAGACGGCGGACCGTCGATGTCGACGTCGTCCTCCAGCGAGCCCTCTCCGTCGGCGGGCGTCAGGTAGTTCGAGTGCGACCAGCCGCTGATGCCGTTGTACTCGACGTTGTAGAAGCCGTTCGACGGCGTCGTGGAGAGCACGCTGACGAGCGTGCCCTTCGGAATCACCGCGAGGACCGACGCGCTCGTGCTCGCGCTCTTGCGGAGATTCAGGTTCGCCGTCGTGCGCGCCTTCATCGCGCCGGCGAGCAAGTCCAGCGGCACCTCGATCGGCACGTCGTCGTCTGCGGCGACGATCGCCGAGTCTTCTTCGACCCCGTCGTCACCCTCGATGTCGTCGAGGTCTAGAGACATCGTGTCGTCGGGGATGCCACCGAAGCCTTCTGCGGTGGGATCCGACGTCGACGCACAACCGACGATGGGGGACACGGCGACGACAGCGGTGACGAGAAAAGTGAGGAAGCGCATCGCCGAAGACGAACAGCAAGCGCCGAACCAAACCGGACCGTTCGCCGTCGGCGAGCGCGCGACGATGGACTCTCGCGAGTTTTCCGCGAAGCCATCTGCCGCCGTGACGTACAACCTGGGAAACTGCGCTCGCAGCGCATCGCGATCGACATCGCGCGCGATCGCGGTAGGCTCGCGAGCAACGAAGTCTTGAACGCGCGCACCAGGAACCTCACGCTCGTTGCCGTCGTCGCCGCCATCTCGGTGGTGGTGTGGGTCGCCGTCCGCAAGTCGACCAGCGCGTCGCCGATGCCGACCGGCATCAACGACAACTCGGCGGCGGAGACCATCGAGACGTCCGATCCCGCTCCTTCGACGAGCGCCGCACCCGAACCGACCGCCTCACCGGGTGCGACCTCGACGCCCGAGCCTGCGACGAGTGTGGTGGTCTCGGCGCGGTGGGGCTCGGGGCGTGGAGAGCTCGGACGTCTGCGCCCTCAGGAGGGCAACCCCGAAGGTCCGATGAGCTTCGCGAGCGCCGGTGAAGACCTGCTCGTGCTCGATCAGGTCAACCAGCGGGTCGTCCGCTACGACGCGCGCGGCGAGGTGAAGGACACGTTCGAGGCGTCGCCGACGACCCAAGACATCGCGGTGGCGAAGGACGGCACCGTCGCGTTGCTCGATCGGCTCGTCGACAAGACCGTGCGCCTGGTCGATTCGCGCGGGCGCCCGGTCGGGAGCCTGTCGCTCCCGCCCGATCGCGTCCCCGACCCCGGGCTCGTCACCGGCGTCTTCGTGGACGACAAGGACGTCTACGTCGAGAAGGAGCATGGAGTGCTCGTGCGGATCGGGACGACGGACGGCCGTCCGGCGGACGCGGCGGAGCTGACGGGACGTCCCAGCAAGGACGGCACGCTCCTCCTCATGGCCGTCCTGTCGGCGCCCGAGGCACGGGTGAACCTCAACGCGTTCGATCGAATGCTGGGAACGCTCCGCTTCGCGAGGTCGATCCCGTTCGCGCGACCGCTGCGCGAGATCGTGCTCCTCGACACGGATCGGCGCGGGACGATCTACCTCGGCACGACGGCCGGCCGCCCGCCGATGTTCCACGTCGCATGCCTCGATCCGTCCGACGGGCACGTGATCGGGAGGCTGAGCCTGCCGACGAGCGACGTCGAGGAGGAGGCCTTCCGTGACTTCACCGTCACCGACGACGGCACGATCATCGCCTCGATCCGCAGCGAAGAAGGCGTCCAGTACCTGAGGGAGCGCTGTCCCTGAGCGAGGTCACGCGCGCGAGCGCGCGTCGCCCAGACCGAGCGCCCACGTCGCGGCGCGCGCGAGCGTGCGTGCTGCGCGCACGCGTTTGCTCTGCGGGCCCGCGGGCACCCGCTCCGCGTGGACGAACGCGTCGAGCCAAGCCTCGGCGGGCTGTCGCGCGAGCACGCCGCCGAGGTCGAAGAGCGAGAGGGCGTCGCAACCGGCGGCGCGCGCGATCGCCGCGTCTTCGGCGAGCTCCGACGGATCGCGATACGTCGGCTCGTCCTCGAAGGCGCCCGTCCCGACGCAGCCGAGCGACACGCCGGCGTTCGGCCCCCAGCGCCTGACGGCGCGAGCGGCCGCGGCGCCGAGGAGCGCCTTCGCGTCGCGCCGACGGATCGCGCCGCGCGACCAGCCCTCGAGGATCGACGTGTACATCATCACGCTCACGTGGCCGGCGCCGAGCCCGTCGACGGGCGTACCGAGGAGCGCCTGCCACGACCGCTCGCCGGGCGGATCGAGCGCGACGAACGGCCAGACCGCCATCGACGTGGTGAGGCCTCGGTCGTGGACCTCGGAGACCACGCGCGCGAACGTCGCGGCGGCGGCGGCGTAGGCGGCCTCCCCCACGCGAAGCGCGGACGCGATGCGCGCGAGGGTCGATCCGGCGCCATCGGTCTCTCTCGACGCACGCGAGCCGATCCTCGCGAGCGATCGAGCGCTCGCGAACGGCGGCTCGAGATCGAGAAGGACGTCTTTCGGCAGGGCGCCGCTCTGCGCGAGCTCGTCGCAGATCCTTCGCGTCAGCGCGGCGAACGGCTCCGCGTTGTGGACGCTGGCCCACCGGCCCTCCTCGTCGGAGAGCATCGGCCACACCGAGAGCGGCACGCCCGCGTCGCGCAGGGCGCGCGCCACGTCCGGGAGCGCGGCCACCTCCCAGGGACGGACGGCGAGCACGACCTCGAGCCCGTAGCGCACGAGCAGCGCGAGGGTCCGCGGGCGCACGAGCTCCTCGTACGGGAGCGTCTCGCTGTAGATGCGGCGGACGGGCATGAGGTCGATCGAGGATAGCGAACGGAGGTAGGTCTCGGCGTATCCTCCCGCTTGGGAAGGAGCGAGCGATGAAGATCCTCTACGGAGTCGTCGGCGAAGGCATGGGCCACGCGATGCGGTCGCGCGTGATCCTCGAGCACTTGATCTCGCAAGACCACGAGGTCGAGATCATGGCGTCGGGCCGTGCCGTCGACTTCCTCGCCAAGCGCTTCGAAGGGGTCAACCGCATCCACGGCCTCCACATGATCTACGAGGAGAACCGTGTCCGCCCGATGAAGACGCTCTGGTCGAACGTCCTCACGGGCGCCACGGGGTTGCCGAAGAACATCGCCGCGTACTTCGAGCTCATCTCGAGCTTCCGGCCCCAGGCCGTCATCAGCGACTTCGAGTCCTGGACGTACCTCTACGCGAAGACGCACCGGCTGCCGATCCTCTCGATCGACAACATGCAGATCATCAACCGGTGCACGCTCCCGCCCGAGGTCATCGCCGGTCACCAGGCGGAGTTCCAGCTCACGAAGGCCTTCATCAAGAGCAAGCTCCCGTTCTGCGACGAGTACTTCATCACGACGTTCTTCCACCCGGAGATCCGGAAGGAGCGGACGCGACTCTTCCCGCCGATCCTGCGCCCCGAGATCCTCGCCGCGAAGCCGACCAAAGGCGATCACGTCCTCGTGTACACGACCGGCGAAGGCAACACGACGATCGCGAGCACGCTCCAGGCGAGCGGGATCGAGTGTCGGATCTACGGCATGCGGCGCAACCTGAAGGAGGAGGTCGTGGAGGGGAACCTCCGCTATCAGCCGTTCAGCGAGGACAAGTTCATCGCCGACCTCGCGTCGGCGCGCGCGGTCATCGCGGGCGGCGGCTTCACGCTGATGGGCGAGGCCGTGTACCTGCACAAGCCGATGCTCGCCGTACCGCTCGCGCGGCAGTTCGAGCAGGTGCTGAACGCACGCTACCTCGAGCTCGAAGGGTACGGCCGCTACATCGCGACGCTCGACGACGCGAAGACGGTGAACGATTTTCTCGCGAACCTCCCGAAGTACGAGGAGAAGCTCGCGAAGTACCAGCAGAACGGCAACGAGGAGATCAAGCGCGCGATCGACGAGTGGCTCGACAAGGCGGCCGCTGGCCTGCTCTGAGCCGGCGGAGGCGTCACGTCTTCACGAGCCGGGCGAGCTCGGCGACGTGCGCCGGGCTCGTGCCGCAGCAGGCTCCGACGATGGTCGCGCCGGCGTCGAGCCACGTCCGCGCGAGCTCGGCGTAGCGCTCGGCGGCGCCGGCCGCGCCCCAACCGAGCCCGTCGGCGGGATCGCCGGCGTTCGCGTACGCGCCGAACGGCACGCCGACACGCGCGAGGCGATCGACGTACCGGATCGTCACGTTCGCGCCCGTACAGCACACGAGCACGGCGCGAGCGCCGGCCGAGACGCAGTCGCGCGCTGCGCGCTCCATCGCCTCCGGCGACATGAGCGAGCCGTCCGGCCCCGCCGTGAGCGCGGCCCACGTCTCGAGCCCCGTCTTCACCGCCTCCTCGACCGCGACGACCGCCTCGCCCGCGTGCGGGAACGTCTCGCAGACGAGGAGATCGACGCCCGCGCCCGCGAGCGCACGCGCGAGCGCTCCGTGCCCCGCGCGCGCCTCGACGGCGGGCGGGGAGAGGTCCGGTCTGTAGCAGTCCTCGATCGGCGCGATGCTCCCCGCGAGCTTCGGCACCCCGGCCTCGCGGGCGAGACGCACGGCCTCGCGGACGAGTGAGGACCATCGATCGGCGAAGATCCGTGGCTGCGTACGGAACGTGTTCGTCCGGTGCACCATCGCGCCCGCGCGGACGTAGTCGGCGTGGATGGCGCGCACGACGTCGGGCGCGGTCTCGAGGGCGTGCGCGCTCCATCCAGGCTCGGGCGTGGGGACACCGCGGGCGTGGAGCTCCGTGCCCATCGGCCCGTCGAGGAGGATGCGTGCGTTGCGCTCCGGCGCGAGGCTCATGCGGGGATTTCACAGGAAGAGGGGAAGGAGGGAAGGAGATTCTCGGATGGGCGCAACTGCAAGGCAGCTGCCAGACGCCGCAGAGGTTCGAGCGCTCTGCGAGCATCTTCGGGAACGGGAACGGGGGTTCTCGAGAGCCGTTCGGCAAACACGGCCACGCTCACCGCAACCCGTGCGAAACGCCGCGATCTCTCGATCCCCTTCCGGCCTTCCTGTGCAATCCCCGAGAACGCTATGCTAGC
Source organism: uncultured Myxococcales bacterium (assembly GCA_937949945.1). Taxonomy (GTDB): domain Bacteria; phylum Myxococcota_A; class Polyangia; order Polyangiales; family Polyangiaceae; genus Labilithrix. The sequence goes on from CALFEQ010000136.1 coordinate 76,904, forward strand.
CGACCGATGGCGTACCGCACCTTCGCGGTCGGTGACATTCACGGCGACCTCGCGGCGCTCGAGAAGGCTCTCTCGAAGCTTCCGAAGCTCGACGACAAGGACACGATGGTCCTCATGGGGGACTACGTCGACCGCGGGCCGGACAGCGCGAAGGTCGTCGACTTCATCCGTCACGAGCTCCCGCGGCGCGTGCCTGGCAAGCTCGTCTGCCTCCGCGGCAACCACGAGGACGGTTGGCTGCGCGTCGCCTCCGGCGGCTGGCCGGAGTTCGTCATCCCCCTCGCGAACGGCTGCCTCGCCACGCTCCGATCGTTTCGCAACCAGCCGTACGACAGCGGGGCCGTTCCCACGCGCGAGGAGCTGCTCGCCATGCAGCACGGCGAGTTCTTCCCGGACGAGATCGTCGACTGGATGAACGCCCTGCCCTACTTCTACGAGGACGACCACGCGATCTACGTGCACGCAGGCCTCGTCGAGAAGGACGGCAGGTGGCTGCACCCCTCCGAGACGGACCCGCCGGCGCAGCTCCTCTGGGTGCGCACGATGCGCTTCTTCCAGGGCTATCGCGGCAAGCGCGTCGTCTGTGGGCACACGGCGACGGAGAACCTGCCTCCCGAGCTCTCGAGCTTCACGCCCGAAGACCCGCTCGACATGTGGGTCGGCGAGAACGTCATCGTGATCGACACGGGCTGCGGCAAAGGCGGCTTCCTCACCATCCTCGAGCTGCCCGCGCTGAAGACGTACGAGTCTCGCGATTGACGATGCTCGCCGTCCGTGCCTGCATCGTCACCGAGAGGCGAGAGCGTCGATGAGCAAGCAGACCCGAGGATCCCTCGAGGAGGTCGAGGAGGCCGGCTACCGCGAGAGCGCGAAGCGCGCCGTACCCGAGAAGTTCCCGCCGACGTTCTACTACGCGAACGCCATCGAGCTCTTCGAGCGGATGGCGCACTACGGCTTCTACATCGGCCTCGCCCTCTACTTGAGCAGCGTGGTGGGGATGAGCGACGTCGAGGTCGGCTTCACGCTCGGCAACTTCCGCCTCGTGGGCTCGCTCGCGCCGATCCCGTGCGGCGCCCTCGCCGATCGCATCACGTTCAAGCGGTCGCTGATGATCGCGTTCATGGGGTACGCGACCGCGTACGCCACGATCCTCTTCTTCCCGAAGAAGGCCTTCGTCGTCGCCGCGCTGATGATCGCCGCCGTCTCGGGCGGGTTCATGAAGCCCGTCATCATGGGCACCGTCGTCCGGACGAGCCCTCCCGGGCGTCAGACCGACGGGTTCGCCGTCTTCTACCGGATGATCAACGCGGGGAGCGTCGTCGGAAAGACGATCGCGTACTTCGTCCGGTGGCTCGCGGGCATCCGGTGGGTCGCGACGACGTCCGTCATCGCGAGCGTGGCCTCGCTCGGTATCGCGACGTTCCTCTACGAGGAGCCGAAGGACACGGTGCAGAAGGAGAAGGGGCCCGCGTTCCGAGAGCTGCTCCGCGGGTACGGCAGCGCGCTCAAGGACCTCCGCTTCACCGCGTTCCTCGTCATCTTCTCGGGCTACTACTTCATGATCGAGCAGTTCTACATGACGTTCCCGCAGTACATGACGCGGCACATCGACGAGAACGCTCCGCTCGAGATCATCACGCTGATCAACCCCGCCACGATCGCGATCGGCCAGGGCGTGGTCACCCGCTTCATGAAGCGCTTCCAACCGGTCACGACGATGATCCTCGGCGTCCTCATCGCCTCGCTCTCGATGGGCGTCATGGGCCTCGTGCCGAGCATCGCCGGCGCGTGCCTCTCCGGCGCGATCTTCGCCGTCGCCGAGATGACGTTCAGCCCGCGCTTCTACGACTTCATCGGCAGCTTCGCGCCGAAGGGAAAGGCGGGCATGTACATGGGCCTCGCGTTCGTGCCGAGCGCGATCGGCGCTTGGGTCGGCGGCCAGGTCTCGGGAGCGCTCATCAACGAGTACCTTCCGAAGGATGGCCCGCGGAACCCGCTCCTCATCTGGTCGATCTACGCCGGCCTCGGCCTCGTCTGCGCGGCCGCGATGCTCGTGTACCGCCAGGTGACGTCGCGCTCGCTCGTCACGAAGGCGGACTGATTCGCTGCGACCTCGTCCCTTCCAGGGACGAGCCGTCGATGGTCCTACGGCGTGCCCGGGGGCCCACGCGCGTGCCGCGACCGCGTCCGTGAATCCCCAAATGCGAAAGCGCCGCGCTTGCATCGTGTGCAGGCGCGGCGCTCGTGGACGCTGCGAGAGCGTCGACGACGACTACTTCGGCGGCTGCGGGACCTCGCGGTCGTCGGTGACGCAGGCCGACAGGTCGAAGAAGAGGAACTCGAGCGCCTTCTGCTGGCTGTTCAGCGCGCCGGGGCCGACCTGGCAAGCGCTGATCGACGACGGCCCCGCCTGATCCGTGATGTGCAGGTCCGTGTAGACGGCGCGGCCGCACTGGTTCTCCGGCGGCGCGGCGATCGGCGTGTTGAACGTGAAGTAGTTGGTCGGGCTGGCGCTCGGATCGCCGTGCTTCTGGATCCAGCTCAGGCCGGGCTCGTTGAGCGTCTTGACCGAGTTACGCACGGCCTTGAGCGGCACCTTCCCGAGCGTCGACGACGCGTGCGTCGCCACGAGCCACTCGGCCATCTTCTCGCCCTTCGGGAACGGGCTGCCGTCCGGGAGCGTCATGTTGACGTCGAAGTCACCGGAGCCGGAGCCGCTGCCGAAGCCCTCGAACGTGGCGATGTTCTGGAACTCCGGCTCGGGCGAGTTCTGGAACCAGACGTAGTGGTAGTGGGTCGCGAAGACCTTGCCGCCCGCGTTGAGGTACTCGTAGAGCGCGGCGCGCGCGCCGGGCGTGGTGCCGCCCTTGTTCGACAGGGTCTCCGTTCCCTCGCACGAGAGGAGAAGGAGGTCGTACTTGCGGAGCTGCTCGATGTCGTTCCAGAAGCTCTCCGCGTCCGCGCCCATCTTGCCGTTGTAGCCCTTGAAGAGGTGCACGTGGCCCTCGGGGCTGTGGCCGTTGACGAACTCGGACTCGTCGATGCCGACGCCGCGGAGGAGGCACTCGAGGGCGTCCGCGCCGCCCGTCGCGACGGCGATCTGGGGCATGTTGCCCTCCTTGCCGTTCCGCGGCAGACGGAGCTCGCGATCGGGGACCTCGTTCTCCTCGCAAGCCTTCGTGATGTCGACCTTGACGAGGCGGCGCCACTTGCCGACCTGGATGACGATCGGAACGTCGCTCTCGACGGGCACGTCCTCGAGGACGAACTCGCCCTTGCCGTCCGTGAGCGCGCTGCGGAGCGGGTTGACGACGACGCTCGCGCACGTCTCGCAGCTGATGCCGTCCTCCTTCAGCGAATCCTTGATCGGAGGAAGCTCCTCGGGGTTCGTCCCGCCCGGGATGTAGACCATGACGTTGTAGAGCGGGTTCGCTCCGGCGGGGTCGTAGACCTTTCCGCGCAGCGTCGTCTTCTGCCCGTCACCGCACTCGACGATCTTGCACTCGAGACCTTCGCAGGGGACCAGGCCCGGCGTGAAGCCCTGGCTGGCTTCGAAGCCTGCATCGGCCGCCTCTCGTTCGGCAGCGTCGAAACCGCTACGACGCGTCGCCGTGGTGCACGCGACCGCGAGACCAGCCGTGAGGAGAACGAGCGGGCCGAGGACGAGGACGCCTTTGCGCATGAACGAGGTCTCCTTGACGAGGGGTCGTGCGATGTCGCCGTCGACTGAGGCTTACCTACATCGCCCGACGGGCGGGTGTAATGACCTCGACCGGAACTACCCGCAAGATTTTTCTAGGTCTCAGATACGCATCACGGCCGCCCTCGGCGCTGATGCTCGGCGGCATCGACGCGGCCGACGAAGCGGAGAAAGTGGCGGAAAATCCACGACCATTCGCCTGACCGGGACCGTGGAAGGCCTCCACGCCCGGGCGGGAGGCACGGGAATTTCTGAAATGCTGGGGACTGCTACGGTTCCATCGTGTCCTCCACGATGACCGGCCGCTCTCGCACGCCGCCACGCGTCATCCATCGTCGCCAGCTCCTCTGCGCGACGGCAGCCGCCCTCTTCGCGCGCCGCGCCCACGCCGGGCCGGCGTCGAACGCCTACGACCCGGACGAGGACCTGCGGAACCTGAAGCTCCTCGATCTTCGTGAGTCCGGTCGCCGCTTCGTGCTCGTCACGCCGCGCTTCCAGAACCCGGACGAGACGCTTCCTCTCGCGGTCTTCCTCCACGGGCTCGGAGAGACCACCGACGAGCGCCTCGGCGCATACGCGTGGGTCGAGAAGTACGGCCTCGGGTCGGCGTGGCATCGACTCAAGCGCGCTCCCATCACGCGCACGAGCAAGCGCGGCGAGTGGACGGACGCGCGGCTCGCGGAGGTCAACGCCGAGCTCGCCGCGCGTCCGTTCCGCGGGTTCGCGATGGCGTGTCCCTTCATGCCCAAGCCCTCCGGCGCCGCGAGCCTCGACGCGTACGCGCGGTGGATCGTGGAGGCGCTCTTGCCGCGCTGCCGGAAGGAGGCACGCGTGTTCTCGGATCCCGCGAGGACGTACCTGTGCGGAGTCTCGCTCGGCGGCTACGTCTCTCTCGAGGTGCTCGTGCGCCACCCGAAGGCGTTCGGCGCGTGGGCGGGGCTCCAGACCGCAATCGGAACGTTCGCGGCGAACAAGTACGCGGACAAGATCGCCAAGAGCGCGCCGAAGCCGATGCTCCTCCTCACGAGCACGCTCGATCACTGGCGCAGCTCGAGCGAGGCGCTCGCCGCCGCGCTCGAAGCCCGGAAGGTGCCGCACACGCTCCGCATCATTCCCGGCCCGCACGATCAGCCGTGGCTGCGAGAAGCCGGAACGATCGAAGCTCTCCACTGGCTCGATCGCGTCCAGCCGCCCGACGACGACGCGAACGCATCACCCACGCCGCCGCGCTGAAAAGTCGCACGGGGTTCGTCTCCCGCGCTGCGTCGCGGAAAAACCCGTCGGACGCCCGTCCGCTAGGGCAGAGGAAACGGCGCCGCAGCGCGTGTTCTCCTTTGTGCTCGACTCGTGGTCGGCGTTAGGGTCCGCGCCCGTGAAAGCGCGCACGCCGAAAGGCTCGATGCACCACGGGGTAGGTCAGCCGAAAGGCTCGATGGAGGACGATTCCATGAACGCCATGCCGATGAGCGGCTCGATGATGGGCATGCCGATGAACAACATGCCGATGAGCAACATGCCGATGATGGGCGGCATGATGCCGATGGGCTCGATGCCGATGATGCAAGGCATGCCGATGATGGGCGGCATGCCGATGATGATGGGCGGCATGCCGATGGCCATGATGCCGATGATGATGGCCGGCATGATGCCCATGACTTGCAAGATGTCCTGCGAGATGACGAAGGACGGCATGATGATGAAGATGATGCCGACCGATTCGTCGATGATGGCGCGCATGAAGGAGCGCTGCGAGGCCATGAGCTCGATGATGGCCATGGGCGCGCCGATGATGATCTCGTGCGGCGGCATGCCGATGATGATGTGCATGCCGATGACGAAGTAGCCGGCGCCGATCGCCGCGTTCGCGAGCCCGCGGAGCACGACGCGCCGCGGGCTCGTTCCATTTCGGGGCCCGTGTCCCGACGACGGTGAGCCCGTTCGAAGAACTTTCCGCGGAGCCTCGAAACGGCGGCTCGTCGCGGCCGCTCGGGAACTTCTCGACGTCGGCGCGGTCGACTCTCGGGCGGAGGGTTCCGGATGGCAGGCATCGACGTCGCCTCCGGCAAGGGCAAGCGAAGGTTCGACTCGGAGGTCAACATGGTCCCGATGATCGACCTGTTGATGGTCACGATCTCCCTCCTCCTGATCGCCGGCACGCATCGGGACGCGGCGGGTCGCAAGTTCGATCACGCGGTCGTCCACGCGGCGAACGAGACGTCGTACGCGGAGCTGATCGCGGTGATGGACGCCGTCTCCACCCCGAAGCGCCGCTACGTGGCCGGCGGGAAGGTCCTCGAGACGAGCGCGTTCTTCGTGTCGCTCGCGGCGGACTGAGCGAAGGGGCCGGTGGCGGACCCGAGCGCCAGCGCCACCTCGCGACTACTCCTCCGCCGGCGTCTCGGCGATCGGCTCGACGGCCTCTTCGCCCAGCTCGCGCGTCATCTCGAGCATCGTCGTCCGGAAGCCGAGCCGCTTGAAGAGACGTTGTGCGACCACGTTCTGCGTCGCCGTCAGAAGGACGATCCTCGGCGCTCCCCGCGCCTCCGCGCGACGGAACGTCTCGCGCAAGAGCGTCTCGCCGACTCCACGCCGGCGCGCACGCTCCTCGACGTAGATGTCGTGGAGCTTGACGCACGCCTCGAGCAGCTCGTTGTAGCTGCGCGGCTCGTGCCGTGCGTAGACGTAGCCGCAGACGCCCTCGTCGTCCTCCGCGACGAGCAAGATGACGTCCTCGTTGTCGAGCTGCGTGGAGAAGTAGCGCGCGTACCCGCCCTCGGGATCGGGCGGCAGCATGAAGCGCTTCGGATCGAACGCGTAGTGCAACCTCACGAGCTTGCCGGCGAGCACGCCGACCTGAGGAAGGTCCGCGGCCGCCATCGATCGAATGCGTATGCCCGCCACGATCTCGACCTTAGCCGCCCACGCCTCCGCTGTCTCGTGTGCCAATTCGCTTCTCGCGAGCCCGACCGCCGCGCGGCGATCGAGTCGCTCGGAAGGCGCACCTGCGATCGACGGCGAGACGCCGTCGAGCTCGGCGCGGCAGCGGACGACAGCGCGGTGGTAGAGTGGGCCGATGCCGGAGCTCCCCGACGTCGAGGTCTACGTCGAGCATGTCGCAGCACGCACGGTCGGGCATGCACTCGAACGCGTGCGCCTGGCGAGCCCCTTCGTGCTGCGGACGGCCTCCCCGCCCCTCTCCGCCGCGCACGGCCGCTCCGTCACCGGCGTGAAGCGGCTCGGCAAGCGCATCGTGATCACGCTCGGCCCCGGCGGCGATTCGCTCCATCTCGTCATCCACCTCATGATCGCGGGCCGCTTCCGATGGAAGGGCGCGGGCGCGCCCATCCCGGGCAAGGTCGGGCTCGCCGCCTTCGACTTCGCCCCTGCCGTCGGGACGCCCCACCCCGAGGGCGGCTCGCTCCTGCTCACGGAAGCGAGCTCCAAGAAACGCGCGAGCATCCACCTCGTCGACGACGCCGGCCTCGCCGCGCTCGACCCCGGCGGGCTCGAGGTCCTCGGCTCGAGCGTCGAGGACTTCGCCGCGCGACTACGGAGCGAGAACCACACGCTCAAGCGAGCGCTCACCGATCCTCGTCTCTTCAGCGGCATCGGCAACGCGTACTCGGACGAGATCCTCTTTTTCGCACGGATGTCGCCGGTGAAGCTCACGTCGCGCCTCGACGACGAGGAGATCGCGCGGCTCCACGCGTCGATCCACACCGTCCTCGAGGAGTGGACCGATCGCCTGCGGCGCGAGGCCGGCGATTTCCCCGAGAAGGTCACCGCCTTCCGCCCGGAGATGGCCGTGCACGGCAAGTTCGGCAAGCCGTGCCCTCGATGCGGCACTCCCATCCAGCGGATCCGATACGCCGACAACGAGTCGAACTATTGCGCGAAGTGCCAGACCGACGGGAAGCTCCTCGCCGATCGCTCGCTCTCGCGGCTCATGCGCGGCGACTGGCCGAAGACGCTCGAAGAGCTCGAGGCGAAGAAGGAACGCGGACGGGCCGCGGCCGCGCCTCGTCCGGGGAGCTTCGCGGCGAGGGCCGCGTCGTTCATTCCGTCGCGACCGCCGGCGCTCGAGAGCGCCGAAGCGACGCCTCCCGCACCGCCGCAGCGGACGCGGTCGAAGCGCGCGGCCAGAGCGTCGAAGTGAGGGTCGTCGGTCCTCGGTCCTCGGCGAGAAAGGCGTCGGGGCTCGTCGGTGCCATCTCGAGCGTCTGCCCCCGCCGTCGTGACCTGCGAGGATTTTCGGGAACGGGAACGGGGGTGCGCCGAAGACGTGGGGTGAAGCGGAACGGGAACGGATCTCCGAAACGGGGCCTGCTCACTCCGCGACGACGCCGAAGATCCGCTTCGTCGCATCATCGACCTGGAAGCGGCAGGAACCGGTGGAGAGTCGTGTGCTCCCGGGATTCGCGCAGGCCGCGTGGCGCAAGTCGTACTCGTCGCACCAGCATGGCGTGCCCGCGGAGACGCCCCGCCAGTTGCAGGCCGGAGTGCGCGGTTGTTGGATCGCGTAGGAACGACGGGCGTGCCCCGCGTAGAACGACGCCGGCACACGATCCTTCGCGAGCAGCGCTGCGAACGCGAACAGGTCCGCATATCCCCTTCCAAGCGCGGAGGGGTCGGAGGCGTTTCGCTCGAGCTCGCGCGCGATCACCTTCGCGAGCTGCTCGCGCGTGCAGAGGGGCTCGGACAGATCCGACCCGTCGGACGAGAGGGGGTCGGACGAGACGGGTTGGTCGCCGCGGCAGAGGAGGACGTGATGGCATGGCGATTCGAGCGCCGCTTCGAGGAGCTTCGGATCGGGGCAGTCCGCGCCCGAGGCGGCGATCGCGAGCAACGCCGCCTCGCGGAGCAACGCGTACCCCTCCGGCGGGCTCGGTGGCCGCTTCGCGAGCACCTCGCACCCGATCGCGGCCGCCTCGAGGAGGTCGTTCGCGATCACCGCGCGCAGCAGGATCGCAGCCGCACGCGGCTCCTCGGCCCCCGATGCGAGCTCGCGCGCTCGGGCCGCGACCGTCTTTGCGCGCTCCGGGGCGCGGACGTCGCCCAGATTCACCGCTCGGCGCAAGAGCACGGTCGGCTTGCCCGGCTCGAGGCCCGAGACGAGCCCCTCGCGCACGAGGGCCTGGCTCGCTGGCGAGAGGTCCTCGAAGGCCATCTCCCACACCAGACTGTCCACGTAGGCGGCGGCGAGGAGCAACCGCACGACGCCCTGCTCGCCATGCTCTTCGCGCATCTCGCGGACCAGCTCGCGCTGTCGCGGCCCCGCCGTCTCGAAGAGCGGACCGAGGGCGTGGTCGAGATCCGGCACCGCGCGGAAGTCGGGTGGATGAGGGACGAGCGGCCCGGCGAAGAAGCCATCGCCGACGGCGTAGAGGATCCGCGCCATTCCGCTCGACGTTCGGTACGCGAGACGCCGCCCGCTCTCGTCCTGCACGAACGTGACGGGCTCATCGCCTGCGAGATCGCCGGCCGGGAGCACGCCTCGCCGACGCCCCGCCACGACCTCCGCCGTTCCCCCGTCACGCTCGACGAACGCATTGCCCGGGACGCTTCCGCTCCGCCGGCACGAGAGGGCGGCGCACACGAGCACGAAAATGGCGAGCGTGACGCTCCCCTTGCGCGAAAGCACGAGCCCCATCCTATGCGAGACCGGCCAGGTCGGCGCGGCCGCGAACGGGCCCCGTGGCGACGGGACACGGGCGGGCTTTTCACTGCGCGCGGCGTGGTTACGCTCGGTGCGATGGCAGCTCGTCCGTGGCCAGCAGCGTCCAGCGAGAAGAAGCGCGCGCCGAGCTTCTTCGCCGGGGTCTCGTCCTTCTTCGGCGGGATCGGATTCATCGTCGGACGTCCGGCGATGTGGGGGTGGGCGATCATCCCGAGCCTCGTCGCTGCCGTCCTCTTCTTCGGCCTGGGCGCCGGGGCCGTCTGGGCGGGCTCGGAGCTCGCCGGACGCATCGTCACGGACGACGGAGGATGGAGCACCGCGGGCCTCTGGCTCCTCCGCGTCCTCTTCTGGGCCGTGGGCCTCGTGATGGCCTACCTCGTCGCGATCACCTTCGCGCAGCCGCTCTCCGGCTTCGCGCTCGACGCGATCGCGCGCCGCCAGGAGCTCGCGCTCGGCGGGCGCTCCTGGCCGGATCAGCCCTTCGTCGCCTCGACGCTACGCTCCCTCCGCGTGACGCTGACGGCGCTCGCGTTGAGCCTGCCCGTGCTGACGCTGCTCGCCATCGTCACGTTCTTCTTCCCGCCCGCGAGCGTCGTCACCGTGCCGCTCAAGTTCGTCGTCACCGGCCTGGCGATCGCTTACGACATGCTCGACTACCCGCTCGGGCTGCGCGGGGCCGGCGTCCGCGCGCGCATGCAGTTCATCGCCGACAATTTCGCGGCCGTCCTCGGCTTCGGCGCGTCCGCCGCCCTCTTGATGCTCGTCCCGGGCCTCGGGCTCGTCGTCTTGCCGTTCGGTGTGGCCGGCGCCGCCCGTCTGGTCGTCGCCGCGGACCGCGCAGGAACGTCGGGCACCTGAGAGGGGCTTGCGAACAGGTCGCAAGACGTGCGACGACGAGGGCATGAGCACGCCGCTGATCATCAACGACAAGATCACGCTCCCTGCCAGCGACCTCGAATGGACGGCGTTGCCTGCGTCGAAGATCGAGCTTTACTTCGACTTCGAGTCGAGCGTCGCGCTTCCGGACTCGGCGAAGGCGCGCCTCCGCGAGCTCGCGAAGAAGCAGCTCGACGCCGAAGGCCGCGTCTGCATCCGTAGCGAGCGGACGCGCGATGCGATGAAGAACCTCGCCGCGGCACGCGAGGAGCTGCGCGCGCTCGTCCTTGAGGCGCTCGGCGAGCCGGCCCCCAAGAAGGCCGGCGCGAAGAAGAAGAGCGGCGCCAAGAAGGCTGGGGGCAAGAAGAAGGCTCTAGCCAAGAAGGCAGGAGCCAAGAAGAAGGCCGGCGCGGCCAAGAAGAAGGCTCAAGCCAAGAAGGCAGGAGCCAAGAAGGCAGGAGCCAAGAAGAAGGCTCTAGCCAAGAAGGCCGGGGCCAAGAAGAAGGCCGGGCGGCGGCGCTAGCGAGCGCCGGTCGAGAACCGAAACGGAAACGGGGGCCGAGTGGCCCCCGTTCGCGCTCCTCCCCCCGTTCGCGCTCCTCACTCCGCCGCGGCTTCGGCGGTGGGCTCCGGAACCGGCAGCACCGGGCGCACGTTCGCCCGCGGACGGCCGGCGGCAAGGTTGCCCTCGAGCACCGGCTTCGGCGGCGTGTGGAGATCCCAGACGAGACCGACGGCCGAGAGAAGGCGCAGCACGTAGAACGTCGGATCGATCTCCCACCAGAAGAAGCCCTGCGCGGTCGAGCGCGGGTAGTAGTGGTGGTTGTTGTGCCAGCCCTCGCCCATCGTGATGACGGCGAGCGCGAAGCTGTTCTTGCTGTCGTCCGTCGTCTGGTAGCGGCGGCGGCCCCACCAGTGCGCGAGGGAGTTGATCGAGAAGGTGCCGTGCCAGAGGAGGGTCGTCGAGACGAAGAGACCCCAGACCAGCGCGAACCAGCCTCCCGCCAGCCAGAGCACGACACCGAGCACGATGCCCGGCACGAGGTGCCACTTGTTCAGCCACCGGAGCTCGGGGAAGCGCGCGAGATCCTGGACCTTCTTCATGTCGGTCTTCTCGGTGTGCTTCGAGAGGATCCAGCCGACGTGAGCCCACCAGAAGCCTTCCTCGCGGAACGAGTGAACGTCGAGCTTCGTGTCCGAGTACTTGTGGTGGTCGCGATGGTGCGCCGCCCACCAGAGGACGCCCTTCTGGAAGCTCGACTCGGCGAGCCATGCGAGCGCGAACTGGAACCAGCGGCTCGTGCGGAAGGTCCGGTGCGAGAAATAGCGGTGGTAGCCGGCGGTCACGCCGAACATCCGGACGAAGTAGAGCGCGATCGCGAGCGCGAAGCCCTTCCAGGACCAGCCCAGCACCGCCACACCGACGATTGCGGCGATATGGACGCCGATGAAAGGAAGGCTCAAGAGCCAGTCATAATCGCGCTCACGCTTCTGCATGCGTTTACCTTACGAGGCGCTTCGTCAGGAATCGGTCATGAGACCGCCACAAGTGGGACAGCGGGCCCGGTCGTCGGCGCGTCATGCGCGCGGCCGAGCGAGGCTCACGCGTGAAAACCGCGCTCACGGCAGACCTTGCCACCCGCCCCCGACGCACCGCGCAGCGAGCTCGGTCCACAGTTGATGCTTCCGGGCCGCACTTCCTCTAAGTAGACGGACGCCTTGTCCTCGTCCGCCGAAGCCACCGCGGATCACGGGCTCCGGGCGCTCCTCGCGAACCGGCGCTACACGCTCTACCTGGTCTCGCGCGTGTCGCTGATCGTCGCGACCCAGATGCTGAGCGTGGCGGTCGGCTGGCAGGTCTACGAGATCACCGGCGAAGCGCTCGCGCTCGGGTTCTCCGGGCTCGCCCTCTTCCTCCCGGCGTTCGTGCTCGCGCTGCCCGGCGGCCACGTCGCCGATCGCCGCGACCGGCGGCGCGTCCTCGCCCTCTGCCATCTCGGAGTCACGGCGTCGGCCGCGACGCTCGCAGCGTTCGCGTACTTCGGATCGAAGAGCCTCGCGGCCATCTACGCCGTCCTCGTCGTGCTCGGAGCCATCCGCGCCTTCAGCGGTCCGGCAGGACAGGCGCTCATGCCGAACCTCGTCGAGAAAGCGCAGCTCGGGCGCGCCGTCGCGCTCGGATCGTCGTGCTGGCAGCTCGCGATGATCGCCGGCCCGTCGCTCGGCGGCGTGCTCTACGCCGCGACCGGCAAGGCCAGCGTCGTCTACTGCGTCTGCGCCATGGTGGCGTTCGTGGCCTTCCTCGCCGTGATGGCGATGGGACACGATCCGAAGGTGTCGGCCCCACGGCCCACGGGCCGGACCTCGTGGACCACGCTCCTCGCCGGAATCCGCTACGTCTGGTCGGACAAGCCGATCCTCGGCGCGATCTCGCTCGACCTCTTCGCCGTCCTGCTCGGCGGCGCCGTCGCGCTCCTGCCCATCTTCGCGCGCGACCTCCTGCACATCGGGCCATGGGGCCTCGGCGTGCTCCGCAGCGCTCCCGCGGTCGGCGCCGCGGTGACGGCCCTCGTCATCGCCTATCTCCCGCTGCGACGCCGCGCGGGGCTCACGATGCTCACGTGCGTCTTCGTCTTCGGGATCGCGACCATCGTGTTCGGGCTGTCGAAGACGTTCGCGATCTCGCTGGGCGCCCTCTTCGTGCTCGGCGCCGCCGACATGTTCAGCATCGTCGTGCGGTCGACGCTCATCCAACTACGGACGCCCGACGAGATGCGCGGCCGCGTCAGCGCCGTGAACCAGGTCTTCGTCGGCGCCTCCAACGAGCTCGGCGAGTTCGAGTCCGGCGTCACGGCCGCCTGGCTCGGTCCGGAGCTCGCCGTCCTCGCCGGCGGAGTCGGCACCTGCATCGTCGTCCTCGTCTGGGCCGTGCTCTTCCCGCAGCTGCGAAAGGTCGATCGCCTCGACGAGGCCGTCTGATCACGCGCCACGCGGCGGCGCCGTGGAAACGCCTCACCGCGCCTTCCGTCGAGCTCCTTCGGCGTCCTCCAGCGCTTCTTCGAGAGGCTCGCGGGCGTCGACCCGGACGGCGGCATCCACGCCCGGCGCCACGCGCGTCTGCGGCGGCGGGACGTCGAGGCGGACGTGCGGAGGGACGGCGTTCGGCGCCATCTGCGGGAGGCCGCCCCAATGGGTGGCCGGGAACCGATAGAGGATGTTCCCCTGGTCGTCGATGTCCACCTTGACGTGATCGGGGTGCTCCTTCGCGAGCTTCGTGAGGATCTCGTCGGCCTCCTTCGGCGTCACCTGCAGAGCCTGGGCGACGTCCCATGCCTTGAGGATTCCGTTGCGCGTGTTCGCGAGCGAAAAGATCGCCTGGTTCTTCGTGGCCTGCTCGACGTCGTCGCCCGCCTTCTTGAGCTCCTTGCCGCTACGCAAGAGCGCATACGCGACGAGCGAGCTGATGAGCGCGATCGGGCCGCCGACGACGAGCGCAGCCCAGGTCCCGCCGAGCATCAGGATGAGGCCCGCGAACAGACACGCGATGAGCCATCCGACCGAGAGCACCGTCCAGCCGAGCACCCTGGCGACGGTGCCGCCCACCTTCGACGGCCGTCCGGCGAGGTTCACGGACGTGGTCGCGAGCGGCATCCGCGGAGCGCCGCAAGCCGTGCAGTACGCATTCACGCCCCGGTAGACGAGAGGAGCATTCTGGCGGCATCGCGGGCACACGGCGCACCCTCAACGTTTCGCCGCCGGCTCGATGCGTCAAGGGCAAGAGGTCGACGAGCTCGACGCCCGCGGGCTCGATGACCGTCAGCGCCGGCTTCCGCCCTCCGGGGCCGGTTCGCACCCGTCGTCGGCGGCGATCGGCGAGGTGTTTCCATGCGTTCGCCACGGCCGCTCGATGGTCACCACGGACATCGGACCCGTCTCGATGGCTGCCTCTCGATCGGGCCCCGGGGGCGCGTACGGAGCGCCGGCGACCGCGGGGTACGGCATCAGGTAGACGACCCGCGACGCGACCTCGGATCGACGACTCGCGAGCCGGTAGACGACGTACGCCGCGACGAAGGCGGCGACACCCGCCACGGTGCCCGCGCACACGACCACGCCGGGCACCATGCGAGCAGCTTCCATCGCGTGGGTGAGCACATGGTCCGTGAGCTGCGCCATGGTCGGACGCGGGGATCGTACGTCGCCGCGTGACGAACCTTCCTCGCGGTCCGGGCGCCTCCCGACACGCGTGCCGCGACCCGTTTCAGATGGTCGTGGCGCCCTCGGCCGGCAGGATCGTCGCCGGCGGGCTCGCGGGCGGCGAGACCGGCCGCTTGCGCCAGCCGCCTCCGTCTCCCTTGCCGTTCTGGAGCCGCACGAGCTGGGTCGCTCGCTCCCGCAGCGACGCTGCCTGCGCCCGCAGCTCGGATGCCTGCGCGCGCTGCCGCGCGGCACGCGCCCGATCCACGGCCACGCGCTCGAGGAGCTCGTCCGCGATCTCGAGGATGCTGCGCCGATCGGACACGTTCACGAGCTGCGCCTGGTTGCGAAGGACGCGCGCACGGTCTGCGAGCGTATCGGCCCGCTGCTCGAGCATCCGCGCAGACTCTTCGCGGGCGACGGCTTCGGACTCGAGGCTGCTGGCGCGCTTCATGAGCTCGCTCGCCTGGGAAGAGACGTTCTGGACGGGTCGCTCCTTGCCCGACCAGGTCGGCGGGCAGGCGGCGGCCGCACCGCCGATCGTCAGACATGCCAGCGTGATCGCACCGAAAATCCAGCCCCTCATGCCGCACCTCACCGCGATGGCTCCGCCGCCCGGCCCGCGCGCGGCCGACGAAGCTCGTGGCCGTTCCTTACGGCGGTCCTCGGAAAAAGATCTGAGCCGGGCGCCGAAGACGGACCTCGCCACGCTGGAGCTGGCGACGCACCTCGCCAAAGCCCGAGCTGACGAGCGCGCGCCGTTTCGCTATCTTGCGTGCCCTCATGGCAGAAGCGAGCACGCCGGTCGCGACGTCGTTCCCGAAGTCGGAGATCAAGGTCCTCCTCCTCGAGAACATCCACCCGTCCGCGCACGAGATCTTCGGCAGCGAGGGGTACCAGGTCGAGACGGTACCGCGGGCCCTCAAGGAGGAAGAGCTCGTCGAGCGCCTCTCGGACGGCATCCACCTGCTCGGCATCCGGAGCAAGACCCGCGTGACGGCGCGAGCGCTCGAGGCGGGCAAGCGCTTGTTGGCCGTCGGCGCCTTCTGCATCGGGACGAACCAGATCGACCTCGCCGCCGCCAAGCGCTGCGGTGTCCCGGTCTTCAACGCGCCGTTCAGCAACACGCGAAGCGTCGCCGAGCTCGTCATCTGCGAGATCATCATGCTGGCGCGCCAGCTCGGCGACCGCTCGCGCGAGGTGCACGAGGGCAAGTGGCGCAAGACTGCCGCGGGCGCGCACGAGGTCCGAGGCAAGACGCTCGGCATCGTCGGGTACGGCCACATCGGCTCGCAGGTCGGCGTGCTCGCCGAGGCGCTGGGCATGCGCGTCATCTCGTACGACATCCGCGCGACCCTGCCGATGGGCAACAACAAGGCGGTCGACTCGCTCGAGACGCTCCTCGCGCAGAGCGACTTCGTCACGCTGCACGTGCCGGAGACTCCTCAGACGCGCGGCATGATCGGCGCGAAGGAGATCGCGCTGATGAAGGACGGCGCGTGCCTGCTCAACCTGAGCCGCGGCACCGTCGTCGACCTCGAGGCCCTGGCCGAGGCGATCAAGCACCGCAAGCTCGCCGGCGCCGCGATCGACGTCTACCCGGAGGAGCCCGAGGGCAACGTCGACGACTTCAAGAGCGTGATGTGCGGGCTGCCGAACGTCGTCCTCACGCCGCACATCGGCGGCTCCACGGCCGAGGCGCAGGAGGCGATCGGCCGCGAGGTCGCGACGACGCTCACGCGCTACACGAACACGGGCGCGACGGCCGGCTCCGTGAACTTCCCCGCCGTCGATCAGCCGAAGATCCCCGGCGCGCACCGGATCCTCAACATCCACCGCAACGTCCCGGGCGTCCTCCGCGACATCAACAAGATCGTCTCGGACCGGAACGCGAACGTCCTCGGACAGGTCCTCGCGACGGATCCCGAGATCGGCTACCTCGTCATGGACCTCGACAAGGAGGTCGCCAACGAGGTGCGCGCCGCCATCAAGGCGCTGCCGACGTCGATCCGTACCCGCATCCTCTACTGATCAGAACGGCTCGTTCGCGAGCATCCGCCGGTACCCGGCGACGTAGAGCGTCTGGAGGTTGCAGCCGGAGCAGAAGAGGGTCCCCTCGCCGGGAGCCGCGAGCCTTCCATCGATGACGTGGTGGAGCAGCCCCGTCGTGCAGCGCTCGGGCTCGCACGCGCCGCCGACGCACGCCTGCTTCTCGGCGCACACCGGCGTGCATGCAGCCGGATCGTGCACGTGCGTCGTGCACCACGGCCCGCGCAGAGCGAAGATGCCGTCGAGCATGCGATCGGCCTCGTCGACGAAGCGCTGGTCACCGGTGATCTCGAAGAGGAGCAGAAGGCCGAGCGCGAGATAGTTCTGGCTCGACAGCGTGGAGAGGTCGCGCGTGTCGACCCCGAGCGACGCCTTCGCGTACGGCGACGAGTAGCGCGCCGGCGCGTCCGACAGCTTGAGCGGCTGGAGCGCGACGTAGACGGCGCGCGCCTCGAGGCGGAAGACCTCGTCCTTCGTGAGCCGGAAGAGGCGCGCCTTGAGGAGGAGCATGGCGAGGTTCGGGTAATCGACCAGGCCTGCCTGCCCGGGCGCGAACGCGTAGCCGCGCACCGCTCGGCCGGTCGCGGCGTCGGTGAGATCGCCGTGCGCCTTCTCGCGGATCTTCGCGTCGATGGCGACGACGCGATCGATCCTCTCGCGCTGCCGTTCGCCGCCGACGAACAGCGCGTGCTGCGCGAGGACGAGGGCGACGAGCGCCGTCACCGCCGTCGGCCCGTACGTGCGGAGCGCCCAGCTCTCGGCGGCGCCCACCTCGATGTAGTCGCCGAGGAGCTTCGTGAGCGAATCGAGCCGGTCGACGAAGTCGTCGAGCTCGGGCAAAAAGGAGCGATCGCCGGACGCCGCGACGTACTCGATGAGCCCGAGGGCGGCCATCACCTTGTCCTGGACGTCGCCCTCGAGCAGGTCGCCTCCGACGAGCTTCCGTGCACGCGCGACGGCCGCGTCGAGGCGCGCGCGACCGTCCGCGTCGAGCGCGCCCGCCTGGGCGCGACGGGCGAGCCACGCGAGGCCGTAGAACGGAGCGTCGCCGAGGTCCTCGAGCCAGTCGCCGTCCGCGAACGCGAACGCCCGCGCGTCCGCGGCGAGCTCTTCGACCAAGGCACCGTGCCTCGACGGCGGCGCGACACGCACGGGCACCTCCGTCGACGGCTCGTCGGAGCACGAGGCCGCGGTGCACGCGGTCGTCGCGAGCACGAAGGCCATCGCGCGTGCAGCTCGCTTCATCCGCACCTCGCCGTGAGCGCCATCGTTCCGTGGCGATACCCTCGCCCGCCCCGCGGCGCAAACGCGCCGACGGCTCGCCGCGCACCTCTCCGGGCGCGCCATCCGCACGAGCTGCGACGCGCGTGAGCGGCGCGATTGTTCGTCCGGGTCCGTGCGAAATCGGGCACGATGAGCGCCATGGAGCACTCTCCCAGGTTCGAGAAGCTGTGCGCCGACGCGAAGGCCAACATCAAAGAGATCTCCATCGACGAGGTCGCCGACCGGATCGCGAAGGGGGTGAGCTTCGCGCTCATCGACGTGCGCGAAGAGAGCGAGTTCGCCAAGGGCCGCATCAAGACGGCGCGGCACATCGGGCGTGGTGTCCTCGAGCGCGACATCGAGAAGGTGTACCCGGACCTCGATACCGACATCGTCCTCTACTGCGGCGGCGGCTATCGCTCCGCGCTCTCCGCGGAGAGCCTGCAGAAGATGGGGTATCGCAACGTGAAATCGATGGCGGGCGGCTGGCGCGCGTGGATCGCGAAGGGCCTGCCGACCGAGGGGTGACCTTTCGTTCGTGACGCGGTCGCGTGCACCCGCGTGCATGGGTCGACCGCGATGCCGGCGGCTCCCCTGCCTTGCAGCGAGCGCGAGCGCTGGCCAGAATGAAGCATGCCGGCGGATCTGTACCGGGATGCTCACGTCGGCATCCGCGCACGTCTGGCAGAGCTCGAGGCACGCATCCGAGAGCGCGAGGCCGAGCTCACGGACGCGTTCTGGGCGAGCCTCGAGCCGTACGTGCGGGAGCGGCTCGGTGCGCTGCGCGAGGCGCTCGAGCTCGTCGGTTCGGACTCGTTCGACGAGCTCGCTCGAGCGGAGGTGCTCCTGTCTGCGTACGCGGAGGAGCTCGACACGTGGATCGCGCAGGCGCCTGCGCTCGAAGAGGCATGGCTCGAGCTTCCGAACGAGGTCGTCGATCCGCCGCCGCCGCCGGAGAGCGGACCGTCGGTGGACGCGGACGACGGCCGCGAGCTCATCCGTCGATTCAGCGCGGCGGTGCGCGAGACGGTGAGCTCGCGCACGGAGGTCGAGTTCGTCGAGGACGGATGGTGGTCCTGCATCGCGCGCTTCCGGCATCGGGGCGCGCCTTTCGCGCTGCGTGCGTCGGCGCTTCCGAGCAAGAAGGGCCGCGTCGGCGAGGTCGCGATGCAGCTCGTGACGAGCGTCGCGAGGGCGACGCCGCGGCTGCTCGTACGGCACGAATCACTGTTCGCCGCGGTCGGCAAGGCGATGGGGCTACGGCGCGAGATCGAGGTCGGCGACGCGTCGTTCGACGGGCTCTTCCTCATCCAAGGAGCGGAGAAGGACGGCCGTCGGTTGCTGGTGCCGAACGTGCGAGCATGGCTGATGACGCTCGCGCGCTTCGACGTGCCCACGCTCGAGATCGATCCGCCCCGTCGCGTGGCATCCCTGTCCTGGTTCTTCGAGCCTGCGGTGAAGGCGATCGAGGCGGCGGTGCGCGCGCTGACGCTCATCCGCGAGACGCCTCCCGAGATCTCCTTCCGCCGCGCGTGATCCCAGCGAGACGCCGATCGCGTGCGACCTGGATCCTCGCGACGCGACGCGCGTGAGGCTCCGAAGCTCGACGTTCCTCGGGACGATGGTACGATCGATCCGAAGGCGCGTCTCGTTGCGCGTCCTCGGTCATGTGTAGGCTCGTCGGCGTCGTCGCTTCGGAGGTCACCGAGTTCGGTCTCGTCTTGAAGGAGGCTCCGCGGAGCCTCGCGCGGCTCTCGGCCGAGCACCCCGACGGGTGGGGGATCGCCGCCCACGGCGGCGACGACGAGGCGCCACCATCGCGCTCCGAGGGGACGCGCTACGAAGGCGGCTGGCGCATCCAGAAGGGCACGGAGCGCGCGTCGCATTGCCGCCGCTTCATGTCGATCGCCTCGCGGAGCGCCGGGACGGTCTTGATCGCACACGTGCGTCAGAAGACCGTGGGACCGACGAGCATCGACAACACGCACCCCTTCATGCAGAGCGGGTGGGTGTTCGCGCACAACGGGACGATCCACGACCAAGCGTTCTTGCGCGCGGGCACGTCGGCGGCGCGGCTCGCGGAGATCCGTGGTCAGACCGACAGCGAGCTCCTGTTCGCCTACCTGCTCACGAGGCTCGACGACGCCGGCCTCACCTCGATGAGCTCGCCGGCGCGACAAGACTCGATCGAGGCACGCGAGCAGGCCACGCGCCTGCTCGCCGCCACGACCGCGGAGCTCCGCGCGCGAGAGATCGGAGCGTTCAACTTCCTGCTCTCGGACGGAGCCACCTGCTTCGTCCATCGCTTCGGCAGGACGCTCTTCGTCCTCGAACGCACGCGCAACGAGCCGAGACCGCCGGACGACGACGTCGACGCGCCGGGAAGCGGGCGCGTGTCGAAGTGGAGGCCTCGCCGCCCCGCCGTCCTCGTCGCCTCGGAGCAGCTGACCGACGAGCCGTGGCAAGAGGTGCCCGAGGGGACGTTCTTCCGCGTCGACCGCGAGCCCGCACCGACGATCGCCTGGCCGGACCTTCCGACGCGCGCCGCTTGAGGCGGCCGACCTCGGCCGCGACCTCGACGGAGGCGGCGAGCCGCGCGATCGCGCGTCGGGGCATGTGCGTTGCACCACCCGTGGGTTCCTGCTCGCCGGCGATCCTGCCCGGAGTCGGCGAACGAACGAGCTCGAACGGGAGCAGCACGAGCCATGGCCAGAACCAAGATGATCGGCATCGACCTCGGCACGACGAACAGCGTCGTCGCCGTGATGGAGGGCGGCGAGCCCAGGGTCCTCGTCAACGAGGAAGGCGCACGGCTGACTCCGAGCGTCGTCGCCTGGGACGACAAGGGCGAGATCCTCGTGGGACAGATCGCGAAGCGTCAGGCGGTCACCAACCCCGAGAACA
Organism: uncultured Myxococcales bacterium; assembly: GCA_937949945.1. Classification (GTDB taxonomy): domain Bacteria; phylum Myxococcota_A; class Polyangia; order Polyangiales; family Polyangiaceae; genus Labilithrix. Next base: position 97,570 of record CALFEQ010000136.1, read on the forward strand.
CGATCTTCAGCGCCAAGCGCTTCGTCGGGCGGCGCTTCGAAGAGGTCACGGAGGAGATGAAGCGCATGCCGTTCAAGGTCGTCCGCGGCCCGAACGGCGATGCGGCTTTCGAGATCCGCGGCAAGATCGTGACGCCCCAGGAGGTGAGCGCCAAGGTCCTCCAGAAGCTGAAGAGGGCCGCAGAGACGCACCTCGGCACGACCGTCACGGAGGCCGTCATCACGGTCCCGGCGTACTTCAACGACGCGCAACGGCAGGCGACGAAGGACGCGGGCCGCATCGCCGGGCTCGAGGTCAAGCGCATCATCAACGAGCCCACGGCGGCGGCGCTCGCCTACGGTCTCGACAAGAAGAAGGACGAGGTCATCGCCGTGTACGACTTCGGCGGCGGCACGTTCGACATCTCGATCCTCGAGGTCGGTGACAACGTCGTGCAGGTCATCTCCACGAACGGCGACACGCATCTCGGCGGCGACGACATCGACAACCTCGTCGTCGACTGGCTCATCTCCGAGTTCCGCAAGAGCACCGGGCTCGATCTGTCGAACGACAAGATGGCGCTCCAGCGCCTCAAAGAGGCCGCGGAGAAGGCGAAGATCGAGCTGTCGAGCGTGCACGAGACCTCGATCAACCTCCCCTTCATCACCGCCGGCCCCGGCGGCCCTGCTCACCTCGACATGCGCCTGTCGCGCGCGAAGCTCGAGCAGATGATGGCGCCGCTCGTCGAGCGGACGATGGAGCCCGTGAAGCGCGCGCTCGACGACGCGAAGAAGTCGCCCAAGGACATCGACGAGGTCGTCCTCGTCGGCGGCTCGACGCGCATCCCGCTCGTGAAGAAGACGGTCACGGAGTTCTTCGGGAAGGAGCCGCACCAGGGCGTGAACCCGGACGAGGTCGTCGCCGTCGGCGCCGCCGTCCAGGCGGGCGTCCTCGCGGGCGAGGTCGGCGAGATGGTCCTGCTCGACGTGACGCCGCTCTCGCTCGGCATCGAGACGCTCGGCGGCGTGAACACGATCATGATCCCGAGGAACACCACCATCCCGACGCAGAAGAAGGAGGTGTTCTCGACGGCGACCGACAACCAGCCCTCGGTCGAGATCCACGTCCTCCAGGGCGAGCGCCCGGAGGCGCGCTACAACCGCACGCTGGGCAAGTTCCACCTCGAGGGCATCCTCCCCGCGCCCCGCGGCGTGCCGAAGATCGAGGTCACGTTCGACATCGACGCCAACGGCATCCTGTCCGTGAGCGCGAAGGACTTGGCGACCGGGAAGGATCAGAAGATCACGATCACCGCGCACTCCGGCCTGAGCGAGCAGGAGATCCAGCGGATGGTCAAGGAGGCGGCCGAGCACGAGCGCGAGGACAAGGAGCGCCGCGCCCAGATCGAGCGGCGCAACAACCTCGACAACCTCTGCTACGCGCTCGAGAAGACGCTCCGCGAGAACCGCGACAAGCTCCCCGCGACGGACGCGTCCAAGCTCGAGGAGCTCATCAAGGAGGGCCGTGAAGCGGTCGAGAAGCAGGACGACGCGCTCGTCCGCAGCGCGCTCGAACGCCTCGAGCAGGAGTCCCACCGCATCGCGCAGACGCTCTACCAAGGCGCGGCGCCCGGCGCCGGCGCGCCCCCTCCTCAACAGCAGCCTTCGGGCGAAGCCGGCAAGGGAGGCGTCATCGACGCGGAGTTCGAGGAGGACGCCCGCCGCTGACGGGGCGGATGCGCGGAGCGCCGCGCTCGGCGCATGCGGGCGCGGCGCGGCTCAGCGCGGCGCCGCGAACATGCGCTCGATCGCGCAGAGCCCGTCCGCGTTGAGGTGCCCCTGCGTGCTCTGCTGGTAGCTCACGTAGTCGGCGTAGTGGCGGAGCGCCACGGAGGGCGCGGCGTTCGGATCGACAAGCACGCTGCCCGAGTCGAACCTGCGCGTGCCGCTCTTCACCGGCTTCGTGGCGATGCACGAGCGCCAGGGCAGCGCCTTGCCGTCCTTGTCCGTGAAGCTCGTGAAGTCGAACGCGGCGAGGTCGTCGAGCACGAGCTCGCCGTCGGGCGACGCGGCGGCGGCGAGCTGATCGAAGTAGAGCTCGGCCGCGTCGTGATCGACGGTGCTCCAGAACGGGTGATCGACGTGCAGCGTGATCTGCGCGACGGTGTCACCGTGCGGGCTCACCTGGACGCCGCGCTGCGCCTCCTCGCCGTCGAACGGTTTGCCGCGCAGATCCGAGTTCTGGCAGTTCTTGTACTTCGTCGGCGTCTTGAACCCGAGGCGGAACTTCACCACCTTGGGCAGCTTCGACCACTCGTAGCTCTCGTCGGACGACTTGCAGTCGACGCCTTTGAACGTCGCGGTGCCGACGTAGAGGACGGAGATGCCCTTCTCGATCATCTCCTGGTAGTCGGCGACCGCAGCGGCATCGAGGTTGGTGATCTTGGCGGCGGGGCTCGCGGCGACGATGTCGAACCCGAAGGCGTAGCGCCGGCTCGTGTCGAGCTCGCGGTCGCCGTCGAGGGCGTCGAAGCGAGCGAGCGGCTGCGCATGCGGGTTCTTGCCCGTCACGTCACCGTGCGCGTGCCCGTGCCCGTGGCCGTCCGAGAGCGGCTGCGTCTTCGTGCTCGGCCGGATGTCCGAGACCGCGCCGGGCTTCGTCATGTCGACGGCCCAGGGCCCCTTCGCCCGCGCCAACACCTCGCCCGTCTGCGACTGATCCGTCGGGTTCATGTCGGGGTTGTCGGCGAGGACGATGTCGTCGACCGTGACGAGAATGCGATCGAACCTCACCTCCCAGCCGTCGACGAAGGCGATGTCGTTCGCAGACGCGGGCGGGAAGGCGAAACCCGTGAGCGCCTTGCCTTCGCCCGAGAGCGTGACCGTGAGGTTCGGCGCGACGTCCTCGTGATCGTGAGCCGTGCACGCGGCGATCGAACCGAGAGTGAGCAGGGCAATCGCGGCCTTCTTCATGGTCGTGTCTCAGCGAGATAGTCCAGCCGTCACGCCGTGCAAGGATGTGATTGCTTTCACAGTTGAGGACTCGCTGAAGCGAAGAGCGCTCGTGCGAGGACGTTCGCTGCGACCCGCGAAATCACGCGCACGACGCTCGTTTCGACGCTTCAGCACTTGCTCAACCGTCGCTTTCGACGAGCTCGCTCCTCGGCGGTCGCGCCACGGCTCGCAGCCCATGCGCGCGGACGTGCATCAAGGGATCCACTCGAAGCTGTAGACGCCGGAGGCCGCGCGGAGGCCACGGTAGAGATTCGTCGCCGGCTGGTTGCTCGAGTCGTCGGGGATGATGCGGAGGTCGCTGTCGGGCGACACGGGCTCGAGCTCGCCGAGCTCGACGTTGGCGAACCACGCACGCGGATCGACGCGGACCACGAGCGCGCCGGTGTTCCTCGGCGTGAGCGCCACGGGGATCGGCGTAACGATGCGCTCGGCGCAGAGCGGGTTGGCGCCGGGGCGGGCGGGATCGGTCCGCTCCGCGCGCCTGTTCGATCCGATGGTGATCGTCCCCTCGAAGCGCAACGACTCGTCGCCGCGCGTCGCCGTGCCGGCCACGCTCGCGATCACGGTGGAGTCCTCCAGCGCGTCGATGCGCCCGCCGGTGAGCCAGACCTCGCCGGTCACGGCGGGATCCTCGGTGCCGCTGCCGCGCGCCGGGAACGGCTGGAGCTCCGGCGAGAGCACGTCGAAGTCGCGACCTTCGAGGACCTGCGCGACGTAGACGCCGGGGAGGAAGCACTCGCGCTCCTGACCACCGGAGACCGGCACGGAGCGGTTGAGGTAGACGGCGCCGATGCGCAGCGTCGCGCGCGTCAGCGTGATCGACCATCCGCGGCCGTTGACGAACGACAGCCCGCGGGTCGGCGTGTCGGGCGGGACGTCGGCCGGGCCCGCCGCGTAGGCGTCGAACGTCACGAGGTTCGAGCCGGTCGTGCCGATGCACGCGGTCAGGACGAGCGCGACGATCGCGAGGAGGACGGACGCGGTCGCGGCGCGGACGATGCGCCATCGCCGCGACGGCACGGAGGGCACGAGGTCGGGACGAGCGGACATCACGAGCCTCCCAGCGTCATGGTCAACGTGAGGAAGACGCCGCGAGGAGCGCCCGCGGTGAAGTGGCGCGCGGGGACGAGCGTCGGCTGGCCCGCGGCGCGGAAGTCGGAGGCGAAGTTGAACTCGGAGAGGCGGTAGCGACGATCGAGGAGGTTCGTCGCCACGAGCGCCACCTCGAAGTTGCGCCAGGCGACCGACGCGGAGCCGTCGACGGTGAAGATCTCGTCGCTGCGCTGTCCGAACGGCAGCGCGCGGCGGCCCACGTACGTGATGCCCGCGGCGAGCGCGCCCGTGAGCGTCTCTCCGCCGGGGCGCCAGGGAAGCTCGTGGTGCACCGCCGAGTCGGAGCGCACGACCACGTCGGGCACGTACGGGACGAGCAGGTGCGTGTCGTCGAACACGGAGCGGACGAGCGTGACGTTCGCCGCCTGATCGAACCAGGGCCCGGTCGCGCGCACGGCGAAGGCCCAGCCGGTGCGCGTCGTGCCGTCCGCCAGCGTCGCGCGCCCGGCGGTCTCGCTGAAGATGAGGTCGCGATCAACGTGGGTGCGGAAGAAGACGGAGCGGACCATCAGCTCGGTGTCGCCGATGCCGCGCGCGTAGCTCACGCCGAGGTCGCCCGCCTCGACGCTGGCGAACGGCGTCTCGAGGTCCTGGTTGATGTAAACGGGATCGATGGAGCGGACGCCGCGGCCGGCCGACACCGAGGCGGTGAAGCCGGTGAACGGACCGAAGAGGATCGAGGCGCGCGGCAGGACGGCGATGCTCGCGGTGCCTCGCCGCTCGATGGGCTCGCGGTAGCGGCCGAAGTCCTGCTGCGAGAGGCAGCTCTGATCGCCGGGCGGATTCGCGGGCGACGGCTGCCGCGCCGTCTTCTGCGCGCATCGGTCGAGGACGTCGAACGTGAAGAGATCCCCGCGCACGCCGCCGCGCACGGTCAGCCAGCGAACGGGACGGATGCCCGCGTCGCCGTACATGCCGACGTTGCCGAGGCGGGAGTCGAGATCGGTCTCGGTCAGGTACGGCACGTCGGTGCCCGCCTCGATGCGGTGCTGCGTCGACGCTGTGCGATCGGCGCGGGCGAAGTAGCCGAGCTCGAGCTCCTGCGTCTCGCCGAACGCCTTCGTCCGCCATCGCGCCGAGCCGCGCGCGCCGACCGTCGCGCTGTCGACGTGGAGGTCGAGCAGGTCTCCGCGCTGCGGGTGCGGGTTCTGCTGCGGATGCTGCACGTCGAGCAGGAAGCCCGTGAAGTTCTCGCGCAGCCGCATGTCGCGCATGATGAAGAAGACCTGCTGCTTCAAGAGCACGTCGCCGGTCTTCGTCTCGACGTCGCCCCAGACGGAGTAGCGGGACGAGTCGCCGCCCTGACGCCTGTCGTACGTGTCGTAGAAGCCGATGCGGCCGCTCTCGACGTCGTCGGCGCGGACGACGCCGGCGCTCTTGAAATGCGAGGTGTACGCCTGCCCGCCGATCCGATAGCTGCCGCTCGAGCCGAGCCGGCCTTCGTACTGGCCCATCGTGCTGCCGCGCCGCGCGCTGCGGTTCATGCCGAAGCCCGAGGTGTCGAACAGCTCGACGCCGCCGAACGTGTGCGAGCTCTCGCGCGTCGGCCCCCACGTGAGGAGCATGCGGTTCGTACCGAACGACCCGGTCGTGTACTTCGCCGTCAGCCCGCGCCGCGCGAGGCCGAGCTCGTAAGCGGCGCTGCCCGCGACGGCGAAGTTGCCCTGCCGCGGATCGAAGGGGCCCTCGACCACGCGGAGCGACTCGACGAGCTCCGGGATGATGAAGTGGAGATCGGCGTAGCCGTTCCCGTGCAGGTTCCCCGCTTCGTTGATGGGGACGCCGGCAGCCGTAAATTCGATGTCCTGCCCTTCGCGCGCGTCGAAGCCGCGGAGGAACACCTGCTCGGCGTGGCCGTCGCCGCCCTTGTTGGTGAGGAGGATGCCGGGCGCGAGCTTGAGGAGATCGGCGGCGTTCTGACGAGGCACGCGCGAGAGCTCGCCGACGCGGAGGTTGAAGTCGCTCACGCCGCGGCTCGGCACGAGCGCTCGCCCGCGGACGGTGACGGTGACGTCTTCGTTCTTCTCGGTCGGCTCCCCTGCCCCGGGTTCTTGCTTCGCTCCGCTCCCGTCCGCGTCACCGGGCGTGGGCGCAGGATCGGGCGCAGGCTCCTGCGCAGACGCCGGCGGATCGGCGGAAGGCGGAGGCTCATCCGCACGCGCGCCGCGAGCGAGGAGCAACGCGGCAGCGATCGGGACGACGAAGACGCGACGACGTGGGGACAACGCGGGCCCGGGACGGTTGATGGTTTGATGAAGCGAATCGTTGATGAAGTCTTCGACTTCATTGGCGATTCCGCGGGCGCGCAACGTACATCCAGGCGGGCTCGCGTCAACGACGAATCGTCGGCCCGACGGCAGTCTCCAGACTCCAGTCTCCAGTCTCCAGCAAGAGAGGACTCGCGCTCGCGTCGTGTCTCCCTGAGCTCTCGGGGTTTCGGCCTCGAACCCTCGGGAACTGGAGCCTGAAGTCTGGAGACTGGAGACTGAAGTCTGGAGACTGAA
>CALFEQ010000137.1 GCA_937949945.1 uncultured Myxococcales bacterium
CCTGCTGCTGCCGCTGTACGAAGTGAGAGCGCGCGACCGCGCTCGCGTCGTCCGCCAAGCGATCGAGAAGCGAGGGGAACGCGTCGCGGTGGCTGAGGGTCTGGGCGAGGATGCCGCCCGCGTTCATCGGGTTCTCGACCATCTGACGCATGTACGTCCCGGCGACGATCGGGTCCCTCGCGAACGCCGGGTTCATCGTGTGGAGCGACGTGAACATCTGGTTGAAGCGGCGCGGGTCCGCCTGATGATAGTCGTGCAGGTCGGGGTTGTACTCGAGCATCTGCTTGAACGCGCGGGACTTCGTCGCCGCGTTCAGGAGCGCCTTCGCGGCGATGGCGCCCACGCCGATCGTGGCGGTGGCGGCCCCGGCGCCGAGGCCATGGACCATCGCCTTGCCGAACTGATCATGGAAGCCCGCGGTCTTCTCCGCGGGGCCGAACTCTTCGAGGAACTCGTCGACCGGCGTACTCATCAGTAGCCTCCCATCCCGCCGTAACCCTGAGCCGCCATCTGAAGCTCGAGCTCCTTCCGGTTGTATTCCGGCGTGCCCGGGATCGCGCCGAGCACGGTCTGCTTCGCGCCCTGGAACATGGGGTTGTGCTTCAGGGTCCGGCGGTAGATCTCGTGCGCGCCGATGGCGGGCGCCGCGTAGACCATGCCCTTGGCGATGGTCCCGAGGGCCTTGCCCTTGCCCTCGCCCAGGAGCTTCTCGCCGAGCACCGCGCCCCCGTGCCCGGCCTTGTTCGCCACGCGATGGAGCAGGTTGAGACCCTGCGGGAGAAGACCCTCCTTGCCCGCGTGCTTCAGAACCTCGTTCACCTCGATGAGGCCTTCGCCGGTCGCCTGCTGGATCTCGCGCGTCTCGGCGAGCTTGGAGAGAACCTCGCAGAGGTCCTTGAAGTCGGCGACGAGCGGGTGCTCCTCGTTCGGAATGCCGACGTGGGCGACCTTCTGGAGCGACTCGGCGACGGCCTCACCGTTCGCGAAGACGCCATTCTCGATGAGCTGCGGGATGATCGCGCGGAAGGCGACCTTCACGTAGGCCTCGCTCGGAGCGAAGCGGTTCCAGATCTCGGCGACCTCGCTGAGCGCGGTGCCCGAGAGAGCGGCCTGTTTCACGTTGTGGAACGTGCGATCGCGCAGGTCGCTGAACATGTTCTCGAGGGTCGAGAGCTGCGCGGTCGCCTGCTCGAACGCGCTCGCGAGCTTGTCGCGGAGCTCGATGGTGTTCGCCATCGGCTCGGCGAGGGGGAGCGCGGTCTCCCGGACGCCGAACGCCTCGAAGAGGAGCGCGTCCTCCGCAGCAGAGGCCGTCTTGTCCCTGGCCGAGCTCGTCTTCTCGACCGGGGGCTGGTTGTAGTCCCCGGTCCCCGGGTCGAAGACGGAGCCGCCACCGCCGTCGTTCAAATCCTGGAGAACGACCGCGGGGCTCGCAGGGCCGCCAGGCCCGAAGTCGACGACCTTGCTCGCGGTGCCCTCCTTCCGGAATTGCGTGAGGTAAGCTTCGGTGTTCGCGAACTCGATGACGCGCTTCACCTGCTCCGGAGAGAGCCCGGCGTGCTTCACCGTCGCGACGACGGCGTCGTTCAACGTCTTCGCGCGCCCCTCGCACCAAAGCGACGAGGCCTTCTTGCCCAGAACTTCGAGGTGCTCGCCGGAGACTGCCTTCGCGTTGAGCTGCTGAAGAAGGCCGTAGTGCGGGAGATCGGACATTCTGCTCTCCTGGGGACACACAAGAAGTACCATGCGGGAGAAAACCATGGGAAGCACGGACCTGTACGTCACGCCGGCAGAAGCCGCTGAACTCCTCGGCGTGTCCGTGGAGATGGTGCACGTCTACGACCGCAAGCAGCTCCTCGAGGCGTACTACCCAAACGGGCGAAAGGCCGGGAAGCGATTCCTCGCCGAGGACGTCTACGCGCTCGTCGAGCTCCGGCAGGAGCACAAAGGGGACTTCCTCCGAAGGCTTCCGCAGATCGCGATGCGCGCGGTCGTCACGAGCCGGCGTGTCGAGAAGCGCCTCGACGAGCTCATGCAGTTCCTGGGGTTGAACGACGTGGTCCTCCCCCTCGACGCCACTTCCATCGCACTGCTGCACTTCCAGGTCGAGAAGGCACTGGTACAGCCGCGCGTCGAAGACCAGCAGGAGCTTCTCGACTGGGCGAAGAAGCTCCTCGCGATCAACGAAGAGTACCTCGACCTCGTGAAGCTGCATCTCGGCGACGAGTACCCCTGGAAGCCGTACCTGGACCTGGCGCGGAAGCTCTCGGAGGCATGCGGGGGACGGCAGCGCAGCTTCCTCGAGCACGCGCGGGCGAACCTCCGGAACGTGGCCTACTTCTACGAGCGCTCGTGGCGCGGGCCGAAGGAGGCCGAGAAGCTGTTCCCGGGGGAACGCTACTCCGGCCGACTCCTTCGGCGCGTGCTGACGGACGCCTAGCCCGCTTGAAGGTGAGCCCAGCGCTTGCCGGAGGCGATTCGGTACGCCTGCATATAGTGGATGCCGTACCGCATATCCTTGACCAGTGTCACCCCTGGTAGAGCGGCCCAGTGTAACCGGAGTACTGCGGGCCGACGTTCTCGTACTCCCTCTTCGGCGCGATGATGTCTGGACGCGGGCGCACGATCATCGACCCGAGGAAGCAGTAGAGAATCGAGTGGAACGAGTCATCCGGGCGGTCCGGGCGGTGCTGGTACTGGATCATCCGCAGCGTCTCGTTGTACTCGCTGAAGATGTTCAGCATGTCCTGCGCGTAGGGCTGGTGGAACTCCTCCCAGCGGGGGAACTCGAACTGCCCGCGCTTAATAGCGGCGAAGATGTCGCTCATCACCTCGGTGCGGTGCACGAGGAAGCGGGCGAGACGCTCGTCGCGGTAGACCTTCTTCTTCACGCGAGCCTGGTATTGGAACTTGTGGAAGCGCGCGGGACCGAACTCGCGGACGAGGACGTTGTTGCTCGCGAAGCCACCGCCGTAGTCGGCAGCGATGATGCGGCAGTTGAAGGCCCGGATGATGGCGACGATCTTCGAGATCTGGATCTGCGGGTCGACGTCCTCGCCGGTGAATCGGTGAATCCAGAAGATGCGGAACCGGTGCCCCTCGTAGTAGCCGAGCGACATCACGGTGTAGCTGTTCTCACCGGTGTTGCCTTGGTACGAGATGCAGCCGTTGCGCTCCGTGACGATGTAACCCGTCGGAACAGAGCAGCAGTACACCTTGCCGTTGTATGGCACCCGCTCAACCGAAGAAGACGGCGTGTTGAGCTGGTAGTCCCTGCCCTCGGACCAGGACACCCGCCACTGCGCTTTGCGGTTCCCGTTCGCCTCCTTGTGGGGACGAAGTACGGCGCGAAGCCCGAGTCGGATGCAGATCTCCTGGAAGTCTTCGCAGAGCCCCTTCGAGGTGGAATAGAAACTTCCGCCGGTGTTGCCGGGCCGAGGATCGATAGAACCATCACCGCCGACCATCGCACGCCAGAGAATCCAGAGCTGGCGCTGGCTGAGCCGAAGGAACTCACGCGGGATACGCTTCTCTGCTCCCGTACGCCCTACGTTCTCGGCGTACCAGTGCCAGTACTGCTTGCCGTAGATGGTCCAGTTGACGTCACCCGTCTTCGGGTTCAGGAACGCCTTGTACGGTATCTGCATCCGATCGAGGCATGCCTGAATCCGTTCGTAGACGTACGCGTTGACCGTTCTCCGTTGAGATATCTTCAGGCACGAGGGCCTGTCACCGTCGAAACAGAGACCACCTTCGGTCACGAGGTACCCGAGGAGCTCAAGCCAGTCGTCCATCGAGAACGTGCGTTCGTCCGAACCGGAGTACCCGGGGCTGATCGGGAGGCCGGGCAGGGTGAAGTAAGGTACTTCTTCACCACGCCATGTGACCCAACCCACGAACTTCACGTTGCCGCCGCGCTTCACGGTCTCGCCGGCCGCTTCCGTGACCCACTTCCCGCTGGGCAGAGGTTTCACCCGCATCCGATGGGTGTCGGTCACCATGAGGTCAAGACCACCGCGCGTCTTGAAGTGAAGAAGTGGCCTGTCCCAGTCTCGGATGGTCCGGACCTTCGGGGTCACGAACGTCATCTCCCGCGTGTCCGGATCCCACTGCGCAACCTTGTCGTCGGCCTTCAGGTCGCGGAAGTACTTGAAGCCAGTCTCGGTGAGGATGCGCGTCTCTTCGTCATGGCAACCCCAGTCGATGCCGGCGAAGACTTCCGTCCCGTTGAGCAGCATCTTCCGCGTGCGCTCGACGGCGTCGGGGTGCATCGTGAGCTGCGGATTGCAGCAGTCCTTGATCTGCCCCATCGTCAGCGGACGAAGGCCCGAGTCGTACGAGATGCCGAGCACCTCGTTGTAGAACTTGTCGCGAGAGTAGCGGCTGTAGTCGAGGAGGATCTCGTCCCAGGGCCGCCAGGGGACCATGAGCTGCGGGATGCGGTAGCTCTCGAAGATGCCGTCAGCGACCATCTGCGCCCACTGCGCCTTCTCGTGCATCGGGTTGATGAGCGACCCGCACTTCTCGCAGATGAGACCCTTGCGACCGATGTTCTTCTCCGAAAGCACGTTCCAGTGCATCCCGGTCTCGCCGCCGTGCTTGTCGCAGGGGACGACCCACTCGCCCTGCGTCGACATCGGCTTGCCGTCTTTCGACACGCCGGAGCGGTAGTACTCGATGGGGTTGTCGAGGCCCTTTGGCGTACCGGCGTAGATGAACCGCCTCATCTGCTCCGGCGCGTGGGACGTGCACTGCTCGATGACGGGGATGTTGTCCGCCATGATGTCCTGGAGCTCGTCGAGCGCGAGCAGCCAGGCAGGGATGCCTCGAGTGCGGTCGGCGTTGAGGAACGCGTAGCGCATCGTGATCTTGGCGCGATTCACGAACTGCTTCTCGAGAATGTTCATCGAGAGCGCGTTCGTCGTGTACGCCTTCAAGATCGGGCTGGTCTCGATCGGCTCCTTGATACGGTCGCTCGAGAAGGTCTTCGTCTGCGTCGCTGACGGCGAGACGTATAGCGTCTTGTAGCCGGGGATGAGGCAGGAGTACGTCAGGATGATGTTGCCGAGGAGCGTCGACTTCTCGACCTGGCGCCCGCAGAAGAGCAGCACGCGCTTCGCCGGCGTGTTGTAGGGCCGCTTCATGTGACGGCGGCCCTCGAACGTGAAGTTCTCGTAGCCCGTGCCGTCCGCCTTCGGCATGCGGAAGGCGAACTCGGTGAACTGGCTTGGATAGATCGCGGGGATCTTCTCGAGCTTCTTCGCCTTGAACTCGATGTCGAGGAAGTCCTCGAAAGGCTCGGGCTCGGGCATCCAGGGCATGCCGTCCTGCATGCACTGGAGCTCTTCGTCGGTGAACTCGACGGGGTCGAGATCCTCCTCCCCCGGCGGCTGCCTCTCGATGTCTCTCTGGACCGCGTACATGCTATCCCTAACTCAGATGTACCCGCCAAAGAGGACCGACGACGTCACCGTGTGGCTCGAGGGACTTCTCGCTTCGTTGGGCCGCGCGGGCCTCGAGTACGGGAACGACATCGGGCTCGATGAAACGGCAGAGGGCTACGAGGTGACCATACGCCTTCAAGCCCCCATCCCCAAGGAGGGGTGGGAGCCGCTGAAGGCGTACATACCGTCCTACAGTATCCAGGCCGGGTGGTTCGTCGAAGACCTGCGTCAGACGAGAAGGGTGTTGACCTTCAAGGCGTCCAAGGCCTGATCGAGCTTCTCGAGGAAGGCGTTCGCGCGATCCTCCGGCGCAAGGCCGTGGCCGAAGCCCGAGCAGCGGAGCCACCACGACTTGAGCTCGTAGTCGTCGATGTACTGCGCCGCGAGGCGCTCGGGGCCGGCCTGGAAGTAGCTGCGCGCGACGACATCGAGCGTCCGTGCGAAGCTGTCGAGCCAGTACTTCCGGACCTTGTCCTCGAAGTCCTTCAACCGGGCGGGGAACTCGGCGAGCTTTTTAGCCGTCTCGATGACCTCGGGCGGCAAGAAGAAGTGGAAGATGAGGTCGCCGTCTTCGACCGCGAACTCCGCCCGGAACGTGGTGTAGTCGTTCACCTGGGTGAAGCGAACGGGCTCGACGTTCTGGGCACCCTGCTGTTTCAGCGTCTCCGTCGCCTGATCACCCGTCATCGACGCCAGCTGGAAGTTCATGAGCGATCTCCTTCGGGCCCGTGTCCGTGGTGAAGCTCCCTCCACCGGCCGTCAGGGCATGTACCGTTGGAATAGCATCATCCGCCGTACGGAGAGCAATAGAAGCGAGCTGCTTGTGGAGGTCCTCGTCGGGCTTGGCGATGTCTTTGAGCACCGCGGTCATCTTCTCCGCGACGATGGCGAAGTTCAGGGCGTTGCTGGCGGCGCCCTTACCGTTCGACATGAGCTCCTCAGCCGTGCGGATCGCGGCGAACTTCTGCGCCTGCGCGATGATGACGGCGACGTCGAGGTTCGACGGCATGATGCCCATCTTCATCTGCGAGAGCATCGCGGAGATGGGCGAGAAGGGCAGGTCGGCCGCCAACTTCCGGGAGTCGTTGTAGTACGCCCGCTTCATCAGGTCGTACTGCCGCCTGATCTCGGGATCGGCGTGGTGTTCGAGCTGGGCGTAGCGGAGCTGGAGAAGCGCGCGGAGCTCGGTCGCGTCGAGGAGCTGCAGGTTCCAGAAGAACGCGCGGTAGCGCTCGATGACGGTAGGCGTGCACGTGAACCGGTAGCGGCGAGTCGTCATGAGCGCGATCGCCTGGGAGGGGGCACCGGAGATGAGGCTCGCCTCGACGAACTCCTTGACCCGTGGGAGCTCGAGGATCTTGAACGCCTTCCGCGCCGCGTCATCGGCGTGGAAGATCGGGTGGAGCCCGTTCATGTACAGGAAGTGCGACGACCGCTGATGGCTCGGGTCGAACGGGTAGAACGGAGTCGGCGGCGTGAGGGTCGCCCGAAGACGCGACAAGTACCAGTTGCCCAGGTAGTCGACCTGGGCAAACTGGCAGATCTCGATGATCTGGGCGTCGGTGTACTTCTTCGGGTGAAGGATGAGGTACTTGAGGTACACCTCCGCCGGGCTGCGGCGGATCATGAACGGGTGAACGCGAGGGTTTTGAGGCCCTCGATGGTCTCCTCGAGCGCGCGAATGCACTTCTCGAGCGCGGGCACCGGGATGTCCTGAAGCCCGAGGCGTGCGGCGATGAGGAGCTCGCAGAGGCGCTCCTGGACCTTGTCGATCTGCGGCAAGTACCCGACGAACGTGGTGATGTTCTCCGGGTTGATGAAACCGAGCGAGAGGACGGTGTCGACGGCGACGGGGTCGGGGAGGTAGGCAGCTTCCTTCACAAGGTCCTGGCGGACGACCGGCATCGAAGCAAGCTTCGCGCCGTACGCGGCGACGGCGCCGTCGAGCGCCTCCTTCATCGGGACGAGCTGCCGGCCGACCTTCACCGTCACCGGCTTCTGCGTCGCGATCGCCTCCGCGAGCTTCGACGTCGCGTAGGTCAGGTCGGTGCCGAGGCCGCCGAGGAGGAAGAGCGCGTCGTCGAGCGAGATGAACGAGCGCTCGTCACGCGCGATCTTCGCGAGATAGGGGCTCTCGAGCGTGAAGCTGTTGTCGCTGCCGGCGCGCACGACAACCGAGGCGAGCTGCTGCATCGCCTCCTTCTGCTGCCCCCATGCGCCGAGCTCGGAGACGAGCTCGACTTCCTCCTTGTCGCCGAGCGAGAGCCAGACGAAATCCGCCGGGATGAGGCAGACGCCGTCGACTTCCTGCGGGATCTTGAGACCGCCGCCGTCCTGAACGGAGAGCATCATCTGCCGGCCGTCGTAGGTCTCGACCTGGTACTGCTGCGTATCGCCGGAGGCGTAGCCCGCCTTCACCGTGAAAGGGATGGTCGCCTCGCAGGCACCGTTGAGGACGCGGACGAAACAGCCGTGGCCCTGAGGAGTGTCGCCGAGCGGGAGCTCGGGGACGTCCTCGGTGAGGCGCTCGCCGACGATCGCCTCTTGCACCGCGGCGTGGACGCCGTCGGTGAAGAGCGCGATCGGAAGCGGCGTGCCGTTCGTGTCGAAGAGGTTCGGGAAGACGAACCCGGAGAGCTCGGTGCCGTCGGTCGACTTCACCCTGTAGAAGCCGTAGCCCGAGATGAGCTCGGCGCGGTTCTCCTCCGGGCTCGCCTGGACACCCTCGCCGTCGGTCATCGTCACGGAGCCGGAAAGGTCGGCTGCGAGAACGACCTTCTCCCCGAAGCGCTTTACCGCCTCGCCGCGGTCGATCTCCTCGACGCTCGGCGCCCACGCGCGGTGGCTCGCCTGCTTCACCGAGTAGCCCTCGGCCTCCTTGCGGAGCTGGATGATGGAGGGGGTGATGTGGTCGAGGACGCTCGAGGTCTTCGCCCACTCGTTCTCGTTCGGCTCGAAGGAAAGCAGCCTCTGGATGGCGTCGTGGGTCGCGTGCGCGTTCTTCACGTACGCCGCCTGGAGGCTCTTGTCGAAGCGGTCGGTGAAGGCGACGTAGTCGGCCACCTCGATCGTCGGAAGAATCGCCTCGAGGATCGAGCCGGTCTTCTCCTTGTGCCTCTTGTCAGCCGCCTTTACCAGGTTCGGCGTCATCGACTTGACGGTGTTCGTCGTCGGGAGCGTGGCCTGCGCGTTCGGGACGCCGGCGGCGCTCGCCGTCTTCTTCCCCTTGAGCGTCTTCTGCCCCTTGAGCTTGGCGACGTCCGCCGGCGAGAGGCCGAGGACCTTCTCGAGCTTCGCGTGGAAGTGGTCCTGCGTCGGGAGCTCGCCGCCCGAGGCGGCGGCGGCCTTGCCCATGCCGGCCTGGCCGACCATGCCGCCGCCGCCGAAGCCGTAGTTCTGGCGGTACGGCGGGTAGAGCTGCCCGACCATCGACATGTCGCCCGGCGTCCTGCCGGTGACGTCGAACGCCTGCGGGCGGAAAAGCGCCTGGCGAAGCCGGCCCTCGGTGAGCGGGAGCGCCCTCGAATCCGCGGTGACGAGGACGTCGAAGGGCATGAGCTTCCGGTCCTTGATGATGACCGGGATGCGCACCTGCTGGATGCCGATCACCCGCATCTGCTCGGGCGAGAGGCCCTGCTGGACCTCGGACTTGTTCTGCACCCCGACGTGACCAAAGCCGTAACCGCGCTCGGCGTCGACCTTGTCCATCACGACCTGCGGGTCGAAGTCCGCGATGTACGGAACCTGCTTGAAGAGCTCCTGCAGGATCTCGTTCGGCCACGCGTTCGCGTCCTCCGGGAGAGCAACTTCGGCAGCGGACTTCTCGAACGTGGCGCTGGGCTGGATGTACAAGTCCATAATCTCTCCGTCAGACCAGTAGGGTAGCCTGAATGCCCGCCCACGCGGAGGGGGCCTTGGTCACAAGAAGTACACCGTAGACGGTCTCACCCGGAAGGATTGTGTTCGAGCCAAGGGAGAGACCGGTGGAGAAGTCTGCGTTGATCGCCGCGCCGGCGGCGCTCATCTGGATGTTCTCCCACGAGATGACGAAGACGGGGCCGGCGGAGAGCGCGGAGGCGAGAGAGCCCGCGAACGACACCGCGGGGATCTTCGCCGCGATGCCCGCCTGGATGAGCGCCTCGATGCCGCCGATCTGTACACCGAGCGTCGCGGAGAACGCAGCGAGCGCGGAGAGCTGGGCGCCGACCTCGAGGGAGACCGCCGGGATCGCGCCGGAGAGCGCGAGGTTGATGGTGGCGGAGAGGACAGCAATGCCCGCGAGCGCGGCGGCGAAGCCGGCATAGGGATTCGAGATCCCGAGACTGATGTCGAGCGATGCCTGGAGCGCGGCAGAGAGCTGCGCGGAGAGGTTCGCCGAAAGCGCGCCGAGGCCAAGCGACCCGAAGAGGGTGAAGTCGATCTGCGCGAGCAGCGGATTCAAGACGGCGAGCGAGCCGGCGGCGGCGACGTTGATGTCGACGAGCGTGCCCGCGAAGACTGCGCCGTTGTACGCCATGGCTCCTCAGGTCAGGACCGTCGGTGCCCCCGTGACGATCGTGCCGAAGAGCACGAGCGGCGGCGAGCCGGGGATGGGGACAGGGGTGTAGGGAATCATGACCTGCACCATCGAGCCGAGGTGCGCGACGGGCTTGGCGCCGGGCCCGAGACGGACGACACCGCCCTTCAGGTGCGCGAACGCACCGCCGTCGATAGTCGCGCCGTTCTTCGCCGTGACAGAGTACTCCGCCTCGGTCTTGAACTGGATGCCTTCATCGGCGGAGATGTGGAGGCGCTTCGCTGTCCGAAGAACGATGCTCCCCTTCGCGCGGAGGAGGACGTTCCCGGCCTTGTCGAAGAAGAAGCGGAAGACCTGCGAGTCCTTCGCTCCGGGCTCCTGCGCGCCGCTCTGCGGGTTGAACCCACCAGGAGCGACGACGACCTCGCACATGATGAAGTTCTCTTTGGTCCCCATCCCGAGCTGGTTGATGTCGCCAGCGGCGCCGTCGTCGGGTTCCACCATCAGGTCGGTGCACTTGCCTATCTTCACGCGGACGTCCGCGCTCTTGTCGTTCGCGTAGACGCGGAACGAGTGGGTGTACTCCGTAGGGAGCTTGTCGAGGTTCGCGCCGGTCTGCACGCTCCAGAGGATGGATCCGCCAGCGTTGTGGTGAGCGTAGTTCTCGCTCACGTCCATGATGAAGTTGTTCAGCGGAATGTAGATGCGCTGAGCGAGCTCGGTTGAGCCGAGCTGGAGGACGCCGCCGCGATGGAGGATGATGAAGTTATCGTCGCGCGTGCGGAAGAGGATGTCGCCGGGCTTCACGCGCGGCCGACCGCCGGCGAAAGACGCACCGACGGACGAGCGGTTCGGCTTCGAGTGGCTCGTCGTGCCCTTCTCCGCATCCGCCGCTGCGAGGTCGACGTTCTCGACCGGCATGATGAACGTCGAGACGTAGGGCGGGCTCGAGTCACTCGGGAGCGTGACCATGCACTTCGCCCCGATCTCCGGAAAGATGCTCATGCCCTCCCCGTTCGAGTAGTGCATGTACGGGCTTCCGACCTGGATGTCGAAGTACTTCTTCCGGTCGAACTGGGTGACGACGTCGACCGTCCAGTTCACCAGGTTGAGGCCCACGACTTTCCCTTGAACCACCTGCGCGGCGACGTTGCCGGCCTGGCTCGTGAAGGAAGTTCGGAACCGCGGAGTGCCCTCGCCCATGCGTCAGTAGTGGTGCTCCGGGACGTTCTTCAGGTGACCGAAGCCCGGACGCAGGTGATGGGCCCGCGTGAGCCCAAGCTCGGCGCCGTAGGCGATGGCGGGGATGGGGTGAGTGCCGTGGATGTTCGACCGGCTTCCGAGGGCGGCTGCCTCCGCAATGGTCGATCGCAGCTTCTGGTGCTGCAGCTTCGCCATCCAGTCCTCCTGGAGCGAAAGCGGAATCATGTTGATACCCTTCAGGACGGGCGTGTGCTCGATCGGGCGTCGGCCGGCCTTCACGAGCTCGCTGTTCTGCTTCTGGACGACGGACAAGGGCTGGAACTCCCCGCGAAGAACACCGACGGCGTCCCCGGGGTGGACCACCTTGGTGAGGTTCGACATCGCCTTCACGACGGTCTCGATGTGCCGGCGCTTGATCCCCTCATCCTTGTACAAGTCGTACATCTCCGAGACCAGGTGGTTCTGCACCTTGTCGATACTACCAGTCGCCTTGTAAAGGTCGTGGGGGTTCACGAACGTCCGGGCCGGGTCGGAGAGCGGTGAGCCCGCGGTGACGTACTGCCCGACCTTGAGCCCAGTCCAATTCGAGCTCCCGTAGGGCTGATGAAGCGGGTGGCCGGCGGCGTCCTTGCCGACGAAGTGCTTCTTGCCATTGATGTAGACGTTCGCGCCCGTTGACGTCGGTTCGATCTTCTCGATCTTGCCGCTCGTCATCGCGAGGCTCGCCGCGTTGGGGATCTTCTTCGGCAGCATGGTGAGCTGCTCGAAACGCGCGAAGCTGTTCAGGAGCTTCCCGCCCGACTGCTCGACGACGCCACCGGTGTGGAAGCTCTTCAGGGTGAGCTGCACCGCGCGCTCGCCGACGGCGTGCGCCGCGTGGATGCCTGCGTTCGTCCCGACATCGTGGAAGTCCCCGTGCGATCCGACGCCGAGGCACTTCTGGCAGATACCCTTCTCGTGCTCGCACTTCAGCGGGCTCCGGACGAGGAGCCTGGCGTTCTTGTCGACCGCCTTGATCTGTCCCGTAATGTCCGGAGTGAGCACAGTGCCCGCCTTCACGTGGAGCTTGCCGTGCGTGAAGTCCTGCGCGAGCACCCGGTCGTGGATGTCCTTCTCGTGGACGCTCATCGTGATCCCGCGCGTGGTACCGCAGTCCTTGCTGCCCACGAGGAGGTCCATCGTGTTGTTCATGAGGAGCTTCGACATGTAGCCGGGCTCCTGGACCTCCTGGACCTTGAGCACGGAGCCGCGGCGAGCGCCGTGCATCTGCGTCCAGTACGAGCCGACGTCGAGGCCCTCGGAGTAGCTCTTCGTGACCGGCATGGGGATGACCCGGTCGGAGGAGTCCTTCAGCAGCATCGGCGCGAGGACCATCTGCTTGTACTGGTCCCACCCAGGCTTCACGCCCGCCTTGTACATCGTGAAGAGATTCGTCGGCTTCTTCTCGAGCTTCTTCTCGTGAAGGGCCTTCATCTCCTGGTCGGCCTTCGAGTAGATGGCGACGATCCGCCGGTTCTTCTCTGCCTCGGGGAGAGGCGAGCTCCGGATCGCCGCAGCCTCCTTATCGGCCTTCGAGAGCACCTGGTTTCGGACGGTCTTGTCGGCGGCAAAGTCCGCGAGCCCGAGGGAGTGCGTCCCGATCGGGACGAAGACGTTCTTCTTCGGGTCGGTGAGGTTCGCGATCGTCGTGTGTGGCAGTGGAACGGCGACGGCGCCGAAGGACGCGTCGTTACCGAGGTCCTTCAGCCTGTTCACCGCGCGGTCGAAGTCCGCCTTGTGGTCCTTGCCGAGGCGAGTGAGCAGCCCCTCGAGGCCCTTCTTGTCGAGCCGGTGGTCGAGGTTGTAGAGGATGTCGTCCTGCATCGCCGGCGGCAACGCGGTCGAGAGAAGCACACGACCCGGCGTCGTCTTCTTGCCGTTCAGCGAGACGACATCATCGTGCTTGAGCTTGCCCTGGCGAACCGCGTCGAGCACGGCGCCGGGGTTCGAGAAGCTCTTGCCGGTATCCTTGCCGGTAAGCGAGAGCTTGTAGATGCCGAGCGCGCTCTCGAGCGTCGGGCTGAAGGCGATCTTGCCGGTGCTCTCTGCGAAGAGGTTCTGCGTCGGCTTCATCTTGTGCGCCTCGTTCACCGCCTCACGGGAGATGGGAACGAAGACGCTCATTGTGTCGCCGTCGAAGTCAGCGTTGAAGCCGCCGCAGACGAGCGGGTGGATCTTGATGGCGTTGCCCTCGACAGCCTTCGCCTGGAAGGCCTGCACCGAGTACTTGTGCAGCGCCGGGTCTCGCTTCAGGAGCACCGGACGCTCCTCCATCACCTTGTCGAGCGCGCGCCAGACGGGTTCGCTCCTCTTCGCGAGCATCTTCTGGGCGTCGAGCGGCGTCGGCGCGGCGCCCATCTCCTGAAGCTTCTTCACGACGAAGGGCCGGAAGAGGTCGAGCGCGTGCGTCTTCGGCAGACCGACCTCGTCGAGGCCGAGCGCAGGCTCGGGGACGATCGTCGAGCGCATCGTGAGGTCCTGGCGCTTCTGGACGAGAGCACGCTGGAAGAACCCGCTCTTCGGGCTCGCACCGGAGAGCGTGTGGAGCAGGCCCTTGTGCTTCGCGTCCTTGTACGGGATGCCATAGCCGATGATGGCCTTCACGCCATCGTAGAGGTTCCGGCGAAGCTCGCTCTTCCGGCTCTCGGTGAAGTTCCGGAGGATGGTCGGGTCCTTGAGCTGGTCGTTGACCTGCGCGAAGTCCGAGTAGAGCTGGTTGATGTCGGCGTACTTGATGTTGCCGTCTTGCATCAACGACGCGGGGCGCATCACTGGCGGGATGACCGGGATGTTCTTCAGGATGTACGCCTCGTGCGGCTTCATCCCGAGCTGGTCGAGGGCCCTGAGGTACTTCACCTTCTTCAGGAGCGGGTCGACGTCGGCGGCCTTCGCGTTGTTGAGCGCGGCCTGCGCCTTCGAGAGCTCTTTCTTCACGTCGATCTGCTTGAGCATGTGCTCGATCGCGTGACCACCCGTGAAGACGCCCTTGCCGAGGTTAGCGAGCGTGCCGTTCGGATGGATACCCTTCTCGCCGGCGATGACAGCGTTGAAGTCCTTCTGCGATAGCCCGGTGAGCACGCGGATGGGCGTCTCGAAGAGGGGGTTCGGCACCGGCTCGGCGAGCGGGATGCGCGACCACTTCGTGCCGCCGTGACCCCCGGTGAGCTTCTCGTCGAAGAGACCGCCCGGCCGCGGCTTGAGCTCGCCGGTATTCTTGTCGATCTTCGCCTCGAGCCGCTCGCCCGGCCTCGGCAGGACGCGATCGCCGGTGAGCTCGAGGATGTGCTTGTCGGTGAGCGGCGAGAGGACGAACTCGTGGCCCTTCTTCTCGATGTTCACGCCGGCGCCGCGAAGCAGGTCCTCGAACTTCTTGAAGGCGAACGTGGGCTTCGGCGTCGGCAGCGGCTCGCCCGTCTGGATGGCCTTCCACACCTGGTTGTGCTGGCTCGGCCAGCGCTTCGCCTCGTTCGTCTGCGGGTCCGGGCCTTCGCCCTTCCACGTCTGCATCTCGCGCAGGTTTGCCTTCGCGCCGTGCGCGAGGAGCGCGTACATGCCGAGCGTGCCGATGCGCTGCCCGGTCTTCGGCTGCAAGTTGACGTCGTACTTGTCCGTGGAGGGCAGACCCGGGAGGCCCATGCCCGGCGCGACGGCGACCTTCTTGTCAACCTGGTGGACGAGCTTGAGAATGTGCTGCTTGCCGACAAGGGCCTTGCCGAGCGGCTGCCCCGTGACCGGATCGTAGATATCCTCCTGGTCGGAGAGGCCGTGCTTCTTCAGCTCGGCCTGCACGTGCGCGACCATGTCGGCGTCCTTCTGGAACGACGGCGCGACATAGGGCTTGCCGAGCTTCTCGGCGATCTTCGACGCGGCAGTCTCGAGGACCTGGCCGACGTTCATGCGCCCGGGTACACCCGACGGATTGAGCGCGACCTCGATGTGCTTGCCGTCCTTCGTGCGGGGCATCTCCTTGTCCGGGAGGATCATCGTGACGATGCCCTTGTTGCCGTAGCGGCCCGCGATCTTGTCGCCGACCTGCATCGGCTCGATGGTCTTCACGTGGACCTGGATGCCGTCCTTGCTCCTCGTGATGCCGACGACCTCGCCTTCCCCTTCACCGTCCCAGCGGAGGCTCTTGTCGGTGTGCGTGCCGGTGATGCTCTTGCGGATCGCGGCGACGCCCGTGCGGTCCTTGATCTCGAAGGGCTTCACGGCGAGGATGAGCGGGTCGCCTGGGCGCACGCGCGCGCCGATCTTCGGCAGGCCGTCCTCCCCGATGTGCTCCATCTGGTCCTTCTTGAAGAGGCCCGGATGATGGATCTCGAACTTCCGACGCCCGAGGATGGTCTTCTCGTCGACAGCGAGCACCGGCTTGTAGAGGTGCACCGAGGCGAGCTTCTTCGCCGCGCTCTCCGAGATGACGACGCCGTCCTCGAAGTTGTAGCCCTTGAACGGGATGTACGCGACGCGGAGATTCGTCCCGAGAGCGAGGGTGCCGTTCTTCGAGAAGTTCGTGTCGGCGATGACCTGCCCCGCCTTCACGCGGTCACCGACCTTCACCGTCGGTGTCGAGTGGAGAACGCTCTTCGCGTCGTTGAGCGGGTAGTTGTTGTAGATGTGGACCTCGCGGATCTTGCCATCCTTACCCTTGAGCACGATGGCGTCCGACTTCACCGCGTGAACGACACCATCGATGGGTGCCTGGTGAGACGCCTGCGTCCCGAGCACGCGCTCGAACGAGTTCATGTTCGGCTTGTCGACGCCCGTCGAGACCTGAACGAGCGGCTCCTCGCGATGGAGGAGCGAGATGGCCTGCTCGATGTGGCGACTCGCCATCGACGCGCGGTTGCCTGACGTGTTCCCGAGGAACGGGATCAGGTTCGACGTCATGTTGAAGAGCTGGCTCGGGTGGCGCATCACGTAGTGCGCGTCGTCGAACTTCCCGTCCTTCATCTCGTTGTTCGGCCCGACGATCTTCACCGTCGATCCGATCGGCCTCGGCTTGCCGTTCTCCCACTTCACCTGGTCGGGGAGAACGACGTTCTTCGTCACGAAGTCGCCGGGGGAGACGAGCTCGGTCTGCTGCGTCTTCAAGTTGTAGAGCGGGATCTTCGGCTCGTTGCCAACCTTCTTCACGCCGAGCGGCAGGCGAAGCGTCACGCCGGTCTTCGAGCCCTCGGGCGTGTGGATCGGGTCGAGGAAGCCGAGGTGCGACGGGTTGACGAACTTCGCTTCGTCGGTGATCGACTTCTCGCTCTTGATGCCGCCGGGACCCATGATGGTCGTCTGGAGCGAGCTCGAGACCATCTCCACAGGGTTGATCTGCGTGGCGATGCGCGCGGCGCTGTTCTTGTGGAACGTCTGCTTGATCGGGTCGTTGAAGAGGTCGAACTTGACGATGTCCCGGATGTCGTTCGCCTGGTTGATCTTGCGCGCGGTCTTCGCCGATATGACCTTCGCCGCGCCCCTGAGCTTGTCGAACACGAAGTCGCCAGCGGAGCGGAGGTCCTTGAACATGAGGCTGTCGCGGTCGTCCTCCGGGTGACCACTCTGGACCTTCATCAGCTTCTGCGCTGCGAGAAGTAGCGCTTCACCGTTCACGTGGTCGATGGGCTTGCCGAGCGTAAGCGCCGTCGCCTCGGGGCGCATCTTCGACCCAACGAACGTCTCGTAGAGGTGCTTCTCCGCGATCTCCTTCGAGGGCGGAGCCTCGCGGCGGTCCGTCTTGTAGAACTTCTCCACCGTGCCGGCGACGCCGCGAGCGTTCTTGTTCGCTTCGAACACCTCCTTGCCGAGCGCCTTCTCGATCGTGTGGTCGTCGAGACCCATCACCTTGAAGATCGGGTACGCCGGAAGCTTCGCCTTGTTGTACTCGATGACGAACTGCTTCGTGCCCGGATCGAACACCATGTCGAACGGCGTCTTGTTCGCGACGTTGAAACGCGTCTCGAGCTCGCCGTTCTGGCGACGCCGTGTGTAGGCGCCGGGCTTGAGCTGCCACTGGTTGTCGATCTGGTACTCCTGCCCATCGAGGATGTAGGAGTAGCGCTGCGTCTGCTTCGGGATCTCCGCGAGGCGGATACGACGGCGGTCGACCGTCTTCCCGGTGATGTTGTCGACGAGCTCGAGCTCGCCGAAGACGGGCACGGCGTACGACCCACCCTCGACCTTCGCCTTGTGCTGCAACCGCAGGTCGTCGGGGTGAAGATCATCCTTCACTTCGATCTTCTTCAGGTAGAGCGTCTGGAGCTTTCCCTTGATCGGGAAGTGGCTCTGGATGCCCTCAATCGTCCTGTCGCGGAAGTGAGCGAACGCCTCCGCCGGATCCAGGTAGGCCATGGGGGCAGGGTACTCCACGCCGCGGAAACGCAGCAAGACGCGCACACGCAGAGAGATAAGGACTTCGAGGGCGCACACGAAACGCCGCCCTGGGAGTCGTCATGGATCAGGCACGCAAACCCGAAGAAGAAGAGAACGAGAACGGGAACGAAGACAGCAAGGGGAAGCGGTTCGAAGACGACATCGACCGCTTGTACAACCCGAAGTGATGTGGCGCTTCATCTTGGCAAGCTTCACGGCAGGCTTCGTGAACGGCCTGTACGTATGGGTCACCGGGACGCTGGAGGAGGCAGAGCAACAAGATGATCGTGAACCCGTTCCAGCGAAAGGAGATGCTGGCGACGTACGCGGGGACCCGCATTCTCCAGATGGACTTCGGTCTCGTAGGAACGGTTGTCACTGACCCGTTCAACCAGTACCGACGATGGCGCATCGATGGTCTGTATGCGCCGACCGGCCATCGTGCCATCGATGGCATCCGGGCGAAGCTCGTTGACGACAAGAGCTTCGTCACCTTCATCAACCAGATGGACCTCGAGGTCCTCCTGGGGATGGGAAGGCCGGGCGAGACGTGTCGCTGGTCCGGACGGAAGTACGCTGCGCCTGGAGACAGCGACTTCTACGGCATGTTCGTTGACGACGATGACCTCGTCGACGACCTCTACGACCGCGAGCTCTTGCTGCGCGGGGTAAGCGACGCTGGCGTGCTCCACAACAACACCGAGCTCCTTCGCAGGGTACACCTCGAGGAGAAGGTCGACGTGGAGGAGCTCTGGCTGCTGCTCTGGGACGGTGACCCGGAGACGGGCATCAGTCCGGACATCCGGTTCGAGACCGTCGAGCGGCGATGGAGCCGAGTCGAGCGAGTGAGGGCGCCATGGGACTGTATATGAGAGAACAACGGGGATGGATCCCCAAAGAAGAAGAAGAAGAAGAAGACGAGGAGGAGGAGGAGGAGGAGGAGGAGGAGGACGAGATCCCGCCGCACCGGCGCACGGGGCGCGAATGCGACTGCTGCGGCGAGGGCCTAGTCTATTGCGACGAGGTCTTCGTGCTCGAGGTCGTTGAAGCGGCCCGGGAAAACGGCCGGATCTTCCACGACATCCTCCGAGACGAAGAGGGGGACTACCTCTACCGTCCCTACATGATGCACATCGAATGCTGGGAAGAAGTACTCGAGTGCATCGACGAAGCGATCGCCGACCAGCCGCCGACGGAAGCAAAAGAAGCCATCTTGAAGTGCTCGCGGTGTGAGAGCGCCATCAGTAACTTCGAGCCGTTTGTGGCCTCGACGTTCGGAGAGATCGGCGTCTCGGACAGGAGCCCCTCGGGGAAACCGAGCGCGGTCTTCCAGCCGATGTCGGACATCACGCCGGTCTGTCTCTTGTGCATCGCGCACGTAGCGGAAGACCACCTGGATGAATGGGAGGAGCTCCTCGAGTCACTCCCCGAGATCAAATACCCGGAAGGAGAGCAGGAAGATGAGTGACATCGTCCCGATCGAGAAGCTGCTGTCTGTGGCCTTGCTCGTTCCCATGAGCGACCCCAACGACAAGGACTGCAAGTGGGGGCTCAACGTGATGCTCTGGGGTGACCCGGGCATCGGCAAGAGCGACCGCGTCGAGGCGGCAAGCGCGATGGTCGGCCTGCCGCCGCGCACGGTCTACGCCGCGACGACGCAGCCGGAGGACGTCTCCGGCGCCGCGTTCCCGAACACGACCAAGGGCCTCGCGATGTTCGAGGCCGCCATCGAAGGCATCATCGAAGAGCTCGGCTCCGACGACTTCGAGAGCGAGCTCGAGAGCACGGGGTTCCTCTCGAGCATCGTGAAGAAGCTCGTGAAGCCGCGCGCGACGAAGGTGCTTCAGCGCATGCTCGCTGCAGCGAAGCGCTACGGCGGCTCGTCGACGGTCCTCGAACCGCTCCTGCCGGGCGTCTCGGACCTCATGGTCGACGGGTGCGGCGTGCTCTTCCTCGACGAGCTCTCCTGCGCGCGTCCGGCCGTCCAGGGTGCCTACCTCGGCGTCGCGCTCACCCGGCGCGTCGCCGGGCGGCAGCTCCCTGGCGGCGTCCGCATCATCGCGGCGGGCAACCCGCCGGAGAGTGCGGCGGGCGGCTGGGAGCTCGAACCGCCGATGGCGAACCGCTTCTGCCACTTCGAGGTGAAGGTCCCCTCCGTCGAGGAGTGGAACGAGTGGCTCATCAACGAGAGCGGCCACCGCCTCGAGCCGATCGAGGAGGGCGAGCTCCGCGTGAAACAGCGGTGGGCCGACGAGTGGCCGATCGTGAAGGGCCAGTTCGCTGGCTTCATGCGGTCGGGCGGGGCGAAGCTCCACGACATCCCGCCGGAAGGGCACAAGTCCCGCGGGCGCGCGTGGCCCTCGCCGCGCACGTGGGTCTTCAGCGCGCGGGCAGCGGCGACGTGCCGGTGCCTCGGGCTCGGCGACGACGTGCGTGACGCCTTCATCGAAGGATGCGTCGGTCCCGGCCCGGCGATGGCGTTCTCCGCGTGGGCCGCGAACGCGGACCTGCCGACGCCGCAGGACATGATCCGGAACGGGTGGACGCCCGACAAGCGACGCCTCGACCGCACGATCGCGGCGTACACCGGACTCATCTCCTACGTGAAGGGCAGGCCCACGATGGAGAAACGCCTCGAGGTCGCCCCCGGCGCGTGGAGGTGCATCCGGCAGTCCGCGGACGCCGGCATGCTCGACATCACGCTGCCGATGGCGCAGCAGCTCGTCCGGGAGCGCCTCGACTCGAAAGCGAGCCCGGAGATCGCGGCCGAATGCAAACCCGTCCTTTCCCGTCTCGCGAAGGCAGGAATGGCCAACTTCCTCCAGGACATATGAGCATTGACGACAAGCTCCGCTCCGACGCGGAGGTGAAGCTCGCGAAGGGTCGGGCGATCGTCGGGAAGAAGGCGCCGTACATCGTGAAGACGGTGTACGCCTTCGTCCCGCTGATGGTCCCCGACCTGCGGACGATGGGCGTCTCGAAGGGCCTCGTGCTCATCGTCGACCCCGTCTGGCTCCTCGGCCTCGAGGACAAACACGTTGCGGCGGCGCTCTTCCACGAGGCGATGCACGTGGTGCGCGAGCACCTCCCGCGCATCGAGAAGCTCCCCGACAAGGACATGGCGAACGCCGCCGCCGACCTCGTCATCAACCCCGAGATGCGCGCCGCAGGCTGGGAACTCCCGCACGGGATCTTCCCGGAGGACTACGGTTTCCCCGAAGGCCTCATCCTCGAGGAGTACTACAAGCTCCTCGACCAGCGGCGAAAGCAGCAGCAGCAGCAGCAGCAGCAGCAGCCGAGCGGCGGCGGCAAGGGCAAGCCCCAGCAGAAGCAGCAGGACGGCCAGGGGTCCGGCGGGCAAGGCGGCGGCGTGGGGGAGCAGCCGGGACAGAGCCAGCAGCCGCAAGGCACCGGCGGTAAGAACCCGCAGCAGGGCCAGGGGCAGGGGCAGTCCCAGGGCCAAGGACAAGACGGATCGGGAAGGCATCCCCACCTCCCGAACGGCACGAGCCCGGGCATCGCCGCGGGTTGCTGCGGTGGCATCGCGGGGCGGCAGGTCTCTCCTCTCGAGCAGAAGTTCAACGAGGAGAACGGCCGCTCCGAGCTCGAGCAGAAGCGCATCGTGAAGCAGACGCTCGAGGACATCAAGCAGCACGCGGCTCAGTACGGTCGCGGCTCCGTCCCCGGGAGCCTCCTTCAGGCCATCGACGTCGCCGAGAAGAAGTCGACGATCCGCTGGCAGCCGAAGCTGATGCACTGGCTGAAGAAGTGCTTCGGCGCGCTCGAATCCGGCGGCATGGACTACTCGCTGGCGCGGCCGGCGAAGTCGTCCTACGCGCTCGGGTTCCCTCGACCCGGGCTCGTGCAGTACCAGCCGGAGGTCGCGTTCATCCTCGACACGTCCGCCTCCATGGGGACGGAGCAGATCATCGAGGCGCTCAACGAGTCCATCGGCATCATGATGGCGCTCGGCATCGACGCGGTGTGGTTCGTCCAAGCAGACACGCGCGTGACGACGCAGCCGAAACGCATGCGGCTCCGGGAGCTAAAGGGCCGGATGAAGATCCACGGCCGCGGCGGCACGAACTTCGACCACGCTCTTCGTACGGTCGAGAAGCTCAGGCCGAAGCCGGACCTATGCATCTACTTCACCGACGGCGACGGCCACGTGAGCTACAAGCCGAAAGGCATGGAGGTCGTGTGGTGCGTCGTCCGAAACCACTGGAACCAGAAGCCTCCGTGCGACTGGGGCCACACGGTCATCATCGCGCAGGAAACGCCATCGCCGGCGGGTGTCACAACCCAAAGGGGCTGGTAGCCGAAGCACTGAAAGTGAAGGAACTCCCGTTCCCTCGCTGGTGCACGTAGGCGGAGAAGACCCCGAAAGGGGCCTTCTTTTTAGCTCCGCGTCGAAGACTAGACGGTCGCGGCTTCCCTTCGCGGCGGTAGCTGCTCGGGCAGAGGCTTCATGTTGATCTGCGAAGCTGCCGCTCCGGCGGCGCCGAGCCCGGGCTGCGCTGCCTCCGCGCGCTGCACCGTGACGCCCATCTGCCTCAGCATCTGGACGACGAGGTCGGCGAGCTCGGGCGACTGCATCGCGAGGTTCTCGATAGCCTGCTGCTGCTGCTGCGGGGCCATGCCGGCGATGACCTTCGCCTGCATCACCGCCAGCGTCGGGAGGTCGACGGCGCCCGCCTGCCCCGGCTGCATCCGCTGCCCCTCGTTGAGGCCGGACTGGAGCTCGGGCAGGCCGCCCTGCGTCGCCATCTCGCCCTGCGGCTGCTCGGTCTGGATCACACCGCCAGCCTCCTGGCCGCCGACGGTGCCCGCGCCCATCGCCTCGGGGCCTCCGGGCTCCCCCGGCGCCGCGCCGGTCCCCATCGCCTCGATCTGCGCCTGCTGCGCCTTGATCTGGTACTTCGCCATGATGAGCTGCTGCTCGCCCTGGATCTCCGCCATCGCGAGCTGCTGCTTCTTCGTCGCGGCGAGGCGCGACGCCGTCTCCTTCTCCATGATGAGGTTCTCCTCCGCCTGGTCGTAGTCGCACCCCGCGAGGAGCGTCGTGTCGGAGAGCTTGCCCGCCTGGTTGAGGTTCAGGTCGAAAGCCTTTCGCTGGATGTCGTCGGCCATCTTGAACGGCTTGAAGCGCGGCGTCGCCATCGGCCAGCGAAGGAAGTTCGCCACCTCCCGCATCACCCAGCGCGCGAGCGCCTTGTGCCGGAGGATGAAGCCGATGAACTGGTTCTCGAGCATGCGCATCGAGACGTTCGTGCCGGCATAGCTCATGCCGCCCTTGATGAACTCGATGGGCACAGTCATGCCGTTGAGGATCTGCTCCGACCAATGCGCGATCTCCTGCGTCATCAGGAGAGCCCTGCCGTCACCGCCAATGGTCTGGTTGCCGATCGGAAGCGGGAGGATCGGGATGTAGTTCGGGTCGTAGCGCCAGCGCGCGATCTCTGCGGCGACATGCTCGCGCCAGTCGACGAGGTTGATCGTCGTGAACGGATCGCTCGTGCCGCTCGCGGCCTGCGGGAAGATGATGCGCAGCGGCACAATGTGCTCGAGGAGAATGGCCTCCTGCGCCTTCTTCATGATCTGGAGGTAGAAGACGTCCTTCAGGACGGGGAGGAGAAGCGGGATGCCCCAACCCCGGTCGTGCGTCGCGATCGTCGGACGCCGCATGTGGAAGAGGTTGTCCTTCGAGAAGACGATGCCCTTCTGCTGGCGGAGCGCGGCGATGAAGACCTGCGGGATGCCCTCGAGGACGTCCTTCTTCCCGATGACGATGTCGTTCCGAACGGTCGCCGGGATGGTGTAGAAGTACGTGTACTCTCCCGTGATGTCGTTGTAGGTGATCTCGATGTCCTCCGGGTTCCAGCGGATCAACTTGATGCCGCTCGGGTTCCGGAAGTAGATGTCCTCCGCGTGCGCGTCACCGATGATGGAGCACTTCGGACACGTGAGGCGGAAGTTGTAGTTCGTGAAGACCCAGTTCGCACGGATCTTGTCCGCCGGCGCGGAAAAGCCGCAACTCGTGCACTTCAAGTACTTCTTGAACGGGTAGCCGATCGAGATGAACGCGTTTCCGTAGGTGTGGTAGTCGAGACCAACCTCGACCTGGAACGCACGAAACCGGAGGTGGTCCTGGAAGTAGTCGGACCACTTCTTCGAGACGTCCTTGTTCTCGTGGTCGATGATGAGGTCGGTGACCGGGTACTCGGAGAGCTTGAAGACGACCGCGTTGATGAGCGGGTTCGTCAGGAAGTAGTACCGGCACCACCGGAACATCTGCTTGATCGTGGTCGGCAGATAAGTGTGCGCGATGTCGAAGAACGGCGACGGGTAGTTGATCCCCGTGGTCGAACCGTTCTGGATGCGTCCACGCGTCGGGCTGAAACGCAACGGTGACGACGCAGACCCGAAGCCGCCAAAACCCATCATGCGCTGAAGCCCTCACCCGCGCCCAACTGCCCAGCGGCGCGATCGGAGATGTATCGTTCGCCGGCGACAGCCTGTCCACTGTCGGCGGTGAGATCGGCGGGGCCCGGAGGAGGCGGGGGCAAGAGCTTGCCTTTTCCTCGCCCCGCGGCGCGCCCGATGGCGCCGCCGGCGCGCGAGAGCGCGGTGCCGGCGACCATCTGACCCGTCATCGTGAGCGGGGAGAGGAGAAAGCCCCCGGCGGTCTGCGCGAGGCTCCGGCCGATGCGCTCGCCCTTCGAGTCGCCCTGCGCGTCGGGCTCGTCCTTGCTCC
This sequence comes from uncultured Myxococcales bacterium, assembly GCA_937949945.1. Lineage (GTDB taxonomy): Bacteria > Myxococcota_A > Polyangia > Polyangiales > Polyangiaceae > Labilithrix. The sequence continues at coordinate 24,314 of CALFEQ010000137.1, forward strand.
ACACGGCGCTCGCGAGCTCGGCCGCGGGAAGGCCGATCATGAGGGCCTTCATCGCGGGGCTCATGCCCTTCCACTGGTCGTTCACCGCGGTCCGGAGGACCTCGCCGACGGGACGATCGCGGAGCGCCTTGACGTAGCCGGGGATGGACGTGAGCCCCATCTCCTCCGCCTTGCGCCCCGCCTCGTAGGCGGCGCGCGCGTTCTCGACGCGCTTCTGCGCGGCCTCGACAGCGGAACGGCCCATCACGCGATCGACGAGGCTGCGACGAGCCTTGGGGTACCTCACATCACCCCCGAGGGTTTTCCCCGAGGGCAGAAACTTGCGGGCCTCCTCGGAAAGAGACACGGCCTCGCTGATGGGCTTGCCCGCGTTGCGCGCGGCGAAGAGCTCCTGCTCCGCCCGCCGGACCGCGCCGAGCCGCGAGGACGCGCCGTGCCCGATCTCGGCGAGCCCACCCTTCGGCTTCCAGCCAGTGAAGGTGTGCACCTGCCGCTGCCCGAAGTTGGCGCCGGGCAGATTCTTGAGGGCATTCCGGAACTTCTCGCCTGCCGCGGGGTTGATGGCGCCCGTCGCGCCGCCGACGCCCGCACCGATCGCGCCGCCGATGAGAGCTCCCCGGCCCGCGCCGGCCATGCCGTGGGCGAGGCTCCCGCCGAGGGCCTCGGCGATGCTCGCGCCCTGCGCGCGCTCCTCGCGGAACTTTCTTCCCCCCTGAACGGCCGCGCCGATGAGGGCGCCCCCAGCGGCGCCGACACCGCCGCCGGCCCCGAGCGCGCCGAGCGCGGAGGAGATGCGGGGGCTGAAGCTGAAGGCGAGCTTCAACTCCCCTCGCAACCCCTCAAGAAGTTGTTCGGACAGCTCAGGCATGTCCCACCAAGGGTAGCTGATCTCGGAGTAGAGCTCGATTCTCCTCGACCGCGCTCTCGATGAGAAGAAGCCGGCGCATCTGCTCGCCGAGAATGGTCTCCCCGAGGGGCGGCATGCGCTTCGTCCGCTTGTAGTTCGCCCAGGCCTCGGCGACCTCCGACGTGTTCACGACGTAGCCGTCATCGTCGACGACTACGAAGTTGAGCGGCTCGAGCGGGTAGAAGACGCCCTCGAACTTGAAGACCTGAGCGAGGAACGTCTTCACCTCGCTCGACCACTCGACGTCGTCGCGGACCTTCTGCGCGGTGTAAACGGAGATGGCCGCCTGGGCGAGCGTCGGGACCTGGAGGTTCTCGAAGTCGGGGAAGAAGCCGTTGAGGGCCGCGGTCACCCAGGTGAAGACCTCCCAACGCTCCCAGAACGTGTCGACGAGGTGGAGCGTCCGGCACGCCTGGATCTTCGCCATGTTGAGGTCGGAGACCTCGGTGGTCTTGAAGTCCTGAGGGATGCGGTACTCGAGGGTCTCGGGTTCCCAGAGGAGGAAGTCCGGACCATACTTCTTGAGCAGGAAGAGGTCGAGGACGAGAGGATGCGCGTCAGGATGCCGGAAGAAATTGAATACGGTCACGTTGCCGACACTCGCGCGCGGCGCCGCATGCTTCTCTTCTTCCGGCTCCTCGACGGTCTCTATCTGCTCGGTCGGTTCGTCGTCCGCCTGCGCCGGAAGGTTCGCCGCGGCAGCCGCTAGCCGAGCTGCGAGCTTGTCGATGTCGAGCATGATCACACTGGGGAGTTTTCGGTCGCCATCCGGATGAGGAGCTTCTTCTGATCGACCGGGAGGCTCTTGTAAATGCCCACCGGGTCTTTGCAGAACTCCTCGCAGAAGTCATCCCCGAACGTGCTCTTGAGCCCCGGCTTGTTCGACTTCAGGCGCTCGAGGTCCGCGGCGGTGACGTAGTAGTTGCCGATGATGTCGGTGAACGTCTTCTTCTCGTCCTCCGCCGTCTTGTCGAAGCCGAAGGTCGACGCGAACGGATCGGGCACGTCACGGTCGTAGTAGGCCGCGACGCCGGCGGCCTTGTCGAGCTCGCCGAGCACCACCGCGTACTCCTCCGGCGGCATAAGCGCGGCGCTCTTCACGAGCTCGTCGTAGAGGCCGCGCAAGTCCGCGTCGTCGATGAGCGCCTTACGCGCGTCGATCGCGAACTGAAGCTCGATCGCCGAAGCGTACTTCTCGGAGCCGTACTTGCGGGCCTCGTCACTCACGGGGATGCCGAGCTCCTGCGCGCGCTTCACCATGTTCACGCAGTACTCGTGGCGCTCCGCCGGCGAGAAGCACTTGCCGTACTCGTCGAAGTACGCGCTCGCGCGCTTCACCTGCTCGTAGCTGTCGAGCGGGTACCTCTCACCGAGAGCGTAGCGGCTGGCCTTCTTCACAGTCGTCTGGGTCATGGCTTCTTTCTCGGTGACGTCGACGACCGGGCGGAGATGGGCGGTCTTCTTAACCACGGCCTTCGTCGGCTCGGCCTTCGCGGTTGTATCGCAGGACAGGGGCATCGAGCTCGTGCCGACGACCTCCGCAACGTGCTCCATCTCACCAGACATCGCGGCAAGTCCGCCAGCGGCGCCACCCATCGCCTCGCCGGCGCGGACCTTGGCGAGGTTCGCCTTGATGTTCTGGCTGGTGCCCTTCGCAACCGAGGGGACCTTCATCGCAGTCAACGCGGCGCCGACGGGATTCTTCGCCGCGGAGCGAAGAGCCATCCCCGCGAGGCCGGCCTCCTTCTCGAGCTCCTCCGGAACATCGAGACCGTACCAACCGCACGCCACCTTGAGGTTCTCGGCGGCCACCTGACGTGCTTCCGCCGGAAGCTTGTGCGCGTTCTTGAGGAAGTAGAGCACCGAGAGCGCAGTGTTGCCTTCGTCGATGCAGGCGAACTTGCGGAGCTTCTCCTCGCCGTTCAGGAGAACGAGCGCGAACACGTCGTCCGGGAGACGAGAGCGCTCGTCGGCCGTGACCACGTGGGCCTGCTTGACGAAGTCGGGGATCTCGTCGCTCGAGGCGAACATCGTCCGGAGAACTTCGCCACCCACGTCGTCGTAAACGTCGAGAACAAGGCCGCTCGTCTGCATGGAGGCCATCTTACCCGCACCGACCAAGCCGCGGAAGAAGACGGCATAAGGGACTCGAAGGTGGAAGAGATCTACCTCCAGGAGAACAATGGTCGATCTGTCGAGAGAGGATCCTCCGGACTGCTTCGGCAAGCTCTGGGATCCGAAAGCGAAGGAATGCACGGGTGGCATGGACCCGGCGTTCACCGACGAGAACGGCTCTCACGTTCGCGAGAAGTGCATCTTCTTCGAGTCGTGCGGAGCTCGACTTCAAGCATCACGAATGGAGCCGGCGAGGAGCCTCATCGACCCCAAGAGCCTGCTCAAGAACACGCCCCCTCTTCTCAGTCCGGCGAAGCCGCCTAGCCAGACGAGCCAGTTCGTCGAACGGTTCATAACCGCAGTGGCCAACCGCCCAGTACAACAAGTACAACAAGTACAACAAGCGGCCCCGGCCTCCATGAACCAACCCCCCAGGCCGCTATATCTTCCACCCCCGGCGATCCCGCAAGGGGTCCCAGTGGCGAGCTACCAGGCGATGATGCCGGTCAACTACCAGATGCCGGGGTACCTCTCGGTCCCTGAACAACGCTATCCGACGGAGTCGTTCTGGAAGTTCCTCGGAAGAACCGTCTTACGGTCGATAGGGAAGAGCTTGGGCCACTCGATCGCCCACCTCTTCGACACGGTCCCGCTCGGTACTCAACCCCCTCCCGAGGTGCATGTCGATCACACCGGGAGGGGCTGAAAAAAGATCGCGAACCCCTGGACCCCCCCCACCCCCATTCCAATGGGTCAGGGGGGGGTCCAGACCCTCGCGGTAATTTTTCTCCCATCTCTCTCTCAAGAATAGATCTACCTAAGAGATGGGAAAAATAAGGCTTTTTCTCTCCGAAAATCGATCGCCACAAAAACCTGCTCCCCTTTTTGGGCTCTCCTCGGAGCCTCCCAAGGAGACCCCAAAAAGGGGAGCCACTTGCTACGGACGAACCCATAGAGATATGACCCACCGGGTACATCTCCGAAAGGATCTGACCGGGGAAGCCTTCGGACGGCTCACCGTTCTAGGCATCTCCGAGAGAACAAGAAGCGGGACCATATGGCGTTGCCGATGCTCCTGCGGGACTGAGGTGAGGGTCTACTCGTTCAACCTCACCAGGGGCCAACAGGTCTCTTGTGGCTGCTTCGAGAACTTCTTGAGGGACATGGGACCTCGCCCAGCCCCCAAGCTCACGATCGAGCGCAAGAACAACAACGGGCCGTACGCTCCCTGGAATTGCCGATGGGCTACCCGGAAAGAGCAGAGGAGAAACGATGCGCGTCGTCCGGCGTGATCCCGATAAGGGCTATGTCGATTGCATGTTCTGGGTCCCGAAGAAGTACATCCCGGTCGAGGCAACGAAGGCCGCCCTGACCTTCTCGACCATGACCGATCGGGTCCAGCGGTTCCTCACGCTCTGGCAGGAGACCGAGCACCACTTGCTCATTCCCCGAGAGTTTTGGGACCCCGCCTCACAGCCCTTCCCCGTGGTCGACTGTCGGCCAACCCAGTACCCAAAGACCCGCGTCTCGAGCCGCATCCAGCTCGACCTCAAGTCGAACTTCAAGGAGACGACCCAGCGAGACGCCGTTGCCGCGATGCAGAAGGCTCGAGGTGGGATCCTTCAGCTCGCGTGCGTTTCTGGGGACACCGTCCTCAACATCAACCGGGCCAAGGTCGAGAAGAAGATCACCATCGCGCAGCTCTACAAGAAGCTGCACGAGAGCACTCGGGTGGACCACTCCATCCCGACGTACATCCGGGCGAAGAAGGAAGAGGGCATCGGCCTTCACCTTGTCGAGGACGTCATCTACCGAGGTAAGCGGCAGACGTACGAGATTCGCACCGCAGACGGCAAGAAGCTCCGTCTGACCCGAGACCATCAAGTTCTGACGCCGACGGGGTTTCGATCGATCGATGAAGGGCTCAGTGTGGGCTCTGAAGTCCTAGTGGATTCCAAGGATGGGAACCCGAAGAACAACAACATCGACAACCTCGAGGTCCTGCCCCGTGCGGATCATGGCCGCGCGCACGGGAATGCGAAGTACTTCCGCTTCGGGGAAGTACAGGTCACCCGCATCACGTCGATACGCGCTCATGGCATCGAAGACGTCTACGACGTCGTTTGCGCAGACCCTCACCACAACTTCGTGGCCAACGGCATCGTTGTCCACAATTGCGGTAAAGGTAAGTCAGTGTGTGCTCTCGAGCTCATCGCCCGAGAGGGCGTACCCGCGCTCATCATTGTCGACAACACTCAGCTCCTCGAGCAGTGGACGAAGGAGATCCACCGGCATCTCGACGTCCCCGGTGGCGTAGGAACGGTCGCCAGCGGGAAGTTCGATTGGAAGAAGGACATCGTCGTCGCGACGTACCACACGATCGCGAACATCGCCGACGACATGCCCGAAGAGATGCGCCGACACTTCGGGCTCGTCATCTGGGACGAGGCCCACCACATGGCGGCCCCGACCTGGATGAAGTCAGCGGACCTCTTCCCGTGCAAGCGCATCGGCCTCACGGCCACCCCCGAGCGCATCGACGGGATGCACGTTGTCTACGACTTCCACCTCGGCCCGGTCCTCTACAAGGACCTCGTCCAAGAGCTGAAGCCGCAGATCTTCTTCACCTGGACGGGCCTCGAGGTCGACACGACCGACCCGAAGGTGAGGGCGCAGGTCTGCGACGTGAACGGGGAGCTCCACACGTCGATGCTCTCCAGCTACTTTGGTCAGTGGCGCACGCGGCTCGACTTCATCTTGAACGAGGTGAGGCTCGCGGCGCAGGCGGGGCGAAAGATCCTCGTGCTCTCGTACTCGGTCGCCGAGCTCGTGAACATGTACGCGATCTGGAACAACGACCCCGAGCTCTACACGGACATCCCTGACCCGACGCCGCAAGATGTGGGCGAGACGCTCCAGCCGCAGCAGCTTGACGAGCGCACGATGCGGAGGCTGCACAAGAAGCTTGGCGAGCTCAACGGCATCCTCGCCAACCCGGCGCTCCCTTCCGACCAGAAGCGCAGGGCGCAGATGCACAAGAACGACATCCTCGAGAGGCTGAAGCGGCACGAGGTCTGGAAGAAGATCGAGAACGAGCGCGAGAAGCGTCAGCGCTCGTACGTGAAGGACCGTCTCGAGATGCACGCGAACGGATCCGCCGGCCTCATGATTGGTAAGATCAAGCCGAAGGAGCGGGCGCGTATGCTCGCGGAGAAGCAGGTCACCTTCGCCATCATGAAGTACGGGCGAGAGGGCCTCGACGAGCAGTCGCTCGACACGGTCTTCGTGTGCGAGCCGATGAGCCAGAAGAACGCGCTCCAGCAGCTCATGGGACGCGTGCTTCGCATCAAGGCGGGGAAGAAGCAACCGATCGTCATGTTCTTCGAAGACAACATCGGCCCGATGATTGGAATGTGCACGAATCTCCGACGGCACCTGAGATCTTGGCCGCTTGAAGAAGGCGGGCCCTTCGAGTACACGCTGGTCGGTCACCCAAGAAAAGGACAAGGAAGACCAACATGGGGAGTAGCAACAACGGCAACATGACGGACCTCGACATCAACGACTGGGTCGTCGTGAGCACCCCGAGCGGGCGGTACTTCGGGCGCATCGCCGGGGACCTGAACAAGGGCAACATCGGCGGCGTCACCGACCTCGCCGTCGATCCGGAGAGGTTGAAAGCGCTCCGGCAGAGGGTCGTCGAGGCGGTGAGCAACGGCGACTGCATCGAGCTCTGCCCGGCGCTCGACTTCCTCGCGCCGCTCCGGCCGGTGCAGACGCCGCAGGGCATGGCGATGCAGCGTGACCCGATCGTCGTGCCGATCGACTTCACCGTGCACGAGACGTCGGTCTTCGTGAAGGCGGCGTCGATCTACTTCTGCGCCGACCTGAAAGACGCGGACAAGAAGACGTATAAGGAGCTCGCTACCGCGGGACTACGATCCGCTCTCGAAGCACGCGCCGCAGCCAGCGGCCTGATGCTCGCGAGTGGTCCGGTTCCGCCGAGCGGAAAGGTTGTCCCATCGCGTGGTTGATGCACGGAAGCCCTTGCCGCTGCTGCACAACGAGTGGTCGTCGTGCACAGCATGCGAGCTCGGGCAGCGGAGGCAGGCGGTCGGCGGCGCCTTTGTCGCTGGACACGGTACCCCCGGCGGGATCATGTTCATCGGCGAGGGTCCCGGCCGCCATGAAGAAGAACAAGGACTACCCTTCGTCGGGCCGTCCGGGCAGCTCCTGAGAGACGCGCTCCGGAAGCTCGCGTTCACCCACTTCTACATCACGAACATCGTCGCGTGTCGCGCGTGCGAGCCGATCATCGACCCGGCGACGAACACGCCGAGGATCCGGAAGGGCAAGTGCGGGCGGCCCGACGAGATCATCTACCGCGACTGCCCGCCAAAGCCACTCGAGATTCAGGCGTGCATGCCCCGGCTCTACGAGGAGATTTACCTCGTCGACCCTGTGCTCATCGTCACGCTCGGGGGCACTGCGACCGAAGCGCTCCTCCGGCGCAACGTTGCCATCACGAACGCGCGCGGACGGACGGAGGCCATCTCCATCCCCGGGGCGACCGCGCGCGCGGTGCACACGGAGAAGAAGAAGGTCTGGGGCCGCAAGGTCCACGGCGAGATGAAGTTCCCCATCGAGCAGAACGAGGTGAAGTACCTCGTGCTGCCGACGCTTCACCCCGCATACGTTCTTCGCAAGATCGGCGACCGTGGTGCGCACAGCCCCATCCGCCAGTTCGGCGACGACCTCCGCGCGGCGGTGAAGATCTACGAGTGGTACATGATCAACGTGCGAGGCGTCGATCCTGTGTCGTTCCAGCACTCGGACGCGGATCTTTCGAACATCGGAGCGGAATATGACGACGAAGAAGGTGGCTGAGACCGACATCCCCGAGGTGATGCACTTCCTCGCGGTGAAAAAGCAGATCGATGACCTGAAGGAAGGCTACCCCGAGGTCTTCGAACGCCTCAGGCAGCTCCAGCAGGACTACAACCAGGCGCTCGAGGCCGCTGAGAAGGCGGTGCGCGGCAGGCAGGTCTCCTGCGGCCCGTTCCACCTCTACCAGTGGCAGACGTCGCTCGACGCCGAGAAGCTCTACGAGGAGCTCGGCAGGGACGAGTTTCTCAAGGTCGGGGGGAAGATCCAGACGGTCACCACCTACGACCTCGACAAGAACAAGTTCGAGGCCCATGTCACCGCCGGCACCATCCCCAAGGAGGTCGTCGACGTCGTGAAGAAGGTCTCGCCCCGCTACAAGAAGCCCGAGAAGATCAACGTCTGATGCGTCCGGCGAAGTTCGACACGATCCGCGTCGCGGAGATCTCGGTGAACTTCCTCGAGACGCCCGCCGCGGTCACCGCGAAAGCGGCCTTCGTGAACACGAAGTCGGGGGCGACACACGGCTGGACCACAGGCAAGCGGTGGTCCGACGAGACGATGGCGAAGCTTGTGGAGCTTCGTGAGCTCATGGAGCGCGATCTTTCCGCGGTGCACTTCGAAGATGGTGCCTTCCCGGGCTCACCTACAACATCTAGTGGCAGCCTTCGCGAAGGCTTCCAGGGATTGGGGGAACACCTCGGGACGCTAGAAGAAGAGGTCCCGCAAGGCTGACGCGCCTGTTGACATCGAGCCTTCTGACACGTCAGGTTGGGAGGCCCCTCTACGCCCCGCTCTCCGCCTACCCAAGCCAAGAGCGGGGCGTTGTTCGTTTCACCTGGAGGCGCAATGGCCAGTGCGGAAATGCAGTTGGTCTGCAAAATCATCAAGACAGGAGAACTGAAGAAAGTCATCGAGTGGGGGATCACGGAAGACGACTTCCTCATGCTGGAGACGAAAGCGATCTACCAGCAGCTCATCGCCACCTACTCGGCGACCGAGACCTCGGGCTCCGTCATCGGCCCGCGGCTCGCGCAGACGAAGTTCCCGCAGCTCAATCTCGACGACGTCGATGAGTCCGTGACGCTCGAACACCTCTGCAAAGAGGTACGCGATCGACGGCTTTCGAAGATCGTGAAGGAACAGGCGCAGCGGGCGATCGAGATCGCCGACATCAACCCGCTCGAAGGGCTCGCAGCGATGCAGATCGCCGTCGGAGAGATTCTCCGCCTCGACGCGGGGAAGAACACCGACGTCGACTTCGGCACGGGCATGGAGATGGTCGCGCAGCAGTACGAGCTCGCGCTCAACGGGGGCGCGTTCGGGCGACTCGCGTGGCCGTGGCTTCCTGTCCAGGACGAGACGATGGGCATCCAGGAGGACGACTTCATCGTCTTCTACGGCCGCCCGAAGTCGATGAAGTCCTGGGTCCTCTCCTTTCTCATCGCTTGGGCGGTAGGCCTCGCACCGCAGACCGTGCGCGTCCTCGTCTACACGAAGGAGATGACGCCGAAGAACATCTACCAGCGAGTCGCGGCGTGCCTCGCTGGCCTGCCGTACTCCGACCTCCGCAAGGGCAAGCTCACGCCCGAGCAGTGGGCGAACTTGCGGTGGTGGGTAGACGTCGCGAAGGAGCTCGCCGGACAGAACCGGCTCATCGTGCTCTCGGCGAAAGACGCGGCCGGGCACGATACCATCCAGTGGCTCCGCTCGAAGATCGAGAAGTACGCCCCCGAGGTCTGCTTCATCGACGGGCTCTACCTCATGACTCCGGAGAACCCGAAGATCGTGAAGGACAATGAGCGCGTCGCGAGCATCTCGCGTGCGTGCCGCCAGATGATCTTCGACACGAAGGTCCCCGTCATCGCGACGATGCAAGCGAACCGCAAGGCAGCCCAGCACGGGCGTGCCGAGCTCGACGAGATCGCGTTCTCCGACGCCATCTCGCAGGACTGCACGATGGCCGCTCGAGTCATCAAGGACAAGCTGGCGCCGACCATCTCGGTCGTCATCGGCGGCTCGCGCGAGTTCCACATGCCGGGCTTCCGCATCAAGGCCGTTCCGGCGTCGGACTTCTCGTTCGACAGCATCCTTAGCGAGGCCGACATCCTCAACGCGAAGAGCCTCGACAACCCTGACGATCCGAACGCCGGCAGGGGCGGGAGGAAGCCACCAAACAAGATGGTGCACGACGCCAAGAAGGCGGAAGAGAAGAGGCAGTTCGACAAGCAGTACAACGAAGCTCTGGCGAACATGTGATGCTCGAAGACGAGGTGTTCAATGTCGCGAGCCGGTTCCTTCGCAAGATCCGGCGCGGCGCGAACAGCGAGATCTCCGCCATCTGCCCCTTCCACCGGAAGGCGGACGGCTCGGAAGAAAAGCACCCGTCCTTCACGATGAACCTGTCGAAGGGCGTCTACTACTGCCACACGTGCCACGAGCGCGGGAACATGCGCACGTTCCTCAAGAACATGGGGGTCGGGCTCACGGTCCTGCACAGCCAGTACGCGCCGCTGCTCGAAGCGCTCCAGAAGAACCACGTCGCGCCGACGTTCAACCCGACGCAGGCGCGGCACATCGTCACCGAGACGCCCCTCCCGGAGGCCATCCTCGGCCTGTTCGAGAAGTGCCCTCTGCCGATGGTCGACCCGGACTACCGTCTCAACGAAGACGATCCCGTCTACGACGAAGCACTCCTCCAGAAGTACGACATCGGGTTCGACGAGGTCCACGGGCGTATCACGTTTCCGCTCCGCGATCTCGCCGGCAACCTCATGGGCATCAGCGGGCGCGCCTGCGATCCAAGCGTGCGGCCCCGATACAAGGTCTACGACACCGAGTACACGGCGTTCGGCATGCCGGCTCGGGCGCAGACGAAGAAGAGCTCCATTCTCTGGAACGCGCACAATGTGTATCCGCACGTCTATCGCGGCTCATCGAAGGAGCGCGTGGTCCTCGTCGAGGGCTTCAAGGCATGCCTCTGGCTTCTCCAGGCGGGTATCCCCAACGTCGTGGCCCTCGCGGGCTCGAGCCTCTCGGAGTACCACATCTGGATTCTCGAGCGGATGGGCGCGCAGGTGCTCCTGATGTTCGACAACGACTTGGCTGGCCAGTCCGGTCTCTTGAAAACCGCGCCTCAGCTAGCGCGGTCGCTTGATGTCTTCATCGTGAACTACGAAGGGCGTCAGCCCACCAACCTGACCCAAGAAGAGGTCCGTCAATCAGTCGAGAAGAACTGCGAAGACTATTACCTCTGGGTCACTAGACAAAAGAAAGAGCGCAACCATGGCATTCGGTAAGGACGACAAGAACCTCCAGGCGGTTGGCGGCTTCCGGCAGCAGGCACGGCAGTACCAGGCGGCGCGTCCGCGGTTCGGCACCGGCGGCGGAAAGCCGTACTTCATCGACCGCTTCCAGCCCTCGCTCGAGGACACGGACAAGATCCGCATCCTCAAGGGGCTTTACGAGGTCGAGATCGGGCAGCAGGACGGCTCGATCGTGAAGCAGACGCTCTACTACTTCCCGTACATCGAACACTTCCACGGGACGCTGAAGAAGGGCGCCATCTGCTCGGCGGGCCCGCTCGGCATGTTCAAGGGCAAGGGGCAGCCCTGCCTCGGGCACGAGATCTACTGGGCCGACAAGAATGCCGGTCGGAAGAACGGGCCGATGTCGATGACGGAGAAGAACGCCTTCACCATCATCCACTACGCGCCGTACGCCAAGGTCGAGCAGGTCGACGACCAAGGCCAGGTCAAGAAGAACGACAAGGGCGAGCCCTACTGGAACTGGGTGCGCGTGATGCCCCACCAGCGGCACGACCCGCGGTTCCAGGGCAAGGAGATGCGGGACTTCCACATCCTCCACTGGTCGCTCGGCTTCGGGCACTTCAAAACGTTGATGGAGTACGACAAGGAGATCAGCCGGTCGTGCAAGTCCTGCGGCGGGCGCGACACGATCGTCTGCGAGGCGTGGACCTGCCGGTACTGCGGTGAGGCCCTCATCGAGCCGGCGACGACGACGCTCACGCCGAAGGAGATCGACGAGTTCACGTCGAAGAACGTCCGCTGCGCAAGCTGCGGAAACGAGGGCATGCTCCAGGAGATCATCTCCTGCACGCAGTGCGCGAATCCCGTGCGTGCGGAGATCTTCGACGTCGACATCAACGTGAAGCGCGTGAAGTCGAGCGAGGGCGGGAACATGACGAACCTCATCATCCCGTCGTGGTCGAACCCCTGCCCGATCGACCAGCGCTACGCGGAGTTCGCGAAGCCGCTGCCGCTGGACAAGATCTTCCAGCCGACGCCCTACGAGAAGCAGCAGGAGATGTGGGGCGGCGGCGGTTCTCGCATGCCAGTCACCAACTCGCAGCTCTCGCGGCCCTACGGCGGTGGCGCGCCGACGCTCGGACCGGGCGGCAAGCCCCAGTACTAGCCAAAACCAGAAGGGCGGTAGGGCTCATCACCCGACCGCCCTTCTTCTTTCACCTGGAGTCCCGACTATGTCGGACCACCTACCCACAGATATCTCAGCTCGATTCTGGGCAAAGGTCAACAAGGCTACGGGCGCGCGTCGCTCAGGAGGGGTGTAGCCGTGCCCTGGAACGTGAGACTACCCAAGGCCGAATACTACGCGCACGACGACCCTCGTCTAGAAGCCATCATCAACGAGGTCCTCGACCAGAAGGTCGTGGCCATCGACTCCGAAACGACAGGGCTCACCATCTGGAAGGACGTACCGCTCTTCTGGTCGCTCGCGTGGGGGGAGAACCGCCGCGTGTGCCTGCCTGCCGCTGCGCTCCCGAAGTTCACGGAGGTCTTCGATGACCCGGACAAGGACTGGGTCTACGCGAACGCGAAGTACGACAAGCACATGTTCGCGAACGTCGGCATCAACATCCGCGGTCGATCGATCGACACGCAGGTGATGCACGGCCTGCTCTACGAGGAGTCCCCGCACGGCCTCGACTTCATGGGCCAGCAGCTCTTGGGCTGGCAGTGGAAGGACATGTTCGAGGAGTGGGACAAGCGAGCCATCCCGAACGTCGGCGACTTCATCATGTGGCTCTGGCACAACGATCCGCAGAAGCTCATCGAGTACGCGTCGAACGACGCCTACGGAACGCTGCGCATCTACCACAAGCTGAAGAAGGAGCTCGAGGAGGCTCCCATCCACTCGCTCTACCCGGACCGCTACGCGACCCTCGCCGATCTGTTCTTCAAGACGGAGGTGCCGTTCACACGCGTGCTCTGGAAGTGCGAGCGCAACGGCTTCCTCATCGACGACGAGTACCTGAAGTCGGTCGAGGTGTCGGTGAAGAAGGAGCTCGACGATGTCACCCGCGAGCTCGTGAAGGTCTGCGGGCGAATGATCAACCCCGACAGCCCCGCCCAGATGCGGCAGTACTTCATCGACGAGCTGAAGCTGAGGCCGCTGGCGTACACGAACGGCGGCAAGAAGGGCGTCCGGGCGGCGAAGGTCGACTACGACTTTCTCAAGCACTACGAGAAGGACGTCCCGGCCGCGGGGCTCATGCTGAAGCAGCGAGACCTCTCGAAGCTCCTCAATACGTACGTCTACGGCCTGCCGAAGTGGTACGACAACCACGGCCGCATCCACTCGAAGCTGAACCAGAACGTCGCGCGCACGGGCCGTCTCTCCTCGAGCGACCCAAACCTGCAGAACATCCCGAACGCCGAGCTCGACGTCCACAAGATTCGTCGGGCCTTCATCGCGGAACGGGGCAAGAAGTTGATCTGCCGCGACTACTCCGCGCTGGAGATGCGCCTCCTGGCCTGCGCCTCGATGGAGCAGGACATGATCAACATCTTCCTGAACGGATGGGACATCCACATGGGCAACGCGTCCATGGTCTTTGGGGTGCCCTACGAAGACCTGCAGGCGGCGAAGAAGAAGCCGAAGGACCAGCTCACCGACTACGACAAGCAGTGCTTGAAGTACCGGAACGCCATCAAGGCGATCGGGTTCGGGCTCAATTACGGGATGAAGGAAAAGCTCCTCGCGAACACCCTCGGTTGCTCGGTCGAGGAGGCCATCGACCTGATGGAGCGGTACATGAACCGCTACCCGGCGGTGAAGAAGTTCTACGCCGAGGCCATCGAAGAGACCCGCCGGACAGGCTACGCGTTCAGCATCCTCGGGCGCCGGCGGTTCCTCCCCGAGATCGTCGCGATGAACGAGTACGACCGCTTCCGCGCGGAGCGGCAGGCCGTCAACATGCAGATCCAGGGTTCAGCGGCTGACGCTGCGAAGATGGCCATGATCCTCATCGACGAGGCGGACCTCGAGTCCCGCTTCGGATGCAAGATGCTCCTCCAAGTGCACGACGAGCTCATCTTCGAGTGCCCGGCGGAGACCGCAGAAGAAGCCAACGCGGAGATCGCGCAGTGGATGGAGCACCCCTTCCCCACCGATCTCGCAGTGCCCCTCACAAGCGAGGGCTCCATCGCCGACAACTGGGCCGATGCCAAGTGACATCGAGTGGGTGTGCGCCAAGTGCCCTTACCAGGCTGAGACTGCGTGAACATGAACTACCCGCACTGGAACAACTTCTCGCCTATCGAGCCGCCTACCTTCCGCCGCCGGAAGAAGCAGATCCCCGACTGGGAGGAGCTCGAGGAGGAGAAGGAGGAGATGCGGGAGCCCGGGAAGCGATGAAGCGGAAGTTCGACTTGGACGCAGCCGTCGCCAGCGAGCTCGGGCTCTCGATCGCCGAGGTGAAGGACATCACCACGGCGTTCCTCGAGCGGCTCCGGGAGCACCTCTCCAGCCAGGAGGTGGTGCACCTCGACGGCTTCGGCCGATTCCGCGTTGTGATCTCGCCGGGCTCCGAGAAGCCCCACGAGCTCACAATGGTAGGGCGGAGCGGCAAGAAGAAGACGAAACAGCTCTACACCACGCATCGGAAAGTCCGAGTACACTTCGCGAAGGCCGAGCCCTTCAATCGCCTACTTCGGGCGAAGCTGGGGCCGGCATCGGAGAAGAAGTCATGAGCATGGACAAATACGGCGTCGACGAGAGCGTGGATCAAGACGAGCTCGAGAAGGTCGCGAACAACGGCTGCCCCATCTGCGGGAAGCCCGTCACGAAACACGGCAACGTCCTCGTGTGCCCGGTGCACGGCAGCGAGCCGTTCGAAAAAGGAAGTCATGGCGGCTAAGAAAAAAGAAGAGAAGAACGAGAAAGAAGCGGCACCGAAGGTCTTCACGCCCCTCACGCCCGCTCAGAAGAAGGCGCTCATCACCCAGAAGGTGGCGGCGATCAACAAGTCGTTCAAGAAGACCGTCGTCGCGACAGCGGACAAGGTCCAGAACGGCTTCTTCCTCCGCCACCCGACCGGCATCATGGACCTCGACATCGACCTGGCGGGTGGATTCCCGCCGGGCGTGTCGATGATCTCGGGAGCGGACGGCGTGGGTAAGAGCCACCTCGTATACCGCACGATGGCGATGCACCAGCGCATCTACGGCGAGCGCTCGGCGATCGCGCTCGCGGCGGTCGAGAGCCCGATCGACCACTTCTTCATGCGAAAGCTCGGCGTCATCATCGCCGTGCCCGACAGCGCGATCGAGGAACGGAACGACTGGCGGCGCCAGCACGGCTTGCCGGCGTTCACGAAGGACGAGGTGAAGGAGCTGAAGCGCCAAGTCGGCACGTTCCTCGACATCTCCGGCGCGGACATGGAGGACACGCTGATGATCATCCAGAGCCTCCTCGAGGACGACAGGTTCCGCCACCCTGACAACCAGTTCGGCATCATCGCCGTCGACTCGCTGAATGCCCTCATCCCGAAGGCGTGGGCGCAGGTCGACCTCGACGAGGAGCAGCGGCGCGGCGCGCACGCGATCGCCATCCAGCGCTTCTTCGCGCAGACGTACCCGGTGTGGACGGCGCTCGACAAGCCGCCGCTCTACACGAGCCTGCTCTTCACCCAGCAGGTGCGCGCGAACAGCGCCAAGGGCACCGCCCCGAAGCACATCGCCCAGTACCTGCCCGACGCCACGCCGGCGATGGGCTCGTACGCCGCTCGCCACGGCAAGCTCATCGACATCCACCTCTACACGGGTGGCAAGATGAAAGAGAAGCTCTCCGAGGAGGAGCGGAAGGGGCGCACGGCGAAGGCCGAGATAACCCAGAAGGTCCTCGGCTGGGAGATCACGAAAGGCAAGGCTGGGACCCACGAGGGCATCACCGGCGAGGTCGTCTTCGACTTCGACCAGGAGGACTACATTGATCTCCAGCGGACCATCCTCGTCAGCGGGATGCGCCACGGCGTGCTGCAGGAGAAGGCCGGCAAGTTCACGTTCGTCGACCCGGTGACGGGGCTCGACAGCGAGAAGATCAAGGACGTCCCTGCCGACGAGCTCTTGAGGCAGCTCAAGGAGAACCCCGAGTTCGAGATCGAGATGCGTCTCTCCATCCTCCGCGCCGCCGGCGTGGAGTGCAGGTACATCTGATGGGCCGCCGTCAGCGCGTGCTTCTCGATGTCGACGGCGTCCTCGCGGACTTCGTCACGTCGGCAGCGAAGGTCGTGGAGGCCGTCACAGGCGCGCCGCTTCCCGCGGACGCCCTCGAGGAGTGGGACATCTTCCGGTCGTACGACGAGGAGACCCGGAAGAAGATTTACAGCGCCTGCAAGGTCGAGGGCTGGTGTCTCGGCCTCGAGCCCTACGCCGGCGCCGTCGACTTCGTTCGGCACCTCGACGAGATCGCCGATGTTTACTTCGTCACCTCGCCGATGGACGGCCCGCACTGGGCCTTCGAGCGCGAGCAGTGGCTTAAGAAGCACTTCGGTACCCACCACCACAAGGTCGTCTCGACGAACGCGAAGTACCTCTGCGTCGGGGACGTCTTCGTCGACGACCAGTTCTCCCACGTCGAGAAATGGGCGAAGTCCCATCGTCACGGCGTCGGCGTCCTCTGGACGCAGCCCTACAACCTCAAGGATGAGTGGGACTACCGCGCGACGACGTACAACCACATCATCGAGTACGTCTGTAAGGGATAAGGGAGTCGGTGAAGACCGTACGCATCGTCCCCGAGGTGGACGAGAGCGGCGACATCTTCCTCCATGTGTACGGGGACAACACGGTCGACCGTGTTGGCCCTCTACGCGAAGGAGAGGAGCTGCTCGCCATTCTCGAAGCGGAGAAGCCGAAGGGTGGTTCGCCGCCGTCGAAGGCCATGAAGCGTCTGTCGCAGAAACAAGAGCGACGGAACGCGGAGATGCTCGGCGGGCGCACCCAGCCCATGTCTGGGGCGAGCGCGCGAGCGAAAGGCGACTATCGGGTGTTCGGGAAGTGGCGCGGGGAGTCGAAGTTCACCTTCGCCGCGTCGTACTCCTTGACGCTCGAGACGCTCCACAAGATCAATGCTGCGTGCAGGCACGGGGAGAAGCCCGTGTTGAACATCGACTTCAAGAACAAGGAGACCGGCAAGACCCGCGGGAGCTACGTGGTGCTCGATGAGTCGGACTTCGAGGAGCTGGTGAAGAATGGCGCTGCTGACAATCAATGACCTCCTAGCCAATCGGCCAGAAGACGCGCAGTACATCGAGCTCGCGCGCAGGCTTGGCGAGACGTACGAGGAGTTCCTCGAGGAAGAGGAGGGCGATTCGCACGAGCGCCCGCCGGGCATTCACGCGTCCGAGATCAGCGGGTGCCCGAGGAGAGCGGTCTACACGCTCACGGGGACCGAGAAGCGCGAGAAGAACGCGACCCACATGAGCATGCGGATCTGGAAGCGGCGCTTCAAGATCGGGCACAAGGTCCACGACATGTTCCAGACCGACTTCGAGCGGATGGCCAAGAAGGCTGGCTTCCACAAGATTCTCGGCAAGGACTACAAGATCTCCTTCGTCAGGGAGTTCCGCATCGACCCGACGAAGGGGATGTACTACGCGGCGAAGTGGGACATCTACAGCCACTGCGACGGGATCTTCGTCATCAGCGACGCCGCCGGGAACGATCTCATTCGCGTCGCGCTCGAGATCAAGACGATGTCGCCCGACGAGTTCGAGAAAACGAACAAGCCGAAGCCGGAGCACATCGAACAGGCTCATGTGTACATGGCCTGCATCGACGTCCCCTTCGCGTGGTTTCTCTACTACAACAAGGGGAATCAGAACTACACCGACTCAAGCAACCCGAGCTTCTTCATCACCTTCGACAAGGCGAAGTGGGAAGAGCTCGAGGCCCGCTTCGAGATGTTCCACACCCACGCAGCCCTGAAAACTCTTCCGCCGCGTGAGGAGGGCATCGTCTGCGAGTTTTGCCCGTACGCGTACACGTGCCAGCCGACGTACCTCGCGCGGAAGCAGGGCTTCCATCAACCCAACGCCCGAATGGTGAAGCAGCCATGAGCGAAGGAAAGAACCTCAGGCTGCCCCGAACCCTCCCACTGGGGCCGGGACAGTCGGTTGCGCAGACCGTGATCCAGAAGTGGGACACGATCGACGACCAGATCGAGGACATGCACCTGAAGGGGTTCGTCTCCCGCGATGCCCCTCCGTTTGCCTGTCCCGAGATCACCGCGGACATGCTCACAACGCCCGACTCGAAGAGCTACACCGAGACCTACGCGCACCTCAACGCGTGGTTCGGCTACGTCTCCGAGATCTACGCGCAGGTGCAGGCGTGCGTCTTGCAATACAAGAACATGCGCGACATCCTCGAGGCGGAGGGGCGCAGGGTCGCCCGGGCGCTCGCGGGTGACGAGGGCGGCGGGAAGAAGACGAAGGGCCTGACGAAGGAGGAGCTCAACGATCGCCTGCTGCTCAACCCGGAGTACCAGGAGGTCCTGCTGAAGCTTCAACGCTTCCAGCAGTCCGAGCTCTTGTTCAAGGCGAAGGTCGACAGCATCGACCGAAGTCTCCGCACCATCTCCCGACAGGTCGAGATTCGACGCCTCGACCAGGAGCAGAACAGGACGAGCAGCAACATGCCAGGTCGGAACTTCACCGGAAGAGGCCGCTTCGGGCGGGACGACTGATGGTGAAGTTCGTCATCCCGGGACTACCGCCGTCGGTCAACGACGCGTGGTTCATGCTGCCCGGTGGAGGCCGGACGCTCAAGACATCCGGCAAGAAGTACGTCGCCGAGACGAAGACGATGCTCGGTCGGGTCTACTCGAAGGAGCTCATGACCTTCCATAAGAACGAGCCGTACCTCGTCTTCTGGCGCGTTCACCTGAAGACGGTCGAGAACGAGACCTGGGGCGCCCCGAAAAAAGGAGCCAAGACCAGGTACAAGAAAATCGACGTCACGAACCGCATCAAGATCCTGGAAGACGTTATCGCCGATGTCACCGGCATCGACGACTCCTGCACGCTCACCTTCGGCATCCAAAAGGTGAAGGCGGATGAGAAAGGAGAGCGGATCGAGATCTTCATCTGGAACACCTACCGGGAAGAGAGTCCTTTCGATGAGCTCCTCGCCCGACTATGAACTGTTCGACCGGTGCAACGAGACCGAGCTCCTTCAGATCTTGAAGCGGCTTGGCATCGCGGTACCTGTAGGCCTTCCCAAAGAGACGCTCATCCGCGTTCTCCTCGGGGAAGAAGAACCGGATCCGTCCTGGGTGAACGTCATGGACTCTTGGCGACACGGGATCATGGGGTTCCTCCTCGACCACTGGGAAGTCGTTCGGTCCCAGCTCGAATGCCCGGCGAAGTCCGGAGACCCACGATCGTGCTTCAACTGCATCGACACCCAGGTTATCTCGTGCATCACGCAGAACCCGGGTGACGAGCACCTAATCCAACTCAAGAGAAAGAACGAACCATGAGCAACCAACTGATGACCCCCGACACCGCACCCCGCGACGTTGCCGCTCTCGCGAGCCAGGGCCCGTTCATCCACCGCCGCCTCGGTGAGGCCCTCGAGCTCGCCGGCTTCAAGTGCTGGAACAACGAGCGCGAGAAGAGCGCTTTCGTGACGGCCTCGCCGATGGACCGCGCGCAGGCCCTCCTGGTGCAGCTCCAGGCATATGACGCGGCGAAGGGCAGAGCGCCCGCGTCCCAGACCCAGGCGGCGCCCCAGACCCAGGCGGCGCCCGCCGGCGCGGCGCCGGCGAGTGGGACGACAACCCGGGCGCCCAGGACGGCCTCGGGAGGCGCCGTGGCGGCGGGTACGGGGGTCGGGAACGTCGTCGAGCTCCTGAACGCCATCAAGGAGCTCCAGGGCACGCTCGGAGGCATCCAGGCGGCCCTCACGAACCAGGGCCAGGCCGGCAGCGTGGCTGCCGAGCTCCAGGCCATCAAAGGCATGGTCGCCGCGAGCCTGAAGATTCAGGAGGTCGAGCTCGGCCTGCTCTGCCTCTTCGGTGAGCAGGTTCTCGGCGCGACGATGGCGGACTTCATCGGCGAGGCGCCGACCTACGGGACGGGCGCGCTTCAGAAGCTGCAGGAGCTCACGGGAAAAGGCTGAACGTCCGCGGGCTCTGGCCCGGGACGCGCGGCATCGAAATCGGTGACGTAGTCGTCGTCGCAGACAACCTCGAAGAGCTCTCCGTGCAAGAGCTCTTCAGCACTGCGCGTGAGCTTGGCATCGTGCGCGTGGAAGGCAACACGCGCGAGTCACTCATCCGTCAGATCCGACGGATGGCGTTGTAGTGGAGCGAGGGTTCGGAAAGGACATGCCATGATCGAGCCGTACGAGCCGTACATCGAGCAGCTTCTCCGTGACGAACCCTGGCGAGCCGAGGCAGGAGCGGCCACCACGCCCTGCCTCGGTAGCTTGTCTTACGACGGGACGCACTTCTGGCTTTGCTCCTGCGGGCGCATCGGGAGAATGCCCATCGTTGCGCACTTCCCTCACGGAGGGCACACAAAGGCGTTCTTCCGACGCTTCGTGCGAGCGCTGCGCCCGAGTGCGCGCGTCGCCTAGCGTTGAAGAGGGGGCGGCACCCCTCTTCTTTAGCCCCTCGTTTCACGTACGTCAGGGCGAGCTCGAGGCCGCCCATACACCGAGCCCGAAGAGCGCGCCGGTGACGACGACGCCGACGGTCGCTCCGAACCAGAACGTCCGGTAGAAGGGCGGGCTGTTGACCTGGTGCTGGAGCTCGACGATACGCGCGTCCTTCGCCGCGCTCGTACGACGGAGCTCGTCGGTGATCGTCCGGTTCTTCTCCTGCTCGATCTCGAGCTTCTTCCGTTCGAGCTCCTTGTCGGCCTCGCAGATCTTCTGCGTGAGCTCGACGTCGCTGGCGAGGCGCAGCTTGTACTGCTGGAGCCAGTTCGCCCAGCGGAGCGCGGTCGCCGGCTCGAAAAGCTGCCCGGTGAACGGGACCTTCTCGCCCTCACGCACCGCGACGATCTTGTCCTCGCCGGGCGGGATGTCCTTCACCGGCGTCGGCTCGCAGAAACCCTTCTTCGTGAACAAGAAGAGCGTGAGCGTCAAGAGGACGAAGAAGAGATTCCGGGTCTGCATGCCCCTGGATTCTACCGTAGATCACGAGCGCGCCCTCCCTGGCCCCCCACAAGAAGGCGCGCTCGCGGCTCCCCGTGTACGCCTAGTTCTTGCCGCGCGCCAGTGTCTTTTTTTCACAAGGACAACGCGTTGAAATCAGGGCTAAAAAAAGAGGGCCCTTCATCGAAGGAGCCCTCTCGTCGTTCTTCTGCGCTCTGCTTCAGCGAATCGGGCAGACGCCCGTTGCGCACTCTTCGATCTCGAACTCCCCGCCCTTCTTCAGGGGGTGGGAGAAATTGATGCCGGCGGCGAGCCTTTCGAACTGCGCCCGATCAATGGCCTCGTAGGGCGCCTGGACGTAGCCGTGGGCGCGCGGGAGGCAGGAAGTCGACTTGAGCCTAGGCGCGTACTTCTCGAGGCACGCGGCGAGCTCGTCGGGGTTCTGCTTGTCGAAGGTGATGGTGGCGGAGACGGCGTTGTCGGCCCAGGAGTTCTGGACGGCGAGCTGCCTCTTGAACTGGTCTTCGACGGTCTCGGTTTGCGTGGTGAAGCGCGTGTGCTTCGCCTTCATCGGGAAGGAGAAGACCAGCGTGTGCCCGGAGGAGTCGTACTGGTCGGGCTCGTAGGGAACACCGGCCTCGATGAGCGCCTGGGTCATCGGGTCGTTGTCCGCGTGGCGGGTCCGGCGGATGTAGTACTCGGCGAACGGCGCGTGGATGCCCGGGCTCGATCCGCAGAGGAGCGAGATGGTCCCGGACGGCTTCACCGTCGTCGTTGTGATCGGACGCGCCACGCCGAGCTCTCGGGCGTAGCGGTCCGCTTCGTCGCGTACGACCCGGTACCAGGCCGCGAGCTGGGCCTCGCTCCACTCGAAGTCGCAGATGCCGCCGAGCCCGACGCCGATGCGCATGTTCCGTCGGCCAACCTCATTGGAGCGGGCGTCGAGGAGCGGCGTGAGGCGGACGCGGAGGCAGTAGCGAGCGACGAGCTTGAAGACCTCGTCCACGTTTGTGGTGTCGTCGAAGTTCGCCGGAAAGACCTCGGCGAGGTTGCAGGCCTCGCGGTCCTCGAGGCACTGCTCCCCGCAGGGGTTCACACCGCGAACGCGGGGGTCGGTGAGGCGCGCGAGCGCGAGGTTGAGCAGCCCCGGCTCGCCCATCCCGATGCCCTCGGCGTCGCCGCAGTTGTCGAGCGCGAGCGCGCGCCAGTCGAAGTTCTCGAACTGGTCGAAGCTCTCGAAGGCGATCGAGTTGTTCGAGGTGTGGCGGTGGCTGAAGACCGCGTCGAGGTCCTTCTTCGCGTTCCGGAAGTCCTGGTCGTCAGGACGCCCGAGCGCGATGAGCGCAGAGCGGCGGACGTTACCCGCCTTGATGCACTTGCCGATGTAGTTGGTGATGTCGAGCGCCTCGACGCTGGTGAGCCGGCGTCCCTGCGCGCCGCGAACGACGTTCCACAGCGAGCGGAGGAGCTCGACGAGCGGGCCCGGGCCGCAGGCGATGCCGCCGAACGTCTTGATCGGCGCGCCGCGCGGGCGCACCTGCGAGACGTCGAGGACGAGACTCGTGCTGTTGTACGCGCTCTTCAGCGTCATGAGGATGGCCGAGACCCACCCTTCACGGCTGTCGGGGACGAGCATGAAGTTCGGGCAGTGCTCCCGACCCGGATGATCGGGCTTCACTTCGCTGACGTTCGGATGGTCAGCCGCGCAGCGGACCTCGAAAAACGCCTGCTCGTTGCGAGAGATGAGAGGGAGTGCAGCGATATCGTGGAGGCCGACGCCGACGCCACCACCGAGCATGAGCTGGTTCGCGACCCACCCCCAGTCGCTGTAGTCCTGGATGGTGGTGTACCAACACTGGCCGGTGCGCACGCCGCCTTCGATGGTGAAGGTGTGCGTCTCCGGTTCGGTGACGCAGAAGACGTCTTCTTCGACACCCTCATCGATTTTCTGTCGAACCGTGTAGAGCACGGATTCGGTCGTGAGCGTCAGCACGCGCACCTGGCCGTTGCGCTTGCCGTAGTTGGTTTCCGTGGTGGAGTCGATGGTGTCTCCGGTGACGCAGTAGCCCAGGAAGGGCGCGCGTTCGATGACCCAGTTCAGGGCTTCGTGATTGATGGAGGAGAGGCGAGTACCGCCCCGGCCGTCGGACCGAGTAGACCCGTCAGTGGCGAGCCAGCCCGCGAGGAAGCCAGCCTGGTAGTCGAAGGAAGACCCCTCCAAGGGAGTCGCCTTCATGTTCACAGTGGCACTGGTCAGAAGAACAACGGCGTCACCGTTGTACGACGGAGGGTTCGACGAAGACCGAAACGTCTTCGACATCTTCAGACGCTCGACGAGCTCCGCCTTCTTCCCACAGAGCCGGACCTTGAAGAGCCCCTCGCCGATGGAGGTGCCATCACCGAAGACCACGCCGTGGGCGAAGCCGTCCTTGAACTCCTGCGTGTCCTCGTTCACGGGATCCGGCGTTACTCGAATAGTGTCGCCGACACGAAGGTCGTCGATCATGCCGCGGTTGTCGGTGAGCCAGCGGTGATTCTCCGTGGCTTCGTAGACGAGCTCGAAGTTCGAGCGCCCCGGCGCGCGGAGCACGAACTTGAAGAGCTTCTGCTTGCCAAAGTTCTTCACCTCGGCAGGCCGCCACTTTCCATCGACGCAGCGGACCTGAACGGTTTGACCGACCAGATCCTGAAGTGCCGCAAGCTTACCGTCCGCGAAGAAGCGGGTGGTGCCCTTGAAACAGTTGTAACGTGCATCGGCAGGGATGCCGTCGACGCCGCCGACCCAGAGGCCGCGGCCGGGAGGGAGCGCCTGCATCGTCCAGAAGATGTGGAAGAGCCGCTCGCGTTCTTGCATCGTGCAGGCCGGGTCGAGGTCGCAGTTCCCATCGACGACGCGGCGAATCGTGTCCGTCCAAGATTCCCCATCCCGAGAGTACTTGGACAAGTAAGTGCTGCGCGCGAGGAGGTTCGGGAAGTTGTCACCCTTCTTGTAGTACGGGGCGAGGAAGTCCATCGTCAGCTTGTTCGTGCTCATCAGTTCGCCTCCGTCGACGCCTGCAGCAACAATGACTTCGGGTTGCGCCCTCGAGATGCCCTGCGGAGATCCACCCGGCAGGTCTTGCAGTGGTAGCTCAGTCCGTCGGGACGACTGCGATGGCTGTCGAAGTCCCTCAACGGCTTGTTCTTGCCACAACCGCCGCACGTTTTTCTAGGCCACGGTCGTGCCGCGTCCTCGTGCTGTTGAACCGTCATGTTTTCCTCGCTCCTTCACAACGAAAACAGGCACTACAACCCATCGGGGTAGTGCCTGTTCAGAACCAGACTGCGGCCTTGGCGTTCGTCTTCTCTCCCTCAGGAGTCTTGCCGCGAAGCACGAACGCCATGGCCTAACCTGCAATCATCGAGACTACCACGCACGCGTCACCTAACCCGAGAGCGGGGATCCCCCTTTGCCCTCTTGGCTGTACACCTCGTCGGTTTTTCAGCGCTTTCCGGGGATTTTGAGGCCGGCTGCACCGGTCCGCCCGCCAGCACCGTCGCCAGCGTGATGCCACGCTGGTTCTGGTACTTCCCCTTGCGGTCGGCGTACGAGACGTTCGGGTCCTCTCCTTCGAAGAAGAGCACCTGCATGATGCCTTCCCCCGGGTAGACCTTCACCGGCAAGCGCGTGCCGTTCGAGATCTCGATCGTGACTTGTCCTTCCCATCCGGCTTCGAGCGGCGTCACGTTCACGTGGATGCCGCAGCGAGCGTAGGTGCTCTTCCCGATGCAGATGCAGGTGACGTTGCGCGGCACCTTGAAGTACTCGAGCGTGTGCGTCAGCGCGTAGCTGTTCGGGGGGATGATGACGGCGTCGCCCTCCTTCACGGTGAGGGAGTGGTACGCGCGCTGGTCCTGCTTCTTCGGGTCGACGACCGCGCCGAGCACGTCGGTGAAGATCTTCCAGTTGTAGCCGGCACGAACGTCGTAGCCGAAGCTCGAGGGGCCGTACGAGATGATGCCCTCGCCCACCTGCGTGGTGACGAAGGGCGAGATCATCCCGTGCTTCTCGTTCATGTGCTGAATCCAGCGGTCATTTTTCAATGACATGTCGTGTTCTTTCGGCGAGGCCGTTGGTGGCTGGACTGCTGCGAGCGCGTCCTACTGCCAGAGCGAGGTTCATCCAAGCTCCTTCAGGTCGAAGTCGAAGCCGTGCTCGTTCTGGAACTCCTTCCGGTACTGGAACCAGGCGGTGAAGTTGCCGAGCATCATCGGGTTGAACGGCAAGCCCGCGCGTTGGGCCTTCATCAGCGCATCGCTGACGTGCTTGTTCCACGCGTCCTTGGTCATCGCCTGCGCGACGTGCTCAAGAGGGCTCATGTGCGGCGGGTTCTGCGTGGCGAGCCGGAGCCCGAGCTCGATGTCCTTCTTCGGGTCGCGGACGCCGTCGTGGGTGAGGTAACTCACACGCGCGATACGCCCGGCGGAGATGGCCTTCAGGTCCTCGAGACTGAAGCCCTCTTCGATGAGCTGCTCCCGATCTTCGAGCATCGGAAGATGCCATTCGCCTTCCTTGAGGACCTCCGGCGTGCTCGCCATGTACTTCGGGAGCATGTCCTCGGCGATCCACCTGATCTCGGGCTGCGCGTCTTTGTGGTGCCGGAGCCGGAACCAGTTCGTGAAGCTCGTCGAACTGACGATGACGGTGATGAACATCCACGGTTCGAGCGCGCGGTTCGCGATCTGCTTGTGGAGGTCGATGTCTGGATGCTGGAGCTCGCGCACGCCGGCGCAGGCATTGCGGCGAAGCCGGTCCCAGATCTTCTGGGCGTTGACGAGAGCATCGCCTGTGAGCTCCTCGGAGGCCTGCATCCCCTTTTGGTTCTTCCCCCAGAAGACTGGGAGCGCGGGGTTGTTCTCGATGCGTTCGAGCATCGACTTCACGGGGATGGCCCGGGAGCTCGCGCTGTTCCTCGAGAACACGCGGTGTGTCATCAACTCGGCGTGAACGAACCTTGGATAACACAATTCCCACGTGGTGAGACGAACCCCTGCCGGTCCGATCGAGTCCTTGAGGATCTTAGTGCTGTACATCGGAGCCCCAACGCTTCGAAGTGGTATCCGCGGGCCGGCGGCCCGCAGGGTTCAAGAGCTGACCATCGTCCGTGACGCGGTACCCCTTCTTGAAGGCTTCCTCGACCAACGGTGTCAAGTTGAACCTCCAGACAAGAGGAACGACAGAACACCATCGTCTGGTGCTCGTCAACGAGTTGTTCTTCTGCACCGGTTTTCCCCAGGATGTGGAGAACTAGGGCCGGTGAAGTGGCGAAGCGCTTATCCCGCAATCGCGGGAAGTTTCACGCACCTAGTTCGACCACAACGAAGCAAAGGAACTCCGGCAAGAGCTTCGACGGTGAGAGCCCCGAGATGGTCATCGTGAAGACGTCGTCGTCCTGCACCTCGATCTCGTCGGTCCCGATCTCGATGATCTGGTTGGCCGCCCAGTTGCCCTGCGTCCACGACTTCATCGTCGAGGAGATGCCCATGCGCACACGCTTCACCGTGAACGAGATGCCGCTGTCCGAGGACGTGCTCGACCCGACAACGACGCAGAAGCGCTTCGTCTTGCCCTTGCCCGGGACGACAAAGAAGGGCGCGTCGGTCGGCGGGACCGGCGAGACGGGCGCGCCAGGAGGAAAGTCGGCAGGGCGGCGGTAGTAGGCGACGGGCTTCGAGGAGGCCTTGCCCATCTCGTCGCCCTTCTTCATCGCATCAGCCACCACCGCGGACGTCCTTCCCGACGTTCTTCAGATAGTCGGTGAGCTCCTCGTTGTCCTCGAGGAGCCTCTCCGAGTTGCGGTCGAGGTCCTTCACCAGGTCCTCGTTCTCCTTCTCGGCCTTCTTCTTCGCGGCGTCGACGACCTCATCCCGCTTGTCGATGGCGGCCTGCTCGTCCTTCTTCGCCTTGTTCTCGGCCTTCTGCTCGACTTCGGTCTTCCCCTGCTGCTGGGCCACCGCCTTCTTCTGCTTCGTGATGATGGTCCATCCCATCCCCAGCGCGCCGAGGAGGGTGAGGACGAGCCACATGAGAAGGTCCATGGCTCAGCGCCCTTAGTGCGAGGGTGGAGCGTCGCTGTCGCCGAGTCCCTTCTCGACGCGCACGCCGAACCACTTCTGCACAGCCGCCTTGAAGACCATGTACGCGAAGCTCGAGATACCGCCGGCGAAGCAGCCGTAGATGACGCGCGTGCCCCACGTCGGCAGCGTGTCGAGGAACGGGTACTTGTACATGAAGGCGGCGGCGACCCCACCGAAGAGGGGAGGCATCACGCGGAGGATCTTGCGCCAGGCCGTCTTCTTCGACTTCTGGAGCTCCGGGAACCTCACCTCGAGGACGTAGCGGAAGCAGAGCACGAGGAAGTAGATGCCGATGCAGAAGGCCACCATCGGCAGCAGGACGGAGGGCAGGGTGGTGAGATCGATGATCATGGTTGCACCGTACACCCACGCCCTGCTGGGTAGGAAGAAGCGGGGCTACAAGACGATCGCGGAGAGCTCGAGGCCCGTGGCGAGCTTCTCCGCCGGCTCCTGGCCGAGCATCGCGCGCATCATCTGGACGCTCATGGAGATCATCCCGCCGAAGAACCGCCGCGGAATGTGCTGAAGATAGGCCTTCTTCGCCGCCGCCCGACTCTTGAAGCCGAGGAAGACCTTGTACTCGTCGAACGAGCCGTCGGGCTTCTTCTGGATGACCCAGTGCGCGTCGTCGGCCTCTTCTTCGTCGGGCCCGAGAAAGACGTCGATGCCCTCGCCGTCACCGCCATTCGTCTTCGGGATGAAGCCGTAGTCGTAGAGGTACGTGCGCTCCCACGGCTTGCCGTCCGGGCCGACGCCCTTCTGGACGAAGCCTTTCGGGCGCTCGATGCGAACCTTCATCCCCTCGAACGTGACCGTCTTCATGGGCTTGAGATGTAGCTGATGACGAGCTTACCACTTCCCCCCGAACCGCCGTCGCCGCCCTTCGCGCCCTGATATCCCGCCGCGCCGCCTCCGCCTCCGCCGGCGCCCGTGTTGTTGCTCGTGACGCCGTCGGAGGCGTGGCCACCGTCGCCGCCCGAGGCGCCGGAGGCGCCGCCGTGGCCGCCCGAGCCGCCGATGCCTCCCGGTCCGTTGCCTCCCCCGCCGCCTCCCCCTCCGCCCTGGCCGGTGCCGTCGGCGCCGTTCGAGCCGCCGGTGGAGATGGTCTTCGAGACGCCGTCGTAGGCGCCTCGCTGGATGAAGCCGCGCTGGCCGGGCCAGGCGGTGGCGGGCGTTCCGGCCTTTGAACACCCCCAGCCGCCGCCGCCGGGAGAGATCACGCCGACTCCGTCGGCGTCGCCATACTGCACGACGGGGTCGGTGACCCCGTCGTCCACGTCGGCGCGGACGATGCCGCCGCCGAGCGGGTTGACGTCGGTGTCCGAAGTCATCGCGCGCCCGCCGCGCGCGCCAGCGAAGCGCAGATAGAGCGACCCGCCGTCGGTGAAGACCGTGTCGCCCCCGTCGGCGCCGTGGGTGCCGTAGCCGGCGTTGCCCGTCCCGCCCAGCCCCGCGCCCGAGCCGCCGGCGCCGATCGTGATGGTGTACGTCACGCCCGGCACGACATCGATCTCGATGGGCTCGCGAGGCGCGCGCGCGCCGCCTCCCCCTCCCCCTCCTCCGGAGGAGAAGGACGTGTTCACGGTCGCGCCGCCGCGTCCGCCGCCGCCCTGCCCCCCGCCGCCGTAACCCCAGACCCAGGCCTTGTAGACGCCCGGGGGGCAGGTCCACGTACCGCTGGTGAGGAACGTCTTATGTGTCAGTCTGCCCATGGGCTACTTACTCCTGCCACGTCAAGATCACGAAGCCCGCGCCTCCCGCGCCCCCAGTCCCGCCGATGCCGCCCCCACTGGCGCCCTGGCCTCCGCCTCCCCCGCCGCCTCCCCCTCCGCCGTACTGCCCGGCGGTGCCGTTGCCGCCCGCGCCGCCCACGCCCGCGCCCCCGCCGTCGCCCCCGGCGCCTCCCGCGGCGACGAGGGTCACGTTGCTGATCCCAGGAACGGGGTGCCCCGGAGCGCCGCCTCCCCCGCCGACGCCGCCGAGGTAGAAACCCACCGTCCCGCCGTTCGCGCCCTTCGCGGAGGACACGCGCGCAGAGCTGTCCGACAGGTTTGTGTACCCCCGACGGCTGATGCTGACGAGGCGCCCCGAGCCGCCGTCGCCGCCCGACGGACCGCCGACGTCGTCGGCGCCGCCGTGGTTCGCCCAGGAGACGCCGACGCCGCCTGCGGCCGTGTCGTCCATCTGCGCGGACGAGCCGCCGTAAGAGTACGTGTTGATCGACGACGCTGGGTAGCCCCCTCCGCCCCCGGGGAGGGTGGCGAGCGTGCCCGAGACGGAGCCGACGATCGTGGTGTCGTTCCCGTTCGAACCCTTGGTGTCCGCCACGCCGCCCGCGCCGCCGGTGCCGACGGTGATCGTGATCGTCTCGCCGGGGACGACCGTGAGCACGAACGAGCAGAGCCGCGCGCAGCCTCCGCCCCCTCCGCCGGCCGCGCGCGTCGGGGCCTGCGCCGTTGAGCCCGAACGCCCTCCCGAGCCACCCCCGCCGCCTCCGCAGCCCCGGACCTGAAACCGCTTCACGCCCGGAGGGGCGACGAAGACGTAGGGGTTGGCCGTGACGCCAGGGGCGATGAACAGTCGAGCGATCGCCATGGGTTACTCCCACCACCAGATCGCGACGCGACCGGGCGCGCCGGCGCCGCCTGTGCCCCCCGCACCCCCGCCACCCCCGCCGTTGCCTCCCGCTCCGCCTCCGCCGCCACCGGAGCCGTAGCCCGTGCCCGGCTGCCCGTTGCCGCCGTCGCCGCCGATGCCGTTGAAGCCACCGGAGTCGCCCCCCGCGCCGCCGGCGCCGCCATTGCTCCCCGGCGAGCTCCCTCCCGCGCCCCCGCCGCCCGGGCCGCCACCGCTGACGAGTCCCACCACCGGGATGCTCGGAAGCGCGCCCGCGGCGCCGCGCGCGCCCGCGCCTCCGTAGTAGCCCGGCCACCCCGCGGCCGCTGCCGCGTCGGTGCCAGAGCCGCCCTTGCCCGGCATCTGGTGGTGGCCGTTGTGGGTGTTGTTGTGCGTCTGCGAAGCGTCGGTGCCATCGCGCGTAGGAATGCCGCCGAACGACATGAGGCCCGAGCCCGGGCTCGCGGTCCCGGGGGCTGCGCCCACCCAGCACACCAGTTGGTCGGGCACACTGCCGGGGGCCGTCGAGATGAAGGAGTCCGCCCCCGACTGCCCCGTCGATGAGGCAGCCCCGCCGAGGCCGCCGGCGCCGACGGTCACGTAGTACGTCGCGCCCGGCGTGACCTCGAGCGGGACCGTGTGCTCGATCGAAGCGCCCCCTCCGGCGCCCCCGACAGGGTTCGTGTGAACGTTCCCAGGGTGCCCGCCTCCCCCGCCGCCTCCCCCACCGCAACCACGCGCGAAGACCGCCTTGATGCCCGCCGGGATCGTGATCGCGTACGTGCCCGGGGTCGTGAACTCGAGGTAGACCATATGCGGCGAGGACATGTTTCACCTCACCCGATGAACCAGTCGGTGCCGTCGCAGAAGATCCGGAACGCACCGAAGTCGGCGTAGAAGGTACGGCTGCCCGCGACGTTCTCGATCTTCGCGCCGCCGCTAGGCACGAGGGTGATCGGGTTCGCGTTCCACGTTCCCTTCGGGTCCTTGAACCAGTACTCCCTCCCGTGCGTTGCCGCCGGGAGGTTGAACGTGATCGGCCCGCCGCTG
Source organism: uncultured Myxococcales bacterium (assembly GCA_937949945.1). Taxonomy (GTDB): domain Bacteria; phylum Myxococcota_A; class Polyangia; order Polyangiales; family Polyangiaceae; genus Labilithrix. The sequence goes on from CALFEQ010000137.1 coordinate 55,430, forward strand.
GTGTCCGCGACGATCTGGCGCTGCGTCGTGAGAGTGACCGGAGAAGACGCATTCGTGTACGTCTGCACGAAGCGCCCAGCAGGACCCAGATCGAGGTAGTTGTTGATCTGGTCGAGCTGGGCTTGAACCGAAGTGCCGGACGCCCCAAAGAGGAAGGTCTTCGTGTGGGCCGCGGCGCCGATGCGCCCCGCGCCCGCGGTGGCCGCGAGGTCGGCGACGATCTCATCGAGCGCTGCGGCGACATTCGTAGCCGCGACGTTGGTGGTGTCTGCCCAACTCCCCGAGCCGGAGTAGCCGATGAGCGAAGCGCCCGACGACGCCAAGAGCTCCGCAGGTACTTCTTCCGCACTTCCGAGACGGATGGAGGTGAGGGCGTCGACGGGAAGCGTGGCGAGGTTGCCGTGCGTCGCGAAGTAAACGCGGTACGCGATGCCTGCGGGGATGGCCGGAGAGACCGTAAGCGTGACGTTGCCCGCGGAGAAGCCACTGCCGACGGTGTCGCTGATCGCGGTCACCTTGCACTCGACGCCGCTGTTGACAATCTCGTTGTCGTTCTGGTCGGTGATCTGAACGAAGGTGCCGATGCCCTCCACCGTGTTCGGCGTCCCCGGCTTGCCGATGAAGATGCCCGGGCCCGTGAGGACGATCTGAGAGACCGGCGCGCCGGCGGCGGGGAAGTCCTGAATCTTCGGGACCGCAAGATCGCGATGAAGAAGATCATCCAGCGTGTCGGTGTTCTCCGCGAGTGCCTTCGCCGCGCGGTTCCACGCGGCGGCCGTGGCCTGCTCACCCGCCCCGAAGAAGTAGCTCCCCGCGTTCGGCCCTGCGCCAAGAGCTCCGTCGGCAGGAGCGGGTGTGCCGCTCGTGGCATTGTTGATGTAGTCGTAGCCGGGCGGGAGCCCGCCGGTGTAGCTCGGAACGGCAAAACGATGAAAGGCCATGGCTCAGAGCTCCAGAATGATCTCGCAGCAGCCCATGCCGCCGTTGCCTCCGTCGCCGCCGGCGGTTGTGGTCCCGCCGCCTCCGCCGCCTCCGCCCCCTCCGCCGCCTCCGCCGCCAAAACAACCATCGCCGCCGGGGAAGCCGAACGACTGCGTTGTCCTGTAGGCTGCTCCGTGGCCGCCTGTTCGGAGGCCCGGGATGTTCACCGGAATACCCGCGTTCTCGTCCCAGCCACCGTAGGGCCACTCGGACGCGCCGCCGCCGCCTCCTCCCTTTCCTTGCGTCGTCGTAAAGTCGTTGCCTGACCCTTCATGCCCCGCCTGAGAATAGGCAGTATCAGGAGGACTCTTGAAGGACGTGTACACGGCGAGGTTCGAATCCATGAACGACGACCCTCCCTGCCCCGGGATGGGTGGATAGATCCCCTCAGGATTAGCAAGGGCCGGGCTTACCATGCCCTTTACGGGCATCCCGCCAAGGGAGGGGCGATTATCCCCCGGGGCCCAACCGATTTGTCCCCCTTGAGCGCCAGGGGCCGTGATGACCAAGGCGCCATCCGTAAGTGTCGTCGACCCACCCGTTCCACCGTTCGTAGGGGCCGGGCTCCCGCTCGGGTCCTGGCCTAGGCCGCCCGTTCCCCCTGCGCCGAGTTGGCCAGTCCACACGGTCCCGGGAAGGGTGTCGATGAGAATGTCGAGCAATCTGGCGCCGCCGCCTCCTCCACCACCATTACCACCAGCAACAGTAGTGCCGCGCGCGCCACCGCCGCCTCCTCCACCCCCTCCGACCATTCGCGCGCGGAAGCGCGTGCAGCCGGCTGGGATGGTGAACGAGAACGCGCCGGCAGTCGTATTGTCGGCGGTGAATCGAAGGACGCGCGTCTTGCCGGCCATGGCTTCTTCCTCAGTCGATGTACCAGTCGGTACCGTCGGTCACGAGAGTCCAATGCCCATAAGGCACATCGAGCACGTACGGAGCAGCGACGCCGCTGATGCGCTCCGTGTTGAACGGCAGGAGCGTCACGTTGTTCGTCCGAATGTCGGCGTCCGTGGAGAAGAGATGAATGCGCTGCCGGAACATGCTGCCCGGGTCGTCGAGCTGCAGGGTGAACGGGGCGCCGTTCGTCGTCGTGTCGATGAAGATTGTCGAGTCGTCGGACGAGATGTGGTCGTTCGTGCTGACGCGACGTTGCCGCGTGTTTCGGTTCTGCGCGTGAAGAAGCGTCTGGAGCTGCTGACGAAGCGTGCCCGCCGAGAGGTCGATGACGCCCGAGGAACCGCCGCCGCTGATGAGGTCGCCCCCGATGAGTGATGTACCGGGGATGACCTGACTCGCGAAGTCGGAGAGGACCTGGTTGATCCGCGTCTGCAGCGTCCGCGCGGCGTCGGTGCGGTACGGAAGGAACTCGTCGCCGAGCAAGCTGGCGAGGTTCGACCTACGCATGTAGTGGACACGGTACGTCAGGCCGTTCGTGAGCGGGGTCGTGAGATTGAGCGTGATGTTGCCCGTGGAGTACCCGGACGCGATCGCACCGCCCGACACCGAGCTGATGCCGATCGGATTGCCCGCGAGGAACGGCTCCACATCGCCGCCGTCGGTGAGACGGAAGAGACGGTTGATGCCGTCGGAGGTGCTAGGGTAGCCCCCATTGCCGAGGAAGATGCCGGGGCCCGTGAGGACGATGCTCGTCTGCGCGCCGACTGCGGTGAACTCGAGCATCGCGGGAACCGCGAGGTCCTTCCGAAGAAGATCGTCGAGGGTGTCGGTGTTCTCCGCAAGCGCCTTGAGCCCGCGATTGATGACCTCGCTCTTCCCGTCCTCGCCGAAGCCGATGAAGTAGGTGCCGTTGTTCGGCCCGCCGTCGGAGCGTGGACCCGCCGCTGCCGCGGGTGTTCCGCTGACTGCGTTGTTGATGTAGTCGTACCCGCTGGGGAGCCCGCCGGTGTAGCTCGGAACCGCGAAACGATGAAAGGCCATGGCTCCTCAGAAGCGAATCGTCCAATTGACTTCGAGCTCGAACGCCGCGGTCTTCGACAACGTGTCAAATGTGTCGTAGGCGACCATCGTGTTGTTGTAGATGTTCGGGTTCGCGTTGCTCGTGAAGAGCCCGATCTCCGAGAGGGGCACGGAGAGGAACGGGCCGTAGCTCACCTGCAGTGAGGTGAAGACGCGGCTGAAAGTCGTCTGCGTCGCGACGGGATGGGTCGACGGCGCTTGGATCTGCGCGAGCCAAACGTCCGACGCCTGGCCGGGGTAGGGGTCTGCCGAACCGGAGATGCGCACCGGGCGCTCGAGCTGCGTGACCGTGGGGTCGTTGTCTGTCTGGGCGTTCGAGCCTGGGTACGCGACGGAGAACGGCGCGCTGTTCACGACGCCCAGCATCTGCTGGCGGTTGCCACCGATGCCGAGCCCGATGTAGCGGATGCGGTCGTCGCGCTCCGGCGTCGGGGGCGTGAACGTCGTGTAGTGGATGAGCTGGGCGAGGTACTCACGCCCGAGGTTCAGCCAAATGTTGTGGCCGTCCCGGCGAGCGACAATCTTCCCTCGCTCGCGGGCGATGAGGGAGAGATTCTGCTTCACCTCGATGGTCTTTTCTGCGATCCGCATCTTCAGGACTCCAGCTCGAGACGCAGAATACTACAGGGGGAGAATGGACTTCCAAGTACCGGCCGCGACGGGAACGTCGGCGAACCAGTCCTCTCCCTCCCCGATGACGACACCGCACGTCTCGATGAAGGTGTTGAAGTCGTTGTTCTGGTGAGCGAGCTCGGCGCGGAAGACATCGCCGGGCGCCGCGGCAAGGCCGGGCGAGATCGAGAACTGCTTGTGGATCTTCAGCGCTTCGATGCCGTCTCCCGTGAAGTAGGGCGTGACGAAGAACTCGGTGTGGATGAGGGCGTTGTTACGGAAGATGCTCAGGATGAGGGGCGTCGCGTTGGGCGCGATGAAGCGCAAGAAGAAGACGATCTTGTTGATCGTCGCCGCCGTCGTGCACGTGACGTCCCGCCCAATTCGGTAGCCGCTCTGCGGAAGCCAGAAGCGCATTCCGGACTCGAAGATGGCGACGATGTTCGAGTAGATCGGGAGGTCGGCGTAGTAGATGCTGTCCGCGGTCGGGAGCTCGGGAGCCGCCAAGACGCGCGTGAGCACCGCGAGCGCCGTCTCGTTCGGCGCGAGCAAGCCCTGGTCGTGGATCCAGTTGCTCATCGGGATGGCGTTCGGGTACGTCGGCGGGGTGTATGGGCCATTGGGGCCGGAGTCGAACTGGCTCCACCATCCGCCGCCACTCGGGTGCGTCTGGTCGTAACAGAGCGCCTGGCCCTGCGGGACGATGCTTGCCTGCAGGGTGAGCACGCCGTGGTACCGGACGTCGTCGCTCACATCGACGGTCGTGCTGCCGCCGGCACCTCCGATGTCCTGCCGAACCATGAGCACCGGGAAGGTGTACGTCGGCTTGATGCGCTTCACGAACTGGATCGCGAAGAGGAGCGTGTTGAGGTTGAAGGCCGCGCTGTCGACGCGCACGAGGAACTTGAAGAACTTCTCGACCTCGTAGAACGAGCCCTGGTTGAGCAGGCCCTCGAACCACTTCGGATCCTTCAAGTAGTCGACGATCTCGACACCCTCGACCAACGGCGAGAACTGGGTGACCGTGTCGCCGACCTTGTACCTCTCTCCCGTCGCCGGGTTGATCTCGATCGGAAGAACGCGCGGGTAGGTGTACGAGCGGACGATCGCCTGCTCGTTCAGGTCCTGGATGAGGAAGCGGCCCTGGTTTGCGGAGAAGTCGGTGTCGACTTCGATGATGGTGCCGGCTTCTTCGGCGAACGGGAGGCCGAGCAAGATCTGCGTGCCGACGCGGAGGTTGTAGAGCGTCGGGCCGGAGAAGTAGGCGTACCAGAGACCGCGCACGCTCGAGAGGTAGTCGATGTTCTTGTCGAGCGCGCTCAGGTCATCGAGCGTGAACTCGGCGGGAATGCCGAAGTTCTGCTCGATGACGGGGCGGTTGTCGATGTACGTCGTCTCGGCCCACATCCGCCGGGGAGGCAAGCCACCTTGCCAGACATCTTCACTGCCGGTGACGAACTTGATGCACGGCAGTCCGCGGTACTCCGTCCTGAAGAAGTCGATGTTCTGGCGAAGGACCTGCGTGTCGTCGGTGTTCCGGATCTTCTCCTGAAGCGTCGGGATCTCGACGACGAGCTCGTCGACCGGCATGTACGTGCGCCGGTAGATCGAGTGGAAGTAGACGTCGTAGTCGTCATCGACGAGGTAGGCCGCGATCGGGTAGTGCTCGGTGAGGAGCGCCGTCGTGCCGTCGGCGGCGGCCGAGAGCGTGTCGCAGGCGAAGTAGGAGAGCTGACCGGTCGATTTCTGGACGACCTCGTAGATTGCCGTGTCGCCCGCGCTGCAGAGCGAGTTGTAGAAGTCGAGGAAGGTCGACCGCGTCGCCCCCGCGATAACCCAGTCCGAGCCGAGGTTCAGCGGGATGTTGTCGGAGAGGATGAGCCGCTGCGCCTCCCAGTCGTCGCCAGGGTCGGAGACGACGCGGAGAATGCGGTAGGCGACGCCGCCGACGACGAGGTAATCGCCGGTCTGAACATCGATTCCGGCGAGGGATCTCCCGACCTTGTAGCCGTTGATACCGACCGCGGCACCGCCCGATCCACGCGGAAGGTCGTTGCGCGCTGGAAAGTTGAAGAGCGCGGTCGCCGTCGAGTCGGCGGTGAAGACGAACGGGAAGGGGGCGCGGACGACGAACCGGGCCTCATTGCCATCGGACCGCCACTGCACGTCGACGGTGAAGCGTCGATCGAGCTCTTGCAGTCGCCGCTGGAGCATCCGCTGCAGGGCCGCGATCGTCTCTCCCGGTCGCGGCGACGGGTCCGGCTGGGTGAGAAAGAGCTCGTGAGCGCTTCCGTCAGGGAGCACCACCACGATCGTCTTGCCGGCGATGTCCTCGGATCCGTCGAGGCCTCGGCTCTGCACGCCGGCGAAGATCGTGCGGATGGTAGTCTGCTCGATCTGCGGCTCTTGGATGAAGAGGTCGTAGTGGAGCCAGCGGCGTTGGAAGGTGCGCTGGATGTCGCGGAGGCTCTTCGAGTACTCGTGCTGCCAAAGCGTGAGGAGCTCAGAGGCGGCGACCTGCGCGAGCGCGCCCCAGAACGTCTCGATGACGTCGGTGTCCTCGACGAGCCTCCAGAAGTCCGAGATGTAGTTCCAGAGGAAGCGGACGTCGACGGCGCACCCGCGCGGGACCGGGCTCTCAGTGACGTTGACGATCGTGTTCGACGGCGCAGAGAAGAGCCCGCCGTCGAAGACGACGAGGTCGAACTTGTAGAGCCCAGGAACGTCTGGGTAGAACGTCGGCTGTGCCGTCGTCGCCCCCGAGATGGTGTTCTGCTTGAGAATGCGGAAGGGCCGGTTCGACAGCCCGCCCTCGAGGAGATGACCTTCGATGCGGATGAAGAAGCCGGTGTCGAAGCCGGTATCGACGATGGTGTACGGCTCGCCGTCGATGAGAAGAACGTCTCCCGCGGCGATGCCGGGATCCGCGTCGAAGACCTGGGCCTCGTCGGAGTAGAGCTTGTTCGTCTGGATGGAGCCGACCGTGTGACCGTCGTCGGCGACGAGAACGAAGGCGCTCGTTATCGGACCATCGACGAGCCGCCACTTGTAGAGGAGGTTCGCGCCCTCGGGGTCGAAGCTCCGGCGACCGTCGAGCCGTACGATGGAGCACGTCCGCGCGGCCTGGTCGGCGCCGGCGTCGGCGATCGGGGGGAGGTTCGGGATGACGACGCCGTTGCCGAGGCAGAGCGTGTTGAGCTGGAGCGTCGACGGCTCGAGGGTCGTCCCGCGCACGCTGATGTACGTGCCGTCCTGCGGAGGCACCGCCTGCGACGCGCTCGCGATCGTCGGGAGGATGAACTTGAGCTGGTGGCCGATGGCCGGAACGTCCGCGGTCGGCGTGACGTAGACGTACGTCGTGCCCGTGTTGAAGTCGCAGACGAGGCGGATGGTGTAGAAGATGTCCTTCTGCACCATGTTGATGCTACCGGGCAGGATCTGGAGCGCGCCGTTGACGACGAGGTCGTTGTTGCCGTCGTAGTGCGCCGACCCGGTGTACGCGATGCCGACGGCCGAGAAGAAAAGACCGGCGCAGCCGCCTTGGCGATCGGCGCTCCCGATGAAGATGTGACGCTCCGGGAGGTTCCCGAAGTCCGACGGCATGTCGTTGATGCGGAAGGTGCACTCCATCGACCACGCGGGGCCGACGTTCGCGTCGACGAAGATGCGCGCGGTGTCCGTCGCGTAGATTCCGCCGCTTCGTAGAAGAAGGTCCGAGAGCGACGGATCGACGGTGATCTGATTCGGGCCGGAGTACTCCTCGACAGGGCCGTAGTCGAGGAAGATCGCCATCTCCCCGCACGCGCCCACGCAGTAGATGTTGAACTCGCTGGTGAACGGAAGAGGGCCTCCGGGGAAGGGCAGAACGCCTCCCCACGAACCCATGCCCCAAGGGGCGTCGACCCAGCCAACCGGGATGCAGTTCGACATCGCTGCCTAGTCTACTTGACCCTCCGGTACACGATGTTGGTGACGGGTCCGCCGAAGGGCGGCGCCGGAGGCGGGGTCGACGTTGTAGCGCCCCGCCAGGCGACGTAGTACACGCCGGGCCCCGGGAAGCCCGTGTCGATGCCGCGGAAGCTGTAGAGACGCGTCTCGCCGTCCCCCAAAGTCGAAGAGTTTCCATCGCGACCCGTATGGTGCCCGCGATCGTTGTTGGCCACCGAGGGAAGTGGTGAGAGGAGGACGTCTTCGGGGATGTACCCATCGGCCGTTGCCATCGCGCCTCAGGAGCTCAGGAACGAGGTGGAATCGCCGGTCCACGGAAGAACGATGTCGCCGACGCAGACGAACTGCTTCGTTGCAACGTTGGCCGGGAAGGAGTCCCCGTTCGCCATTCCCATCGGCTTCCACCAGAGGTCCGCCACGGTACCGTGCCGGCCGATGTTGTTCGGCGTGGTGGAGGCGAGACCCATCGGCCAGAGAGGAAACTCCCCAGAGAAGCTGTTCGCCACGGAGCTGAGTGTGCTGTTAGCCGCCCAGAGGTTGTTGCTTCCTTCTCCCGTACCGAACGCCGTGAAAGGGCCGTTGCCGCGCGCCACGAATCCCACGCTGTAGAACTGGGAATAGGCCATCGACGCGTTCGAAGAAGCCGAACTAGACCCGGATGCGTTGAAGACCCGTGCGATCCACGGACGAGGCCAGCCGGCCACAGGGTTGTTCGGCTTGTCGAACAACCAGAAGGCCTGCGTCCACCCCTGCTGCATCTCCACGATGCGAACGCACTGCCCATCGGAGGAGATCCACCCGTGGAGCTGTCGCTGCTGGTCGCTCGTCGACGTGATGTACGCCGAGCTCATGAGCACCTGCGAGTCCGTGGCCGTCGGCGGCGCCGTCGTCGAACCGCCGGTGAAGCCCGCGTTCTCCGAGACCTCCACAATGGGCGATCCGAAGATGATGTTGCTGGAGTTACAGTGAAGAAGAACCTGAAAGTTCGCTGCGATGCTCGTACTTCGGAGAACGATCCAGGAGCGGGGGTCGAAGAGCCCCCCGACGATATCCGACGTCGAGTTCCAGCGATCGACGCCGTCCATCCCCGCCGTCACGCCGTTCGATGAACCGACGACCGTGAACGGAGCAGGAGGGGGCCCGCCGGACCACGTCAACGAACTGCTCCCGGTGAGGATCTGCTTCAACCGGAGCATGTAGAGACGGGCCATAGCGGTCGCCGACCCCTGGGGGACCAGCGTGTTGTTCGCCGTGATGTGCCAGACCTTGGAAAGCGACGGCAGAGCCATGAAGACCTCGAGCGGTGTTGAACGAAACGGTGGGGGTCAGCGGACTATTCGGAAGACGACGTCGACGATCGGCCCTTCCGTAGGGCGGCGTTCCCGAGAAGGAAGAAGAAGTTTGATTGGACGTCCAGTACTCCTCGAAGAATGCCCGCCATGATCCCTCAGGAGAAAACCACCCGGAGGTGGGCATTGAGAACCGAGACGAAGTCGCCGGGGAGGCCAGCGGTGCGGTAGACCCGGAGCTCGTATTCGTCGTTGGTGTCCGTGCGGAGCGTGTTGCCCGTAGTGCCTTGAGGAAGAGCCGCGGAGACGAACGTCTCGGCGATCTCCTTGTCGGCCGCGCCCGTGTTGTTGATCTGGCTGTTCGCCACCATGTAGTTCTGGGTGACGTTCCAGAGCTCGACCCAGCACTCCGCATTGACGGCTTCGGACACGAGGGTCGCGACGAGGTAGTAGGTCTTCGTCCCAGAGGGGAGGAGGGAGAGGTTGATCTGGCGCTGGGCGATCGACTGGCCCGGCGACTCAGAGTTCGTGCTCGCCACGCCGGCGACGAGCGGGATCTCCATGTACCGCGTGAGGGTGATGTCGATACGGTCCTGCCCCGAGTTGTTCGTGATGGGGACGTCGCCGATGAAGTTCACCGACCGCTGCTGGCCAACGAGGCTACCGTTCTTGAGGACGTTCCAGCCCCCTGCCACCGGAAGAAGATCGGCGAAGATGTAGCGCAGGACCTGGTCGTACCCGCGCGTGTTGCCGTCGTAGTTGTTCTCCTCGATGCCCGCTTCACCGAGTCCAGGAAGCGCCCAGCCGCGGTCGGCGAGCGCGCCGACGTTGTTGTAGCGGACGCGGAGGGCCAGGATCTGGACGTTCCCCGCGCCGCCCCCGTTCGTGACGAGGCGGATGCGGTACGTCCCAACGAGGTCGGGGGTGAACGAGCTCGTCGCGGCCGTCGGCGTCGCCAGCACCGCCGCGGAGCCCGGTGGCTTGTCCAGCATCTCCCATTGATACGTGGAGTTGCCGGAAGTCCCGACGGAAAGTTCGATCTGCCGGCCGAGCCAGAGGTCCTGCCGGGCGGTCCCCGGGACTCCTGCTCCTGCCCCAAGAGGCTGGTCTGCAACGATGACGGCACCGGGCATGGTCTTTCTCCCTTATACAATCCCGTGTCGAAGTGGGTCGAGTCAGGTCCCGGTCTTCTTCACCGCATGGCGCGAAAGATACACGATCGCGGATCGAAGCACTTCTTGGTCGTCCCGCGCGTGTGACCGAGTGTTGAAAGATCTGGGGCCGCCACACTTGGAGCACTTCTTCATGGAGGACCTGTCATGCCGGTGAAAGAGCTGGATCCGGAGCTCGCGTGGAAGGCCATCGAGGGCTACGCGAACGAGCTCGCACCCGAACAGAAGGCCCTCGACGCCTTCTACCGGCAGTTCAACTGCAAGCGGTGCGGGAGTAACTGCCGGAAAGAGACGTTGAACGCCGTTCATGCGTTCAACGACCCGCAGACCCTAGTACCCCGTTCTGTTCTTCGGTGTCTATCCTGCGACTGCTTGTTCGACCCGCATACGGGCATGGTGCTCGAGATGGGCAACCCCGCAAAGGTGCCGCCCGACATCCCGATCATCCAGCCACGCGACGAGTGAGAACAATCCTGTCGGGGACGAAGGCCGCGAGGCGCCCCGTCGTGAGCGCGTTCTGCGAGCGGGCGAGGGTGATGCTCCGGTCGTAGTTGTGGACGACGGCGAGCATGTTGATGGGGTTCTGGATGCTCGTCGCCCCACGGTTCGACACGATGCGCTGAAGGTCGCTCGCCTCCATCGCGTCGCCCGGCTGGATCTCGCGGATGTAACGCTGAAGGTCTGGCAAGACCTCGGTCTCTTTCGAGCCACCGGAGTACTCGAGGTCGAAACGCACGAAGTGCGGGACGAGGTGGCGGGCGAGCGGGCTCTGGTTGATGACGCGTTCGGTATCGGCGGAGATGAAGCTCTGGACGTTCTCCACGAGCGCCGAGTACTCGTAGTTGATGGAGATGCTCTGCCCGGTGAGCTGGGTCGCGTTCTCAGGGTCGTCGTCGACGCCCACCTCGAGGATGGAACGCGAGAGATGAAGCACGACCTTCTCCGCCGGCGAGAACGCGAGGTTCGTGTCCGGCGTCGAGAGGTAGTAGCCGTCGGACTTGTAGCTCTCCGGCAGCATCAAGATGCCCGCGTCGATGTTCCAGAGGTCGCCGACACCCTCCGAGACGAGCTCGACGTCGAAGTAGTAGAGCCCGGCCTCGGCGACGTTCTGCGCCATCTGGGTGGAGATGATGCGCTGCCCGCCGCGGCGGAAGACCTTGAACTGCTGGTCCGAGACGCCGCTGAACGTGACCGAGTTGCCCGTCATCGTGGTGACTTCGAGCGTGTCGACGTTGCCGCCGGGGGCGACCTCCGAGATGAGGTACTCGCCGGCATCGGCCGAGACGTTGTTCGTGTCGGCGACGTTCGAGAAGCCGAGCGTGGTGTTGGCCTCCGCCGAGGAGCCGGACTGCTGCCGGAGGATCATCAAGACCTCCGGGTTGAAGCGGAGTCGGAACTGACCCGCGGAGACCTCGACGATCGACGCGATGTTGAGGCCGACGAGGTTGTTGATCTGCTTGGCCACGCCGTCCCGCGAGACCGCTCCCGGCGTCGCCACGTCGTTCACGAACGTGAGTATCTTGTCGGGCTGGTTGTCGAGTGAGATGCGGAGGCTCTTGAGCGCGAGGTTCGGCACCGGGTCGGCGAGGTCCTGGCTCCCCGTGATGGGGACGTAGTCGATCGTGACGATGTCGCCGGCGAGAATGCCCTTCGAGACGAAGTCGATGCCGTTGCTCTGGAGCTTGTTGGACGAAGTGACGCCGTTCTTCGGCTTCGTGCCGTTCGGCGGTGCGGGGATGCGTTGGAAGCGAAGCGTCGGGTCCGGCTTGAAGGAGAGCGTGGAGCCGTCCTCCTGCTTGATCTGGAACCGCGTGGTCTGGTCGACCTCGACGCTCGTCGGTTCGAGGAAGTACATCCGCGCGGAGCCGAGAGAGCGGGCGCCGACGCGAATGCTACGGAAGATCTCCGGGGCGAAGTCGTGGCTCACGCGGAGCGCCGTCGAGTTGTTGAGCGAAGGCGGGGAGTAGTTCCGCTCGAGGTCGGAGTAGAAGCCGGTCTGGAAACCGTCGAGGACCCACACGACATCGAGGTCGGGATCAATCGTCGGCGTGACGTCGTTCCAGTCCGGCACGTCGGGCGTGCGGATGTCGCGTGTGGTACGCACGGTGTTGTCGACGAAGAGCACCGAGTGCGCCGTCGACGGCGCCGTCGTGCGCATGTTCGGTCCGAGCGGGACGAAGCCGAGGTAATGCTGCCCGTTGTAGGAGATGACCTGGCAGATGTCCTGGTTGACCACGATCTGCGACGCCGCATTGAAGAAGTCACGTGCGTCGAACGCGTTGGTGAGGCCCGGCGGGAAGTTCGTCGTGATCGTCGGCCCGCCATCCCAGGTGAACGAGATCGTTCCGCCGGCGCCGAAGTCGAAGCCGCCCGTGGGCTCGGCGACCGACACGATGCCGAGCGAGCAGACCGCCGACGTCACCTTCAAGCCGATGCCAGGATTCTGGAATGCGCGCGAGCGCACCTCGACCGCCTTGGCGTACGGGATGGTGGTGCCGACCGGCTGCGCCGCCGAGTCGAGCAGGTCGATGCTCGTGACCCGGATGAGCGGGCGCGTGACGCCGCCCCCGCCGTTTCGGCGGAAGATGGTGAACTCGAGGCCGCTCTGCGTCGCGGTGAAGTTGCGGTCGACGCGCACCTGGGTGAAGAACGGCGCCGGGACTTCTTCGACGACGTAGTCGCCGACGACCGAACCGTTCGAGATGCGCAGGATGTCGCCGACGGAGACGCCGAGCGCGTCGAAGTCGATCGGGGGCGTTGTGGAGAAGAGGTCCTGGTCCTGCACGACCTGCCCGGTGGAGCCGGAGATGCGGGTCTCCTTGGGCTCGACGAGGTCGATCTCGATGTCGTCGAGGAGGCGCCAGCGGAAATCGCCGACGGGCGTGAGCGGCGGCGGCGTGAGGGTGAGGATCGGGCTATTTCCTGAGCTCTGGGTAACCTTGAGGACGCGGTAGACGCCCGCGGCGACCCCGTCGAGGATTTCGAAGGTGAACTGCTCGCGGCGCGCGCGCTCGAGCGCGACGTAGACGGCGTCGCCGACCTGGTAGTTGTTCCCGAGCTTGTAGTCCGCGAGGATGACGTCACCCAGGATGCCATCGCTGTTGGCGTCCGTGGCGTTGAGCCGGCACTGCGTGCCGGAGAGGAGCGGGTCGTCGTCGGTCACGACGTCGATGACGGTGACCGCGGTGTCGAAGTCGGCGCCGCGGACAAGGATGTCGGTGCAGCCGCCGATGTGGACCTTGTTCGGCTCGACGGTCACCGTGCCGTTCACGCCCTCGGGGAAGACGATGCCGCCCGGGAGGCCGGAGAGCGTGAGCTCGACGCGGCGCAGGCACCAGGGCTTGTTCTGCGCCGGCACGAGGACTTGGTCGGCGACCTCGACCGTCTGGTCGTTGATGACCCGGGTGATCGCGAGGTCGCGCACCGTCGGCGGGTTCGGCCCGAACATGTCGAAGAGGGTGAGGACGTAGCCCGAGCTCGGGCCGACCGGGCCGACCTTGGCGATGAAGCCGCCAGAGGGGAACGTCACGCGCCGCGAGGTCGGCTTGAACTCACCGTCGGGGACGGTCGTCGCGTCGGTGCCGGCGAGAAGGATGTCGCCAAGCGACCCGCCGGTGATGACGTCACGCTGCATCTCCGGATCGTTGAAGCCGACGACGGCGAGGCGGGTGACCTCGGGAAAAGCCCTGTTGAGCTTCGCGTTGATCCCGCGGAGCGTGACGAGCGAGCGCTCGGAGAGGTCGTTCCGGATGCGGCTGGCGAAAGCAACCGCGTCCTCTTCGGGAAGACCGAAACGGAAGCGGTTCTTGTTCACCACACGGATCGCCGCCGGGAAGTTGGCGATGGTGACGATCTCGTTCGGGCCGATGTTGTACTCGTCGCCGGCGCGCTCGGCGACGACGTTGATGTCAAAGTAGTAGAGCTCGCCTTCTCCGTTGAGGAGCATCTCCTCGAGGCGGATGCTCTGGTTGCCGTCGGGGAAGTAGTGGAGCCCGCTGCGGGAGGTGACGAAGTTCGCCGGGCTCACCGAGGCGTTCTGCGCCTGGCCGAAGTAGATCCGGACGACGCCGCGCGCGACGTTGCCGCGATCGCGCTCGGAGAAGAGGTTCGCCCCAAGCGCCTCCGCCTCGTCCAGCGTGAGCGTCGCCGGGTCGCGGAAGGAAAGCATGTTCTTCACCCGCTGGATCTCGCGGATGATCGGGTCCCAGAGGAGAAGCGCGGGCTTCATCAGGAGGTCGCTCACCGCGTCACCGTCGGTGGTGGCGAGGTCTGGGAACTCCTGCGTCAACCGCTCGATGATGAAAGTGCTCGCGTCGACGGTGAACGGATCGGTGCCGAGACGACGCAGGAGCGGCTGGATGACCTTCGTGTCGACGGGAGAACCCTCGGAGAGGTCGAGGGTCTCGTCCCAGGCGCGGAGACGCTCGCGGATGAAAACCTCGTAGTCGGCAAGACCCATGAACTACACCGTGAGGTTGGCCAGCGCCGTCTGCCCGGCCTGGGAGGTGATCTCGGTGGTGACCCTGAGAGCAGCGTCGTTGGCATCGAAGCGTGCCTCCGACACCTTCGCCAGGAGAAGCCGTTCATCCTGTGGGAGTCTCGGCTGGCGCCCCTGGATCGCGATGATTTGGCGGGAGGTGTTCTCCACGGACACGACGAAGTCCGAGATGATGGCCCCGGTGTCGTTCTTTGAGAAAGTCCGACCGAGGTTCTTCAGCGCGCCCCCGCCGAGACGCCGGTTGAAGATGTCCGTGCCCGGTGTCGTGAAGAGGATCTTCGTGAAGAGCTGGACGAGGCGAAGAATGCCGGAGACCTTGCTCGGCACACTCGAGATCCGGAAACGGAGGAAGCTCCGCGGCGAAAGAACAAGTCGGCGGGAGGTCACCGCGACCGTTCGGATGATGGGCGAGCTCCCCTCGGGCACCGTCACGAGAAGACGGTGGCGGTTCACGACGGCGAAGTCGCGCGCCTCGATGTCGTTGACCAGCACTTGATCAACGTTCGAGAAGTCGCTGCCGACCACGTCCAGGATCGGTACCGCGGAGCCCGGGACACGCGTGACGGACGAGATCTCGATCGTCTCCTGTGGGAAGACTACTTGAAGGTCGACGCTCACGGGCCGAGATTACCATGTGCGATCTCGGGGCTAAAAAAGCAGAAGCCCCCCAGCGGCATGGGAGGCTTCGCTTGAGTCCAGTGGAGCGAGGATTCCCTGGCAGTATACGTATGGTCAGAGGGATTGCAACTTCTTTGCACGTTCTTGATCGCGTTCGTTCTGCAGCCCCAGGACCTGTTCGTTGAGCCAGTTGTTCTCCTCGAGGACTGCTTCAAGCATCTCCCGGAGCATCACCACGGGCCCCGAGGTCGTTCGCCCGACCCAGGGAAGTGATTCAGGAACCGGGGGCGAGGCACGGTACTTCTCTCGCGAGGAGCTTCTTGATGGTCTTCACGCTGCGCCGGTGAAGAGGGCAGACCCCGCGCTCAATGAGCGCCGCACGGTGCAGCGCCGTGCCGTAGCCGACGTGACGCTCGAAGCCGTAGCCGGGGTACTCGAGCGACTGCCGCACCATGTACTCGTCGCGCGCGACCTTCGCGATGATGCTGGCCGCGGAGACCGCCGGGAAGTTGGCGTCTGCCCCGGCATGGCACTCCGCCCCGAGTGTAGGACACTTCACGCCGTCGACGATGACGCGGTCGGGGACGCCGACGCGGTCGATGAGCTGGAAGATGGCGCGCTCCATCGCGCCGAGGTGCATCGGGCCGAGGCCGTAGGTGTCGATCTCCTCGACGGACACCCAGACGAGCTCGAACGACTTCGGGAACTCGCGCATCAGCGTCTTGCTGAGGGCGACGAGTTCCTTTTCGGACAGCTCCTTCGAGTCCCCGATCCCCGGGAGGGTCCAGGACTCGTTCGGCGCCGCGAAGGCACACACCAGCATCGGGCCCGCCCAGGCGCCCATGCCGACTTCATCGACGCCTATGATAAGTCCGGACATGAGGGGGAGGGGTTCGTCAGTTCGTTGAGCTCTTGTTCGAGATCGTCGGTGAGCTCTACGACGTCCACATTGTAGCGCTCCAAGATGTCGTCGTTCGAGCATGGGAAGCCCGTGCCGAAGACCGACTCGACAACCTGCTTCTTCGCGTCCTCGAGGTCCGAACCGATGAAGATCGACGACCCCAGAAACACCTCCCGGGGTCGTCGTCTCACCAGCACGTAGTACGTCAAAGTGGTCTCGTCGCCAGGCGGGTCGTTGAAGACGACCGCTTCTTCCGCCGGCGTGCCTTCAGCTTCTTCTCCATCGCCGACGGCAAAGGGACCCCGTGCTCCAGACATAGCTTCCGTGCCTTCTCCAAGGCCGCGCGCAAGGACAAGCCCTGCGATCGCGTGCGCTCCCGTGGTGATGGTCTTCTCGATGAGTGCGGCTTCGCACCCTCGGACTACCCTGAGCTGCTCCTCAAGGTCCTGGTTCTCCTCCCGGAGCACATCGATCATCTGCCGCTTCACGCGGCGGGCTCCCGTGTCCGTCATCTGCCCCCGGGGGCTTGGGGTTCTTCTCGGCTTCGAGCTCCTCGACCTTCTTCTCGAGCGACGCTACTTGTCGCCGGAGCTGGTCGCGCTCCATCAGCACGTTCACGAGGTCTTGCTCGTTGACGCGAATGTACGACTCCCGTGCCGGAGCCGCGAACCTCTGGGTGAGGGCGTTCCAGAGCTCGACCTCCGCCGCACTCGCCGGACGGACGACTTCTTCTGATGATCCTCGTCGGCGCGTGATGAGAACCATCGCTCCCGCACGGTCCTCGATGCGGAAGCTCAATTGGAGAGGCATGTTCTGTCAGGCCTTTCGCTTCTGAAGTTCTTCAAGAAGGGCATGTTGGGTCTTGGGGCCGACCTTGCCGTCGACCACGAGGCCGTGGTCCTTCTGGAAGTTCTTCACCGCAGCGATGGTCCTGGGACCGGCGATACCATCGGCCTTTCCAACGTCGTACCCGAGGAGCGCGAGCGCCTTCTGGTAGCCCACAATCGTCGAAGGGTCGTAGGCATCCGCCGGCACGGGGTCGAGCTCGGTCGGGTAGTAGAGGCTCTCGGGGTCGAGGCCCTTCTGCAAGACGACGTACGCATTCCGGTACATCACCTTGTTCGCGACGTTGCGCGGGATGACCCCGCGGTTGTCGTCGAGCGTGCCGGCGATGCCGTCGGGGCCTCGGGTGTCGATGTGGCAGGCGAGCGCCGCTGTCTTGAAGTCCCGTTGGCGCAGCGCGCGCTCGAGCGTCGGGAACCTGAACCAGGGACCGCAGGCCCACGCCATGGAGAGCGTCGCGAGCTGCGCGTCCGCCGGCCAGGACTCCCACTCCATTGCGCCGAAGCGCTTTATCAGCTCGCTCTCCATGA
Organism: uncultured Myxococcales bacterium; assembly: GCA_937949945.1. GTDB lineage: Bacteria > Myxococcota_A > Polyangia > Polyangiales > Polyangiaceae > Labilithrix. Next base: position 72,799 of record CALFEQ010000137.1, read on the forward strand.
GGGCGAGCTTGTTGAGAGTGACCTGTTCGACGCCGGCGGTGGTGAGGCGAAGCTGCGCGACGTTCTTGAACGCCATGCCGCCGCGCATCTTCAGGTCCTGCCGCGCGCGCACGCGGTCGAAGTCGGCGTCGATCTCCTCCTGCGTCGCGGGGGAGCCGTCCGCACGTACCCAAGGCATGCGCCGCACCTCCGCCTTCGAGTTGCAGAGGACACCGATAGCCGTCGTGACGAGACCGAGGATGTCCAAGTACATGAATGGCACGAACCCCTCGAGGGGGACCGTGAATCCGAAGAAGGCGGCGCGGACGGACGGCTTCATGTGCTACCCCTGGGACGGTTTCCTCTTCCGGATTTTACTACGCGCTCCTCTCAAAGCCCCATCGTGGCGCATGGTGATGGCGTCGAGACCGGACAGGAGTTCCTTCCGCCGCGCATCGAATCTTTCTCGCACCTTCCCCAGAAGTGCCGCTGTCGCCTCTTCGACCCCGTCCTGGTGCTCCGCGTCAGTGACGAACGTCGATTCCGCCTGCTCCCGCCCACGGCAGAAGAGCTCCGCGACGTAGACGATGTCGCCGGTCTCCTGGACCGGCTTTGCGCCAACGGTGATCGCGCAGCGCGCGAACTTCTCTCGCTGCTCCGCAGGGAGCGTCGCGAAGAACAAGTCGTTGATCGCGTCGTACATCGCCGTCATCGTGAGGCGCTGCCTGGTCTTCGTCTTCGGTTCTTCCTTCGGTGCGTCACCCACGGCGCTTCTCCTTGTTCTGCTTGGCGATCTCTTTCCGTGCGAGCTCGCCTGCTTGCCTGGATGTTCTGCCCGTTCGGAAAGAGATACATGGCCTTCACGTTGTCCCATCTGAAAGGACGAGATCAAGCCCCCTCGACGGTGTAGTAGTTCCGTTTGCCCAGCGGGCAGTTCTCTTTGAGCAGTACGAAGCAGCGACGGATGCTCTTGTCGCTGGTGCCGAACGACATCTCGACGTGTCCGCATTCGCCGCACGTGACTTTCACGCACGCCTGCATGCGCCCGTTGTCGTTCTTTTCTTCTGTCTCTTCTACTTCGCACTCGACTTCTGCCATCGGGGTTCTCCAAGGTTGACACAATGTTCTTCTGACAGTACGACTCGGCCCATGGGTATCACACTTTCCGCCGCATTCATGAAGCAGTCCGCGCTCGCGAAGTGGATTCTTAGCGTCCTGCTCATGATCGCTCCTCCGTCGAAGCTCGCCGCGCAGGTGCCGGGTGAGACGGTAGAAGAGATGACGGCCCGCTACGAGATCACGGCCCAGAACATGGCCGAGGTCATCCATGAGCGCGGTCCCATCTTTCGAGGGGCCGATGGTGAGTACAAGACCGCCGCCACAATGATCGGCATCGCGAAGTTCGAGAGCGAGCTCGCAAAGGATGTCGCGATCGGCAAGCGGCGCGGCGACCACGGCAAGTCGTGGTGCTACATGCAGATCATGATCGTCGGGAAGAAGAACATCTGGGGCGACGACGAGATGAAGACCTGGACTGGCCAGGACCTCGTCGACGACTGGAAGAAGTGCTTCGCCGTCGGCTACGAGATCATCAAGTACTCAGTCCGGTCTTGCTGGAACTACAAGAACGGCGACATCCTCAGCGGCTACACCACCGGGAAGTGCAAGCAGAACGAGAAGAAGGCGCGGCATCGGTGGAACTACGCGCAGTGGATCCTGCGTGCGCATCCCGCGCCTGCCGCGCCTACCCTCGAGATTCTGCCGGCCGCGCCGGACGAGCAGACGACCCTGCTCTAGGGGCGCGTGAACGACTCGTACGACATGTAGAGCTCGTCGTAGGCCCTCTGCAAGCCCGCCTTCTCTTCGGAGAGGCGGGCGTTTTCTTGTTCGAGCATCGAGTTCTTCGTCATGAGCTCGAGGCACTCTTTCTCGAGGTCTGCGTTCTCCGCGCGGAGCGCGTGCACGAGCTCGGAGTTGAAGATGACGTCGTTGGGCTCGCTGCTCTTCCAGCGCGCGTGGCAGTCCACGTGCATCCCGCCCTGGGGCTTCGACCAGTAAATGGTCTCCCCCTCCTTGTATGCGCTCCGGCAGTAGACGCACTGCCCGCCGTACTTCGACTCGATGCGCGCCATGCCGCGCTCGAACGTGACGTCGAGGTCGGCCATGATGCGCTCGTACGCCTCGCGCGGCGTCGGAGCGACGATCATCTTCCAGGCGAGCTCGGTGAGGAACGGCATGTGCTCGAGGGTCTCGACCGACGTGGTCGCGAGGATGACCGCCTTGCCTGTGCCGTAGGCGAACCCGAGCTCCGCCCCGAAGTCATGGGGGATGCAGCCGATTTCCGGCGCCCACCCGAAGACAATGTCCGCCTTCGCGATCGCCCGCATCCGCCATCGATCTTGGTTCTGCAGGTGTCGAGCGCGTGTGTACTCGAAGCGCTCCTTGGGAAGGAGCTCGTGGGGTTGAAGTCGTGGTCGGATCTGAAACGGTCCGACCAACGTGTGCCCATAGGGAAGTGCTCCGTGGACGACGGTGTCACCGGCGTCTGCCTGTACTGCAACGGAGTACGCCGCGTGGGCTTCTTCGCAGAGGAGGGTCATCCTCCACTCCGCGTCCGAGGGCCCGGCCAAGTAGACGCGCAGGGGCGCGACGCCGGAGCTAGAAGTAGTGGTCATCGTGCTGTATTCACATCCTCGTCCGGCCGAGCCTCACGGAACGCTTCCGGAGGCATGGCCTTGATCTTCTCGATCGATGCAAGCACTTCATTCCGCACCTTCGCGATGCGGTTGAGCACGTTCGGGCGAGCCGGCGTGTCCTTGCCTTCGATGCGCTCGATGTAGCGATCGAAGCAGTCCTCCGGCGTCAGCGCGGAGAACGACTGGGTGATCTTCTGACCCTCAATGAAGGAGAAGGCGTCCTGCAGGGTCTTACGAAACTCCGTGGCCTGCTCTTGGGCGAAATCTGCCTCAGCGGGATCTTTTGCCACGTGTCACCTGGCTCGACAGAGGGTTATGAGGGCTCGAGCCCTCAGGGCTTTGGGGAGACTAGTATCCTGCGCCACGGCCTCCAGACGGCCCTCGAGGTCGTCACCAAGGTCCTGGCCCATCGAGAGTAACATCTCGGCATCGGCCAGAATCTTCTCAGCGATCTGTTCCGGGGGGCGCTTCACCGCAGGCTTGTCTTCGATGGCAGCTTGGACTCGGTTCGGCATCAGTAGCGGCATGCGTCGCCGGCGGTCCAAGAAGCGGGCCTAATTCTTCTTCCGATCGGAAGAACGGACTACCAATCTCGAGAGCGTTGTGCTCACGCTGGATCTCCATCTCCCTCAAGAAGGTCACGGCTGGTACCTCTGTCGAGAGCTTCTCCAGGTCCGTCATCACCGCATCTTGCTCGTCACCGGGCGGCTGCGCAAGGCCTTCTCCTCTCGCGCAGCGCGCTCCGGTTGGCGTCGACGGTCTTCTTCCGCACGTTCTCGGTGAAACTACCGAGCGAGGTCCGCCGGTGGTGCAGTTCTGCACAACCGTGCGCGATCGTTATCCACGCATACGTCGTTCAAGAGTGTCGATCTCCTTTTCATCCTTGCTCATCCGTACTTCTCACGTAGCACGTGAAAGTCCGCAGGACCGTAGTCCGTGACCGAGGTCACATGGATGGAGATCGGCTGACGCGCGCCCGACCGAGCGCTCTCGTCCTGGTCGCGGCTCATCGCGCCGATGGCCTCCTTCAAGCTCTTGAATTCGAGCTTCTTCACCGTGCCGGCCTCGACGAAGGAGTAGAAGACCTGGACGCGCTGGATGCCGAGGGTGCCAGGTAGGACGGCCCCTCCAGGGGTGGGGTCAGCCGTCGGCGAGCTCACGCGCTGCCCAATGATGAGCACACCGAGCCCGCGCGCAGGGCTGAGGGGCATCATCTGCGCGATGGTGAAGCCCTGCTCGAGGAGCTTCGTACACGCGGCGTTCGACGACTCCGAGAGCTGCTCAGGCGTATCGCCGCTCGCGCCGATGGTCTGCCACTCCGTCTTGAAGAGCATCTTCTGACGGAGGGGGTCATGCGGGAACATCATGTCGAAGCTCCTTCCACGGCAGGCCGTGAGGGATGGGCCACGTCGCTGATGGGTCAACCTGCAAGGGTAGGGAGACGGCGTGGTCGGTTACCCTCCGCACGCCGTCCTGCCCAAACGGATGGGGTGTGTCCCAGACGATGACTCTCACTCCGTCACCTCGCACATGCGAGCAATGAGATCGGCGAAGCTCGACTGGAGCTCCTTCACGGTCGGTTCGAGAGCGCTCCACGCCGCTCTCTCGGCCACGCCCCACGCCGCACTCTTCGCCGCTCTCTCGGCCGCGCTCCTCGCCGCACTCTTCGCCGCATTCTCGACCGCACTCTTCGCCGCACTCCCCGCCACGCTCTCGGCCGCTCTCTCGGCCACGCTCTCGATCACGCTCCTCGCCGCGCTCCACGCCACGTTCGCGGCCGCGTTCCTAGCCACGCTCTCGGCAGCGCTCTCGGCCACGCTCTCGATCACGCTCCTCGCCGCGCTCCACGGCACGCTCCAAGGCACGCTCTTCGCCGCGCTCTTGACCGCGTACTCGACCGCATTCCTCACCGCATTCTTCGCCGCATTCTTCGCCGCATTCCTCTCCGCGTTCCTCGCTACGCTCCTCGCCACGCTCTCGGCCGCTCTTGCAGCTTCTTCTGTGGCCCTGAGCGAAGCGTCATCAACGACCGGAAGGCAAGCCTGAAGCGAGGCAGCCTCCTTCTCGAGGCCCGCGAGCCTCAAGAATGCCGGCGCGCGCACGCGCATGTACCAGTCGTAGACCATGTACATGCGCTTCAGGAGCACCGAGGCCCTCTCGGCAGGCGTCCCTTCTTTTCGCGTGCCTACGATCTTCGTGAGCAGCGGTCGGATCAGCCGCGTGCGCTCGTCGTCGGTCGGGAGTGCATCGTTAAAGGACCGGACGACCGCGGCGATGACCGGACACGCGCACTGCGGAGCGTCCGTGTGCTCCTCTCCGGCGAGCCACGCGACCGCCTCCATCGCGCACACGCCCTCCTCGAAGGAGGCGTGCGAACCGTACTTGAGGACGAGGGAATCCAACTGCTCGAGACGCTCGACGATTATGTCGACCATGCTCCACTTCCTTTCTCTGCCAATGGGATACACATCCGGCCGCCGGACATCCGGCGGCCAGGACGAGGCCCCGAAGGGCCCCGTGCCGGCGTCGCAGGTCGGTGCTTTTCGTCCTCCGCCTCAGCGGTCACGAGCTCGGCCCATCGCGGCTCGAGCGACAACAGGAGGTGCGCGCACTCCTCGTGCGCGCGCACCTTCGTGGCGTAGATCCGCAGGTCGCTGCGGATCTCCCCCGCGGCGATGTATGTACCGCGCATGGGCGGAGCGACCCATGCGACGAGCACGGTTTCATCCGCAGGGCCCGACCACGCGCAGCGCTCGCCTGTCCATACCCCGCATTCGCAGTGCACGGGCCCTTCGGCGGGCGTCATCAGCATGCCCTCCTCTCCCCAAGAATCCAAACCCTTTCACTCATCGTCTTACCTCCTGTCATCGCAGGTCAGTGCGCTCAGTCAGCCACCTGCACGATGAGCGCCTCCGCGGCCGCGCCCGTCTCGTCGCGGTCCGCGCTCTCCTGGTCGCGGTAGACGTACCAAGCGCCACCCTCGCAGGACTCCGCAGTGACGGCGTCGTCACCGAGCCGGAGCGCTGCTACGGCCGCCTCCAGCGTGGCGTATGTGTGCTGCCCGACGCGCTCCCCCGCATTGTTGAGCATCGCCTCCCGCGCACCGGCCGAACGAATAATGAACGTCATCTTGTCGCCCTCCTCGCCAGCCTCGACCTCGCCATCCGCGATCGTGAGATCCCCGCGCGCGTACACGTGCACGCGATCGAGGTCAGGGTCATGTGGAAACATCATGTCGGAGCTCCTTCCGCAGGTATTGCTGCATGAACTCGGACCAGTAGGACGGGTCATCGAGCCGCCTCGTGGAGTAACGCTGCTTGTCGTAGCTGAGGAGCTCGGCATGCAGGAGCGCTTCGCGCTCAACCCGTTCGAGCTTGTCGAACGTTGTCTTGCGGACGCGGATGACGGCGTCCGTCAGCGAGAGCGCGGCAGCAAGGCAGTAGATCTGCCAGTCGGTGAGCTTCTTCAAGCGACCAAGGTCTCGAGGGGCCTGGGAGAGGAGGACGCGCTTCTCCCCGCGGAGCTGCCTCTCGAACCGCTCGATCTCCTTGTCGTCGTCAGGCGTATAGCGAGCCATCGTGGCCCTTATACGCCCGTCCTTCAGCTCTTTGCGAGAAGCCTCTGAAGCTCTTCGGAGAAGGCCGAAAAGGCCTTCTTTTTGAAGACGTTCTTCGCGATCTGATTCGCCGCGATCGTGGGCGGCGGCAGCGGCTGATGAACCGATCCCTGCTTCACGTCCGGCTCCTGGTCGACGCCGCGCGGGCGGTCGCGCCCCTGGTCGCGCATCTGCTTCAGGTTCGCCTTCTGCGTGGAGACCGAGAGGTTCGCCGGGTTCACGTCCTTCGGGTCGTTGTTCTTGTGAAGAACGACCTTGCCCTTCTTCGGCGCCTCGCGCCCGACGAGCTCGAGCGCGACGTGAGACGCGAGACGGAGCTTCCCGTTGTCCTTCATCTTCGGGTAGCCGTCGGAGTTCACCGAGGCCTTCCAGACCCACTTCCCGTCTCGCTTCTCGATCTTCTCGAGAAAGCGCGCTTTCAGGCCCTCATCCATAGGGGTTCAGCTCCATCGCGATCTTTCGCCTCGAGGCTTCGTACCACGCCTCGAGCGTACGCGTGAACGGCCACATCCAACCGTAGGCCCCCGTCGTGAAGTGGTCGAAGATGGACTTCTTGTACTTCGGGTCGTCGAGGATGCGGAGGCCGTTACGTTCGACGACCGCGCGCATCGACTCTTCGTAGGCTTCCCACTCGAACTTCGCGCGGAAGTAGGCGAAGAAGAGCGGAAACGGCACACAGAGGTACAGGAACCCGAAGAGGAACAGGCCGTAGCGGCGTGCCTGCTCCATGTGCACGCGCTCGTGGCGAAGCACGACGAGCTTCCGGTACTCGTCCCAGGCATCGAAGCCGTCGGGCACGTAGACCTTCTGCCCCACGGTCGTCACGTAGTCTGTCATGAAGGTCTTCTGCTGCCCGAAGGTGACGATGAGCAGCAAGAAGGCGATGACCTTCATCAGGGTGCTGTCCGTCTTGCGGCGGATCTGGAACCCCGGGTAATTCACACGCGTCTCGAACATGAACTTCGTGAGCGCCGACTGATTCATGCCCTCGATCCTACGACCGAAGCAGGGGCTTCGGGAAAGCGCTGCGAAGGGTGTTCTCGAAGTCGAAGGACAAGAAGGGCTTCAGGATGAAAGAACAACGCGCGCTCTTCGGAAGAAGTGGGCGCACGACGTGCTCGCCGTAGTCGGACGGGATGATGAAGGGGACGTCGGGGTCGATCTTGTGAAGTGCAGCGATGAGGTCGCCGCCGTAGATGACGCAGGAGAGCGTCCAGTCCAGGACGACCGCCTGGATGTGGTCCCTCCACGCGTTCATCATTGCGATCGGAAGGTCACTGCCCTCCGACTTGATCACGCGGTGCCCGAGCCGGCACGCCATAGCGGCGATCGGCTGTAATGCGAGCTCCTCGTTCTCGATCACGAGCAAGGTGAACTTCGGATGCATACCTCGAGAGTACCGTCGGCGTACAAGTGACCGGAAACGCGGGAGCTAGGAAAACCGAAGAAACGTGAGCGCGTGGCTGAAGACTTACCTTCAACCACGCGCGCACCTGTCACACGTCGAGGATCGCCTCGTACTTGATCTGCCGGGTCTCGTAGTACCCATCGCCGTGGCGGTCGGTCGTCGTCCAGTAGAACGAGTCCTTGGTGACCACCATCATGTCGAGATCGGTGCGAGCCTCGAAGTCGTCGGAGATGGAGAACTCCTCGCTCACCTCGCGAAGACCCTCGGAGATGAACTTGTGCATCTCGTCCTCGCCGCCGAGTTGGTCTTCGATCTCGTCCCCGGCGTCGCTCGTGTAGAAGTAGCAATAGCGATCCCAGAAGACCAGCTTGTACAGCTCCGGGTCCTTCGCCTTCGCCATCTGAAAAAGCTCCTTCCGATGAAGGATCTCCTTCGCTTTCGCCTCGTCGATGCCGACGAGCGCGTACTCCACGTTGCCGCTGCTTTCTTCGCCGCCGCTGCACATCAACAGGAAGCACTTCATGAGTAGTTCACCCTCCAGTGGTCTTGAGAACACCGCAGACTTCTTCGAAAAGCTCCGTCGTCGAGATCCGGTGGCGTGCGCTTCCGCGCCCGTCATGGCCTCACCTTGGTTGCCTTCACGAGGATCGGCGCGTCGTCGGGCCCGCGCCAGTGGGGCTCGATCCACTGCACGCGCCGGAGCTCGCTCTTCGGACCGTACGGGACGTTGCGCCAGTGCCCAGCGACCATCACCTGCACGTTCAGCGCGCTGCCGGCCTTGCCCGTGCGCATGTAGGTCGAGATGGCCTCGCGGCAGTCGATGCGCGGGGTCGTGCCGAGCTGGTAGGTGCGGATGCGGGGCTCCGAGCTCGTACGCTCGTTGTGCTTGCCCTTCTTCTTCGGCTTCGGGTCCTTCGGCGCCTTCACGTTCGCCGGGTCGCTCATCGCGAGGCAGACGTTGAGAATGAGCCGGTTGATCATCGTGGAGCAGCGCTTGTCGAGCGTCTCGAGCTTCTCAGTGAGCCCGGTGCCCTCCCAGACGCCCTCGACGAGCTCGCCGAGCATGTGCTCCGTCGCCGCGCCGTGCTGCCAGAGCGTCGCCTGGCTCTCCGTGATGGCGAACCACGCCCAGCGGTTCGCGCCGCTCGGGGGGTGGTACATGCTCGCGACGAGGATACCGGTCACGGTCACCGGCTGGTTTCGGAGATTGTCGTCGACGAAGAGCAGGTCGCGCGGGACCTCGATGTAGAACGCGCGCCAGGGCGGCCGGACCTGCTCGGCGACGTCATGCGAGAGCTTCGTCGCCATGAGGGCCGCGGCGTACTTGTGGCCCATCACGATCTGCGGGAAGCCCTGGTGGCACCAGAGCGCCGAGCCGCTGTAGACGATCTGGTTCTGCGGCAGGAGCAGCTCGGCGGCGAGCAACGTCCAGTAGACGTGGCGGCTCGCTACCCCCTCGTTCGCGCGCGTGAGGAGCGCGCGGGCGGCACCGGCGTCGTCGTCGGCGAGCCGGTAGCTGAAGGGCCAGATGAGCTGACCCAGTTTGAAGAGGTGCTCCTTCGTGAGCTTCATCGCCGGGTTGGCAGCGGCGTATTCACGAGAAGCCGCATGGACCGCCTCGGCGAGCTGACGTTCTTCTTCGGTGTACATGATGGTCTCCCACGGCTCTTATCCCAGCCAGGAGGTCTTCTTCTGAACAACGACCTTGACGACCCCAAGGAGATGAGCCATCCTGCTCTTCGTGAGCCGTCTCCTTCTATCCCAGCTCTATTGCCTCGGCGTCTTGCGCTGAGTGTCGAGCTTGGGTGGTGGAAGTAGGTAGACGCGGCGGGTTCAAAACCCGCTGATCCGCAAGGATCGTAGGGGTTCGAGGCCCCTCCCAAGCACCGACACTCGAACAAGGAGTTCGAGGCAGCCTGGTGGCTGCACGTGGCTGTAAACCACGCGTCGCGCGAAAGCGGGCAAGAGGTTCGAATCCTCCGAGCTCCACTGGGACACTTGTGCCCTGCACACGCTCACGTGGCGAATCCGGTAGACGCGCGGCCTTGAGGTGGCCGTGGTCCGAAAGGACCGGGGAGGTTCGAATCCTCTCGTGAGCACGACGCACGGGTGGCGCAACTGGTAGTCGCGCTTCGTTCAGACCGAAGATGTTGCGAGTTCGAATCTCGCCCCGTGCACTACTTCATCGAGGACGGGGGGTCGCTCTTCTTGGTCGCGCTCTCCGGAACGGCGAGGGTGCTGCCGCAGGAGCAGTTCCGGAGCTGGATCTTCTCCGAGTCGCGACCGCGCGTCATCGGCATCGTGCCCTTCAAGTCGAGCTTGTTCCACGACTGCTTGCGGATGGGGCGATTGCAGTTCGGGCACTTCTTCGGCCACTGCGGGGCGGCCACGGCTACACCCCGGGGACGCGATGGACCTTCGAGGGGCCTTCGCTCGACACGAGGACGTGCAGAATGGCATGCGCCAGTACATCAGCGACGCTGAGGAGGTCATCGCCCACGAACATCTCGCGGCTGATGAAGCGAGGGCACTGGGAGTAATCGACGTAGTTCCTTCCGTGAGCGGAGAGGTTCGGGGCCTGGATCGGACGGTTGTTCTTCTTCTGGTGGAATCCGTAGATGCAGGTCTGTCCGGGGCGCGCCGCGAGCCCCGGCACGAGGATGTAGTTCTTGAAGCCGCCATCCTGGAGGGAGCCGAGCGGAAGCCCGAGCTTCGCGCGCGCCGCGATGACCTCGCGCGACTGCTTCTGGAAGACGGGGAAGGTGACCATCTTCTCGTCGGGCGTCTGCGTGATCGGGTCGATCTTGCCGGCCGCCTGCTTCCAGATCTCGTCGACGATCTTCTTCGTGGGGAGCATCGCCCCGATCTCGTCGGCGATCTTCTGCGCCGTGACGATCGAGCACTGGGCGTAAAAGTAGTCGTCGTCGGTGCCGAGGCAGAGATAGTCCGGGCAGACCTCCAGGTTGCCCACGAGGCCGCCGGGCCCCGTGAGGATGATCTGCGAAGCCACCCGCATGAAGTCGGGCACGCAGCCGTTCCTGACCTGCTCGAGGATGAAGGCCTCCCGGGCTTCAGCATCGAGCGTTTCCATCATCGCCGCGAGGTCGCTGCCCGAAAACTGGGCGCTACGTTCGGGGAAGTACATGTCCGCTCCTGCACCTGATCTTCTCAAGTGCAGGAGCGTGGTGTCAAAGACCGCTCAACGACGACGCCGAGCATCTCTCCACCCGGAGAGAGCGGACATCTCCGGGCCGGTGAAGTGGGTCTTCTTCTTCGCCGCCATCTCAGGTCCCGTGGGTCTCGTAGGTCTTGTCGAGGCCCTGGGTCTCGAGCTGCGAGAGGATCGCGCAGGCGATCTTCATCGAGTCCCGCGAACCGTCCGACAGCAGCAGGTGGATCTTCGAGGCGATGGCCTCGTACTTCCGGGCGATCTTCTTGTCCGTGCGGATGCCCTTGCCGGCAGCGCCGCTCAGCGTGATTCCTTTTCCTCGTCCCATCATGGCCTCCACTTTCTCGGTAGCTTGTTGAACTGCTCTGTCGTGATGCCGAGCTCTTTCTCGGCGCGAATGCGAAGCTTCTCGAAGGCAGGCTCCCACGCCTCCTTGTCCTCGGCGGAGAAGAACTGGCGTCCCCAGCCATAGTTCTTCTCGTGCGGCAGGCCGGTGATCGACGTCATCAGGAAGACGCGCTTGCCGTGCGGCGGGCACATCTCGTCGTAGCCGTCGGCGTAGAAGAGCTCCTGGGAGATGTACATCGCCTCGATGTTCTTCCGCTGCCAGGCGTCGAGCTTCGCCTGGTACCGGGCGCGCGCCTCCTCGTAGCGGCGCTTCCGCTCGAACGCGCGCTCGAACGACTTCCCTGCGAGCGCGGAAGGGCGCGGCATCACCCGTACGATCTCGAAGTCGTATTCGACGTCGTACTCGTCGTACTCGTAGCTGCAGCGGTACCAGCGAGGCGGACCGAACTGCATGAGGAACGGCGTGCCCGGCGCGATGCCTTCTTTGAGCGCGAACGAGAGCCCGCACGTGCCGTCGTAGCGGCTGCCCGTCATCGAGTACCAGAAGTTCGAGGTGTCCTCGTACTCCTCGAACCACGTCTGCGGCTCACCGATGTGGGCGCCGCCGTAGCGCTCGATGTCCAGGTCGTAGCGACCCCCGGTCTGCAAGAGCCGGTACCAGACGTAGGCGCTGTTGCCGATGAAGACGTCGACGAGCGGCGGCACCCAGAAGCCGAGGCCGTCGAGCAAGGGCGCGCCCTGTTCCTCTGCTCGCTTTCGCTTCTGCTCGTCCTCGTACTTCTGATGCTCCTCGACGCTGTAGACGTCTTCGAGAGACGTGAACTCTGCCATGAAAGACCTCCGCGGTTCTTATACCCGCGGGAAGGTCACGTAGCGCGAGCTCAGAAGAGACCGCCGCGTGACCTTCACGGTCTTCTTCCGCTCCCGGAGGACAGGCGCGCTCTCCGTTCCGGTGGGCCCTCGATCTCAGCGGGGACCTCGGAGGTCAGCTCGGATGCCTCAAGAGGCAAAGCAGCTTGGGCATCCCCCCGTGGCGCCGTTCATTCTCGGCGCTTCTTCGGCAACGGTTCTTCGTCGTCGTCGTCGTCGTCGTCCTTCTCCTCGATGTCAACCTCCACGCCTTCTTCTTCGAGATGCTCCGCGAAGCGCTGCGCCCAGGCGAAGTCCTTCTGGGCACAGTCGAACTTCGCGAAGCCGATCTCCTCGTTGCCGATCTCGATCTTGTCGTCTTCGAGATCCAACCGAATGGTCACCGCCATGCTGTAGGCGTACCGGATCTTCCTCGATTACGGGAAGAGCGACGGCGTCGAAACTTGTTCGAGCGCGTGACCTTCTTTCGTGCGCTCGCGACCTGATCGCGGTTCGGCTAGTCACGAACGAGCGCTAGCCCGCGTGTCTTGTCCTCGAGCCTTCCCTCGAGGAGCGCGACGCGCTCCTCGAGCTCGTCGATCTGGCGTTGCAGGTGGGTCGTTCGAAGCTCCATGGATCTTGAGCTGCCGCACGTCTTCGATCTGAAGGGCGGCCTTGTCACCGTTGGTGAAGTGCACGCCGACGCGGTCGCCGGAGACTTCGTTCACCGTGCCGAGTCTCATGCGAGAGGGCCAGTGGAACATCGCTGCAGTCAGCGGGTCGAGGAGAACGAGGACCTTCTCGCCGGGCTGGGGGACCCAGCTAGGACTTTCCTTCTTCTTGGGCATCGGACTTCTCTGATCTCGTGGCCGACAGTCACGCCGGTGGGCCACGTCATGGGCGTTCGCCTTGGTGTGAGAGGAGCATCAGACCTGGTTGTAGACTTTCGGGTCCTGCGGGTCCTTCTTGAACCGATGCTTGCCGCAGGTGACTTCGGGAGCCAGGCGCGAAACCGTCGCCGGCGTACGCCCACCGTCCTTCCAGGCGAGGACGATGATGTGCTTCTCGGGTGGAGGCTCCGGATGGTGGCGGCTCATCTCGGTGACGGCCGTCTCGATGTCGAAGACGAACGACTCCTCGGGCGATGGATTCTCGGTGGCCATGTGGACTCCTTGGTGCGCCAGGCATTGCGGTACAGACTGTGGCCTTCGGCGCAGAAGAACCGGGTGCAGTCGTAGTAGACGCGGACGATCATGTTCTTCGCCCAGCGGACGCGACCGCAGGTGTAGCAGCGGAATTGTCTCCGCGGGTCGTTCGTGCACTTCCTCGGCGGCTCAATGTTGCGGTCGAGGTACTGCGTCGCCGGCTGGGCGACTGCGGTGAAGACGTGACCGGCCGCCTCTCGGATCTCCTCGATGCTGCGGAACTCCGGGCTCGCCTGCCCCATCTCCTGCCCATCCTTCGATGCGTCGATCATGGTCGTCACTCCCTCTCGTACAGCGCGCTCGGCTCCACGCCGTCGCGCAGCTTGGCCGCGGTCGCGGGCTCCAGCTCCTATCCCGCTGAAGAGCGAGCCGATGGTGAGCGACGGCAGACCCGAGCGCACGCCTCGCGCTCGTCGGCGCGGACCTCGGCGAGCAGCGCGAGCAGAGCATCGGTGTCCGCCGGGAGCCAGCAGATGCAGTGCGGGTTCGCGAACCGCGCTACGAATGCCTCGATGCGCTCGCGGTCCTCTTCCACGGAAAGAGCAGGCGTAGGTGCGGTCACAGCTTCGGCTCCTCGCTTGCGCTCGACGACCTCCCAGCCCATGCCGCGTTCGTATTTGATGAGGCCCTTTTTCCGAGCCTTCTGGAGTGCGCGATCCACGACGCGGAAGTCGCTAGCGCACACGCCGAGGCGGCGCTGGATGCCCTCGAACTTGTGCTCGCCCCCGCGAATCGCGGCGACGATCTCGTCGGTAGTAACAGTGGTCATCCGTTGGTCTCCTTCTTTGTTAGGTGCGTCACCAGGCGGGCGTCGCGCTCGGCCTGCTCGGCGCGGGTTTGCGCCGCAGCGCAGAGGATGCATGTCTGCATCATCGCGTCGGGACCATGACGACAGGTCATCGCTTCGGCTCCGCCTCGTTCGTGCGGTGTTGCGTCTCGACCGACCGCCCGTCCGCGAGTGCCTGGTCGTCCTCATCCCACGGCAGCAGTGCCTCGCTTGGGCACACCTCTACCCCATCGCCCTCCGGCAGCGCGCCGTGCTCCGCATCCCGCTCCGACTCCTTGCGCCGGGCACATGCCGTCAGCCGCGTGCCCGCCGACGGCAGCGTTCCGGTCGCGACGAAGTGGTTGAGGGCCTTGGCGAGCACCGCAGCCAGGGCGCGATTTAGGTGCATGCGCGTCGGAGCCTGGCACCTGGTGCAGCGCTGCTGTCCGAGCCAGAGCGCGTCGTCGGTTGCGAGCGACGACGTCTGAATGCTGCACGCGTCGCCGTTGATGTCGCTGAAGCGCGCAATGATGAGGCCGCGGCCGCCGCCGGAGTCCTCAAACATCAAAACAGGGTTCGTCGTTTCGTTGCTCATCGCAATGCTCCTCTCCGTGCGCCGGTGTCACCTCGGTCAAGACGGCGCTCGATCTTCGGTTCATGTGACCGCGTGCTCACGGCAGGCGAGTCGCCGAGCGCCCGCATCGCGATCCGGTGCTCCGGCGACGCAGAGTCGATGGCGACGATCTCTCGCAACGCCGCCTCCAGCTCTCGCACGCGTGCCTCCAGATCATCGATCTGCGACTCCTGGAGCGCTCGGATGCGCGTCACCAGCGCGTACTTCTCGCGCAGTTCGTCGCGCTCGTGCTCGGCAGCCTGTGCCGTGCGCTCGAGGTCGGCGACGCGGGCGCGGAGCTGCATGGCCCCACGCCGAAGCGCCCGCTCATCGCAGCGGCAGCCGCCGTTCGTGCCCATGCCCCTCGGGGGCGCGAGGACGCACGAGTGATCTCCGCATCCGTTCATGGTCTCGACTCCGTGGAAAGCCCCCACGAGTTCTTCGGGCGGACGGGGAGCGCGTGCAGCTCGCGCCTCCTCAGAGAGCTTCGGTGGCGAGCACGACTTCACCTCGACGTCGATGCCGCCTCGAGCTCCCGAAGGAGCGTTGCAATCTCACCCTGCCAGAACGCGTTCGCCTTGGGGTGCATCCGGACCAGCAGCCGACGAAGACGCCTCTCTCGGTCCTTACCTGTCTCGAGGTCGGCTTCGAGCTCTTCGAGCTTCGTCTCCAGAATCGCGACCTGGTGTTCCACGGGCGTGACGAACCGGTCCGCCGGGCCTGAGTAGGCGTGCTCTCTCGGGGCGCCCGCCATGTCGGCTCGGCGCCGCTCGTGGAGGTATGCACGCCTCACGATGCCCGCCTCGTTGCGGGCCTCCCGGAGCTCCTTCTCGAGCGCGCGCACGCGTGCCTCCAGATCAGCGATCTGCGACTCCTGTCTCGCTCGTGCGCTCATCGCTCCCTCGCCGCCGAGCGATCCAGCTCGAACATCGACTCGCTGGCCGTACGCTCGATCGTGATCCGCCTCGCCGGGAGGCGCTGCGCGTCTCTCCAGGCGTCGTCACTCCAGTCCCCCGTTTCATAGATGATGCTCGGCGAGGACAGCACGAGCACGTCGTGCCGCACCTCCTCGAGGACGCCCGTATAGATGTAGTTCGCGCACAGAACCACTACTTCCTTGCCAATCAGATCCATTTCGACCTCCTTACTTCCTACGTCCCCGACCACGACCCCGGCCACGACCACGACCCCGACCCCGACCCCGACCACGACCGCGACCCCGACACCGACCGCGACCACGACACCGACCGCGACCACGACCACGACCGCGAGCGCGACCCCGACCGCGACGAAGACCGCGACCCCGACCGCGACCGTGTCCGGCCGCGCGTGACGCGTACGCCAGCCTCCAGGCACGCGTCTTCGAGCACGGCACGTGCGTCGGGATCTGTCTGCGCCTGTTCTCGTAGCGCGATGATGGTGTCGGTCATCGCGCACTCCCCGACCACGACCCCGGCCACGACCGCGACCGCGATCCCGGCCACGACCGCGACCGCGACCCCGACCACGATCGCGACCCCGACCCCGACCGCGACCACGACCACGACCGCGACCGCGACCGCGACCCCGACCACGACCGCGACCCCGACCACGACCGCGACCCCCACGGCGACCGTGCCCGTCCGCGCGAGACGCGTACGCCGGCTTCCAAGCACGCGTCTTCAAGTACGACGCGTGCGTCGGGGTCTGTCTGCGCCTGTTCTCGTAGTGCGAGGATCGTGTCGATCATGTTGAACCCCTTCTCCGGCGCCGCATCCGTGCTCACCGCGCCAACGATGCACTCCAGCGCCTCGCTCTCGATGTACTCCGCCGCCCTCTGGGTCATCATGCTTGGACTCTTTCGGTGTGGTGTTTCTGACGCGACTCAGAGCACGCGGAGGGCTCCCCTCCACAGACCGTGAGCAACCGCTCGTGCTCCAGCGGCGGACGCCGTAGCTCGATCCTCGTCGTCCGTCGCTGCCTCGCCGTCGGCCCGGTCCGTGTCGTCTGCGATGCTCTGCGCCCGCGCTGCACTCTCCAAGGCGGTGCAGAGCCTTTGATCCCATCTACCAGCGTCATCGCGACACGGAGGATTGGTGTTGGCTGCACTCTTCAAGGCGGTGCAGAGCCTTTGATGCTACGAGGAGGGGGCCGTCTACACGCGGCGCCGGCAGCTGCACTCTCCGAGGCGGTGCAGAGCCTTTGATGCATCGGGGCTCTCCGCCGATCACCGTCGGCGGCTCCGTTGCTGCACTCTCCGAGGCGGTGCAGAGCCTTTGATGCTCGTCCAGCAAGACCTACCCGATCTCGGGCACCTGCGCCACGTGTTGCGAGCGGTCCGCCGACAGCACCGGTTCACCTGCGTCACCCACAGTCGATCGTGCAGATCGCCCGCGTTTCTTCGCGCGAGCGGCCCCCGCCTTCTCGCCATCACTCGGGCGCTCGCACGGCGTGCACCGCGACCCCATGACCTCGAGCAGGATCTCGCGGAACCGTCCGGGTGCCGCCGCGTGAGCATTGTGCTGCGACTGGTCGCGCGGCGTGTCGCCCGGCATCGTGAGCGCAGGTAGCTCCTTTAGCTTCGCGATGGAGTAACTGTCGACCGTGACCGATGAGAACTCGGTAGCGATCCGGATCGCCTCCCGTCGGAAGAACGCGTCGCGACGATTCTGGAACCGTCTTCGGCTGTCCGCCGCGAGCTGCATCAGGTGCTCGTCCTTCCGCGCCCACGTGTAGAGCCAGAATGCGGCGACCTTCTGCTGGTCGACCACACCCCGTGCACGCAGCCAACGCCGCACGACACACACGGGAGCGAATAGATCCTCTCCGCGCGCGAGGCGGTCGGTCTTCCACTGCTTCCACCGGTCGTGCGCGACCCTCATGTGCTCGGCGTACTCTCGGCACACCCGCCGGAGCATCGCTCGGCGCTGGTCGGACTGCATGAGATGCCATGCCGTCAAATGGTGCGGACCTCCGCGCATCCACCGTCGGAGCATTTTCTTCACGCGCTCGAAGTACCGATCGGCTGCGCTCTCGATCGCCGCCGCGTGCTCGTGCTGGTCGAGGATTGCGTCAGGCAACACGACGTCACCGCTGGGCCAGTGCGCGACCCGCACCCCGCCGTCAACCCGTGCCCAGCCGATACGCACGTGCTCGGCGTCGCGTGTCCCCGCCGGCCGCTTCGGCTCCGCGAAGCTCGGGTGCTCCAGCGTGAGCTGAAACTCGTAGGTCGTCCGTGATCCGACGCGACGCACGAGCAAAGAGGCCCACTTGATAACCGCGTCATCGGGCGGACGACGATGCAGCTTGGCCTTCAGCTCGACGACGCGCCGATCCTTGCGCGGGATGGTCTGATCGAGACGAACGACCACCATACGGCTCTGATCGCCGCGCTTATCCGGCCGGTGCTGTGCCGGAGCGATCGACAGCTTCGACGAACCGGCGAGTGCTTCCGCGAACGTCAGATCGCGCGTCTGCACGGCGAGCTTGCCGTGGTCGTCGAAGAGTCGGAACCGCGGCGGGCGCGGAGAGCTGTCCATCTTCGCGCGCTGCACTGCCTCTTCGATGGCGAGATACGTCCCCGTCGCGAGTCCGCACGACGCACGCGCGGCGAGGGTTGCCTTGTGGGCCTCGTCGTCCGAGCGCGCGATCTCCTTCCACGCGTCGGGCCACTGCGGCTCCGACAGCATCACGTCATAGACCTCGGCGTTGGCCACGGACTTGTGCCTAGGGGCTGGGCGAGGGAGTGGTGGCGGCGGATCAGACTTCATCGTCTTAGCCTCCTCCACTGCACAGCGCCACGCATCGATGACGGCGAGTCCCTCTTTGTCCGTCGCGTACGCCCCGCCGAGCGTCCACGCGCGGGCGAGCGCGCGATCTGCATAGGCCTGCCGTGCTGGCTCGAGCAGAGCGTCAAACGTCACGCGACGCTCCTTCGCAGCCGCAGATACCCGCTTCGCCTCGGTGCGCAGCGCTGCAATCTGCGCCTCGATCTGCGCGTCGAGCAAGCGCCGCTTCTCTCCGTCCGTCTCGCGCCAGTGCTGCTGGCGCGCGCGTTTCTGCTCGCGGATGAGCGCCTCGATCTGATCATCGATGCGCTCCCATTCCTCCTCGAGCGCGGCGAGCTCGGGAGCGTACCGCCGCCGGATCTCCTGGTACCGCGCGTGTCGCGCCCGCTCGATCGCAACAAGCGCGTTGTAGTAGCGGTTGGCCGTGCGGAGGATCTCGTGCACGGCAGCCTCGTCGGTGACCCGACACGGGAATTTCCAGATCTGTGTCGGGAGAGAGCTGGTCTTACGCGCGGCCATCATCTCATCCTCCTTCGGTCGCCGCCACGGCGCCCGCTCCTGCCGACCTCCG